>CAYYDR010000001.1:0-208778 GCA_964470695.1 uncultured Gammaproteobacteria bacterium
AGTAATTGGAGTCAAAATGTATCAAAATGTCTAATAGGATACGAAGGGAGATCTTGTTTTTTCCTCGATTTATATTATAATCAAGGTATGAGAAGTGCAAACAACTCAAAAGAAAAACAAGAGGTCTGCAGAGCTCGTAGTACTCAGCAAAAAGTTGAGGAAGGAGCGAATTCTGTTTTAAATCCATATTATATTGCTGGTTTTGTAGATGGAGAAGGTTGCTTCAGTATTTCAATTTACAAACACAAAGAAAGACGGCACGGATTAGATGTAAAGTTAGTGTTTGAAATTGAACTAAGAGCAGATGACAGAGAAATATTAGAGAGACTAAAAAGGACATTAGATTGTGGAAACATCTACACTCTGAATTATGAAAGATACAATTGGTATCCTCATGTTAAATTCAAAGTTGGTTCCTTAGTCGAACTAAGAAATAAGGTAATTCCTTTTTTCAAAGAATACAGATTGCAAGCAAAAAAGAAACTTAGTTTCAATTTGTTCTGCCAAGCTGTAGAAATCATGTCATCAAAAGACCATCTAACAAAATCAGGAATGCAAAAATTGCTTGTCTTAAAGAAAAAGATAAATAAATATGATGGATTAATTAGTGGAACAGAAGTTCCGCCAGGATACGGGAAAACCGTGCGTCCGGCGGCCGAAGAATCGTGAGCAGTAATGTTCAAGAATATCTTAGAACACCGCCCGTCACATCAGGCAAGTTGATAGCACCCGAAGCTCCTCTTTACTGAGGAACCACGGTGAGATCAGCGAGAAGGGTGAAGTCGTAACAAGGCATCCGTAGCGGAAGCTGTGGATGGATCACCTCCTTTCTAGGGAGAAAATTCTTCTTTCCAAGTGAATGAAGAATTAGTCGCCTCTAACTTAGATGTTAGAGTGGTTGCCGCGAGGCAACAACGAATTGATGCTAATTAGACTCATAATTTCATTTCATGATTATATAAAAAACCGCTTAAAAAGCGGCTTTTTTGTTTCTATTATAATTATCTGCTGAATTTACGAGCAATATCTACTGCCTGTCATCACAAAAAAATTCATAGTAGGCTAAAACTATAGGCGCAGAAAAGAAAAAATATAATATTACTTCTTCATAGGGGATGGGGAAGCCAAAAAAATTAATCATCCCTAAGAAATGATGCCCAGGGAATACCCAGTGGTTAAGCTTTAATCCGGTATACTCTACAATCATAGAAAAAAATATAAAATAAACAGTAGACGCAAAAAATCTCACTACTAAATCTTGAAAACGGAACAGAAATATTGTTAAAGGTATTACTCCCAATAAAATTCCCAGAATTAAATAAGCATAATCTAAAACTAATAATTCTGGCGCCCAAAAGGCCAGGGCAACAAATATAAATAAGACTATAGATAAGGCGATAGAGAAATATTCCATATGCCTTTGAGCTGATTCTCCAGCCTTATTTAATAGAGGAATAATCGGCCTCGGCTCAGTCTCATCTAAAAAGTATTCGTAAAAAATTACTATATAAAAAACACACAGAAATCCCCAAAGAAATTGTTCAAGGGCAATTACATCAAAAACGCGGAAAGAAAAAATTGTATCTATTATATACCAGCCCCTATCTCTAGAAATCAAATAATCAAGGATGAAGGTAAAGGGGACAGAAAAAACGACGGAAAAAATAAAAGTTTTTTTAACCGCCGCGCCGTATTTATAAATCAAATATAGAGAAGGTAGGCCAAATAATAATATGGTAGACAGAAAAAAATTCGCTCGCCATAGCGATAAGACAACCGCCGTAAGCATCGGGATGATTATAATCATCAAGAAGTCTAATCTTTTAGTCTTAGACATAGTATTTAAATAATTTAAATTATCTGACGCCAATAAGCTTTCTAACCTTATTAATCTTTTCATCAGCTAATTTTGCCGCTCTTTCTTGCCCCTCAGCTAAGATTCTAATTACATCTTTATCCGATATTTTATTATATTTAGTTTGAAAATCGGTCAAAAACTTAGCTACTACTTCTGCTAAATCTTTTTTGAAGTCACCATACCCCTTGCCAGCGTAATCTCTCACTAACCGAGGGATTTGTCGTCCGCCTAATTGAGCATAAATAGTTAACAAATTAGCAATCGCCGGCTTAGTTTCTGGATCATAAACTATTTCACTGCCCGAATCAGTCATGGCGCGCATTATCTTTTTCTTTGCCACCTCAATATCATCTAGTAAATTAACGCAGTTATTCTGATTTTCTTCGCTCTTGCTCATTTTTTTAGACGGATCTAGTAAAGACATTATTCTCGCCCCTTCTTTGCGTACTATGGATTGGGGTATCTTGAAGGTATCAGCAAATTCCCCGTTAAACCGCCGCGCAATATCCCGCGCCAATTCCACATGCTGCTTCTGATCCTCTCCCACTGGGACGACATCAGTATCATACAATAATATATCAGCGGCCATAAGAACGGGGTAATCAAATAACCCGACGCTAACCGATTCTTGATTTTTTCCCGCCTTATCCTTAAACTGAGTCATCTTAAGTAAATCAGCGATACGGGCCCCATAACAATTAAAAATCCAAGCTAGCTCAGTATGAGAGGGAACGGCCGATTGTTGAAATATAATAGATTTAGTTGGATCAATTCCAGCCGCTAAATAAATCTTGGTAATTTCTAAAATCCTCTTCCGGAGCTCATCAGGGTTCTGTTTTACGGTAATAGCGTGGTAATCTACTATTGAAAATATACAGTTATATTCTTTCTGCATCTCCACCCATTGAGAAACGGCACCAATATATTGGCCAATGTGAAGCGAACCGCTGGGCTTAATCCCTGAAAAAATGGTTTTTTGATGTAACATATTTATAACTTATAGCTATTGTTTTTCTTACTAATATTGTAATTTACTTGCGTCTTTTTAGCAAATAAAGAGTATTTTATCGGGCTTGAAAAATTAATCCCTTATTGGTAATATGAGATAAAGGGTCGTAATCCCTTTTTTGTTCGCCGGGGTGTAGTATAACGGTAGTACGCATGCATGGGGTGCATGTAGCCCGGGTTCAATTCCCGGCACCCCGACTTTTGAGGTAAGGGCTTGTAGCTCATCTGGTAGAGCGCTGCATTCGCATTGCAGAGGTAAGGGGTTCGAGTCCCCTCAAGTCCACCGGTTAACTCTGAAAACGGGCTATGGTATAACGGTATTATACACGCTTCGGGTGCGTGTGACCCCGGTTCAATTCCGGGTAGCCCGACAACTAAAACCCCTAACATTCTAGATTCTGTTGAGTGATGTTTTTTATTAAAAAGAGCTATGATTGATTTCAAACAAAAAATGGAAGAAGAGGAAGCTAGACTAAGAAAAGAAAATAAATTTTCTAGCGAACCAGAAGATCTTGAGCCCATTATAAACAGCAAGAAGAAAAAGCGTTTCGTAACTTACACGATTGCGATAATTGTTATTGCCTTAATCTTTTCGGGACGAGTTTTAATTTCTAGCCAGAATGCGACGGCTTGGTTTTCTGAGATAAATATTTTTAACAAAATCAGAGGACTTGTCCCTAGTGCTGACAATAAGTTAAAGGGCGAAGAAAATGACCGAGTTAATATTTTACTTTTAGGCATGGGCGGAGAAGGGCATGATGGCGCTTATCTAACCGACACCATCATGCTGGCCAGTTTCCAGCCGTCAACTAAACGAGTCTCTATGGTTTCTATTCCCAGAGACCTGGTTTCACCCGTCAGCGGTTGGCGAAAGATAAACAGCGTCAATGCTTACGCTGAACAAAAAACTCCAGGTAGCGGAGGGGAAGCGACTTCTCAGGCCATCAGCGACTTATTACAGATACCAATTGATTATTATGTCCGAGCGGACTTTAACGGCTTCGTCAATATTATTAACGAACTAGGCGGAATAGAAATAAATGTTGAAAACAATTTTGACGATTATACCTATCCAGCTTACGGTCAAGAAGACAACCCTAATTATTACGCCCGGTTTGAGCACCTCCATTTTGATAAAGGCTGGCAATCCATGAATGGATCAATGGCTTTAAAATACGCTCGTAGCCGCCATTCTTCTAGTTCAGAGGGATCTGATTTTGCCAGAGCCAAACGGCAACAATTAGTTTTAGAGGCTGTAAAAGAAAAATTGCTATCCAGCCGCACTTTGCTTAACCCTGTTACAGTTACAAAATTAGCCAATCAGTTTAACAAAAATATTTCCACCAATCTCAGTACTTGGGAAATCTTGCGCCTTTGGGAATTATTTAAGGACGTTAACCGGTCTCAAATAATAAATAAGGTCTTGAGTGATGCGCCGGATGGCTTCTTAATTTCCGGGACAGGCGAAGATGGCGCCTATATCCTAACCCCTAGATCCGGAAATTTTGCGGCTATCATAAATATGGTCAAAAATATTTTTCCTACCGAAACCGCAGCCCCTACTGAAGCGCCCGAGGAAAAAAATATTACCATCAGTGATAATGCCAGCATTATGATTTTAAATGGGACCTGGGTTGCCGGTCTGGCGAGCAAAACGGCTTCAGTTTTAGAACAATCAAACTTTGCTATAATCAAAACTGGCAATGCTCCGGTTAGAAATTATGAACAGACTACGGTCTATGACTTATCATCTGGCGCTAAACTAGAATCCCTAGAAGCGCTTAAAAAAATTACTGGCGCCTTACAAGCCTACGACTCTCCGGAGTGGATTAGCTACCAAACCTCTGGCACATTGCCCGACTTCATGCTTATTTTAGGAACTGACGCTAACAAATAGAATCTATGAACAGAAAATCTGAAAAAAATTTGCCTCTCGTAGTAATCTGCGGAAGGACTAATGTCGGCAAATCAACTCTTTTTAATTGCCTAACTGAAAAGAGGCAGGCTTTAGTTTCTGATGTCGCCGGAACAACCCGCGACAGCAATTTAGGGTCCGTGGAATGGTCAAACAGCGCTTTTGAATTAGTTGATACCGCGGGCATAATTAACCCGCGCACCTTAAGCAAAAAAATAGACGGCCTAGATATAGATAGCCAAACTCAAAAGCAGGCTATTTCTTATTTAAATAGCGCTGACTTAATAATATTATTAGTAGACGCTAAGGCTGGATTACTGCCAGAAGATAAAGAGCTGGCCAGCCAATTAAAAAAGAATAAAAATTACAAAAATAAAACTTGGGTTGTAGCTAATAAAATAGATAATTTCAAATCAGCTTCAGAAGCCGCTCAGTTTAATAAGCTGGGGCTAGGGGAGCCATTTGTAATATCAGCCGCTAGCGGTTTAGGAACCGGCGATCTCCTTGATGTAGTCATTGATTATTTAGATAAGGCTAGAAAAAATAAGAAAATTTATAATGATAAGGACGAGGAGATGATAAAAGCCTGTATTATTGGGAAGCCTAATGTCGGCAAATCATCCCTTTTAAATGCCATCTTAGGCTATGAAAGAGTAATAGTCAGCCCCATTGCCCATACCACACGTGAACCGCAAAATACTGAAATTTCCTACCATGACCATAGAATAAAATTAATTGACACGGCCGGAATCGCCCGCCACAGTCGCAATGTAACCGGCTTTGAAAAATACGGCATTATTAAATCATTAACCTCTCTAGAAAAAGCGGATATCGCTCTACTGGTCTTAGATATTAGCGAACCAATTACGCATCAGGACGCCAAATTAATCCAAGAAATAGTGGAACGCGGCAAAAGTCTAGTCTTTATCGCTAACAAATGGGACAAAGTTAAAGAACATGACACTAAGAAGTGGACGGAAATTATTTATGACAAATTGCCTTTTGCTACTTGGGCACCCATTCAATTTATTTCCGCTCGAACCGGAGAAAAAGTTCATAAGATACTAGATCTGATTATAGACATTGATAAACAGAGAAAATTACAACTCAGCGACTCGCAATGTGAAAAATTCATGAAAGCGGTCGTTAAAATTCATCGTCCTGCCAAAGGCAAGGGGACTAAAGTGCCGCGCATTTATGAATTCCGACAAGATAAAAATAACCCGCCTGTCTTTGTCCTGCGCATTGGCCCCAACGACGACTTACATTTTTCTTATGTCCGCTTCATGGAAAACCGCCTAAGAGAAAGGCACGGCTTCATCGGCACCCCTCTTAATGTGCGCGTCACTAAACATAAAAAATCTCATACTACATATAACGAAAAATAATATGCATATCATCGTCGGATTAGGCAATCCAGGCGAACAATACAAAAATACTAGGCATAATATTGGCTGGCTCGCTCTGGATTACTTACTAAAAGACGCCAAATGGCTGACCAATAAAAAATTTAACGCCCTCATTTATGAAGACGGGGATTTATTATTTGTAAAACCGCTTGGCTTTATGAATAATTCCGGCCAAACCGTTCAAAAAATAATGAATTATTACGGACTACTGCCAAAGAGTCTGGGATTAATTAATAAAAAGGATTCCTCTCTCAACGACGTCTTAACAGTTATCCATGACGAACTAGATCTTGAATTCGGTACTTATAAAATTGCCTCTGATTCCGGGAGCGCTGGGCATAACGGCGTTCAATCAATTATTGATTATCTAAAAACTAAAAAATTCCGTAGGCTTCGTCTGGGCATAAAAAATGAGCTGCTCAAAACCCATATCCCACCTGATAAATTCGTTCTCAGCTCATTCGGCGCCGAAGAACAAAAAAAGTTACCCGAGCTGTTCGCCAAATTAAATATCAAAGACCTAAAATAATAAAATCCTCCTAAAAATCTTAGGAGGATTTTATTTTAACAACTATGGATACAAACAAACTAGCCAAGGACAGAAAATATTATCTGGCCTTTAGCTGCTTCCAAAAAATTGGTCCAACAGGATTCTCACATTTAGAAAATTATTTTCCCGACCTGCATTCAGCCTTCCAAGCTAACTACAATGATTTATTAAGGGCTGGGCTAAAAACCAAGCTAATAACAGAATTTATTGCTTGGAGAAAATCTTTTTGCCTAGATCAAATTTTAGAGGAGCTAAAAAAAGAGAGAATTAACTTTATCACTTGGAAGGAGGAAAATTATCCTCAATATTTAAAAGAAATATCTAATCCGCCATTCGTTTTATATTTTAAAGGATCATTAGGCGATAGCGCTGCTCGCCGCTTAGCTGTAGTTGGTTCCAGAAATCATAGCTCCTATGGAGAAAAGATAGTACAATCTCTCGTACCTCATTTAACAAAGAATGAAATTGAAATCGTAAGCGGCCTAGCTCTTGGCATTGATGCCTTGGCTCATCAAGCAGCGATTGAGGCGGGCGGGAGGACTTTAGCGGTTCTAGCCTCAGGACTAAAAGACAACGATATCTATCCCTATCAAAATCGGGCTCTAGCCAAAGATATTGTTAAATCAGGCGGCGCCTTAATTTCTGAATATCCGCCTGGCACACCGGCCTATAAACAGAATTTTCCCCTCCGCAACCGCCTAATCGCTGGGTTATCCCAAGCTACTTTAGTAGTAGAAGCAGGACAGAAATCCGGCTCTTTAATAACGGCTCGCTATGCCTTAGAGGAAAACCGCGAAGTCTTGGCTGTTCCGGGAAGCATATTTTCTTATTTTTCAATCGGCACCAACTGGCTTGTTAAGTCCGGCGCCAAAACAATTACGGAAGCCAGCGATATTCTAGAAATATTTAAGATAAGCACTGAACCGCTAATGTCACCCCAGGCCGCAACTAAAATAAATACTTTCTTAGGAAAAACGGAGGCCGAAAAAATAATCTATGCTATCTTAAAAAATGTTCATGACAAATCAGAAAGGATAACGGCTGATGAAATAAACAAAAAAACTAAACTTGACATGGCAACAATAAATAGTACACTAAGTATATTAGAAATTGAAGGCCTTGCTGAAAACAACGGATACAGCTATGATTTAAAATAAGCTATAAATATTTATGCGACTTATAATCGTTGAATCTCCAACTAAAGCAAAGACAATTAGCAAATTTTTGGATAAAAATTATCAGGTTGAATCATCATTCGGCCATATTCGCGATCTGCCAAAAAGCGAAATGGGCATAGACATTGAGGGCGGCTTTATCCCAAAATATGTTATACCGACTAAAGCAAAAAAAACTGTCAGCAGCCTAAAGGCCGCCGCTAAGAAATCGGCTGAGGTTATTTTAGCTTCGGACGAAGACCGCGAAGGAGAAGCTATCGCCTGGCACTTGATTAAGGCTTTAGGATTAAAAGAAACCGAAACTAAAAGGATTGTCTTCCATGAAATAACTAAAAATGCCATTTTAGAGGCGCTTGATAAACCTAGAATTCTTGATAATAACATGGTTGATGCCCAACAGGCGCGACGCGTTCTTGATCGTTTAGTTGGTTATGAACTATCACCCTTCCTTTGGAAAAAAGTAGCTAAGGGCCTTTCAGCGGGCCGCGTGCAAAGCGTCGCCACTAGATTAATAGTAGAAAGGGAAAAAGAAATTCAGGCTTTTACTAGCGAAGAGTACTGGAGCTTGTCGGCCGATTTGGCTAGCGATGAAAATAATAGCAAATTTACCGCCGACTTATACAAAATACATAACAAAACTTTCAATAAACTAGAAATAAAAAAAACAGACGCGGATAGACTAAAAGAAACCCTCCTTTCCGCCGAATATTCTATTGATAAAATAGAAAAAAAACAGGTCAACAAAAATCCGGCCGCTCCTTTCACAACCTCTACCTTACAGCAATCAGCCAACCGCCACTTAGGATTCAGCGCCAAACAGACAATGACGCTAGCTCAAAAATTATATGAACAGGGCCACATCACCTATATGCGCACTGATTCGCTTAACCTATCACCAAAATTCTTAAGCGAAGCTGAGGCCTGGCTTAAGGAGAATTTGGGCGCTGAGTATGTCACTAAAGGTGGTCGGGTGTTTAAAAATAAAAGTAAAAATGCTCAAGAGGCTCATGAAGCAATTAGGCCGACTGAGGCTACTGCTACTCCAGAATCATTGGCTGGCAAATTAGAAAAAGGGCAGGAACGCCTATACCGCTTAATCTGGCAAAGAGCTATCTCTAGCCAAATGACTGCCGCTACTTTAGCCGCGACCATTATTGACGTAAAAGCTATAAATAAAAAAGAGGCTTATACCTTCCGGGCCAGCGGCCAAATCTTAATTTTTCCTGGTTATTTAAAAATCTGGCCAGAGAAAACTAAAGAGCAGGAACTTCCAAATCTTAAAGAAAGCCAGTCTTTAAAATTATTAGAATTGCGGACCGACCAGCATTCCACTAACCCGCCAGCTCGCTATTCCGATGCCAGCCTAGTCAAAGAACTAGAAAAACATGGAATAGGCCGCCCCTCTACTTATGCTCCGACCATTAGCACTATCATTGTCCGTAATTATGTAGAGCGCGATGAAAATAAGAAGTTAAAACCAACCGCCATCGCCTTTGTGGTAACCGAATTGTTAATTAAGCATTTCCCCAAAATAGTTGATTACGCTTTTACCGCCAAAATGGAAAACGATCTAGATTCTATTGCTGACGGAGAAAAAAAATGGCAGCCAGTTATCGGTGAATTCTATTCAGAGTTTCACGACAATCTGAAAAATAAATACGAAGAAATTAATAAAAAAGATATTATGCCAGAAGAAACATCAACTGAAGTTTGCGATAAATGCGGCGCGGCCATGATAATCAAAACGGGGCGTTACGGAAAATTTTTAGCCTGCAGCGCTTTTCCCGATTGTAAAAATATCAAAAAAATGGCGGGCGGCGGGACCTATGAAAAAAAAGAACCAGACGCTAAAACACTAGAACTAGAAAAAAAATATTCTGGAGAAGTTTGCGATAAATGCGGCGCGGCCATGAAAGTGCGAGTAGGGAAGTATGGGCCTTTCTTAGCCTGCTCAGCTTATCCAAAATGCAAAAACATTAAAAATATCGCTCAACCCGGCGAAGGCAAGGAAATAGACTGCCCGGCTTGCGGTCAGGGGAAAATAGTAAAGAAGTTCAGTAAACGAGGAGCCTTCTATGCCTGTTCAGCTTATCCTAAATGTAAAAATGCTTACTGGGGGCAGCCGACTGGAGAAAAATGCCCTAATTGCGGCACTCTGCTAATTAATGATAAAAGCGGCGAAATAAAATGCAACGACAAATCCTGCGGTTATACTAAATAAAAATTACCACCAATAATAAAAAAGGCCTTTTAAAAGGCCTTTTTTATTATTTAAATTACAATTTTACTTGCCCTTTTTAGCCGAAGATTTAGTGGCGGCTCTTTTCTCTCTTTTTTCATTTACAAACTCCATGGCCTTCTTAGCAATTTCCCCTAATATCATGAAATAGGCCGCGCTATTTTTTAATTTATCACGAGCGATGTCCATAATTTCCTCGGCCTTAGTTAAACCACTCTCTACTCTCTTAATAATGTTATGGATACGCTGGACACTGGCGACAAAATAATATATAGCCCAGGAGAGGAAAAAGGTTAAAACCACTAAACAAACCGACAAAACCAAATTTAATATATCATTAGAAGAAGAAAACATAAGTTATTATATTTTAATATTTTAAAAATTTCTTAGCTTAGCCTCAAACCTTTGTTCTAAATGCTTAATTAAATCTGTCTGGATTTTATCAACTGCTAAAGCGGTCAGGGTTTGTTCGTCAGATTGGTAGCTTAAATGAAAAGCTAAACTCTTCTGACCACCCAACAACTTATTCCCAGTATAAATATCAAAAAGCTCAACCGACCTAATTAAGGGGTGAAAGTTTTTTATTTCACTCCTTAAATCATTATACAATATTTTATCTTCTACTACAAAAGAAATGTCTCTGGTAACCGGAGGATATTTTGGCGCCTCCTCAAAACGAAAGCCAGGCCAACCAGACAACAGATCAATTAAAGAATTAAAGTTTATCTCAACTGCCGCTACTGATTTCTTAATATTAACATTTTTAACTACCGCTTTATTAATTTCCGCAATCAATCCTAAATCATGGCCCGCAACTAGTATTCTAGCCGAAGCTGTCTCACTTGCCCAACCGGGCTTATGATCAAGAGCGGAAAACTCGGTTTCAATCTGATAACCGAACAAACTCTGAAAAAAATTGTTTATTACACTTTTTAGCTCTCCTAGCTGGTTAGCCTCTTCACCGGCCAAAATCAAACTCAGGCGCTTTTCCTGATGGGGAAGCGTGTCTAAACTGACCGCATCCTTCTTCAAATTTCCTGGAATGTTAAAAAACACGCTGCCTAATTCAAATAGCCTCAAACTATCATATCTAGCCTGATTATTTTTTATATTATAAACCAAGCCAGGAATTAATGACTGCCTTAATAGAGCTTGATTTTCCGCTAACGGATTGGCCATCCGCAAATAATCAAAAAATTCCAAGCCAGCTTTCTTAAGATTATCTTCGCCAATAAAAGAATAGTTATAAACCTCTGTCAAAGAATATTTAAGAGATAAAATATTCTTTATTTTTCTTTCCCATAATCTTTCTATATTCACCTCTGGGCGATTTAAAATTTGAACTGGCAATCCAGACTCAATATTATCATAACCATATAAGCGCAATACCTCCTCAACAATATCCTCTTTTATATTAATGTCTTTAGTGGCACGCCAAGAAGGAATAGTAATTTCCAGTTCATCGTCTTGCCCTTTTATTTTAAAACCTAATTTTTCTAAAACTCCCACCACTTTTTCTCTAGGTATCACCTGGCCAATTTTATTATTCAGCCAAATAAGCGACAAGGAAATTTTTTTCTCTTCGTGGCTCACGCTGTTAACATCCGCTAAAGCGCTAACAATTTTAACCTCAGGAGAAATTTCTTTAAGCAGAGTTAAAAATCTAAGCAGAGCCGTCTCAGTTAAAAAAGGATCAAGGGATTTTTCAAAACGAATTGACGACTCTGATCTTAAGGCTAACCGGGAAGCGGTCTTGCGGATAGAAATGCCTTGGAAATTAGCTGATTCTAAAATCAGAGATTTGGTCTTATCATCAATCTCGCTGTTTTGCCCGCCCATAACACCGGCAATAGCGATTATTTTCTTTCCATCAGCAATTACCAAATCACCATCAACCAAAGATCGCTCTTTCCCATCTAAAGTCACGATATGCTCCCCAGCTACAGATTTTCTAACCACAATTTTCTTCACTTTATCGGCATCAAAAGCATGAAGAGGCTGCCCGATTTCCAACATAACATAATTGGTCAAATCTACAATATTATTTATTGGTTTTTGCCCAACGGCAATCAGCTTTTCCTTCAACCAGTCAGGCGACTCACTAACTTTGATATTCTCCACTCTGACCGCCTGATATTTCTGACATAATTCTTTATCTTCTACTTTAATATCTAATTGCGCCCCCTTTTTATCAGGAAATTCTAAGCGGCTGATTAATTTAGCGTATGGCTTAAGGCTAAGGGAAAAAATCGCCGCTAATTCTCGCGCTAAACCATAATGACTCCATAAGTCGGGACGATTAGACAGAGACTTATTATCAACTTCAAAAATTACATCGTCCGCTCGCAAATATTTAGCAAAAGGTTCTCCTATTTTAGCCCCTTCCTTTAAAACTAATATGCCCGCGTGGTCCTTTCCTAGACCTAATTCATCTTCAGCACAAATCATGCCATAAGATTTTTCGCCGCGTATTTCCGCCTCCTTTATCTCTAAACCATTAGGCAAGACAGCTCCTACTAAAGCGACAGGAACTAATTGTCCGACAGCTACATTTGGCGCGCCGCAGACAATCGTTAATTTTTCCTTTTTAACATCAACTTTAGTCACCCGCAATCTATCGGCGTTAGGGTGCTTATTAACCTCCAAAACCTTGCCGACTACTACTAAATTAAATTGATCGGCCTGTCTTGTTATGCCCTCTACTTCAACTGTGCGGCTGGTAAGCTCAGCAGCAATTTCCTCAGGGCTAGTCTTAGCTGGCAATTTTACTAAATCTTTTAACCAATTATAAGAAATATACATATAATTAAAATTGCTCTAAAAATTTAATATCCCCGCTATTAAATAAACGAATATCATTAATATTATATTTAAGCATGGCCAAGCGATTCAAGCCGAAACCGAAAGCTAACCCAGAATAAACATCGGGGTCAATCCCGCCCGCTCGTAAAACATCAGGGTGAACCAGGCCGGCGCCGACTATTTCTAGCCAGCCCGAGTATTTACAAACCCGGCAGCCCTTGCCCTGGCATAAGAAACAAGTATATTCGCCATTGTTGCCTGGTTCAACAAAAGGATAGAATTTAGGGCGCATTCGTAATTTAGTATTGGGGCCAAATAATTTTTGGCCGACTATTTCTAATAAACTCTTTAGATTGGCAAAATTAATATTCTTATCTATTACTAATCCCTCTACTTGATAAAAAGTGTGTTCGTGCCTGGCGTCAGTCGCCTCATTGCGGAAACAGCGTCCTGGCATAATAGCTTTTAGGGGCGCCCCGTAGCGCTGCATGGTTCTTATTTGGACTGGAGAGGTGTGGGTGCGCATCACTAGGTCATACTGGCCCTCTTTATTCTTTGAATCAATATAAAAAGTATCTTGCATATCGCGCGCGGGATGATGCGGCGGCATATTTAAGGCTGTAAAATTATAATAATCGCTCTCTAATTCCGGCCCATCCGCAATCATAAATCCTAAGGAAGAGAAAAGATCTTCTAATTCATTCTGAATTATAGTAATAGGATGAAGATGGCCATTTGGCAAAGGCGCTCCCGGCAGGCTAACATCTACGACCTCGCTCTTAGCCGCATAATTATTAATTATCTGGCTGGCCTCAGCAAATTTGCTTTGCAGTTCTTCTTTTAGGCTATTAGCTAATCCTCCTAATTCCTGGCGCAAATCTAGACTTAAATCTTTTAATTCGTGCATTGCAGCACTCAGCTCGCCTTTTCGCGATAAGAAGCGCAATTCCAAATCGCGCAAATGTTCATTGTTTTTAGCTTGCGCTAATTGCGATAAGAAGTCAGCGCGTAATTTATTTAATTTCGCTTTCATATATTTATCTGTTTTTCTTATAACTAATCAAAAATAACTCCAAAATTGCAAAGATCATGACCAACATAATTAAATTTAACCAATTAAACAATTGCTGGGCCTTCAATATCAGTAAAATTATTATAAACAAAGAGAGGGAAAAGGACTGACGAAAAGCGATTTTGACTAAATTAAAAGCTAATTCTTTCTTTAAAGCTATAAAACGAATTATAAATCCCACTAAAGCGATAGTTCCGCTTAGAGAGGCGAAAAGAGCTAAATAAAATAAAGTAAACCCCAGCCAGTTAGTGGCCGTCGGATCAACTAAGCCAGCGACAAAGAAAAAAATCGCCCAGCAAACAGCTGTTAAAACCGCCATGACGCCTAAATAATTTTTCAAGGTCATATATTTTGAATATTTTTAACTATTTTATCCCGCTCTAATTTATAATTAGCCAGCTTATCTTTCTCAGCCTTAACAATCGTTTCCGGCGCTCGAGATACGAAGTCAATATTATTTAATTTTGTCTCCTGTAGAGCGATCAATTTCTCTAGCTGTTCTTTTTCTTTGCCAAGCCGCTCTCGTTCTTTAGCCTCATCAATCGTTCCAATTAAATAAATTTCCGTTTCCCCAACCGGGACGACTATTGCTTTATCAATTTTTTCACCCTTAACTTTAATAGTTAAACTACTTAGACCGGTTTTTAGCCCCATAATCAGTTCTTTTTCTGGCTCTAAGAATTTAGCATCAGGGCTATAAATAATTGCTTCCAGTTTCTGAGCCGGCTCTATCTTATTTTCGCTGCGGGCATTTCTGATGGCAATTATAATTTCTTGAATTTTTTTAATTTTATTTTCTGACTCGGTATTAGACCAGTCTTTATTTTCTAAAGACATTTTTGGCCATCTTTCAACCATTAAAACAGATTCATTAAAGCTAGCCCAAATTGATTCAGTCACAAAGGGAATAAAGGGGTGCCAAATAATTAATAAATTTTTCAAAATATAAATTAATATTTCCTCTTTATCTTTTTCTATTTTAGCTATTTCCAGATACCAATCAGCCAGCTTATTATAGGTAAAATCAACCAACTCATCAGCCGCTAAAGAAAAATTAAAATTAGCTAAATATCCGTCAACTATTTTAACTGATGTAGTTAAGCTATTTAGAATCCATTTATCAGCATTAGTTTTAACGGCCGGCATCTTATCAATCGGAACATCAAAATCTTTTTCATCAACCGAACTGAGAATAAACCGAGAAATATTCCAAAGCTTATTTATAAAATTACGCTTAGCTTCTACCTTATCCTCATTAAAACGCGAATCATTGCCTGGGGTAGAGCCCATTAGAATAGAGAGGCGCGTAGCGTCAGCACCAAATTTAGCCACCATATCTAAAGGATTAACGCCGTTACCTTTAGATTTAGACATTTTTTTACCGTTGCCATCTAAAATCATGCCATGCAAATAAACATTGCTAAAAGGAATCTCGCCTAAAGCGAAAAAGGACATCATAATCATACGAGAAACCCAGAGAGTAATTATTTCATAGCCTGTTTCTAGGACCTGGGTAGGATGAAAACGAGCTAAGTCGCCAATTTTTTTACCATCTTTAAAATTATCCGGCCAACCGAGCGTGGAAAAAGTCCACATGCCCGAGGAAAACCAGGTGTCTAGGGTGTCAGAATCTTGCGCCCAGCCATCGCCAGCCGGAGCAGATAAACCAACATAAATTTCCTCTCCTTTATACCAAACCGGAATCTGATGGCCAAACCAAATCTGGCGAGAAATACACCAATCATGGAGATTATTCATCCAATCGGTATATCTCTTATTAAATCGCTCTGGAATAAATTTTATTTCGTTTGTTTCGGCCGCTTCAATTGCTCTCTCTTTTAATGATTTATCGCCCAATCGTGATAATTTTTTATCAACCGAGATAAACCATTGTTTAGAGGGAAGCGGTTCAATTGACGCGCCGCAGCGATAACAGACCGAAAGATTATTTGTTAAATCTTCCTCTTTAACCATTAGACCGCGGTTATTTAGCTCCTCAATAATTAAGGAACGCGCTTCAACCGCGCTAAGGCCGGAAAAATTACCAAAGTTTTTATGGATAAAGCCCTTTTCATCTATAACCTTTATTAAATCCAAATTATTAGCTTGAGCCATTTGCCAATCTACCATGGAGTGGGCCGGAGTAACCCCAAGAGCGCCGGTGCCAAAATCAGAATCAACATTTCTGTCAGCGATAATTTTAATTTTTAATTCTTGGCCGCAAAAATCTGCCAATAATTCCCGGCCAATAAAAGATTTATACCGCTCATCTTTTGGGTTAACCGCTATAGCCGTATCGCCCAGCTTAGTTTCGGGGCGGGTGGTAGAAATAGCGATAGGGAAGTCTTTATCATAACGGAAAGTATATAGTTTAGTCTTCTGTTCTTTATATTCCACCTCGTCATCAGCTAAAGTAGACTGGCAGCGCGGGCACCAATTAACAATTCTTTCCCCCTTATAAATCACACCTTCATCATACATTTCTTTAAACATCTGGCGGACAGCCTTCTGCCTCTCCTCGTCAAGAGTAAAAGCCAGGCGCGACCAATCTAAAGAGGCGCCTAATTTACGCATTTGATGCAATATTTCTCCTTGAGTCACATCTAGAAATTTCCAAACCTCCTGTAAAAATTGCTCTCGGCCTAAATCATGACGTGTCTTACCCTGTTCACGAAAAATTTTTTTCTCTACCACATTCTGGGTAGCAATAGCCGCGTGATCAGTGCCGGGCAACCATAGGGCCTTATACCCGCGCAAACGATGATAACGGATCAATAAATCTTCAATTGCCACCATAGCTGAGTGCCCCATATGCAACCGATCGGTAATATTAGGTGGAGGGAGAACTATAGTATAAGAAGAGGCCTCGTCTGGTAGCCCCAAATTATCCGGATTAAAAAATCCTGAATCTTCCCATTTTTTATAAATTTTGTCCTCATTTTCACCAGGACTATAAGCTTTAGGTAATTCTTGTTTCATACTTTAAAATTACCAAAAAAACAGCCTTAAGTCAAACAAAATTTATCTTGACTTTAAGCCTAATTACCGGTATATTAAAGGGTTGAGCTCACTATAAGCTCGGCCTATTTTATAGATCAAATGCTAGACTTAGAACAACAAATTTTCCGACAGCTGGAAAAATCTAAAAGCCCCTTAATTGTATTCCCAGCCGATTGGTCTGGCGATTCCGTAGCTGCGGCTTTGGCGCTTTTTATATTTCTAAAAAATTTAGGCCTTAACCCGGAAATTGCCGCTTCTCAGCCAGACATAAATAAGCACAGCCTAGCCTTCTTGCCGTCTTTTCAGGCTATCCAGGCGGGGCTACATAACTTGCGTCGTTTTATCGTCTCTTTAGACATCAGTCAAGCTAAAGTCCAGCAAATAAAATACACGGTTGACGAGGCCCGTCTTAATTTTATAATCTCTCCGTCAACCGGCTGGTTTAAGCCTGAAGATGTGACATCTCGCGCCGATGATTTTAAATATGATTTGATTATTACGCTAGGAACCAGTAATTTAGAATCGCTGGGGAAAATATACGACGATAATATAGAATTTTTTTATAAAACTACCATTATCAATATTGACAACCATCCTACCAACGAAGACTTCGGCCAAATTAATTTTGTTGATCTGAATTCAGTCGCTACCTCCGAAACTCTTTTTTATTTATTAAAAAATTATAAAGGAGAGCTCGTAAATGAAGATGCGGCGACCTGCCTTCTTGCCGGAATAATCCAGCAAACCAAAAATTTCAAAACCCCTAATCTTACTCCCCGCACACTGTTAACTAGCTCCCAACTTATCACTTTAGGGGCGCGACGCGAAGAAATAGTAAATAATTTATATCGTTCTCGCGATATTTCTTCTTTAAAATTATGGGGAAGAATATTAAATAATCTAAAATCAAGTAAAAAAGATGAGATTCTTTGGTCCAGCCTGCTTGGGCCTGACTTCAAGGACTGCGACTCTTCTCCGGCCATGATAGATGACTTAGTAGATGAATTAATGGCTAGCGTCCCCAGCGCTAAACTAATTGTTATAATATATGAAACTGATCCCGGCCTAACAAACATCAATCTTTACGCCCTTAAAAACAATAACGCCCTGGATCTATTAAAAGAATATTCTCCCCAAGGCCTGCCTCGCCTAGCTAAGGCCACCACCAGCCAAAGCCCCAATCAACTAACCAATGAATTAATACCCGCCCTACAAAAAAAGCTTGATAAATTAGTTTCTTAGTGATATAAATTTTAGTGACCCAATATAATAGCTAATGAAATTAAGTATCTTGCATTCTTTATTCGCGGCCATTATAATAAGGGGCATATAGCTCAGTTGGTTAGAGCACCGCTCTTATAAAGCGGGGGTCGATGGTTCAAGTCCATCTATGCCCACAGTTTATTAAAGAGGGCTCGTAGCTCAGTTGGTTAGAGCGCCACGTTGACATCGTGGAGGTCACAGATTCGAGTTCTGTCGGGCCCACCCTGAAAAAACACGTCTTGATAAGGCGTGTTTTTTAATTTATGTATTTACTTTTAACCTAATTATTGGTAAATTATATAAAGAAGATAATTAAATTAATATGCTTTTCCATAATAAAAAAAGGGTAGTTGCTTCAGTTTCTAAAAATAACCAAACCTCAGCCGAAGAATGGTTCAACTATGAAGAGCCGGAAACCGAGGGGCAGCTGGCTATTGATGTTTATCAAACCGACAAAAAAATAATTGTTAAATCCACAATCGCCGGAGTCAAACCAGAAAATTTAAAAATATCTCTCCACCACGATCTCCTAACAATCAAGGGGAGCCGTTCGGCCGGACAAGAAATAACTGAAGAAAATTATTTATACCGAGAATGCTACTGGGGGTCTTTCTCTAGGTCTATTATTTTGCCATCTGAAGTAGATAATAAGAAAGTAGAAGCCGAGCTAGAAAATGGGGTATTAACTATTACTCTTTACAAAACTAACCCTAGCCAAATCCAAGTAAAAATCAAGGATTAGATTCGGACTCAAGCCGATATGAAAAATAAGGCTCTGATAATAAAAACCGCTTTAGTGTTAATAGCTTGCTTGTCAGCGGCTTTTTTTATTATTAATTACTCTATCTGGAACAATAATTACCGAGGACGAATTTATCCCAACGTTATAATAGGGGGGCTAGATTTATCTGGAAAAACGCCGACTGAAGCTAGGGCCGCTTTGGCTGAACAAGCAGAAAAAATAAAAGAAGCCGGCTTAAAATTTAAATATAACGACAAAACTGTTTCCTTAGAAACATCGGTCGCCTCATTTGATGCTGACTTATCCTATCCGGCTTTAGTCTTTGAAATAGAGGCGACTATTAATGAGGCTCTAGGGGGAGAAAAGGGGCAGGGATTTTTAAAATATCTTCTAAATATAATCGGGCTAGAAAAACAAGATAACCTAAAACTGCTGTATCAATTAAACGAAGAAAAGACTAGGTCTTTTTTAAATGAGAACTTCGCTGAACTAAATATCAGCCCGGCCAACGCTTACTTTTCCTTTGTAGAAAGCAATAATAATCTTTCCCTAAAAAATAACCCGGAAAAAATCGGCAAAGAAATAAATTACGATCAGGCTATTAATGAAGTAAAGAATAATCTTGATAATTTAAAGGACGCAGTAGTAATCATTAAGACCAGATCTAAATACCCGACCGTTAAAACCAGTGATTTAGCAGGGCTAGAAAATGAAGCCAAGCAGATGTTTAATAAAGCTGACTTAATTCTCCAGCTCCCGGAGTCCGAGCAACCAAATCAAGAGCAAAAATCTTGGTCAATTAAATCCAGCCGCTTAATAACTTGGGCTAATGCTAAAAAAACGGATCAGGGCCTCACTATTTCCTTAGACCAAGAAAAGGTGAAAGATTATATTAAGACAACAATATCTCCTCAGGTTGACGAGGAGCCAATCAGGCCGCGCTTTGAAATTAAAAATGGCCGGGTCAGCAGTTGGCAAACTGGCAAAATCGGATTAGCCGTTGATATTGAAGAAACAGCTAATCGTTTAATAGCCGGTTTTTTAAACAAGGAAAAAAGTATTACCATAATTACCAAGGAGGTTGGAAGCGAAGATTTGGCGGCAGACAACTCTTTTAACATCAAAGAAATATTAGGAACGGGCCACTCCGCCTTTACTGGATCGCCGGCTAATAGACGCCATAATATTGCTACTGGCGCCGCGGCTCTGCACGGCTTATTAATAAAACCGGGCGAGGAATTTTCTTTAGTGAAAGCCCTGGGAGATATTAGCGATCAGACCGGATATTTGCCCGAACTAGTAATTAAAGGAAACAAGACTGTCCCTGAGTTCGGCGGCGGGCTCTGCCAAGTCGGCACAACCTTATTTAGAACTGTTCTAGCTACGGGATTGCCAGTCACCATGCGGCAAAACCATTCTTACCGCGTCTCTTATTACGAACCGGCTGGGACTGATGCCACTATTTATATACCACAACCAGACTTCCGATTTATCAACGATACTAACAATTACATTTTAATTCAGGCTCGCTCTACTAAAAATGATTTGTATTTTGATTTTTGGGGAGTTAAAGATGGGCGCATTGCTACTACGACTTATCCAGTAATCTATAACATCGTAAAGCCTGAGCCGACAAAAATCGTAGAAACCGATGCTCTTAAACCAGGTGAAAAAAAATGTACTGAGAGTTCTCATAACGGCGCTGACGCTTACTTTGATTACAAAGTAATATACCCAGAGGGGGCCAGCGTTGAACCGCTAGTCCAAGAAAGAAGATTTAAATCGCATTATATCCCTTGGCAAGCGGTCTGCTTAGTAGGAAAATCGGCCAGCTCTAGCAGCCCAATTGCTTCTAGTACCCCAATAACATCCACCTCTTCTAGCGCTATCATAACGCCAACAACTCCTAGTAACCCCGAAAACAAAGAAGCGACTGGAACTCCAGCCGCTTCTAGCAGTCTTATTAAACCTTAACTTATTTGATAATTTCTCCTTCAACTATTTGAGGGGCTCCCGTCTGGGAGTCATTTTTTTTACGGAAAGTAAAAAGCTGCTGTAAGGCTGTAAACAAAGTTAAAACAAACCAATATAAAGTAAGGCCGCCCGGAAGCGAAATACCGATGAATACAGTGACGGCTGGCATAATATAAAGCATCTGCTTATTCATTATGGCGGCCATGTTCTCATCTTGCGAACCATCTGATTTAACAGCCGGCTTAGATGACATCATCATCTTAGCTTGCCAAAATTGGGCCAAGCCAGCTAGAACCGCCAAAGGAACACTGGGCTTAGCTAAATCTAAAAACCCTAATGACAAAGTATTTATTACTTCCGGCTTATAAATGAAGGAGTAAACTAAATCAAGCTTATTCCCCACGCCGTTTAAGAAAACTTTATAAACAGCAAATAAGAAAGGAAGCTGCAAGAGAAGAGGTAAACAAGAAGAAAACGGATTCACCTTATTCTCTTTATACATTTCCATGGTCGCCTGGCTCAATCCCGCTTTATCGTTAGCATACTTTTTCTTCAGTTCTTCAATTTTGGGCTGCAAATCCTGTAAAGCCTTCTGGGATTTTATTGATGATCGTCCTAAGGGCCAAAGAATTAATTTAATCGCCGCGGTTAATAGTATTATGGCGACCCCTAAATCCTGAAAGGAGAGCGTATTATAAAACAAAACAAGAAGATTAAGGATGGGCTGATAAAATACTACAGTAAAAATGTTAGTCATAAAAACAAATTAAATAGTTATTTAACCGGATCATGGCCGCCCTTATTCCAGGGGTTACAGCGCAAAATACGCCAAACAGTCATTACTCCTCCCCGAATTATGCCATACTTTTCAATTGCCTCCAAGCCGTACTGGGAACAACTAGGATAAAAACGGCAAAAACCATGAGGATAAAAATTTTTTAGAGGCCCGTGATCAAAAGAAAGTGTCTTTTGATATATCCTTATAATTTTTATTACCGCTTGCCTAATTAGGTTTTCTAAATAACTATACATAAAATTAAGCTAATAATAGCCTATTTATATAATTTTATTCTCTTAAAAGCATTGACTATGAATTCTTTTATATCTTGGAAATTTTTATCTAATATTTGAGGAAAAACTATAATAACCAGATCCTTTCCAGACTTTATTTTAGTCAACTCTTCTCTTATAATAGTCCTTATCTGCCTTTTAAATTTATTCCTTATAACAGCTTTTTTACTAACTTTAGTACTAATTAATATACCAAAGCGGTTATTGTCTAAACCATTATCTACGGCCTTTACCCCTAATATTCTATTATAAAAAGATTGGCCGAGCTTAAAGGCTCGGTCAAAATCTTTATTACGCCCCATTCTATTGATTTTTTTTAACATGACGGGAGTATTTTGCTTTATTTACTAAGCTTTTTTCGGCCTTTTTGGCGACGACGCTTTAAAACATTGCGACCATCCTTAGTTTCCATTCTCTGTATAAATCCGTGCTTCTTTTTAGCTCGGTGTTTATCTGGTTGATAAGTTCTCTTCGGCATACAATCAAAATTTATTTTATTATTATCTGTAATATAACACTTTTATTTGTAAGAGTCAATGTAAGAAATTATGCCTTTAGAGGGGGTTATCCACTAATTGTTAACATATTTTAAACAAAGTCTATGCTTGTGATAAAACGCTTTATCTAATATAATGAAACTACTGGAAATTTAAAATAAACGCCGAAAAGGCAGCTATCAGAACTTATGACAAACGAACAAATTTGGCAGGCGGTCTTGGGAGAAATAGAGGTCAACCTTTCCCGAGCTAACTTTGTCACCTGGTTTAAAGATACTTTTATTTCTTCATTTGAAAATGACCGTTTTATTATTTGCGTTCCTAACGCCTTCGTTAAAAAATGGCTAGAAGAGAAATATCATAAAAATATTTTAAGTGCCCTAGAGAGCATCACTAAACAAAAAATAAAAGAGATAATTTATAAAATAGAGTTAAGACACGGCGGCGGGCACTCTCTACCAACCAGCTCCCAGGAATCACGAACAGGGGAGACCTCAACCATAAAAACAGAAGTAAACGAAAAGAGCAGTGAGCCTTCAATTAATAATAAAGTTAACCAACACGGCTTAAATCCTCGCTATGTATTTGAGAACTTTATTGTCGGACGCGGCAACGAGCTAGCCCATGCTGCCTGTTTAGCGGTTGTGGAGAACTTAGGAAAATCATACAACCCTCTCTTCATATACGGCGGAGTCGGATTAGGCAAAACCCATCTTTTACAGGCCATAGGAAATGCTGTAGCAAAAAAAACTGATAAGATTCTTTATGCTACCAGTGAAAAGTTTACTAACAATTATATCCAGGCTGTTAAAAGTGGTAAGGCAAAGGAGTTTAAAAATTTATACCGCAATGTTGATTTATTACTAGTTGATGATGTCCAGTTTATGGGCGGAAAAGACGGCACTCAAGAAGAATTCTTCCACACCTTTAATGAACTACAACAAAATGACAAACAAATAGTACTAACCTCTGATCGGCCGCCAAAATCCATTCCAGCCATTGAAAGCCGCTTAATTTCCCGCTTTGAGTCGGGAATGGTCGCTGATGTAGGGAAGCCGGACATAGAAACAAAAATAGCAATTCTAGAAAAGAAATCTATAGAAAAGGGGTGTCCTTTAGATAAAGAAATTCTCGGTTATATAGCTGAACATGTCCAAAATAATATTAGGGAACTAGAGGGAGCGCTTATTAAAGTTATTGCTTCTCATCAGTTTAAGGGTCTAACCCCTAGTCTAAAAAGTGTTAAAGAAATACTAAGCGACTATGTCTCTAATATTCAAACCCGATCTTTATCCCCTAAAGAGATTATTGAAGCAACCGCCAAATTCTACAATTTAAATTATAAAGATTTAACTGGAAAGAGCCGAAAAAAAGAGTTGGTCTGGCCAAGACAAATTGCTATATTTCTTATTAGAGAAGATGTCGGTTCTTCTTACCCAACCATCGGGGCTGAACTAGGCGGTAGAGATCATACTACTGCTATGCATTCCTACACTAAAATATCTCAAGAGATAAAGGAGCGTGGCAACGAAAAAATAAAACAAGAAATAGCCTCTATCCGTCAACTATTTAATTCTCCTTACTAATTTTCTTGGTGGATATCTTGTTAGTAACTTGTTAGCACGTTAGGGATAAAATTATTCAGTTTGTTAATAACTTCCGCTTTAAAAAAGTTAGCCACAGTAAAGCTAAAATAGTTAAACAGATAATGTACTAACTTATTAACAAACAAATCGTAAAAAAGGTTAACAAAATAAAAGAATATAGTAAAAATCAATAGTTATCCCCGCCCTTATTATTACTATTATTTATATATAATATAATAATATAATAATAACCAATAAATAATTATGAAGTTTATTAGTCTGCAGGAAAATTTAAAAAGAGGGTTAAATATTGTTGGGCACATAACGTCTAAGAATATAAATTTACCTATCCTTAATAATATTTTAATTAAAGTTGATAATGGTAATATTGAATTAGTGAGTACTAATCTAGAAATCGGTATAACGCATCAGCTAAGGGGAAAGATAGATGGCGAGGGTCAGTTTACAGTTGATTCAAAGTTAATTACGGAATATGTTAATTTACTAAGCGGCGGCGAAAAAGTTAAAGCCGAGGAAAAGGATGGCGAATTAAAGATAGAATGTGGTAATTACAAAACAAAAATAAAAGGAGAATCAGCTAAAGAGTTTCCTTTGATCCCGGCCATACCTAAAGATAAATATTATAGCTGTGAGACTGAGGAATTTAAGAAAGCTCTTAATAGTGTTATTTTCGCGGTTTCTAATAGTGAGAACAGGGTAGAATTAACTGGTGTGTTATTCTATTTTAATAAGGGAAAATTAAATGTTGTGGCTACCGATAGCTATCGTCTAGCTGAAAGAGAAATTACTGTTGTAAATAGTGGTGCTCCAGAGGAATCAAAAGTAATAGTGCCGGCTAAGACAGCCCAAGAATTTTTAAGAATACTTAATGGTTTAGATTATTCTAGTATAGATGGGTCGCCGGAGGTTCATATTCATTTATCTGACAACCAGGTTTTATTTACAGTTGACTCAGTTGATTTAATATCCCGCCTGATTAACGGTAATTACCCAGACTACAAACAAATAATCCCGACTAAAAGCCAAACGGGGGTAATAGTAGATAGACAGGAATTAATAAGAGCTGTGAAGGCCGCCGCCCTTTTTTCTAAAACAGGGATTAATGATGTTTCCCTGAAATTTAGTAGTAATAGAGTTTTAGTTAGTGCTTTTTCTGGGTCAAGCGGAGAAAGTGAAATTAATATTGAAGCGGAAATATCCGGGGAAGATAATGAAATTACTGCTAATTACCGCTATTTAATAGATGGTTTGAATAATATTGAAGGAGAAAGGGTAAATATTTTAATTTTAAATTCTACTACCCCATGTTTACTAAAACCAGAGAAAAGCAGTAATTATTTATATATAGTAATGCCTATTAGACAATAGTTATCTATTACACAGCAAATAAAAAAACAGCCGATTGGCTGTTTTTTTATTGTTTAATTAACAGTTATTTTTATTTCATTGCTTTTTATCTGATCGCCATTCCAATCAGAAGCTTCAGCATAAGCAGTATAAACTCCGGGCGGCGGCGGAAAATCCCAGGTAGTTTCTAAAAATTTTTCAGCCGTTTTTAAGTTATTTTTAATGGTTATTTTATTTCCACTTCCGTCCCTGGCCATTAAATTGATTTGGGCTGTTCTTTCTGGTCTAGCAACTTGTAGCTTAAAGGCTAGAGGAAAATCAATTTTTTTGTCAGCCGTTCCTGATATAGGACTGATTATTTTTAGAGAGTTTTTGTTAATAGTGATTGGGTTATTGCTTATTAGGAGGTTAAATGTTGTACTTGTTTCGCCGCAAATTTCTAATTCGTCGCAGGCTTTCACAGTTAACTTATGGTAACCGTTATTAAGAAAATTTATTTCTTTAGTAAATATGCCGCTTTGGCCGTTGGTTGTTTCCCATAAGTTATTGTTTATGTAATATTCTATTCTACTAATTTTATTTATGGAAGAAATTTCAGTCTCTATACTTAAGTTAGAAGAATTTAGGGTTTGGTTGGCGGCTGGATTTATTATTTTTATTTTTGGTGCCTCCATTGATTCAATAGGATTAGTACTGGGCGGAGTTGAGGTTGAGGTTTGGACCATTAGAGTGGAAGTAGCTTTAAGAGCCCATTTTTTTACAGCCTCCTCCCATAAATTAAACTGGGGGTCATTACTAGAGTTAGCCGGAGCAGGACTAAGAGGATTATCTTTATCAATATAGTATAAAATACTATGGTGGGCCGGAGCGGTTTTTTCGCCGATTAACTCTAAGGGAGTAGAACTAGATATAGGTAGACCAGTACTAATATCAACTTTGATTATTTCGTTCGGGAGCCTTCCATCTAGAATATCTTTGCCAGTCTTATAGTCGTCTGGTTTTTTAAAATCTTCTATAGGGGTGTCACCCAAGACTTTAGCCATAAAATCATGCCAAATAGGCGCCGCGAGAACGCTGCCGTCAGCCTTGCCTTTCATAGCCTTGTTGTCACTG
This sequence comes from uncultured Gammaproteobacteria bacterium, assembly GCA_964470695.1. Taxonomy (GTDB): domain Bacteria; phylum Patescibacteriota; class Patescibacteriia; order Patescibacteriales; family UBA12465; genus UBA12465. The sequence goes on from CAYYDR010000001.1 coordinate 26,643, forward strand.
TTTCCTACCCAAACGCCGGTTACTATTGATGGAGTATAGCCGATTGTCCAGGCGTCGTGATAATCATTAGTGGTGCCGGTTTTAGCCGCTACCGGTCTAGCTCCTAAATTAAGAAAATTTTTCGCGCCAAAAATATAAGTACGAGCCGCATTATCAGAAAGAATATCATTTATCATTCTGGCGACCTTAGAGCTTAGCGCTTTTTTTTCAGAGGGCTTATATTCTTCAATAACGCGGCCATCTTTGTCTTCCACTTTTAAGATACTGACAATAGGACTAATTTGCCCGTCTCGTGCGAAAACACTGTACGCGTTAACATGTTCTAATAATTTTACTTCGGCGCCCCCTAAAACAAAGGATAGACCAAAGCGGTTACGCGGGAATAGAGTGGTGTAACCAAGATTGTCAGCTAGATCAATGACGTTATTAATATCCGCTAAGTAAATAGCTTTGACGGCCGGGATGTTGAGAGACCCGGCTAGTGCCTGTCTAATAGTTACTGGCCCTAATTCTTTACCGCTATAATCATGAGGTTGATAGGGTTCGCTGGGATTAGTAGAAAAATTAGTTATTACATCATAAAGAATAGTGTCTGGAGTATAACCCTTTTCAAACAAAGCAGCGTATACTAAGGGCTTCATTGATGATCCTGGCTGGCGCGGGCGCGTTGCGACGTTAACTTGGCCGCTAATAGTATCATCAAAGTAATCACGAGATCCGACCATAACCAGAATTTGTCCGGTTTTTGGGTCAATAGACACTAGAGCAGCGTTATTTGCACCGTATTTTTGAGAATAATCTTTGGTGCGGGTGGCAATTACTTCCTCAGCCGCCTTTTGTTTATATAAGTCTAAAGTAGTATATATTTTTAGACCGCCCTGTTCTACCATTTTTTCTCCGTATTTATCAGCCAATAAATCTTTTATATACATGACAAAATGGGGCGCGACAATATTAGTTTCTGGTCCCTTAAATTTTATTTCTCTTTTTTTTGCTTCGTCTCTTTCTGATTCGGATATATATCCCTGTTCAGCCATCAAATTTAAAACATAATCTTTGCGCCCTAAGAGAATATCTTTATTAGGGCCGTAAGGAGAATAGCGGCTAGGCACTTGAACTATGGCCGCTAAAATAGCCGCTTCTTCTAAACTAACATCCTTAACATTTTTACCAAAATATTTTTGGCTAGCAGCCTGGACGCCATAGGCATTTGAGCCATAAGGTATTTCGTTGAGGTACATTTGCAGTATTTCATCTTTAGAGAATTTTTTTTCTAGACGATAGGCTAGCACCAGTTCTTTTATTTTTCTCGGAATAGTTTTTTCCGAAGTTAAGATAGCATTTTTTATGAATTGCTGGGTAAGGGTTGAACCGCCGGCGCTGCGGTTAAAAATAATATTAGTCGCCACCGTTCGGAACATGGCCCAGAGGCTGAAGCCGCCATGCTTGTAAAAGTTTTTATCTTCAATGGCAATGGTCGCCTGCTTAACTTTATCAGGGATGTCTTGTAAGGACACGAGAGTCCTTTTTTGTTCGCCACTTATCTCGTATAAAATATTTTCGCCGCTGCGGTCATAAATTTTAGTGCTCTGCGCTATTTCTCGGTTGATTAGTTGATTAGGATTAGGTAGGTCGCGGGAAATCCAGGCGACATAAGCCGCGCCAAACAGGATTAAAATTAACCCTAAGGATAGAGATAATGCCGCTAATTTACGAGTTAAAACTCGTTTTTTTTGTGGTCTAGAAGACTTTATCCCGCGAGTGCTGCGGTAATCGCGCCAAGAATCTGAGGCTTTTTTGCGTAGTTGTGGTATAGGCATATAGTAAGTTTATGATAGTTATTATATCATATATATATAATAAAATCGTCTGAATTAAATTTATGCCAATTATAAATAGTCTTACTAATACCACTATAAAAGATTTAATCCGCCTCCATAAGTCTGGCGAGAGAAAGGCTCGGGGTTTGATAGTGGTTGACGGACAGAGAGAGATTGAGTTTGGTCTGAAAGCTGGCTTAAAAGTGGTAGAGATTTTTTATTGTCCCAGTCTTCATAAATCAAAAGACGATCTAAAATTATTGGTAAATAAAAATAAGTTTAAATTAACAGAAGTATCAGAACCTGTATTTAAAAAAATTTGTTATAAGGAGAATCCAGATGGATTCTTAGCGGTCGCTCAGAGGCCACAGACGGCGCTTCCTGAGCTTGAGAGAGTGGATCGCGACATCTTAGTCGTGGTTCTAGAAAATGTTGAGAAACCAGGCAACCTAGGGGCGATAATTCGTAGCGCTTACGCGGCGTCCGTTGATTATATAATTATTAATAATGCCCAGACGGATATTTATAATCCTAATGTTATTAGGGCTAGCGAAGGATATATTTTTAAATTACTGCCCATAGAAATTTCCGTCCCAGATACGATTAGTTGGCTTAAAAAAAATAAAATAAGAACTTTAGGAGCCTCAACTAGCACTAAAAAAGAATATACTAAGGCTAATTTAGGCGGCCGGGTAGCTATTGTTTTAGGATCAGAGGCCGAAGGACTAAGTCGTAACTGGTTGGAGCTAGCCGATGATCTTATTAAGATTCCCATGCGGAGCGATGTAGACTCCCTTAATGTATCGGTATCGGCAGCAATAATAATTTTTGAAGCCTTAAGACAGAGAAGTGTAAATAAAAAAGCGTAAATTTGACAATAGTTCATATTTCTATTAATATAAGACAATAATTAGGGTTATTGTTTCTCTAATTATTTTTTGCGCCCGTAGTTCAATGGATAGAACACCAGCCTTCTAAGCTGGTTATGAGGGTTCGATTCCCCCCGGGCGTACGTTTCTTAAGAAACATTTATGGTGCCTATGGTGTAGTGGTAACACAGCAGGTTGTGGTCCTGTTATTGAGGGTCCGATTCCCTCTAGGCACCCATTATATGAAAATCCTCGCTTTTAGGCGAGGGTTTTTAGTATGGTAAGTATTGACAATATTGTTTATATATGTTATTATAATAGTAACTTGAGCAGTTAAACTAAATCGTACATTTCAAATCATAAGGAAGTTATTAAATGGAAAATTCAATGACAAAAGTTATTATTGACCTCTTTAAAAAAGTAATTCTTTTTTCTCTTGTTCTCCGGGAGGTTATGAGATTGATGAAATATTTATTTTTCTTTTTAATCTTTTTGCTGCTGGCTTATGTGGCATACATTGATAAGCCCTGGAAACAATGGGGTTATGTTGATTATGCAATTTTAGCTGTATTTTCAGCGGTGATTTTGGGGGCATTTCTTGCCGCGTCAATCAATGATGCGAAAAAGAAGAATATACCAGCCTAATTAGCTGAAACATTTACACGGCCGACTCTGTAGTTTAAGAGTCGGTTTTTATTTGACATTTATTGTTATTTTTAGTATAAATTAGGTAAATAATGGAAGGAGGTTTATATGGAATCGTTCTTTTTAATTCTGCTTTTTTCCTACTTAGTAGGATCAATCCCCTTTGATTATATTTTAGTTAAGATAATTAAAGGGATTGATATAAGAAAGGTCGGGAGCGGAAACCCCGGCGCGACTAATGTGAAAAGAATTTTAGGCTGGCCCGGGCTAGTGGCCGCCTTCATTTTAGACGCTTTTAAGGGCGTCGTTCCAGTTTGGTTAGCTTGGCACGTCTTTAATTTGCCGGTCTGGGAAGTTACTTTAGTGGGATCAGCTGCCATAATCGGACACATTCTTTCCATATTCCTTTGGTTTAAGGGCGGGAAAGGAGTATCTACTATTATGGGTGTTTTTTTGGTATTAAATCCATTAATAGGTGGCGCCGCCTTAGCTTCTTGGCTCTTCTTGTATTTAAGAACTGGGTTCAGTTCAGCCGGCTCTTTGTTAGCCGCCTTAGTTATTCCGGTTACCCAGATAGCAAAACAAATTTTTGATCCGGCACCAAGTTTAGCCGATAGCTTGCCGGTTACAATATTTTCTTTTTTAGTTCTGGGGCTTATTGTTTATAGCCACAGAGAAAATATTGGTAGATTGTTAAACGGCACAGAGAGAAAGGCCTAAGTAGAGATGTTTTAGTAATTAGTAAAGAGGTTGGAAGTTACAACCTCTTTTTTATTTAGGCAATTGCTATGGTCATGGTATAATTGAATTATGTTGGCTGAAAAAATTATTATGACAAATGAGCAAAAAAAACCCATCGTTGCTTATTTCAGTATGGAAATAGGCTTGGAAAATAATATCAAAACTTACTCCGGGGGACTCGGAGTTTTAGCTGGTGATATTTTAAAGTCCGCGGCCAACGCTAATTTCCCTATGGTAGGGATAACATTGTTTAATGACCAGGGATACTTTAAGCAGACTATTAGTAAAAATGGCCAACAGGAGTTTGGACCGGACGATAAATATGATTTTTCTAAATTAGAAAAGTTATCAGCCCAAATAGAAATATTAATAGGGAACGATAAAGTTTTGGTAGGCGTCTGGCAGTATTTTATCGTGGGCCATAATGATTTTGTTGTTCCGGTATATTTTTTAGATACCAATATTAATGGCAATAAAGATATTTATAAAAACTTAACCGGCGAGTTATATGGCGGCGATAATGAATATCGTTTGCGGCAGGAAATTATTTTAGGACGAGGCGGAGTTAAAATGCTGCGAAAACTCGGCTATCAGGATATAAAAAAGTTTCATCTTAACGAAGGGCATGGCGCTTTAGCGGCAATAGAATTATTTTTAAATTCTGAAAAAAAATCGGATGAAGCTAAAATTAAAGATGTTCGGTCGCATTGTGTTTTTACGACTCATACCCCTATTCCTAAGGCCCATGATATTTTTTCAAAAGAATACTTATTGAAATATCAAAAAGATTTCCCCGTCCATTTAACGGCCTTATATGATGAAGAAGGAAATATCCATTTTACTAGTTTAGGCCTTTATTTTAGCGGTTATTCTAACGCTGTTTCCCGTCTGCATCAAGAAACGTGCCAAAAAATGTACCCTAATTATAAAATTAATTTTGTTACTAACGGAGTGAATTCAGAATTTTGGTCCGTTCCAGAGTTTCAGAATTTATATAATAAATATATACCTGACTGGCTTAATAATAACGCTAGTTTGGCGAAGGCAGAAGATATTCCGCTGGGAGAAATTTGGTTAGCGCATCAGGCGGCTAAAAAGAGATTAATTCAACATATTAATTCAAATTCATTAGAGCATATTGATGAAAATATTTTTACGATTGGATTTGCTCGCCGTTTTACGGCTTATAAACAGCCGAAATATTTATTTCAAGATATAGAAAAATTATTAGCGATTAACGAGAATATCGGTAAGATGCAGATAATTTATGCCGGCAAAGCGCATCCCAGAGATATGGCCGGTCAAGAGATGATTAGATTTATTCATGACCTAAAAAAGAAGTTAAAAGAAAAAATTAAGGTAATATTCTTGGCCGATTATAGTTTAGATAAAGCTAAATTATTGGTAGCCGGTGTTGATCTCTGGCTCAATACTCCAAAATTGTATCACGAGGCTTCTGGCACGAGCGGCATGAAAGCGGCTCATAATGGCGTTCCGCAACTGAGCACTTTAGACGGGTGGTGGCCGGAGGGATACGTAAAAAATAAAACTGGTTGGGCGATTGTTGAGAGCGAGAATGGCCAAAATAATTTATATGATGTTTTGGAAAAAGAAATTATTCCGATGTATTATAATAAACCGGATAAATGGCAAGCGATGATGCGCGACACGATTAGTTTAAACGCGGCGCGGTTTAATTCGTGTCGCGTTCTAAAACAATATATTAAAGAAGCTTATTAGAAATGAAAAAGGTCAATCTAGAGATTGACCTTTTTTAGAGATTAGCTTTTTGGAGCAGTTATTTTTTAATTTTTTCCCTAAATTTTTTAGGGATAACAACCGGTTCTACAAGGGGGGTTGGCTTTAAACCGAGTCTGACAAATTCGGCTGTACCACCTACATAACGTGATAACCCTGTTTTATCTAAGAATTGAGTTATCTTGCGGAGAGTGTTAGCCTTCCTTTTGTTGTCTAGTTTTTTGGGATCATTTAGTACGTCCCGGGTTTTATTTAGGTAATCAATTATATCAAACCACTTTGCCTTAGTTCTTGGCAGGGCCGGGAAGTACGTTTTTCCGGTGTTAATTATCTGAAGCAAGTATTCATACTTAAATGCAATCACCTCTTTGCCATGGTGATGGTATGAAACTTTTTGTGGGTCATACGGCGCTAGTACTTCGTTACTAAAACAACAAACAATTTTAACGATAGTTGATTTTTTTCTGTTTTGCTGTTTTACGGATGGCTGGTTGATTCGGCTTGTCATTTCTACTCCGATTGGTTTTTGAATTGTTGTTTAAAGAACTTGAGGTATTTTTGTTTTAATATTCCGATACTTCATTCTTACATAAATATAAGAATTTGTCAATAGTTTAATAATTTAAGTAATTTTGCTACTATTATATAAAATAGCCAAACTTAGCTTATTAAACCACTAAAGACCAAATTATGAAAAAGAAGATTCCCCTAGTTTCCTTTGATTTTTGGCGCTATCTGATAAATATTTGGTCAATTCTATTTTTTACGGTTATTGTTTTTGATTTTATAACCGACAATTCCTCTGTTGATCTTCTAAATCTGATTTCCATGGTCTATGTCGGCGTCCTGACTATTTATGTCAGCAATAAGGAATTTGAGCGCTGGTATCATCGCCACCATAATCAGCATCCGGGCGAAATATTCGTTATTGCCTGGTCGGCTTTAATTGCTTCGTTGATTGTTATAGATTTTATATCTAAATCGCCTTACCACTTGCCCGGCGCTGTCGCCTCTTCTTATATTGCCGTTTTGACTATTCTGGCTATTACCAGAAAATCAAAGCAGACTTATCAAGCCCGTTATCAAAAGAGGTAATTTATTTATTGTCTAAAACAGAGTATAATTAAGGCATTACAAAATAAATAAAAATTTATGGCTAAAAAAACTAAAGCGAAAACTACTCAAGAACAATTTAAGATTGACGGTCATGAAGTTTTGCAGAAGGTTAAGCAGCTTATTAAGGAGGGTAATGTCCGTCGTATTATTATTAAGAATGAAAAGGGGAAAGTGATGATGGAAATACCGATGACTTTCGCGGTGGTCGGAGCGGTTTTTGCCCCGGTGTTAGCGGCGGTCGGCGCCTTAGCAGCCCTAATGAATAAGTGCACGATTGAAGTAGAGAGAAAATAATTTTTAAGATAAAGAAATATAAAAAAGACCTAATTACTAGGTCTTTTTTATTTATATATTTTAATTTGAGTTCTTTATTAATTCAAGCTTTATTAATCTAAGCTTTCCACATTAACTCCAAAGCTCCAATCAATTTCCGAGAATTCATGCAATAGTTTATTAATATATTTTTTTAACTCTTGGTAGCGCTCGTTGGTTTTAGCTTCAAATTTTATGGTTAGATAAGGTCCATTCTGGGAGTATCTGACCACGAACATGGCATCGGACATTTCTAAACGTACGCCGTCTCCCGCTCTTTCGTCGCTTATTACCTCAACCTGTGGGAAATCTATTTTTAATTTCTGGGCAATTTTTTCTACTAAAGCCACTTTTATATTATCAGGCGTGCCGACTTTTATTTCTGGGCTAGAAATGTAAATAGGCAATTTAGATACGAGATAAGATAATTTTTCGCCTGTTCTTGCTAGATGTCCTAATAAGCGGAAGGTAGAATAACAGCCGTCATCATGATTGTAGAAATCTTTAGAAAAGAAAAAATGCCCGGATAATTCGCCAATGAAGGCGGCTTTAACTTCTTGGTTTTTCTTTTTAAGAAAGGAGTGTCCGGTTCGCCACATAAATGGCCGGCCGCCGTGGCTTTCAATTGTTTCAGTTACTACCCTAGAGCAAAGAGTATTAAACATGATTATTTCTTTAGGGTGCTGGCCCAAGACGTCGGCCGCGAAGAGAGCGACTAAGACATCATTCCAAATTATTCCGCCCTTATCATCAACAATGCCAATCCGGTCACCATCCGCGTCATAGGAAAAGCCGATATCCGCCCCTTCTTCTAACACTTCGGCGCTAAGGCGCTTGGCTAAACTTACTTCGGTCGGGTCGGGCGTGCCTAGCGGGAAGCTAGGATCAATTTGGCAATTTTTTTCTATTACTTCATGCCCCGCCTGGCGCAGTAAGTCAGGCACAATAACGCCAGCGGTAGCGCAACTAGCGTCAACCACGATTTTAAATTTTTTATTGAAAGGGAAGCGGCGAATAATATCGGCGAAGTAGGCACTTTTAACATCTTGTTTAGTAATAGTGCCAAGTTGCTGGCCAATTTCGTAATCATCATTTTCAATCATTTTTCGCAATTCCTGCATGCCCTCGCTAACCAGTGTTTCCGAAAATCCGTTAGCAAATTTAAAGCCATTATATTCAGCTGGATTATGCGAAGCGGTAACAAAAACGCCGCCCTGGCAGTCTAAATAATACTGCGCCCAATAAAACGTTCCGACCATGTTTAAACCGATATCAACCACATTTATTCCCGCCCAAGTCATACCCTTAATGATTGCCTCGCTATAAGCCGGGCTAGTAGCGCGGCAGTCATAACTGACCACAGCTTTAAATAAGCCCTGTCGTTTAAGATAGGTGCCATAGGCCTTGCCGATATGTTCAACGATTAGAGGAGTTAAGTCTTTGTCTACTAGACCGCGTAAATCATAACCGCGGAAAATCTGGGGGTTTATATTCATATTTTTATTATTAAATCTTGCCGAGCTGATGAGAAATGTAGGTCCAGATACCGCCTACCCCGAATAAAATAGCTAATAATCCTAGCAGCCAGCCGACATAAGGGAGCGCAAAAATTAGCCAGCAAATTAGAATGCCGACAATCATAGTCCATAACAAAGGCGTGTCATTCCTCTTGGTTAGTTTTTTAATGATGACTTGCCCGATTATAATGGCCGTCAATATTTTGGCGACATAAATCATGATTAGCCAGCTTGCGGTAATAATTAAGGCTAGAGGAATACCAATAATAGTAATCATTAGTAGTAGGGCGATGGGCAAAAGGACAAAAGTTAAGATAAGACCCGGCAGCCACATTTTAGCCGGCGTCTCCGTCATTTTAGTTAAAATGTTGCCAGTAATATTTTTGCCGATGAAGATTAATATTAAGCCGACGGCTAAAGCCGAGAAGATGGAGAATAACTCGCTCCATAGCCAGACTAAAATTTTATTGTTAGAATTTTTTTCTTGGATAGGTTTCTGTTGCACTTTTCCGGCTAGGCTCGCTTGATCAGAAATTTTTGCCGCTTGGTTGGAAGTATAGGTAATATCGCCATTAACAACCGCTTCAGGAGATATAACTAGCGGTTCGCTAATATTATTATCAGCAAATTTAAGGTTAATGTTTTTTCCTACTTTGCCGGCGATTAAAGCCTGGCCAGCTTGTCCGGCGAGGCTGCCGTCAATTATTCCTCTTGATTCTATTGTGGAGCCTAATAGATAAGCATCCCAGCCAATACGTGAATTCGGCCCTAATACTATGTCGGCGCCGAAAGCGTTGGTATTGCGGATAGAGGATCCATTGATAGTTAAGGAGTTGCCGGCAATACGAATATTGCCGCCCACTTCGCCATTGATAGTGATATTTTGGCCAGCGGCGATAACATCACCTTCTACTCGTCCATTCATATTAATGGTCTGAGCCACGGCAATTAAATCACCGCTGATAATGCCGTCAACAGTTATGCTTTCACCGGCCGCGTAAAAGTTGCCGTTGATGATTTCTTCTTTGGCGATATAGATTGGCCCGCCAGTGCTTGTTGTAGCAGCTAAAGCCATTGAAACAGGCAGCAGCAGTATGGCGAAGAAGATTAGTGGTCGTAATAATTTTTGAGACATAGCGATATTGTTAAGTTTAAAAAAATCCTGTATTATTAAGGGATTATTTAAGATTTATATTTCAATTATAGCCGAAATATATGGGTGAAGCAATAAAAGAATTATTACAAGAGCATATCCATTCTATTAAAAGCCGCAATGACTTAGAGGCGGTTAAGCGTTTGCTTTGCAAGAAGTATGGCTTAGCTTCTATTCCTAATGCCGATATTTTAAAAGAATATAGCCTTTGGCAGAAAGCTACTGGCCAGTCAGTTGATATTTTAACTAAAATATTACGCAAAAGATCAATTCGGACCATGTCCGGCATCGCGCCTATCGCCGTTTTGACTAAGCCCTATCCTTGTCCTGGCACCTGTGCCTATTGTCCTCATGAGAAAGAAGTTCCGACTAGCTATTTATCTAATGAGCCGGCCGTAATGAGAGCAATCCGCTGCGGCTATGACCCCTATCGCCAAGTAATCCTGCGTTTGCGGTCTTTGGAAAATAATGGGCACGTCCCGACCAAATTAGAAATTATTGTGATTGGCGGCACCTGGAGTTATTTGCCGACTCGCTATAAATATTGGTATATATTAAATTGTTTTCGGGCAGCTAATGATTATAATTATTTTCATAAATTTCCCAGTCAGCTTGATTCGGCTGAGAAAATTGATGATAAAAAATTATCGGCTCCATATAAACAATCCTTGAGTCTAACGGCGCTCCGTAAAGAATTATTTAAACAACAAACTAAAAATGAATCGGCTCGTTATAGCGTTATCGGCCTGACCTTAGAAACGCGGCCCGATTATATTGATAGAGGAGAGTTGTCGCAAATGCGCGAGTTAGGCTGTACGCGCGTGGAAATCGGCGTGCAAGCGGTAGATGACGAGATACTCAGAATTAATAAGCGCGGCCATGGTGTTAAAGAAATCGCTGAGGCCACTAAATTATTAAAGGAGTATGGCTTTAAGGTTACTTATCATTTAATGCCCGCTTTGCCGGGTGCTACGCCGGCTAAAGACTTATCATTATTTAAAAAGCTATTTAGTGATGAGTGCTTCCAGCCCGATCAGATTAAATTTTATCCGACAGTCGTGACTGCCGGCAGTTTATTATATCGCTGGTATAGGCAGGGAAAGTACAAGCCTTATTCCGATAAAGTTTTGCGCGATTTAATTATTAAATGTAAGGCAGTTGTTCCGACTTATGTTAGAATAATCCGCTTAATTCGCGATATTCCGGGGGAGTCAATTATCGCTGGCAATAAAATTACTAACTTGCGCCAAATCATGAAAGATTTAGGCACTAAATGTAATTGTATTCGTTGCCGCGAGGCCCAGGACAAACCTTTGGCTAATAATTATATTACGCGGACAATTAGTTATCCGGCTTCAGGCGGGACAGAATATTTTATTAGTGCTGATAGCCAAGACACTAAAACTTTATATGGTTTTTGCCGTTTAAGAATTGATAAAAATAGTCCGGTGGCGGGAGCGATTATTCGCGAGCTGCATGTCTATGGTGAATTAGTTTCCGTCGGGAGTATAAAAAAGGTTCAGCATAGCGGCTTGGGACAAAAATTATTAGCTCAGGCCGAAGAATTAGCTATTAAGAATAATTGTGCTAATATTTCAGTAATATCAGGGGTAGGAGTTAGAGGATATTATCGTAAATTTGCTTACAGGCTTAAGAATGGGTATATGGTAAAAGATTTAAAACAGCCCCTCAAGGTTAAATAGATTTGTTTTTATTAGCAATAAAGCCTATAATATTATCATGTTAATTACTCGTTATATTACAACTTGGTCCGGCTTTAATCGCTCTATCAATACTTTTTAACCAAAGGGTTTTTTGATTTATCAAAACGCCCTTTGGGGCGTTTTTTTATTTATCTAAATTACTCTTTATGGTTTCTGATAAAATAAATTTTAAAATAGTAGCTGCCCTAACTTTTTATTTAGTTTCGCTTTTAGCCGCTAACACGCTCGGTCTAAAATTAATGCCTTTTGTTTTTGGAACGCATTTATCAGTGGCAATTTTTTTCTTCCCCTTTGTTTTTATGACCACTGATGTAATCGGCCAGGTGTATGGCAAAGAAATGGCTAAAAATTTTGTGTGGGCCGGGCTTATTAGCGTTTGTTTGTTTTTATTTTATTCTCTGATTTCTCTGGCCGTGCCTTGGTCGCCGGACGGGCTGTTGTTTAAAGATAGCTTCAATGCTATTTTTGGCGTCTCACTACGGATGTCTATTGCCTCGCTGCTGGCTTTCTTTATTGCTGAATACCAGGATGTCATCGCTTTTTTCTTTTTCAAGAAAAAGTTACAAGAAAAAGCTTTCTGGCTCCAATCTACTTTATCTAATCTTTGGTCGCAATTTTTAGACACAGCTATTTTCATGGCGGTGGCCTTCTTGGGCGTTTATTCATTTAAAGCTCTTGTTTTAATGAGCATTCCTTGGTGGCTATATAAGGTAGCTCTAGGTTTTTTGTATACCCCCTTAGCTTATTTAGGCATTTATTTACTGAAGTATGAAAATAAGAGCCATCAAAACTAAAATTTTTCGTCCGGGCGATGATTTATTTATTTTTATTAATAAATATTTACCACGGCCATCAGAAAAAAGTATTCTGGTAGTTACCTCAAAAATTGTCGCTTTAGCCGAGGGAAGAATTGCGGAAAAAACTAGTGAAGCCGCTAAGGAAAAAATAATTAGATTAGAGAGCGATTTTGTTTTGCCGACTAAGCAAGTCTATTTAACCATTAAAGACGGCTTAGTTATGGCTAACGCCGGGGTTGATGAGAGTAATGGCAACGGGAAAATAATTCTTTTGCCCCGCGACAGCTTTAGTTCGGCGCAGGCGCTAAGAAATTATTTTAAGCAAAAATATAAATTAAAAAATTTCGGCGTTATTATAACTGATAGCCGTTGTTTACCATTAAGAGCCGGCGTCGTTGGGGTCGCCTTAGGTTATGCCGGGTTTAAAGGCCTGAAAGATTATCAAGGGCGGCCAGACATTTTTGGCCGGCTGTTTAAGTATGCCCGAGTTGATGTCGCTGATAGTTTGGCGGCCACCGCGGTTTTAGTCATGGGCGAGGGGAAAGAAAAGCAGCCGCTTGTAATAATCAGCGGCGCTCCGGTTAAATATACTAATCGTTTGAATAGAAATGAGTTAAAAATTGATATTAAGGAGGATATTTATGGCCCTTTATTTAGAATAATTAAATAGCTAACTAGTTTTTGACAAAACTAGTCCGCTAAACTAAGATTAACAATATGAAATACGACCACTTACAACAAGACCCCGCCGTTTGGGAAATAGTTCAAAGGGAAGAAAAACGGCAAAATGAAGAACTGGAGCTAATCGCCTCAGAGAATTATGTTAGCCCGGCCGTCTTAGAAGCGATGGCGACGGTGTTAACTAATAAATATAGTGAGGGTTACGCGGGAAAACGTTATTACGGCGGTAATTATATTATTGATGAAATAGAAAATTTAGCCATTGAACGCGCTAAAAAATTATTTGATGCGGAGCATGTTAATGTCCAGCCCTTATCCGGTTCGCCGGCTAACGCGGCGGTCTATATGGCTTTTTTAAATCCTGGCGACAAGGTATTGGGCCTTAAGCTTGATCATGGTGGGCATTTATCACATGGCCATAAAGTAAATTTTTCCGGACGTCTATATGATTTTGTGCAATATGGCGTTAATGCCACGAGCGGTTTAATTGATATGGATGAGGTCCGGGAAATTGCTTTACGAGAAAAACCGAAAATGATAGTGGTCGGATTTAGCGCTTATTCGCGGGAAGTGGACTGGGCGGGATTTAAAAAAATCGCTGATGAAGTCGGCGCCTATACTTTCGCTGATATCGCTCATATTGCCGGCTTAATAGCGGCTAAGCAATTAAAAAATCCTGTGCCGATTTTTGATGTCGTTTCTACTACCACCCATAAAACTTTGCGCGGTCCACGCGGTGCTATGATAATGTGTAAAGAGCAGTTTGCTAAAGCGGTTAATAGCGCGGTTTTTCCAGGTATGCAGGGCGGTCCGCATGATCATATCACGGCCGCTAAAGCCGTCGCTTTTGCTGAAGCTTTAAAGCCGGAATTTACTGAGTATTCAAAACAGGTTATTAAAAATGCCCAGGCCATGGCCGCCGAATTTATCGCTCGCGGCTATGAAATTGTTTCCGGCGGCACGGATAATCATCTGATGGTGATTAATTTAGCTAGTAAGGGCTTAGCCGGGAAGGAAGCGGAAAAGATTTTAGAATTAATAGGCATATCCGTTTCGCGCTCAACCATTCCTAATGATCCTAACCCGCCACTTAATCCTTCTGGTATTCGTATTGGTACGCCGGCTATAACTACCAGAGGGCTAAAAGAAAATGAAGTGAAATTAGTTGCTTCTTATATTGATGAGGCTTTTATGAATAAGGATAATGCGGCCGTGTTAGATAAATTAAAAGATAAGATTAAGGATATCTGCCGCCAGTTTCCTATTCCTACCAAATAAACTATGGCCAAAATAATTGATGGTAAAGCGATAGCCGAACGAGTTAAAAATCAAATCGCTAAAAATATATTTGCTCTTAATGGTCCAAGGCCTAACTTGGCCATTATTTTAGTGGGCGAAAGGGAAGATTCCAAGTTATATGTTTCTCTAAAAGAAAAAGAGGGGAAAAAAGTCGGCATTGATACCCATCTTTATTTATTTGCTAGCGATACTTCGGAGGGCGAACTGCTTGCGACTATTAATTTTTTAAATAAGGATGATTTAATAGATGGTATTTTGGTCCAGCTGCCACTACCAGAAAAATTTAATACGGATAAAATTATTGCCGCTATTGATCCGGCTAAAGACGTAGACGGTTTTCATCCTAACTGTCCAGAATATATTTTATCGCCAGTTTTAGCTTCTATTCTTGCTTGTCTAGAAGAAATTAATTTTTTACCATCGGGTAAAAAGGCTTGTGTTTTGTATAACTCAGAAGTTTTTGGGCTGAGCATTAAAAACGCTTTAGTAGCTAAAGGCATGGAAGTAAGCCTTAAGGATAATCCGGCCGAAGCTGATTTATTAATTAGCGCTTTAGGCGAGGCTCATAAAGTTAAAAAGGAAATGATTAAACAAGACGCCGTTATTATTGATATCGGGATTAGTAAGCTGGACGGTAAAGTTGTCGGTGACATTGATGTTGAAGATGTTTTAAATAAAATTGGTTATATTACTCCTGTTCCGGGCGGGATAGGACCAATGACCATCGCCTTCTTATTTAAGAATGTTTGGGAAATATATAAACGCCACCAAAATAATAGTTAAGGTCATGGATAAGAAAAAACAACAACTTAAAGAATTATTAAAGATTCATTTCGGTTATGAATCTTTTTTAGCCGGCCAGGAAAAAGCCATTGATAGTATTTTGTCCGGGAAAGATACAGTGGTGGTTCTGCCAACGGGCGGTGGCAAGTCTTTAATTTTCCAATTACCGGCTCTAGTTTTTGAAGGTATAACCATAGTTATTTCTCCTTTGATTGCCCTAATGAAAGATCAGGTTGATTCTTTGGAAAAAGTCGGTATCCCGGCGACTTTTATAAATTCTTCCATTTCTGTAGCGGAAACAGAGAAGCGTTTGGCTAAATTACGCGATCAAAGCTATAAGATAGTTTATATTGCTCCGGAGCGTTTTTATAATCAGGCTTTTTTAGTCGGCTTAAAACAAATTAAAGTTTCTTTATTCGCGATTGATGAAGCGCATTGCATCAGCCAATGGGGACATGATTTCCGTCCTAGCTATATGCGGCTAAAAGAGGCAATTAAATTAGTCGGCTCGCCAACCGTTGTGGCTTTGACTGCTACCGCTACGCCGGAAGTCCGAGACGATATAATCAAGCAGTTAGGCTTAATTGACTCAGAGATGGTTATCACTGGTTTTGCTCGTCCCAATTTACAGTTAGCGGTGGTGCCGACTGGTAACGGGCAAAAAATTGAAAATATTGTTAATCTTTTTACGACTAATTCCGAAATTGGTTCTGGTATAATTTATACGGGAACTAGAGCGAAGGCCGATGAAATATTAGAAGCTTTAATGGATAATAGCATTAAGGCCGTGAGTTATCATGCGGGGATGGACGCTAATAGCCGTGATTGGGTCCAAGAGCAATTTATGAGCGGCGAGGCTCAGGTGGTCGTAGCTACTAACGCTTTCGGACTAGGCATTAATAAGCGAGACATTAGATATGTTATTCATCATGACTTGCCCGGGACAATAGAAGCTTATTATCAAGAGGCGGGCCGCGCGGGGCGTGACGGGCAGCCAAGTTTTTGTTTATTATTTTATCATCAGCAAGATCGCTATCTACGGGAGTTTTTTATTAAAGGCGATAATCCTGCCCCTGAAACTATTAGCGAGGTTTATGATTTTTTGGTCGGCCGAGCCGGCTTAGAAATTAATCCTAATGCTTCCGTTCTTATTACCTATGCGGAGATTGCCAAGAATTTATCGGATTCAGTTCCCGAAATGGCGATTGGCACGGCTTTAAAAATTTTGGAGAAAGAAGGATATATATCACGACCGAATGAAAAAACCGCTAATTCTTTTTTATGCACTAAAAAGCCCTGGCCGGATATAATTTCCGCCGTTCCGAAGCGCTCTAAGAGCCAGTTAGAAATTATTAAATTATTAGAAGCCAAATATTATCATGAGCTAGAAGCTGGTTGGGAGTTTAATCCGGAAGAGGTAGCCATTGTTTTAGGAATTAAGAAAGACTCTCTTTTGAGGGCCGTTAAAAAATTAGCGGAAAATGATTTGTTAGAATATCGTCCGCCCTTCCGAGGTACGGAAGTAAAAATTCTAAAGCTGGTGGAGACTGAGGATCTCTGTCTGGATTTTAAGGCCTTAAAAGCTAAAGCGGCGCGGGCTTTTGAAAAATTAGACGAGATGGAGGGCTATGTTTACTCCACTGTCTGCCGCCAAGAGTATATTTTGAAATATTTTGGCGATTCACAGGCGCGGCCGTGTGGTAAATGCGATAATTGTTTGCGGGGAGAAAGAAGAGCTGGCCATTCAAGTCATCATCATAGTAGTTCCAGTAAAGATCACTCACCGACTAAAGAATATTTAGGAGATTTTTAATATGAAATCGGAAACAGTACAAAAATTGTTAAGTCTAGTCCAGAAAAACTATGAAGAAATAGCGGTTGATTTTGATAAGACGCGCCAGAAAGAAGTTTGGCCCGAACTTAAGCAGTTTTCTTTTTTAGCCGAGCCTGATAAAAAGATTTTGGATGTCGGTTGCGGTAATGGACGATTGATTTCCGCTTTTGATATTTCTTCTAGTAATTATTTAGGAGTTGATAATAGCGAGCCTCTTCTTAAAATTGCTCAATCAAAATATCCTGACCATCAGTTTCGGCTAGATGATATTTTAGCTTTAAGCCAAGCCAGCGATATTTCTTATGATAGTATTTTTTGTTTAGCCGTTTTGCCTCATATCCCCAGTGAAGAGCTTAGAATAAAAGCGCTTATTAACTTAAAGAAGAAATTACGGCCCGGAGGGACTATTGTTTTAAGTGCTTGGAATTTATGGAGTCCAATTTGGCGCGGCCGCCATTATCGCCAGCTCATTTTAAAAAGCTGGTTATGGAGTTTAGTTGGTCGGCAGGGGCTAGAGTTCGGCGATATTTTATTCCCCTGGAAAAACGCTCAGGGAACGGTCGTGAGCGAGCGTTATTATCATGCTTTTAGGACTGGGGAATTAAAAAAACTAGCTCAGTCAGCCGGATTAAAAGTAAAAGACTTAAAAAAAGATAAGCATAATTATTGGCTTATATTAAATTAATTATCACCTCAGTCCTTAATTATTATTAAGCTAATTATTAAATATTAGTAGTCAGTAATAGTAGATTGGTGCCTTAATAAGGGGCTATTTTTTTATCCTCTTGACACCCCCTGGGGGTATGCTATAATTAGTTTATAATTATAATATATGAAAACAGCCGATCAACGCCTTAATAATATAATTGGGCAATTAGAAGGGGCTAAAAAAATGTTAGTCGATAAGGATAGAGATTGTTTTGCCTTGCTAATTCAGCTTAAGGCAGCCAAGTCAGCCATGTCTTCTTTAATGGAAAAAATTGTTAGTGAAGAATTTGATCGCTGTTTAATCGGGCCGCATAAGGCCAGCCGCGATAAGATGGAAAAAATATTTAAAGAAATAATGAATAAGTAAATAGATAATAATTTAATAATAAATAACTATAAGTTACAAATTTATGTCAAACGCGTTAGAAGTAAAAAAAGATAGTTTCGCCGCCGAAGTTTTAAATAGCGACCTGCCGGTCTTGGTAGATTTTTGGGCGCCTTGGTGTATGCCTTGCCGGATGATGGCGCCAATTTTAGATGAATTAGCGGGCGAGATGGCGGGCCGGGTTAAGATAGCTAAAGTTAATACCGAGGATGGTGCTAACCAGGATTTGGCCATGGAGTATCAGATTCAGAGTATCCCTAATATGAAGTTATTCAAGGGCGGAAAAGTGATTGGCGAATTCATTGGTTTAAGAAATAAAGAAACCTTAAAAGGAGAAATTGAAGCTTTTATAAAATAAATAATAAGGGCGTCTAAATATATGAGTATTTTTAATGATAACCTGAGCCGGCTAAAAGAGATCCAGGCTCTGGAAAATATCAGCGATGGGGACATGGCCGCGCTTTTAGAGCCGGCTCAAACTAAATATGCGGAATTGGATATTAATGGCCAGAAATACCCGGCTTGGCGCATTATTTATAGCCGGGCAATAGGTCCGGGCAAGGGCGGAATTAGATTTCATCCTGATGTCAGCGAAGATGAAGTAAAGTCATTGGCTTTTTGGATGGCGCTCAAGAATTCATTAGCGGATATTCCTTACGGCGGCGCTAAGGGCGGAGTAAAGTTTGATCCTAAGAAAGCCGATCAGAAAGAATTAGAAGCAGTGAGCCGCCAGTATATGGATAATTTTTATGAGTTTGTCGGTCAGGATAAAGATATTCCGGCTCCCGATGTTTATACTAACGGTCAAATAATGTCCTGGATGCTTGATCAATTTGAAAAGAAAGTTGGGCACCATGAACCAGGCATGATTACCGGTAAACCAGTGGAGCTCGGCGGTATTGCTATGCGCGGTGACGCCACGGCCCAGGGCGGATATATTATAGTTAAGGAATTAACCGCTAAATTAATTGATAAAAAAGAAATTAAAGTTATTGTCCAAGGTTTTGGTAACGCCGGCCTTTTTATGGCGGAAAAATTATATAACGACGGCTATAAGATAGTGGCCGTCTCTGATAGCAGGGGCGGAATTTATCAGGCAGATGGTTTGAATATTACCGACTTAGCTGCTTTTAAGAATCAGGGCCAAGCTGTTGGCAATTGGACACAGGGGAAGGCCGTGACTAATGCTGAACTACTGGAGTTAGAAACTGACATTTTAGTTTTAGCGGCCCTAGAAAATCAAATTACTAAAGATAACGCCGGCAATATTAAAGCTAAATATATTGTAGAGTTAGCTAACGGGCCGGTTACTTATGAGGCTGATAAAATATTAGCCGCCCAAAATAAGATTATTGTGCCTGATATTTTAGCGAATTCTGGCGGCGTAATTGTTAGTTATTTTGAATGGGCCCAGAATAGAACGGGTCAGATTTTAGATGAGGAATATTTGCGTCAGCTGCTGGAAAAGAAAATGCGAACCAATTGGCAAAGAGTTTATAGTAAGTATGAGGAGAAGGTTGGAACTATAACCTTACGTCAAGCGGCTTACATTATAGCGGTCCGCCGTATTTTAGCGGCTGAGAAATGGCGCGGGAGAATATAATATAAAATTTTATTATGGCTGTCAGATAACTCACTTTTAACCAGTTTCGCTAGTCGGCTATAAATATAAAAACCTCTCTAATTTAGAGAGGTTTTTATTATCTGTTTAACTTTAGTTTTTATTGGCAAGCTGCTGCCGCTGCACCAGCTTCTTGAGTTCCAGAACCGAAGCCTGGAGCCGGAGAGGCACTGGATAGAGCCGCTTGGCATTCTTTAGGCTGGTTATTGAAGGCGCTGCAGATAGCTTTTAATAGAGAAGCAGAATCGCGGCCGCTAGAAACCTGTTCGCCGTTTACTATTAAAGTCGGAGAGCCGCCGACATTATACTTCTCATTATCGGCCTTATAAATATCAAAGCCTGGGAAGCTGCCCTGGTAACCAACTTTGTTATTGAAGTTATCTATTACTTTATATTGCTTGTCAGTTTTAGAGGCACAAGCTTCCATCTTAGCTTTATCAACTCCGGTTGAGCTGACACAAGCAGCTGAATCGCTAGATTCTAAGAAGCACTTAAGGTAGCCGCTAAACTTTGGTAACTGTTCTTTCTGGATGCAGTATTGATTGAGCTGTTCTTTAAGTTCTTTTTCGCCATGCATGGCATAGCTGTTGAATTTAATTTGGAAATCAATCTTATTGCCTAAAGCTGCAACGGCTGGTAATAAGCCTTTTTCCATCTGAGTGCCGTAAGGGCAATGGCTCATAACGAATAATTCTACATTTGGCTTATCACTTTTCTTAGTAACTTCAGCGACTGGGGCGGCCTGTTCACCAGAGGCTGCCTGGTTAGGCTTTTCGTTACTCATTTTTTCAACATCTAAAGCTTGAGGGAAAAATAATTTTCCATCTCGGGACAAATAAGAGTCAACTACGCTGGAGACAATATCAATTTTTAACTTATATAAACCATACTCCTCAGTTATCTCTTTAATGGTGGCTTTATTGCCGCCTGATAACAGATAGGTATTAATGAACTGCTCGGCCTTAGCCTTAGCTTCTTCCTGGCTAAGATTCTTAACCGGTTTTTGATAAGAGAACAAAGCAATTACTACTAGCACAATAACTAGCAGAATCGGCAATGTGACTCGCAAAAAGCGTTCGCGAGAAAATAAACTTTTTATGAGTTTCTTCATAATTTTTATTTTATTATTAATTATTTATTATTTTGTAAATTAGTAATCTTATTATAGTAAAAATAAGCACCGTCGTCAAAGGGCTTGCGCATTTTTCATTTATTTAGTGGCGCGGCAGGGCGCTAGACAGTTCCTGGGGAAGGCCGATTTCAAAATTTAATTTTTTGCCTGATAAATCCTGGAATTCTAAATGGACAGCGGTTAGAAAAACTCGGCCTAAATTAAGCTTCTTGTTTTTAACTTCGGTTTTTTTAGTAGAATATAGATCGTCGCCAGCTAGAGGGTGCCCATAGGCAAAAAAATGGACGCGAATTTGGTGAGTTCGTCCAGTTTTAATGTTAACGCGCACTAGGGTATAGTTTACAAAACGCTGTAAGACAGTGAATTCGGTTAGGGCTTGGCGGGATTTAAACCAGCTTTCAATATTGCCTTGATCGCGATATTTAGGATGGCGGCGGTTTAACAAGTCGCTAGCATTAGTCGGAATAGCAGCCATTTTATAACCGCTCTGGGAGCGGGTAATGGGAAAATCTATCACCCCGGAATCGTTAGCTAATCGGCCATGGACCAGAGCCAGATATTCTTTATTAACTTCGCGATCTTTAAATTGCCCCTTGAGACTAGCAAAACTCTTATTATTTTTAGCGATAACCATTAAGCCGCTAACATCTTTATCTAGGCGGTGCACTAAGCCGGGTCTAGCCGGATCATCACCGACAGTTTTTATTTTAGGATATTTAGCAATTAGCCAGTCCGCCAAGGTCGGTTCGGTTAAGTTCCCTCCGCCGTGGACAGCTAAGCCGGCCGGCTTATTTATCACTAAATAATCAGTCGTTTCCGCTATTATGGTTGGCTCAATCATTAATTTACTTGCCTTAACCGCTAGCTCGTCTTTTTCTGGCTTATCTTTTTTAGTCATATATTTTAGAAATCAGGGGAATTATAGGTCGGTCCGCCGCTTTTGTTCTGGCCTTTAAAAATTGCTAATAAGTCGGCGTATTTTATCCCACCCATTAAAAATAAGGCTAGAAGATAAATAATTACGCCCACTATTAAAATCATTATTAGTCCGACCAAGGTAGTTTGATACGGCATCAATAAAAAGTAAAGAGCCGCTCCCATTATTAAACTGCTCACCAGTGATTTGCCCAGCATTCTGAAGTTTGGTCGGAAGCCGCTATATTTATATACGCAATAGCCGGAAAAAATTGCAATCATGGTTTCACTATAAACAGTTACGCTAGCTGCCCCGAAGTAAGAGAAGCGGGGAATAAGAATAAGATAAGCGATTAGCGAGCTAAGACTAGTAAAAACATATAGGCTTATCATGCTTTTTTGGCGGTCTAGCGCAATGACGGCGTGAGAGAACATAGTACCGATAAAAATAGCGGCGACGGCAAAAATAAGTATTTGGAGAATATATCCGGCGCTGGTAAATTCTGGCCCGGCCACAAAAGTAAGAATAGCGCTGGCCGTACATTGGGCGCCTATTATAAGGGGAATGGCCATGATTAACATTAAATCAAAAGATTTTTGGAGGACTTTTTTAAAGTAATCAGGATTTTTTCCTAGCCAAGCGGCGGTCATGATAGGGAGAATTAAGCCGGCAAACATAAAGGGGATGGTAGTCAGGACGTCTATTATTCGGTAAGAGGCACCGTAGAGACCGACATCGTCAGTGGTTTTAAATAATGATAAGAGAAGAGTATCAGCTCGTAGATAAATAAGATTTAAAACAATAGTTATCGCTAGGGGCCATGACTTAGAAATTATTTTTTTCCATAATGCCCAATCAAACTCTGGCCGGAGCGCGGCAAAGGGCCGCGATAAAATATAATGGAAGAAAAAACTGGTAGCCGCTGAAGCAACATTAGCTAGCAGGATGCCGTTTAAACCCGACTCTAAATCAATTGCTAATAGTAAACTAAGGATTAATACTAGGCGGGAGGCTATTTCAGCGATAGCGTCTCTATCCATGCTTAATTTTTTCTGAAATAGGCCGATGATAATTTGGTTAAGAGCCGGAAACAAAAAAGAAATAAGCGCAATTAGAATTCCGGATTTAATAGCCTGGTTATAAGGGAAAAGCGCCATAAGTAGTGGCGCCAAGGATAAAATTAAAACAGCGGAAATCAGACGCAAGCCGAAGAGATTATTGAGGATTTTATTTTCGTCTTTTTCTTCGCCGCTAATCATTTGCACCGTTACTAGAGTTAAACCTAAATCAGCAATGACGGCGAAGAAGGTTAAATAGGTAATGACGGTTGTGTATTCTCCAAAGCCAGCTCGGCCTAAATAGCGGGTGATAATAGCCAGAGAGAAAAGACCTAAAATCGTGGCGACGATTTTACCGGAAATTTGGATCAGAGTATTAATGGCAACTTTTTTGGCTAAGCTCATTTTCTTGTGTTTCTAAGTAGATTTTTATATAATATTAAGGTCTAATATAATTATATCATATTTATGTTAATCACTAAAAAGCATTTTATATCCCTGTTTTCGCTTGTTCTGCTATTCTTAGCTTTATTTGCTTTTTGTCCGGTCCAAGCTGACAATAGCTTGATGACTAGCCAGGAGGGATTTAACAAAATCGGTACGGCTTATGGCAATAGTACCCCATTAGACATTAGAATAACAGTGGCTCGTATTATTAATGTTGTGCTCGGCTTACTAGGAGTAATTTTCGTGGTTTTAGCGATATTTGCTGGGTTTAAATATATGACTTCGGCGGGGAGCGAAGAAAAGACTAAAGAAGCCATGGATATTCTGCGGACGGCGGTTATCGGCCTACTTATAATCTTAATGGCCTGGGCGATTACTAGATATACCATCCAGGTTATGAATAAGACTGTCAGCAACGCCGTAGACTATACGACTTATAACCCTAATTTTTAATATCTGGCCGGCCTAGCTCGCCTTTGACAAAAATCAGAATTGTGGTATTCTTATAGAAGAAAGCTAGTTGTTAATAACAATTAGCTTTTTCTCTTAATAAATTAGATTTCCCTTTTATCCGGCTATCCGGAGGGGCAATAATATTAATAATATGTCGGAAATCAGTTCGGCTATCAAGCAGCTGTGTGAAGAAAAAAATTTAGATTATAAATCGGTTATTGCGGCCGTGGAGTTAGCTCTAGCGGCAGCTTATCGCAAGGACTACGGCGAGCGTAATCAGAACATCGTGGTAAAATTTGATCCTAATCTCGGGACCTCACAGATTTTTGATGTTAAAAAAGTCGTAGAAAATCTCCCGGCTCAGGAAGAGGCGGAGATGTTACAGAACTTATATAATCCTAACCCGAAAGAATTCCATCGTGAAGACTTACGCGGCGAAGTGGCGCCTAAAGAAGGAATTGTTGAAGAAGAAAAGAAAAAATTTAACCCTAAAACAGACATCCAGATTAAAGAGGCTGGTATTTTAAAACATGACGCTCAAGTCGGAGATGAAATATATACAGATTTGCCTATCCCAGAAAGCTATGGCCGTATGGCCGCGCAAACTGCCAAGCAGGTTATTATCCAGAAGCTGAGAGAAATGGAAAGAGATATGATTTTCGGCGAGTTTAAGAGTAAGGAAAGAGAAGTGGTTTCCGGAATTGTGCAGAGACGCGAAGGCCGTTTTGTTTTTGTTGATTTAGGTAAAGCGATTGGTCTTTTGCCAGCCGAGGAACAAATTTATAGCGAACGCTATAACCCTAATGATAGAATTAAAGTCTTTATTAAAGAAGTTAGAGAAGGCCACAAAGGTCCGGAAATAATTTTGTCCCGTCGCAGTGAGGAAATACTACGTAAAATATTTTATTTAGAAATTCCTGAAGTAGCCAACGGTTTAGTAGAAATAAAAGCCGTGGCGCGCGAAGCCGGGTCTCGCTCTAAAGTCGCTATTTATACCGAAGCCGATAATGTTGATCCAGTCGGTTCTTGTGTTGGTCAGCGCGGTTCCCGCGTCCAGACTATTATTAGCGAACTGGGTGGTGAAAAAATTGATATTATTGAATATAATGAAGACGCCGAAAAGTTTATTGCTAACGCTTTAGCTCCGGCTAAAGTTATGTCTATTGATTTGGATAATGTTGAACATAAAGCGATTGTCAAAGTTAGCTCTGATAAATTATCTTTAGCGATTGGTAAGGCCGGGCAGAATGTCCGCCTAGCCGCCCGCTTAACTGGCTGGAAAATAGATATTATTGAAGCTTCAGAAGACGGCGAGAAAAAAGTTTTGGCGGTTGATGAGGAGAGTTTGCAGTTAACCGAAGAAAACGTCGTTATTAAAGAAGCGGTAGAAAGTGAAATAGCCGCTCAGGAAGAAGCGGTGGCAGAAGTGACGGCAGAAGGCGAAACTACTGATAAGCCAAAAGCTAAAAAAGAAGTTAAAGCTAAAAAAACTAAAAAAGCTAAAAAAGAATAATAAATAAATTCCCATCGGGAAAATTATTAATTTTACATTTATGCTCAGTAACCTACTCATTATCGGAAGCGCTCTCGTTGCCCTTGTTTACGGCGCGATTGTTATCGCTTCAATCTTACGTTTACCAGAAGGTAACGACAAGATGAAAGAAATCGCTTCGGCTATTCAGGCCGGTGCTAAAGCCTTTTTAAACCGACAGTATAAATCAGTCGGTTTAGTGGCGGTTATTCTCTTCTTAATTATTGGTTTTGTGCCAGAACTAGGCTGGATGACGGCACTCGCTTTCTTAATTGGTGCGGCTTTATCGGCTTTAACTGGTTATATCGGTATGTATGTCAGCGTGCGCGCTAATGTCCGCACGACCGAAGCGGCACGCGGCGGTTTAGCTAAAGCGCTTGATGTCGCGGTTAAGGGCGGCAGCGTTACCGGCATGTTAGTAGTTGGCTTAGCTCTCTTAGGAACTTCCGCTTTTTATTTCTTAACCGGCGATTTACATGCTTTGATTGGCTTTGCTTTCGGCGGTTCTTTAATTTCTATTTTTGCTCGTTTAGGCGGCGGTATTTATACTAAGGCCGCGGACGTCGGCGCTGATTTAGTCGGAAAAGTAGAAGCTAATATTCCGGAAGATGATCCTCGTAATCCAGCCGTTATCGCTGATAATGTCGGTGATAATGTTGGTGATTGCGCGGGCATGGCGGCGGACTTATTTGAAACTTATTCGGTTACTTCTATTGCCGCGATGGTTTTAGGCAGTCTAAGTTTCGCGACTAATACTAATATTATTATTTACCCGTTAGTGCTAGGAGCGGTTTCTATTATTGCTTCCATTATCGGTATTTTCTTTATTCGTTTAGGCAAGAGCAATAATATCATGAACGCTTTGTATAAAGGTTTAATTGCGGCGGGTGTTTTATCAGCCATTGCTTTCTATCCGATTACTAAATACATGATAGCGGGTGATTTAAGTATAAAAATTTATTTATCTAGTTTAATCGGTTTAGCCGTTACTGGTTTATTAGTAGTTATTACCGAGTACTATACCTCTACTAAATATAAGCCAGTTAAAGATATTGCTGAAGCCTCTAGAACCGGGAGCGGCACTAATGTTATTGCTGGTTTAGCAGTTTCTATGAAGTCTACGGCTTGGCCGGTTGTCGTTATTTGTTTAGCAATTCTTGGTGCCTTCTCTTTAGCTGGTTTATACGGCATCGCAGTTGCGGCCATGGCCATGTTATCAATGGCCGGAATTATTGTTACTATTGATGCTTATGGTCCGATTACTGATAACGCGGGCGGTATTGCGGAAATGGCTGAGCTCGGTGAAGATGTCCGTAACGTAACGGATCCGCTTGATGCGGTTGGTAATACTACTAAAGCAGTAACTAAGGGTTATGCGATTGGTTCCGCGGCTTTAGCGGCCTTAGTTCTGTTCGCTGATTTTACTTATAAGATAAAAGCCTCTGGCGGCAGCGCGCAATTCTTAATTGATAATCCTTATGTTTTAATCGGCCTATTTATTGGCGGATTATTACCATATTTATTCGGGGCTATGGCTATGAAAGCGGTTGGCCGCGCGGCTGGTTCAGTCGTTGAAGATGTCCGCGCGCAGTTTAAAGAGAAAACTGGTATCATGAATGGTACAGAAAAACCAGACTATGGTCGCACCGTTGATATCGTAACTAAGGCGGCCATTAAAGAAATGATTATTCCAGCCCTGATTCCGGTCGTTACTCCTATCGTAGTTGGTTTTGGTTTTAATATGCTAGGCGCGGGTCGCGGTTTAGAAGCTTTAGGCGGATTATTAGTTGGCTCTATTATTACCGGTATCTTTGTCGCTGTCTCTATGACTTCTGGTGGCGGCGCTTGGGATAATGCTAAGAAATATATTGAAGCGGGAAACTTCGGTGGCAAGGGCTCGGACGCTCATAAGGCGGCAGTTACCGGGGACACAGTCGGCGATCCTTATAAAGATACGGCTGGCCCAGCGATTAACCCGATGATTAAGGTCCTAAATATTGTGGCCCTACTCATTGTCGGATTACTACTCTAATAAAATAGTTAAGTTACAAAAAATACTTCTAACGAAGTATTTTTTGCTTTTAGACTAATTATTTATGAAATATAATGACAATAATGTCCTGGTTAGCATTGCTGGTCGCGGTGAAAAAGTTTTGCTGGCTAAAATAAAGGAAATTAACCAGCGTAAAATTACTCGCGTCGCTTTATTTTTAACCATGGCTGATAAGACCGAGAGAAGGCATATCTATCAGGCTTTGTTAAAATCAACTATTAAAGAAATTCCTTTTGTGCATTTGCGTAATGATATTAGTGCCGCGGAAGTCGCCTGGTTAGAAAAGAATTTTCAGCCCCGCTATTATAATATTCATGAGAATGGTTTTAATTATTTGCATAAATGGATTAGTATTAAGAAAAAAATATATTTAGAATTAGCAGGGCACGAGAAGCGCAACCCAGAAGCGAGAATAGAAAAGATAGGCGGATTCTGTGTTGACTTAGCTCATTATAAAATGGGCGAAGTGAGACAGTCGGATCAGTTCAAATATCATTTATCAAAGAAGAAGAATAAAGCGGCTTTTGTCTGCAACCATTTAAACGGCTATGACGCTAAGCATAATACTTGTATCCATGAAGTTAGCCGCTTGTCAGATTTTTCTTATTTAAAAGGATTGCCAAATTTTATTTTTGGCCGGCTTATCGCCTTAGAGCTAGAAAATCCTATTAAAGAGCAATTAGTCTGGCGGAAGAAATTGTTGTTAATTTTGAATAATAGGGCTTGATTTGTATTGACAAATAGTTATGATAAGTTAAAATAATTTATTAATTAATCGTTTTTTCACAACTTAATAAGGGAAAATAATGAAAAGGAAGAAAGATAATTTTATTGATTCTGTGCTATTGGCAGCTAAAAAATTAGACATTGATTTAGAAAGCGGATTATACGGATGCCACCGCGGGCTAGACTGTGGTAATGTTGGCTGTTTGTATCGTGCAGTATTTTCTAAATTGCCGGTTATTGTTATAGCACAAGAGTGTACCGATACGGGATTTTTAATTAAGGCAGTCATATCTTTATTTCCAAGAAAAGGCATGTCGTCTTTAACTAAAGAGGAAAAAAAGCTGAAGACCTTCTATTTATATTTTAAAGAAGATGATTACGCTTATCTTGATCAAGATTCAAAACATTTTTTTGAAAAGTTCAAAAAGGGTAAACCGTTCTTTGAGGGCAATTGGCAGGAGGTAATGGTTAAGACGGCTGGCATTTTGCAGGGGTCTCCTAACAGCACTCCGAAACAAGAGAAATTTATCAAGGCGATATCAGCCATAAAGCCATAAAAGGCGAGGGGCGGCTTTAAAGTCCGCCCTTTTTTATTTGCCTTGATTTTTCCCGAAAAAATGCTAAGATAATATTAATTAATCAATTACAAAAGCCGGCTAAAACCGGCTTCTACTAACTAAATAGCTATTATGCAAGTAAGTAAAAAAGATCTGGATAAATCACAGATAGAGCTGACGGTTGAACTGTCGGCCGAAGAACTAGCGCCTTATATTGAAAAAGGGGCGCAAAAAGTTTCTGAAGAGGTTAAAATTGAAGGCTTCCGTCCCGGCAAAGTTCCGTATGATGTTTTAAAACAGAAAATAGGGGAAATGACTATTTTGGAAGAAGCGGCTAATATCGCGATTAGAAAAACAATTGATGAAGTGATTGAAAAAAATACTATGGAGCGCCAGGCCATTGGCCAGCCCCAGGTTAATGTTACAAAACTCGCGCCTAATAATCCTTTAGAATACAAAGTTGTTTTATCTCTTCTCCCGACAGTCGCTTTAGGAAAATATAAGGGTTTAAATATTAAAGTTGAGGAGGCTAAATTAGAGAAGGGTGAACTTGATAAGGCTATTAACGAGTTAAGAGAAATGCGTGCTCAAGAAAAAGTCGCGGATAGAGCCGCGGAAATGGGCGATAAGATTACTGTTAATATAAAAATGTTTTTGGATAAAGTTCCGGTTGAAGACGGCGAGCATAAAGACTTGGCGATTATGTTAGGTAAGGATTATTTTGTGCCGGGCTTTGATAAAAAGTTAGTCGGCATGAAAAAAGATGAGGAAAGAAAATTTGAATTGCCTTATCCCGAGAATCATCATTTAAAAAATTTAGCCGGAAAGATGGTAGAGTTTGAGGTAATAGCTAAAGAAGTGTATAGCCGAGAACTGCCGGAATTAAATGATGAATTCGCTACTTTTTTCCGCATGAAAGATTTAGCTGAGCTCAAGAAAAATTTAGAAGAAAGTATTTTACACGAGAGAAAGCATAAGATTGAAGCTAAGAATGAAGCAGAAATTGTCACTAAGATAATTGATGATACTAAATTCGGTGATTTGCCAGAAGTAATGGTCCAGAGCGAGCTAAAAAATATGCTAGCCGAATTAGAGCAGAGCGTCGTCCGCCAGGGAGGGAAGTTTGACGATTATTTACAGCATTTGAAAAAAGATAGAGCGGGACTCATGCTAGAAATGTCGCCTAACGCCGTTAAGCGCGTTAAGTCGGCCATGGTAGTTAGAGAAATTGCGATAGTAGAGAAAATAGCGGCAGGAGAAAAAGAAATAGCCGATAAGATAGAAGACCTTAAAAAGGAATATGCCAACAATAAGGAGGTTCTAAAAATGTTAGGAGAACATGGCTATGCCCATTATTTACAAAACGTTTTAACTAATGAAAAAGTAATCAGTAAGCTTAAAGAATGGAATTATGCCCCAGTTAGCCCAGAACAGAAAAGCTAATTTTGACTATGAGATCCTGGATAAATATGAAGCCGGGCTGGTTTTGTATGGGCACGAGGTTAAGGCGGTTAAAGCGGGCCAGGTGAGCCTTAAAGGAAGCTTTATCTCGGTTAGGACTAAAGACGGTAAAACCGAGCTATATCTCGTAGGCTGCCAAATTTCGCCCTATAAGCAGGCCGGGCCTATGCCTGACTATAATCAGACTAGAGAACGTAAATTATTGCTTAATCGTCGCGAAATAAGCCATCTTTTAGGGAAACGGCAAACCGAGGGCTTGACACTAATACCACTCAAAATATATACTAATCATAGTTTTCTGAAGCTGGAATTCGCGATTGCCCGCGGCAAGAAGCAATATGATAAAAGAGAGTCTATTAAGAAGCGGGAATTAGATCGGAGTTTGCGGTCTTTAACAAAGAGGAAATAGGGGGATGTCAGGCATCGACAGCTGGAATTCTTCTAAATATTCAAGACGCGCTTAGCTACTCGCGTTAAACTGACTAAAAAAACACAAATGCCAAAACGGCAAGAGCTTTCACTTGGTTAACTCCAAGTTATGCTCCAGTTATGGCCTAATTAATAAGGCGATAACCATCGGACGCGGCCAGTCTTCATAACCGTCTTCCGGTGTCATAAACATGAAGATAGATATTGACTGCTCCTTCCGGGCAATATCAAACTAATAGAAGGATCGTTTCAATCGCTTTTCGTTTGGTTTTTGATGGTTGAGGCTAAAAAATAAAATCAATCTACTCTTGTAAATGTATTTAGACGAGCCAACTGGACATGGGTTCAAATCCCATCATCTCCACCGAATAATGAAATAAGCCGCGGTGGCGGAACTGGTAGACGCGCTGGACTTAAAATCCAGTTGTAGCGATACAGTGCGGGTTCGATTCCCGCCCGCGGCACACCAGTTTTAAAAGTAAATTGCGGGTATCGTATAGTGGTTATTATGCGACCTTGCCAAGGTCGAGAGACGGGTTCGATTCCCGTTACCCGCTCACAAAACAGAAGCAGTCCGAAAGGGCTGTTTTTGTTTTGTATTAGCAGGGATACTAACGTTAACAGGAATTAAATCCGTCATTATGTTCATCGTTAAATGATAAAGTTACTTTTTGGGAGGCTCTGACAAAAAGCGCTAAGGGTTTTGAAAAATGGTTTAATGTTTTTGTAAATGGGATTTCAATAATTGCATTTTTTATTATAACTCTCTCAATACTTTATTGTCTTGTTTATCTTTTATACAAATTAGCCCATATTTTTATATAGAAGTTCGTAAAGTTTATATATCACTAATAGAAAATAAAGCATGAATTTGCTTTATTTTTGTTTGACATATTGGATGAATAATTGTAATCTTGAAGTATTTAGATTAATCCTTAACCTATTAAAGGAAATATATGTACCTAGAGAGCATTATTAATTTGTTTTATTCATGGCAAGCTCTGATCGGGTCTTTTATTGGTGCGGCAGCGCCTCTCGTTATTTGGTTTTTTATTCAAAGACATGAAAATATAAAAAAAAGGAAAGACAATCTTTATTATCTAGAAAGATTATTGGTTTTTAATATAAATTTGGTTGGAGACACATACAGAACGGTAAATAAATTTATTAATGAAAATTTACAATTTTTAATGGACAATGTTCAAAGTCATATTATTGATAAGAAATATTCGTTAGATGGAACTTTTTTCCCGCTATTTCTGTCAAAATTTGTTGATAAAAATATGTTACGCTTGAATACCGGCAGTAGTTATTTGGACAACAAGTTAAATCAGGTGCAACATATGTCAGAAAATTTTTCGGCTGGGATTAACGACTTAAGATATCAGTTTAGAGAATTAGTGAACAATAATAGGGTCATGGTGGTAGAAAAAATGAATGATCCGGATGTACAATCTTATATCTATAAAAAAAATTTGGAAGAATTTGTTGCGGCTACTAGAAGAGATTTATTAGAAATAAACATTATTAGTTATCTGAAATTTTTAATAAAAGTTAGGGCTGCGGCTATATTTTATAAAAAAATCGGTAATCTAAAGTGGCAAATGAAGTTTTCGCCTAGGTATAGATTTTTTTTGAGCAGAAAAAAATATGAAGAGAGTTTAGATTCGATTCATGATAATATAGATAAATATTTTGATGAAGAAGCTGAAAAAGAATTTCAACTTATTTTAACTCAACTGGAGAAGCCAGAAATTAAAAGAAAATGATTATTAGATAATTTTATGTTTTCTAAAATTTGGTAGGGTTGTTTGATAATTGTGCTAATTTTTAATAAATAGACCGCTAGCTTATTAAAGCGTATAAACGATTAATTTTAATATATATGGATGAGATGAACCGTAAAATTGAAAATGCTATTCAAGAAATTAAAAAAGAGCTTAGCAATAGAGATGATATAGCTTCTAATATTGGTATGCAATGGACTATTGATGATGTTTTATATAAGCCTCTTGAAAATAGAGGAATAGAGCGCTCTGTTATAGCTAGCGCTGTTAGGTTTTTATTGAATGATGGTAAATATTTAGTTCTTGGACAAAGTGGTGGTGGTTATGGAACATTAACTCCAGAAGGGTGGCAGTGGGTTTTTGGAAAAGTAAACGTGGACAATAATGAAGATAAAAATAATAAAAATCGTGAACAATCCCTAAATATTTTAAGAGATTATGTAAAAAATATAGTTTCAAAATTATCACCACGTGAACAGAAAATTCTGGAAATGCGTTTTGGTTTAATTGATGGAGTGACGCACACATTGGAAGAAGTGGGCCAAGAATTTGAAGTAACCCGTGAAAGTATTCGTCGTATCGAGAGCAAAGCTTTAGAAAAAATAAGACGATTTGAAGGGATAGAAAAATTAAAAGAACTTTCTGCTAAAGATGATAGTCTTAAATTTGATAATTACGTTAAAGAATTGTTTGAAAAGAGTTTTGATAAACAAAATGGTATAAGCAAACAAAATAAAAATGGAAAGTTTAATTATACGCTACTTGATGATGGAAATTTAAGAATGAATACTGGTAATTCTAAACCATCCATTGGTGTCGAAGATATATCTAGTGAAATAGCTAGTATATTAGTGAATATGAAAGGACAGGACGGCGCTATGTTTGGTGTATTTGGTAGATGGGGAAGAGGGAAAACGTATTTGATGAATGAAATAAAAAAGAAAAATGTTGTTAAGGAAAATTTTCATATTGTAGATTTTAATGCTTGGAAATATCAAGATGTCCCCGCTTTGTGGGCATATTTATATTGTGAAATATTAACAAGTTACTTGCAGCGAGGTCTTAGAATGACTAGGTTTTTTAGAAGTTTTTGGTTAAATATATTTAGGTTTGGTGTAGCTAAGTTTGTATTATCAATAATTATTTCTGTTATTTTTATTTCAACAGCGTTTGTTTGTGGCTATGATTTTATAAATTATTTTATTAAAAATAATGAATTTTCATTGATCCTTTCCGCCTTACCGGCTATTGTCGTATTGGCGCCATTATTAGAGACCTTTAGTTTTGAAAAAACATTTAGTGGTATAATAAAACAAATAACTAAAAAACCTGGATTTTTTAATGCACTTGGCCTACAGCATGAAATTCAGAAAGAGTTAGAATTACTATTAAAGGCTTGGTGTTTTTTTAATAATAAAAAGAGCATATTACTAATTGTCGATGATATTGATAGATGTTCAGAGAATAAAATTATCAAAATAGTTGATGCCTTGAAAGTGATGCTGGATGATCAATCAATAAATAAAAAAATTGTTGTTATTGCTGCTATCGACGAAAGAATATTAAAAAGGGCAATAGAATATAAATATCACAATTTAATTAAAAAAGGAAAAGATGATAAAACATTGAACGATGAATTGTATTCAACTATTTTGATGAGAGAATACATGGATAAATTATTTTTATGTGGGTTACGACTGGGCAAGTTAACAAAAAATGAAGTTATTACTATAGCCGATAATTTTTGTGAGCTGAATACTGATCAGGATGGCGATCATATAAATAAAAATTTTAAGAAAGATGGTGTTATATATCAGAATAAGGACGAGAAATATATAATTGATTTGGGTAATATTGATAACAATAATAAAGACACATTATTAAAAAATCAGATGTCTAAAGAAGAAAGGGATTTAGTACATGTTTATGCTCAAGAAATAGAAAATGTTACGCCTCGACAAATAGGCATATTTGTCTTTCGCTATCTTTTAGCTAGAAATATATTGCGCATTAAAAATATAGATTATGATTATAAGAGATTGCTCCGTTTAATCGTTGGCTATATGAAAGATGAAAATATTAAGGATGAAGATGAAATTATATTAAACGTTGTTGAAATGGTGGTTCCTTATTAGATTATTATTTTAGTTGAAGTATCTGTAATAATTTTGACTTTTCAGCGTTAATCCTAATCGCTGGGTACGTTGGGTATATATTGTAGAGTTCCGAGAACATGTCATCTGTGGAGCATATAAAAGGCGAGTTTTTTGGCTCGGTGTTAATTTGGAAAATTAAATCACCCCGCTCTATATTGCTTGCGGTTGCCCGCGGGTTGCCCATGGGATGATTAAAATTAATAAATTCAATTAATCGTAATAAATTTAAGACTAAGACTTTTTTCTTATATTAAATAAACTAAAGAAATTAAAAGAATTTCGTTTTGTTCGTTCCTCTCTTCAATTCCCGTTACCCGCTCACAAAACAGAGACAGCCCGAAAAGGCTGTTTTTGTGTTATAATATAATTATATGGAAAAAGTAAATTGGCACAAAGTTGTCACAAGAGAATATTCATTTTTATGGGCCAGCTACACTGCCTCGGCCTATAAAATTATGAAAAGATTGACTGGGACGGAGCTTAGATATAATCTTTTTTATACTCAAGGAAGAATATTAACTATCTATCGTGAAGCAAAAGACGTCCACCGGTCCTATAAGCTCATAAATGATTTAGCGTCCAAAAATCCACAAAAAATTGTAGAATACCTAAATCATTTCAAGGAATTAATTCACAAAAATTATGAGACCTTTAATAAAATAAAAAAAATAAAAAATAAGATGGTGCTCAAAAAAGAGCTTGTTAATTTAGATAAATTGTTTTTGGAAACCGTAGTATATTACTTATATTTTGCATTTTTGGGTTATGCGGCCGATCAGGGGGCCATTAAAAGATTTTTAAGTAGATATAAAAAACAATTTGAAGAAGTTAGAATGTTTACTATAGATTTAGACATGCATAAAGAATTTGAACGTCTTTTTGTTAAGTTTGATAAGAGGTTGAAAGGTAAAGTCCTTTTCATGACTCGTCAGGAATTAATTAAGAACCTTAAGGGGCAAAAAATATTAAAATTAAAGATCCAAAAACGAAAACAACAAGCCTTGATGATTACTAAGAATGGTATTTCTGGCGAATATCAATTTAATAAGATACAGCAAGCTTTAGATTTTGAATTGTCGCACTTAAAAATTGATAGAAATGTTAAGATATTAGAAGGCAAGACGGCTTGTCGGGGTAAGGCCAGAGGAACAGCAGTACTAGTGTTTAAGAGAGAAGATTATAAAAAGATAAGAAGAGGAAATATATTGGTTACCCCAATGACTAAACCGGAAATTGTTCCATATATTAAAAATGTTAAAGCTATTATTACTAACGACGGCGGAGCCTTGTCTCATGCCTCTATAATATCAAGAGAGTTAAATATTCCTTGTATTGTTGGGACCACTTATGCTACAGATATTTTGAAGGATAATGACTTAGTAGAGGTAGATGCTGATAAGGGCATAGTTAAAATTTTAAAGAAGGCTTAAATTTGTAATTAAGTCGCAAAAAGAGCTCAAATTTTATAAAACACAAAAAATAGACTAATATCAAGTCTATTTTTTGTTTGGTTTCTTTACGCACCAATATGTAGCTAATTAAAAAAGCCCTTATTATAAAACAAGGACTTTGTAAATTTTGCTGGAATTGAAATAATTTTTTAGAATCTGTTTATTATTTCCATTTTTGTTTCCATGGTTTCAATATTAATGAATTCCACCGCTAAAGAAACGCGATTGTCTTCATTAAGAGAACTCCATATGTTTTCCGCGATGTTTTCTATTTCGCCATGGAGTGGCAATAGATATGGATCGCCTGTAAAAGATGGTAGCGGGTCTCCATCTCCAAAATAAGTAGTAACGCAGTAGCCAAAGC
This sequence comes from uncultured Gammaproteobacteria bacterium, assembly GCA_964470695.1. Taxonomy (GTDB): domain Bacteria; phylum Patescibacteriota; class Patescibacteriia; order Patescibacteriales; family UBA12465; genus UBA12465. Next base: position 62,927 of record CAYYDR010000001.1, read on the forward strand.
CACGGAGTAACGATAAATTATAGGAGAAGGAATTACACTCTACGCTCGCCGGAGATTTTTTCAATATGTTAATTTTTGCCCGGCCGTTAAGCTCGTCGTCATTTTTATCAAATGTAGCACTTATACGCGGGGTATAGTTTGGCTCATCCGGTTCATAGGCCCAGTCGCCAGAATCTAGCGTTTCCCAACCGGACCTCACTATGTCCTCCGTTTGATGTCCGTTGCTAACAACGAACATCTTATTTTCCGCATCGCAAGCTATAGCGGTGTATATTATCAGACTGGGGTCCTTTACTTTAGCTGGGTCAGCCGCTTTTGTTTTTAGAATGCCAGGGCCATCTTCTACGAATATGCGATTTCTACTATTTTCGCTCCGGCCCATGATCCAGTAAACGAAAATTAAGTTTTTACCTGAGTCATCAAGTCCGGCTATTATGCCGCGACCGGGGTAAATATTATTAGCCAAAGCTAATAAATTTTCTACAGCTGTCTTTGCTATTTTTTGGTGCATTGCGATTTCTCCTTCTGATGTTTGGGTTAATTGTTAATTTACTATTCAAAGAATATTAATATGGAATGAGATATATGTCAAATAAGCCAATAGACAATTGGTTGGTCTAATTAATGAGATTTTTAATAATATCCTAAACTTATACCAAAGCTATAAGATAGGTTCATAAGATAGAGACAGCCCAAAAGGGCTGTTTTTGTTTTTTTATGGTGATATACTAATAGTAGAAGCCCCTGATTATAAGGAGGGTCTAATTTTAAAACGTTTCTACCTTAATTAAACATCACTAAACATATGATAGGCAGAGAATCTTTAATTCCTAAATTAGAAAAAACTCAGATTTCCGACTCAGAATTAAAAGAAAAAATCCCGAATTTTTTTCAATCCTTTCCAGAGGTTGAATCAGCTAGTAAAGCCGAAAGAAATTTTGAGGCTAATGATCTAAATATTAGCTTTTCTGTTTCCGATTCCGAGAATATCTTTGCTGATAAAAATTTACCGAAGAACCATGACGAATTAATCGGCTCTAATTTGCCCATTAACGATCGCCGTCGATTGGAATTTTTAGATTTTTTTCCAGAAGATTATTATAAGGTGGATAATTTAATAATTAAGAATAAGGAGGGAAAAATTTTATTTGATTCGCAGCGCGAGGCAAATGGGACTATGATATTTGTTAGAAGAGATGGAAATGATCCAAACGGTTCGGGAATCTTGGTTAGTTGTGAAGATGTTAAAATTGAGATTGAGCCAAATTCTCCGGCTGGGCTTTTTACTCTTTTTCATGAGCTAGGGCATATTAATAATTTGGAAAAAGATTTTGAACGAATGATGGATATATCAATTGATTGTACTAAGAAAGAAATATCAGAGAATACTCTCGCTATTGAAAGAAATGCTTGGGCCTATGCCCTACAAAAAATGAGGCCGCTTTTAAAAGATATGGGCGCAAAAGAAGAGGAGATGAATGTTTTTATTCATCAGTGGGCGCTCGGTAGTTATTCTAAATATATTGAAAAGTATTTGGCGGCAGCTTAACCTATAATTAATATTTTAAATTAACAATTTTTATATGTCACAAATGCCACAAATAATCGCCCAGGCTGACGCCTTGGCTAGAGAAGAAATAAGTAAATTTGGCGTTCCTAAGCTAGAGCATTTTGTTTTAGCCAATGAAAAAGGCCAACAGCTAGCCGAAGAGTTAAAAGTTAATAAGGAAATAGTATTACTCGGCACTATTTTAATGGATTTAAAGATTGGACAGTGTTTAAAAGAGGGGCGCTTATCCGAGCATGTTAAAGATAGTTCTCTAGCTGCCCAAGAATTTTTAAAGCAGTTTAACCTGGAGGAAGAAGTCTTAAAGAAAATAATAAGCTGTATTGAATCGCATCACGGAGTAAATAAATATTATTGCCCGGAGGCGGAGATATGTGCTAATGCCGATTGTTACCGATTTTTAAGCGCGGAAGGATTTTTTCATGGACTTTTAATTTTCAGTGGCCGGTATAATGATTTGAACGAGGCCTTATCTCAATCGGAAAAGAAAATTGAGGAAAAATATGGCGTCCTATCGCTTGATATCTGTAAAAAAGAGTTGACTGATAATTATTATAACTTCAAGAAGTTAATAAAAGAGGCGAGAAGGGGATAGCTGATTATTTTTAGTTTATGAAAAAATTTCTAATAATTCTCTCTGTCTTGATTGCGCTAGTAATGATTATTTTTGGCGTTATGTTCCAATTCCGCATTTGTCCGCCTAAGGGGCCGTGGCCTATGCCGCCTTGGTGCGCTTCGGAATTTATTAAATATCAATACGAGGTAAATGTCTCGCCACTTCCTTTAACGCAGATTAAGGCCGTTAATATGTATGACACCTGGGGGCGGAATTATAATATGAATATGGTTGAGACTACTCAGGCTAATATTGAGGAGTCTTTCACCCGCGTGGCGTCTTTAGGGGCGCAAGAAATTTATATTCATGATTTTGACCGGGCCATTTATGATAAAGAGGCGGATTTTACTAGTCTTAATTACCAGCTGGCTGATGAGATTTTCTTAAATGACATGCGCGATGAATCTATTAGCGTTTCTGACCTTAAAATATTAGTCGCCGCCGCGCATAATCGGGGCTTGAAATTAGGGATCAAAAGAAATATTTCTTTTGTGAACATCGGTAAATATATTAGGGATGGTTTTAAGGGTAATATTTCTGGTGCCGTCTCTAGTGACTATAAAAAGTTTAACGAATCTCATTCTGAAGACTGGATAAATGATTATTTTCAAAAATGGCAGAAAAGACTACTGGAAAAAGGTAAAATATATCAAGAGGCGGGCGTGGATATTATGAGCATTTCACCATCATTTCAAGAACCGACTTTCGCGGGCCAGGAAAAGTTAGCTAATGAGCAGTGGAACAAGCTAATTGCCGAATTACGCCAGGTATTCAAGGGTAAAATTATGGCAGACTTAAATGTTTATGGGCTTATTGACGGCCGCAATGGTAGCGAGGATTGGACTAAATATGATTATTATAAAAAAGTTGATATTGTAGAAGTAAAAATTTATAGTATTCCGGAGAAATATTGGGACAAAGATGGCTATACTAGGGGAAGCATGGAAAAAGCAATTAGCTCCATGACAGCTGATTTAGATAAAATGGCCGAGAAATTAGGGGTTAAAATTTCAATATTTTACGCTCCGTCCAGTTATAAAAATGGCTTGTTAAGCGGGCCGGTGGAGTTTTTAGATGTTAAGAACCCGGCTGTTATGAGTTTAGAAAAAGATTATGAGGAACAGACGCTGGCTTTTGATTATTTTTTTAAGTCAGTGAAGGATAAAAAGAATATTGAGAGACTGAATGCAGCAAATTTCGCCTGGGACGACGCCCTAGACCCAGAAGTGAAGCCTAGAATTTCCGTTTCCGCCGGATTTAGGAATAAGCCGGCAGAAGCAGTAATTGGGGCATGGTGGGCCGCTAAATATTGATTTAATTCCAATAATAGGCTAAGATGAGTATTATTTATTATCTATTTATATGGCTAAAAGAACAACTGGAGTCGGCAAGAATAAGAAATCGCATTCTCGCAAGACTAAGAAAAGATTGGAAGTTAAGCGCTTAATGCTTGAAGCTAAGGCTCTTAAGAAAGGTAAGCACAATATAAAATAAAGTTTAAAACAACCCTTCTTAAAGGGTTGTTTTTGTTAATAGAAAATTATGATTTATTTAAAAAATTCTTTTAGATTCTTAAAACATTTAATTGCCATTCCACTTGTTTCAACGGTAGTTATACCTTTAGTTATTATGGATATTTGGATAGAAATTTATCATCGGATTTGTTTTCCTCTGTATAAATTTCCTTTTGTAAGACGAAAAGATTATATTAAAGTAATGGATAGGGCGAAATTACCATATCTCAACTTTTTACAGAAGATTTACTGTATGTATTGCGGTTATGGGAATGGCGTTATCCATTATTGGTCAAAGATTGCTGGAGAAACTGAAAGTTACTGGTGTGGTATTCAGCATAAAAAAGAAGCAGATTTTGCCATTCCTGCTCATCAGGCTAATTTTTCAAAATATGGCGATGCTGAGGAATTTAAACAGAAATATTGTAAATAAGATAGTTTAAAATTATGAAAACTTTAATTACTCTTAACCCAGAAAATGCTTCAGATGAGGAAATTGCTAAATTTCGTGTCCGTGAGGCGGCTCGCGCCGTTGTTTATGATAAGGACGGGAAAATTGCCGTTCTATATGTCTCTAAAGAAAATTATCATAAGCTCCCGGGTGGCGGAATTAAAGCTGGCGAAGATATTGATCAGGCTTTGAAGCGAGAATGTTTAGAGGAAATTGGTTGTAATATTGAAGTAATGGGCGAAATCGGCGAGACCATAGAATACCGAAAAATGTTTGGCTTAAAACAAATTTCCTATGTCTATTTAGCTAATCTAGTCGGGGAAAAGGGAAATCCTAATTATACGGAAAAAGAATTAGCTAATGGTTTTGAGATTAAATGGTTTTCTTTAGAGGAGGCTTTGAAGGCATTGGAGGCCGATAAGTCATTAGGTAAGGAAGGGGAGTTATATATCGGGCCGAGAGATAGGGCAATATTAAGTGCGGTTAAGAATAGATAAATTATAAATTTTAAATTAAAAACCCGCTCACCAATAAATGATTGTGTGCGGGTTTGTTGTATAGACTTTCTTTTTAGGCTATTTTGTTAAATTATCGTCTGGGATTTCATTTACATCGTCAGCGCTTTTTGGAAACTGTACGCCCAGGTAGCCGCCCAAGGCCTTAATATAGGCGGTTAATTCTTCAACAAATTCCCACTTATCTTTCCAGATAATATTAACGAAGTTGAAATAGTTATCTGATGAAAAGTGATTGAGGTTTATGTTTCTGTCAGGAATTAAGACCGACATTCTTTCAAAGACGCTGACATATATTAAAGTGCCGTTGTGTTTAGCAGTCATTTGTACGCCGCCGGTAAAGAACGAAGCTTGTGCTCTTTCTAAGACTCGGCGCTGCATTCTTTTATTGCTTATCACGAATCTTCGGCAAGCGGGAATTTTTGAAATTACTAAACCAAATATTCCGGAAGCTACGACATCAATTAAGGACACGATTCCGCCGTTCCAACCGTTAATGGTCGTAAGGACTAGTTGCAGCACTAATCCGATAAGAATCATGATGAACGTCCATATCCAGCCAGCATCGGAATAAGAGCTAGATCTGTCCGTTACCTTCCAGGCAATTTCCGCTGAGGTTATTGCTTCAGCTTCTTCAATGGCCTTTTTAATTTTTTTCTGGTCTTCTGATGTGAGTTTCAATTTGTTTCTCCTTTTCGTTTTAATTTTTTATTAGTTATTACCAGCTTCCGCTACATCCGCCGCCACCAAAACTTCCGCCGCCACCGGAAAATCCGCCGCCGGAGAATCCGCTTGATCCGCCGCCGAATGAAGACCCGCTTGATCCGCCACTCCCTTCTAACCAGGCTTCAACTATATACCGGGCTAACCAACAAATGGCAAATCCGGCTATGGCCATGCCAAACATTATGACTGGGTCAAATCCCCAGAAGAGGGGCCAAGTAATGGGATAGGCTATGGCGCCGCAAATGCCACTAACTATACCGCTATCTGCACCTATGCCAATAAATCCAGCAATGAAAGCAATAATACCGAGGGTGATTAAGAACCAGGTCGTATTGTTTTTCTTCTCAACTTCTTTCTTGACCGATTCAAATTCTCCAGCAATGGTTAATATGATTGCGTCAACTGTTGCCTTGATAGCATCATCAAAGTCAGGATGTTTTGCCTTAACTTCAGGCATGAAGCAATGTTCCTTAATATAGAAGCAGGACCCGTCAGGCAGAGCGCCTTCTAAACCGTATCCGACCTCTATTCTAAATTGCTTTTCTTTTTTGGCAATGGTTATTAGAACGCCATTGTTTTTGTCTTTTTGTCCTATTCCCCAAGCGGTAGCAATTTTATAGGAGTATTGTTCAATAGTTGTTTCCTCTCCCATGCTTTCAACCGTCAGGACTACTATTTGAGTAGAGGTAGAGCCTTCATACTTAGTTAGCTTATTTTCAAGTGAATCACGCGTTTCTTGATTAAATAAGTCCGCGTAATCATTGACGTGTCCCTTTAATTCAGGGATAACTTGGCTATAATCTGGTTCGTTTCCAGATTGCGAACAACCAAACAAAAATAGCGCTGTTAAAACGATGAATGTGATTTTCCCTTTCACTGCTATCTCCTTACATGTTTGTGAATTATTAGTTATTTTTACTGATTTGTAAGATTTAAGCTATAGTTAGCTAAATTAGGTGTGGGCTTAAGTCACAAATTAGTAAAAATAACCTGTTTTTAAAGAATTAATTATTGTACATTATTTTAGCATATTTGTCAATAGTACTTGTTAATTTTATTGAAAATTAAAAACCCTCAATTTGATATAATTGAGGGTTTCTGGTTGTATATGGTAATAGTTTTATTGTTCAATTCCCATGATGGCCGCCGCTCGGGAGGAGTCTACTTCGCCGACAAAATTACTTTCCATCAATTTTTTTATTTCCCCATAAGGAGTATTCTGCCCTAATAGCCACATTAATTTTGTACTCATCGCCTCCATACACATATCAAAAGCTTGGATAACCCCAGTTTGCAAAGCTTTTAGTCCGACATCATTAATTCCCATAACAGTAGCGCCGCCTGGGCATTGAGTCGTAACGACTACTGGGACTTCTTTTTTCTTAGCGTATAATAGGGCCTCTTCAAAATCATAGGGAATATCGCCAGAGCCGTAAGCTCGTAAAATAAAGCCACGCGTCCCTGAGTCAATTAAATTTTTTAGAAAATCAGCTCGTAAGCCCGGAATTAAAGTTAGGCAGACAATTTGTTCCACAAATTTACTTTGCACTTTAAGGGGCTCTTCGTGGCGTGGTTGTTTAAAATTAAAAATAGTGCCAACGCCGATTTCACCAAAATCTTTTTGATTAAAAGTTCGGAAAGCATCTAACTCTGACTCGCTGACTTTTTTGGCGCGGCAGCCTCTAATAATTTTACTGCCGAAAACGACAAAGACGCCGGCTAAGTTTAGAGTGGAAAGTCTTAAGGCATTGATGAAGTTGTTGCGGGCGTCAGTAGAAAGAGATTCCGCCGGAATTTGCGCGCCGGTTAAAACGACTGGCTTGCCGATATTAGGCAGAGCAAAAGATAGAGCGGCCGAGCAGTAAGCCATAGTATTAGTCCCCATGGTGACCACAAATCCGTCGTAATCATTATATTTTTTGGCAATGGTGTCGGCAATTCTGGTCCACTGGGCGCTAGTCATGTTGGTGCTATCAATATTATCAATAAATTCAATATCAACCTCGCAAATTTGGGAAAAACGCGGCTCTAATTTTAGTAATTGATCATAACCATGTGAAACATCTAAAGCCTTAGTTTCATCATTTTTATGCATGGATATGGTCCCGCCGCAAAATAGAAGAAGAGTTTTACTCATATATTTATAATTAATTATCAATAGAGATTATCAAATTAATAGAGATAAGACAAGGATAAGACTGGCCGCCAATAATTTTTTTAAAGTGGGCTTTTCTTTTAGAAAAATGATGCTGAGAATAAAAACAAAAATTGGCGTGATGTTGCCTAAGGTTAAAGTTACGCCCGCGCTGCCTCGTGATAAAGCCCAATATAATAGTACCCATTGTGTGATAACAAATAAACCGCGGAAAAATATCATACGGTACTGGCGGACGGAAATTTTATTTATTGTGAATTTAAAAAATAGCACAGAAAATAGAGCAATTAGCATGGCTCTAAACATATAAAGAGTCGGAGCATTAGTAGCCTGAGCAGCGTCTAGTAGGTATTTAGAGGGGATGGCGGACAATCCAAATAGTATTGATGATAATAAGGCTGGCCATAAAGTAACTTTTTTGAATTGACGGAAATTATCCAGATCAACAGAAAATAAAATTATTAATACTAGAATTATTAAACATAATATTATACTGCGCGGGCTAGCCAGGTCGCTTAACAAGAGCCAGCTAAAAAGAAATGTAAAGCCAGGCGCCAGAGATAACAAGGGCGAGGCAACACTGGCATCGGTATTCTCAAAAGTTTGAAAATAAAAATAATTGGCGGCCGTATCAACTAAAGCAATTATCAGCAGCAAGGCGATATTGATAGCCGTCGGTTTAAATTGATAAAAAAATGGAGACAGAAGTAGAAGGACTGCCCCCATGGTGAAAAAATTTATGGCTAGAATGTCACGCGTTTTTAGGTCCTTTAGAATAGTTCTAGCTAGCAGATTGGCAATGGCCGCAAAAAAAGCGGAAATTATGGAAATGGTGGTGAAATTAAAAAAAGTCATATTTTATATATTGTTTTTCTTAATAATAACATGGAATCAAGAAGTAATAAATGAGCCAATTTTTGATGTTTTTGATAAATAAGTTTTTTAATTAATATTAAGCAAAAATATAGGTAATTGTTGTCATTTTTATGATTATTGACTCTTTTACTATTGACAATTATCAGTATATTATGGTAATCTTGAAAATTAAACTAAGTTCTCTAAAATCAAAAAATATCAATTCATAACCAATAATAAGGAGGCCCTATGTTTCTATTTAGTAATCCCGACATAGAAGAAGTAGACCACCTCTTTATTTGTTCGGGGTGGCACCACTTTAATGATATGTTTCCGTTCTTTAAGTCGCTTAATTGTCCTCATAAATACTATTTTAGTGACACTGGTAGCAGCGAAACATTTTCTATGGAGGATTTTGATAGATTTACTTCTAGACGGAAGAAAGTGATTTTGTATTTTTCTTCCCTCAAGTTAGAAGCGATAGTCAACAAGCTCCTCAAAATTTACGACGAAATAAAATTCGTTAGACTATTCCATGGTATTGCTGGTCCTTGGGCTAAATTTATCCAATCGCCTAGTGGATTAGTTGATGTCGCAGTAGCTGCTTCAGAATTAGACGCCGATTTTATCAGGAGATATTCTGATTATCGCGTAGAAATCATCGGTTGGCCCAAGGGAGAAAATTTTTATAATAATAATTGTCTCCATAATAAACCAATAATTCCTAATTCTGTGCTCGTGGCTTCAAATTGGACAAGAGAAAGGGGCGACTTAAGAATTTGTGATTATATCAATGACTTGAGCGGCCTAGACAGAACTTTTATGATTCATCCTCGCATAGAGTTATCACACTCTAGCCAAAGAGGAATGCCGGCAGATTATATTAGTGCCCAGTTTAAAAAAATGGACCCTTCACTAGTTAAAGTGGTTAGATGCCCCAAAGGCGTGCTAGAACACATGAGAGACAGAGCTGTGCTTATGGGCGTAGTTTCTTCCTCATCATTTGAGTGGCTCTTATTTAATAGACCCATTATTTTCTTAAAAAAGTCTGAATATCTGAATTTTGGTCCCGTCCTGGATTACGGAGGCGATATCAAAAAGCAGATATTAGGATTACTTAATGGGCCAGATGGGTTTTCTTATTTAAGAGAGCTGGCTCGAAGTAAATTGATGAGCCATTTTGACGGGCAATATGCCACTCGTTTCAATGATATGGTCGGAGATTTAGAAAGGCATTTTATCCCAGCTCGCGTATTTTTTGTGCCTAGTACTTCCGGTCGTAGATTTGCAACTTTAGAGCGTTAAAAGACTGTTATATTTTTTAAAACAGTCTTTTTTATTTTTTGATTTAGATTATTTCCATTATTGACTTATCACGGAGATTAAGTAGACTTAATCTATAATATATGGTGCTTATTAAATTTAAACAAAGTAGTTATTTAACAAATAAAATACATTAGGAGGTAGTATGGAAAAGCAAAATACTGTCTTACCAAGCTTGAAGATTGGCAACAAAATAGTGCCTGTTCCGATAGTTTTGGGTCCAATGGGGGCCGGAGTATCTCTGGCTGAATTAGTAGCCAGCGTCGCTAACGAAGGCGGGGCTGGAATTTTGTCGGTTGTATGTATTAGAAAGATTTGGTCAGACCGACTTAATCGAGCAGTTTCAACCTATGAGGCCGTTGGTTTAGAAATCCAAAAAACCAGAGAACTGAGTCCAAATGGGGTAATAGGCATGAACGTTATGGTCGCCGTACAGCGCGACTATCAAGATTCAATCCGATCAGCCATTGATAATAAGATTGATTTCATTACCATTGGCGCTGGTCTAATTGGCGATTTACCGGTTATGGATTATCCCCACGAAACATTTATTGCGGTTATTGTATCCAGCGCTAGAGCACTGTCTATAATAATTGAAAAATGGAAACGGAATAAATGGGCAGAGCAGGGATATAAATTAGCGGCAGCTATTTTTGAAGGGGATAAAGCCGGTGGTCATCTTGGTTTTAAGGCCGATCAAATCGGCAAGCCCGAATATAGCATGGAAGCACTTCTGCCCGAAATTAAAAAAGTCGCCCAAGCTAATGGTAATTTTCCCGTTATTGCCGCAGGCGGCATTTTCACTAATCAAGATATTTTAGACGTCATAGCTCTTGGAGCAGATGGAGTGCAGATGGCTACCCGTTTTATGGCGACTAAAGAATCAAGTGCTAGTGACGCCTATAAACAGGCCGTTATTGAAACAAATAGTCCTGATGATATTATTGTTTCGTCCGGTTCACCTTGTGGCTTATTATTTAGAGTCTTGGCCAATTCTCCGATGTATAAAACCCATCTTTTGGCCGGTCGTCCACCCCTTTGCGATAAAGGATTTTTATTGAGAAGGGATGCTAACGGCAAATATACAATTTGTCCGGCTAAAAATAATAACAAAGATTTCTTTTGCATCTGTAATGGTCTTGGTGCTTCTTGTGGCCATAACATCGGCGAGGAAGATTTGTATACCGGGGGCGCAAACGCTTACCGGATTACAAGGATTGAAACAGTTAAAGAAGTTATGAACGAACTCAAGGGTTTAGTTTGAAATAGAAACCCGAAGCCTGGATGAATAATCCAGGTTTTTTATTTGCTCTAGCTATTATGATATAATATATTAAAGATTAGGCTTTTGTAGAAAGTTAAGCTGGTTTAAAAATAATCATTATGAAAAAAATTATAGTTGCCTCAAAAAATCCGGTTAAACTTAAAGCTGCTTTAATTGGCTTTAGTAAAATGTTCCCTAAGGAAAAATTTGTTATTGAAGCGGTCTCAGCACCTTCCGGCGTTAGCGATCAGCCGCAGAACGAGGCCGAGGCTTTGCAGGGCGCTATTAATAGAATAAAAATAATTCAAAGAGCTAATCCAAAAGCTGATTTCTATGTTGGTATGGAGGGCGGTATAGAAGAAAAACATGGCGGTATGGAGGCCTATGCCTGGATAGTTATAAAGTCGCGCGAGGGAGTAGTCGGTAAAGGGAAGACCTGTACTATTTATTTGCCCGAGAAAATTAGGCAATTAATTAAGAAAGGCAAAGAATTGGGCGAGGCTGATGATATTGTTTTCGGCCAGAAAAATTCTAAACAGAAAAATGGCGCGGTCGGCATTTTGACCGGGAATATTATTACTAGGACCAAATCTTATGCTGAAGCGGTTGTTTGCGCTTTAATCCCTTTCAAAAATAAAAAACTATATTCTTGAAATATTAGGGAAAATTTAGGAAAAGGCGGTTTTTGGAGTGGTTATTTTTTGTTACTATTGACATTTTATCAATTTTTTGCTATTGTATCTTACATAATATTTAAATCAGCTTATGTTTTCCATCGGTCATTTTGTAGAAAGCAATAAAGACTCCGTTGATAAATTGGTTGCCCAGCAGCCAGTAAGTTCAGAGATGGAGAATATTAGCCGCTCATTTAGGCAGATTGAGAATGATTGCGCCGGCAATGAACAGCTACAGGAATATCTAGAGGAGTTGAGAAAATATTGTTACCAGTATACGGAAGTAGTTCTCCAATTCAATCAATTGTTTACGGATAACGCTAATGGAAAGCTATCTGAGGAAGATTATGAGAGCGGTTATGCTAGTATTGATGCGGCGCGATCTAGAGTTCATAATGCCACTATTGATGCTTTCAACATTCTTTCCCGCCTCATGGTTAAAAATGGAAAAAATAATGATTGGATTAAGCCTTTGGCTCAAGGCGGGCGGATTGCTTACGGTGATTTTGCCATCAAAAAAACCGTCGCGGATATTATAGAATTTAATAAAAAGAATAATGAACATAATGGGAGTACTATCAATGAATAAGGCAGAAGAAGACAATTTGCTTCTGTTGGTGCTTCGTATGAACCTCAAAAAGGTTCAAAGCAAGGAAGTATCTGAAGAAGAAGAAAGAGAAGCGACTGAGGCCCTTAAAACATTGGGTTTAAGTCTGGAAGATGCTTTGAAAAAAGCGTCTGCGTTGCTTAAGTAAGTATTTTCCCATGGGGGTTCCTTTCGGAGCCCTCTTTTATTTGCTCTTATTGACAAATTAGCGGTCATTTCCTATACTATAATCACTAATTTAATAATCACTTTTAATAAAAACCCGCGGATTTTATAGCTTTCTACTCAAGATTGCTAAAGGTGGCCGAGGGACTCGATCTAAAAAAATCGGGTTAAGGAAGCTTTTTTTATTTTTTACAATAAAATTGGCAGCCTAAATATATATGGAAGACAAAAATCAGGAGCTAAGCGGTGAATTTGCTAAGCTCTTAGAACAGGACAATATTAAAATCCCACAAGTCGGCGATATTGTTAAAGGCCGAGTAGTAGCCGCCTCTAAGTCGGAAGTTAAACTAGACGTAGACGGTATTTTGATGGGAATTATCAGGGGTCCAGAACTTTATAATGAAGTTGAAGAGTTTGCTAATTTAAAGCCGGGCGATGAAATAGAAGCCGCGGTTATCAGTGCTGAGAACGAAAACGGAGAATTAGAATTATCTTTCCGTTTAGTTGGTCAGGAAAAAGCTTGGAACAAATTACGCCAGGCTCTTAAAGATAAGAGCACGGTTAAAGTTAAAATTGTTGATGCTAATAAGGGCGGTTTACTCAGCCGTTATTGCCAGATTGATGGCTTCTTGCCAGTTTCTCAGTTAGCCCCAGACAACTATCCTCGTATTTCTGGCGGTGATAAGAGTAAAATTTTAGAAAAATTAAAATCTTTTGTCGGTTCGGAATTTGAAGTAACCATTATTACTTTGAGTGAGGAAGATAATAAGATTATTTTCAGTGAAAAGGATGTTTGGAATAAGAGACAGAAGCCAGCCTTAGATAAATATACTATTGGTATGCCAGTTGATGGCCGCATTACCGCGATTACTAACTTTGGCGTCTTCGTTTCTTTCGGTGAAAATATTGAAGGTTTAATCCATATTTCGGAATTAGCTTGGCAGAGAATTGATTCTCCAAGCGAGATGTATAAGGTCGGCGATAAGATCAAAGCGGAAATAATTTCTATTGATGGCACTAAAGTTTTCTTAAGCGCTAAGAAATTATTAAAAGATCCTTGGCTTGAAGCCAGCGCTAAATATAAGATTGGCCAGGTTGTTTCCGGTATTATTTTAAAGGTTAATCCCTTCGGATTATTTGTTAAGCTTGATGATGAAATCCATGGTTTAGCTCATGTCAGCCAACTTAATTTTGGGGCGGCGGAAAAAATTACTGATTTATTCCAGCCTAATGAAGTTAAGGATTTTGAAGTGGTCAGCATTTCTCCGAGTGAGCATCGTCTCGGTTTGAAATTAGCCGGTGATAAGACTACTAAGTCTGCTAAGGCCAAGTCAGCTGAGGTAGCCGATGAAGCTAAAGCTGAGGAGACCGAAGCGGTTAAGACTGAGACAGCTAAGGAGAAGCCAGCTAAGGCTAAAAAGACTGAATCAGCTGAAGTCGGTGAGGAGAAGAAAGAAAAGAAAGCCAAGACTGTAAAAAAGACTAAATAATCAAAATACGCCAATAAAAATGCCCGTTACGCGGGCATTTTTATAATTGCTAATTTGTGATTTTTGTCTTATAATTAAGACAAGAATTAATCATAAACACATGAAAAAATTAATTAAAAATTTTCTTTTATTTTTTATCGTCTTCTTAATGATAGCCGCCTTGTTTAGCTTATGGGCCGGAGAATCGGTTAAGCGGGAGACGGTCGGCCTAGAGACTTTTATTAGTCAAATGAAGTCTGACCAGGTCAGCGAGGTGGTTGTTATTGGCAATAAGATGAACGTAACCTTAAAAGATGGTCGCCAACAATTAGTCCAGAAAGAATCGGCCCAGCCTTTATCCGCTCTCTTGGAAAATTTTCAGGTTGATCCTAATAAAATTTCGGCGGTTAAAATTTCGGTAGCTGATGAAAGCGGTTGGGATTACTGGTTAACTAATATTATTCCGATTGTTTTGCCATTCTTGTTAATCGGTGTGTTTTTATTTTTCATGATGCGAGGGCTTCAAGGCGCTAATTCTCGCGCTATGAGTTTTGGCCAATCAACTGCTAAAGACTTTAAGCCGGATGAAAAGAATAGAACAACTTTTAAAGACGTGGCTGGAGCTAAGGAGGCTAAAGAAGAATTAAAAGAAGTAGTAGAATTTTTACGTTTTCCGAAAAAATTTCATGAGCTCGGTGCTAAAATTCCGCGAGGCGTTTTATTATTAGGTGCGCCTGGTACTGGCAAAACGCTTTTAGCTCGTTCAGTAGCCGGAGAAGCGCAAGTGCCCTTCTTTCATATGTCGGGCTCGGAATTTGTAGAAATGTTTGTCGGCGTTGGCGCTTCCCGAGTTCGTTCTTTATTTGATAAAGCGAAAAAGAATGCGCCTTGCATTTTATTCATTGATGAAATTGACGCGGTCGGCCGCCGGCGCGGTTCTGGTTTAGGCGGCAGCCATGATGAAAGAGAACAGACTTTAAATCAGATATTAGTAGAGATGGACGGCTTTGAACCGACTCAAAATATTATTGTTATTGCCGCGACTAATAGACCAGACGTTTTAGACCCGGCGTTGCTTAGGCCGGGGCGCTTTGATCGCCGCGTGACTATTGATTTACCGGACTTAAAAGATAGAGAAGAAATATTGCTAGTTCATGCTCGCACTAAACCCTTAGCTAAGACGGCTGATTTAAGAATCATTGCCGAACGCACGGCTGGTTTTTCCGGAGCGGATTTAGCTAATATATTGAATGAGGCTGCCATACTAGCTGCCCGCAACAATAAGAAGGAAATTGTTAATGAGGATTTATTTGAATCAATTGAAAAAGTGATGATAGGGCCAGAGCGGCGCAGCCGGGTTATTACTGACCATGAAAAGAAGGTTACTGCTTATCATGAAGCGGGTCATGCTTTAGTCGCCCATTTTTTGCCAGGGACTGATCCGGTCCATAAAATTTCTATTATTTCCCGCGGTAATGCTGGTGGCTATACCCTGAAAGTTCCGGCCGAAGACCGTCATATGCACGCTAAGTCAGAATTTATTTCTGAAATTGCCGTTCTACTCGCCGGTCATTTAGTAGAAAAAGAAATATTTGGTGAGGTTACGACCGGGGCGACTTCTGACTTGCGCCGAGCGACGGCCGTGGCTCGCAGTTTAGTGACTGATTATGGTATGAGTGATAATCTGGGCCCGCGGACTTATGGTGAAAAAGAAGAAATGATCTTTTTAGGTAGAGAAATTCATGAGCAGCGTGATTATAGTGAAAAGGTAGCCGAGAAAATTGACGAGGAGATTGCCGGTTTTATTAAGCAGGGTGGTCATAAGGCTTCAGAAATAATTAGCTCGCAAAAAGACAGTCTGGAAAAAATAGTCGCGGCTCTCTTAGTTAAAGAGACGATTGAAAAAACAGAATTTGAAGCTATTGTCGGGCCTAAACCGCTTGCCTAATTTGACTAATACTGGTTTTAAGTTATACTGGAAATGTAATAATTTATCTTAATTAATAAATTAATATGGCTAATCCTAAGAAAAGAAAGACCCATGCTGCTACCCATAAAGGGCGCGCTCATTTAGCTTTGAAAAAAGTTGTTTTGAACAAATGTCCGAAATGCGGTAAAGCGGTTAAACCTCATACAGCTTGTGCTATTTGTGGTACTTATAAAGGCAAAGAGGTTCGCAAAATCAAAATAAAAGCAGTAGCTAAGAAAAAATAATTTATGTCGAATCGGCATTTAGCGCGCACTATCGCCCTGCAAACCCTGTTTGCTTGGGATTTTAATGGTCAAAAAGATGGCGATATTGAGCATCTAATCGCTGATAATTTTTCTAATTTTGCTCCTAATTTTGATGACGGCGGTTTTGTTAAAGATTTGGTAGTCGGCGTCAGGGATAATTTATCTGTTATTGATAAGTATATTATTAAGTACGCGACTGAATGGCCTCTTGATCAAATTACGACTATTGACCGCAATATTTTACGTTTAGGAATTTACGAATTAGTCTATACTGTTATCCCGCCTCGCGTAGCTATTAACGAAGCGATTGAAGTGGCTAAGAGTTTTGGCGGCGATGCCTCTGGTAAATTTGTTAATGGTGTTTTAGGTGCTTTATATAATGATGAGCCAGAAATCCAAAAGAGAGACAATAAAGAAGAAGTAGAAGCGGCTAAAAAAGATGTTTCTCCTGCCGGCGTAGAAGATAGCCAGCCGGCGGTAAATGACGGCGCCTAGTTGAGGCGCCGTGTTTTATATGAATACTAATGATTTAACAAAACTTCAGAAACGATTAGGCGTTAAGTTTCAAGACGATAGTCTTTTAAAACAAGCCCTAGTCCACCGATCTTATTTAAATGAGCATCCGGATTTTGGCGTTGGCCATAATGAACGCTTAGAATTTTTAGGCGATGCCGTGCTAGAAATCGTCGTGACGGAATTTTTATATCTTAACTTCGTAGATACTCCTGAAGGGGACTTAACTAACTGGCGCGCCTCTTTAGTTAATGCCAAAATGCTTTACGAGGTTGCTAAAGAATTAAATATAGAAGAGTGCTTATATCTTTCTAAAGGCGAATCGCGCGATAAAAATAAAAAATCGCGGCAGTTTATTTTAGCTAATGCCGTGGAGGCAATTATCGGTGCTATTTATTTAAGCGAGGGGCTGGAAGCGGCCAAAAAGTTTATTTTGAAAAATGTTGTTTCTAAGCTTGATGATATATTGCGCAATCAGACCTACCTTGACCCTAAATCACATTTTCAGGAAAAGGCTCAGGAAACCAGAGGAATTACCCCTCATTATCAAATTATTGATGAGCGCGGACCGGATCATGCTAAAATTTTTACCGTCGGCTTATATTTAGATGAAGAGCAGATTACTCTCGGCGAAGGCTCGTCTAAGCAGGAGGCCCAGGTTGACGCGGCCGCTAAAGGCATTAAAAAAATGGGTTGGTAAAAAAATAAATTGGTAGAATAAAAAATAGGCTGGTAATTTTATTTTGTCTATATGGACATCAATAATCTCTTTAAATTAGCCGCGGAAAAGAAAGCTTCGGATATTCATCTTTTATTCGGGCACACGCCAATGCTTAGGATAGATGGCTGCCTCTGGGACATTAATCAGATAGTAGTTAACGGGAATTTTACTAAATTGACGGCCAATAATTTAGCCTCTTTTGTTGACGCGATGCTTAATATTGAGCAGAAGTCGCGGCTGTTTGATAAGAGGGATTTAGACTTAGGCTATCAGGTAGAAAATTATCGTTATCGCGTTAATTTTTCTTATGAGAGAAATAACTTAGCGATTGTTGCCCGCATTGTAAATGATGTCGTCCCTACTCTAGAACAGATTGGCATGCCGGAGGTAGTAGAAAAATTATTAGATTTGCCTCAGGGTTTTATTTTGGTGACCGGTCCGACTGGCTGTGGTAAATCTACGACCCTGGCTTCTATGATTAATCATATTAACGCGACTCGCAGCGTTAATATTATAACTTTAGAGGATCCGATTGAATATATTTTTTCCTCTGATAAAAGTATTATTGCTCAGCGCCAGCTCGGTTCTGATATGCTGACTTTCAGTAGCGGTCTTAAACATGTTTTGCGCCAGGACCCTAATGTTATCATGTTGGGGGAAATGAGAGATTTGGAGACCATCTCTACGGCCGTTACTTTAGCGGAAACCGGACACTTAGTCTTAGCAACTTTGCATACTTATAGCGCCGCCCAGACCATTGATCGTATTATTGATATTTTTCCGCCCTTCCAGCAGGCTCAAATTAAGTCGCAATTATCCAACGTTCTATCAGCGGTTATTTCACAGCGCTTACTACCGAGAAAAAGTGGCGGCCGCATTGCCGCTCGGGAGATTTTAGTTAACAATTCGGCGGTTGCTAATTTAATTAGAGAAGGGAAGGTTGCTCAGATTAAGAGCACTATAGAAACTGGTTCGTCTATTGGCATGGTTACTTTAGATAGACATATTAAACAGCTTTATCAGGCTGGCGAGATAGAGAGGGATGTTGCCTTAGCTCAAATGAGTGATCCACAGATGCTAGATAGTTAAATTTTACCCAATTTTACTTTTGCTAAAAATGGCCAAAATTAGGCCATTTTTTATATGTTTAAGGCCTCTTGACATAATTTTTAAAACAGCTATAATTGTTGTTAGTTTTAACAGGGCTGTAAAAGCTATAAAACATTATGCAAAAAGTGTGTTTAAACCATATTGATAAGCGATTCTAATTGATCAGCTATTTTGCGATTACTTAGAACCGCTAATAAGCGGTTTTTTTGCGCCCTGGGTACGTTAACAATCCATGTTAGAGTAAAGACATCAAATATATAAAGTAAATCTTGATATTTTATCCTTTGCATCTCAATTTTTCGTCCGAGAGCAGGGGGCTGTAGTAAAATATCAAAAAACACGCTTTTGTAGCTTTAAAAATAAAAGCGTGGGAAAATCTCAATAAGAGTATATGGTGGATGCCTTGACATAAGAAGACGATGAAGGACGTAGCAGCCTGCGATAAGCTGCGGTGAGGTGGCAAGCAACCTTTGACCCGCAGATCTCCGAATGGGGAAACCCCCTCTATTGAAGATAGAGGAAGCTTGATCTTTTAGATTAAGCTGGAAGACCCGGTGAACTGAAACATCTTAGTAGCCGGAGGAAAATAAAATAATAATCATTCCCTGAGTAGTGGCGAGCGAAAGGGGAGGAGTCTAAACCCAAATAACTGAGTGGTTGGCCTAGTTTACTAGGTTGACTACAGAAGGCTCTGGAGCCACATGTTTTTTCGGTGTTGCAAGACCTAGTGCCTGTTGCCAGATCAACGGGGCGAAGTAAAAAAAGTTTTATCTTAGCAGAACGAGTTGGAAAGCTCGGCCAGAGACGGTGATAGCCCGGTAAGCGAAAAGATTTAACTCTTCGTAGCTAGTGTTCTTAAGTAGGGCGGGACTCGTGAAATCCCGTTTGAAGCCAGGTCGACTATGACCTAAGACTAAATACTTCTTATGATCGATAGTGAACAAGTACCGTGAGGGAAAGGTGAAAAGCATCCCGTTGAGGGAGGTGAAATAGTACCTGAAACCATATACTTACAAAGAGTCGGAGCCTCGCAAGGGGTGACGGCGTGCCTATTGAAGAATGAGCCAACGAGTTTGTTCTATGTGGCTTGCATAATCTCCAATCGGAGAGCATGCAGAGTGAAAGCGAGGGTTAATAGCCCGCATTGTGCTTCGCTTTTACGCATTAGTTCTACTAGTGCGTTAAAGTGAAGTACACGTCGCATGGACAAGACCCGAAGCCGGGTGATCTAACCATGAGCAGGTTGAAGTTCGTCGAAAGACGGATGGAGGACCGAACCCATTAGCCGTGCAACACTATGGGATGACTTGTGGTTAGCGCAGAAATTGTAATCGAACTCGGCAATAGCTGGTTCTCCTCGAAATAGCTTTTGGGCTAGCCTCGGATGTTGACCTCAGGGGGTAGAGCACTGGATGAGGGCGGGTCGCAAGATACCGTCTTCAATCAAACTCCGAATACTTGAGGGTAGAGTCCGGGAGTCAGACTATGGGCGCTAAGGTCCATCAGTCAAAAGGGAAACAGCCCGGATCACAATCTAAGGTCCCTAAATCAAGACTAAGTGTAAAAGGTGGTGTTGTGACTACGACAGTTAGGAGGTTGGCTTAGAAGCAGCCATCCTTTAAAGATAGCGTAATAGCTCACTAATCAAGTTGTTTCGCGCCGAAAATTTATCGGGGCTAAGTCTTGTACCGAAGATGTGAACTTTCTGATTTATTCAGGGAGTGGTAGAGGAGCATTCTCTTCAGCGTTGAAGTCGTGTCGTGAGGCACGGTGGAGCGGAGAGAAGGGAGAATGTTGGCATGAGTAGCAAAAAGGCGGGTAAAAACCCCGCCCATCGAAAACCTAAGGTTTCCTGGGCAACGAAAATCGACCCAGGGTTAGTCGATCCTAAGGCGCAACCTGTGTAGTGCAGGTGCCAGCCGATGGATGAGACGGTTAATATTCCGTCACTACTGTTGTTTTCCGAAGGGGGGACGCAGCTCTAAAGTTTAAGCGTGCTATGGTATGTACGTTCGTGTTCTCAAGAAATGGCTTAGGCAAATCCGGGCCAATAATTTCAAGGGATTGTGAAGAGATGAAGCCGCAAGGTGGAATCAATTTAAGTAGAAGAGCTGACTAGAAAAACCTCTAGGGCTAAGGCAACAGTAATCGTACCGTAAACCGACACAGGTAGGTGAGGCGAGAAGCCTCAGATGTACGAGAGAAACTTCGTTAAGGAACTCGGCAAAACAGCGGCCGTAATTTAGAGATAAGGCCTGCCCTGAGCAATCAGGGCCGCAGCTAAAGAGCCCAAGGGACTGTTTATCAAAAACATAGCTCTCTGCTAACTCGTAAGAGGATGTATAGAGGGTGATGCCTGGCCAGTGTCCGAACGTTAAGAGGAGAGGTTAGCACTTCGGTGCGAAGCTTTGAATCCAAGCGCGGATGAACGCCGGCGATAACTATAATCGTCCTAAGGTAGCGAAATTCCTTGTCGGGTAAGTTCCGACCTGCACGAATGGCTTAACCACTTGGGCACTGTCTCAACGAAGTACTCGGTGAAATTGCAAGACGAGTAAAGATGCTCGTTAACCACAGTTGGACGAAAAGACCCCGTGAAGCTTTACTACAACTTGATATTGAATTAGGGATATACACGTTCAGAATAGGTGGGAGCCTTCGGGCGCCAGTGAGATACCACCCTTGTCTATTTTTAATTCTCACCCTGAGATTCAGGGGACAGTGTCTGGTGGGTAGTTTGTCTGGGGCGGATGCCTCCCAAAAAGTAACGGAGGCGTTTACCAAGGTCGGCTATCCCGGAATGGAAACCCGGGAGATAGTGTAAAGGCATAAGCCGGCTTTACTGCGAGACCAACAAGTCAAGCAGTCGCGAAAGCGGAACTTAGTGATCCGACCATTCAATATAGGATGGTGGAAGCTCATCGGATAAAAGCTACTCCGGGGATAACAGGCTAGTCAGGTCCAAGAGTCCACATCGACGACCTGGTTCGGCACCTCGATGTCGGCTCGTCGCATCCTGGGGGTGGAGAAGCTCCCAAGGGTTGGGCTGTTCGCCCATTAAAGCGGCACGCGAGCTGGGTTCAGACCGTCGTAAGACAGGTCGGTCTCCTATCCACTGTGGTCGTGGAAACTTGAAGAGGCCCTTCCTTAGTACGAGAGGACCGGGAAGGACGAAGCTCTAGTGTACCTGCTGTTCTACCAAGGGCATTGCAGGGTAGCTACCTTCGGTTAAGATAAGCGCTGAAAGCATCTAAGTGCGAAGCTGTCTCTAAGATTAGGTTTCATAGACTGGTTAGAGAATATAACCTTGATAGGCCGTACGTGTAAGTCCAGTAATGGATTGAGCGGAGCGGTACTAATAAGTCATTTGATTTTCCCACACTTTTATTTTTAAGTATTGCTGATTCTTTTTCTAACATAAATATTTTACAATGGTACCCATTAGTGGCTACGGCTGTTTCTGGGGTCTATATACTTATTAGATAATTATATATTTAGTAAGAGGAAAAAAGACACCATTGTTCTGGTGGTTTGAGCGGAGGGGTCATACCTGATCCCATCCCGAACTCAGAAGTCAAGCCCTCCAGCGCCGATGATACTTGGGCCCGAGCCCTGGGAAAGTAGGTCGCCGCCAGAACAATGGTGTTTTTTAATTGGGGAAGTTATAATATTATCTATGCCTCTTATTAAATCAATATCCGGCATCCGCGGGACTATCGGCGGACAGCCGGGAGACAACTTTACCCCGATTGATATAATGAATAGCCTCTATGGCTATGGGGCTTTTATTAAACAAAAATACCCTAACCAAAAAATAAAGATAATCATTGGTCGCGATAGTAGAATATCGGGGGAAATGGTTAAGAATTTAGTGGTCGGAGCTTTGATGAGCCAAGGATTAGACGTTATTGATTTAGGTATGGCGACTAGTCCGACTGTAGAAATATCTGTCCTTAATCAAAAGGCTCAAGGCGGAATAATCATTACCGCCTCTCATAATCCCCAGGGCTGGAATGCTTTGAAATTACTAAATGATCAAAGTGAAATTATTTCGGCTACTGATGGAAAAATAATTAATAATTTAATTGCTAAACAAGAATTTGATTTCGTAACCGAGGATAAATTAGGAGTTTATATTTTTAATCCCTTTATAGCTCAAGAACATCTTGAGGCGGTAAAAAATTTTCCTTTAGTTGACTCGGCTTTAGTTAAAACTAAAAATTTTAAAGTTGTTTTAGATGGGATAAATTCAGTTGGTGGCATGATTATTCCGGAATTATTGAAAGAGCTAGGAGTTTTAAATATTGTAGAATTAAATTGCGAACCAAATGGCCAGTTCGCTCATAAACCTGAGCCACTGGCAGGAAATTTAACCCAAATTTGCCAAGCCGTCTTAAATAATAAGGCTGATTTAGGCATAGTTGTTGATCCAGACGTTGATCGTCTGGCTTTTATTGATGAAAATGGCCAGATGATTAGTGAAGAATATACTTTAGTAGCCGCTGCTGATTATGTTTTGAAAAATTATGATATTATAGAGGCGGCTTACCCCGGACAATATACTAAATCAACCGTTTCCAATCTTTCCTCTTCCCGTGCTTTAGCCGAAGTCGCTAAAAAATATAACGCGACATACGAGCCTTCAGCGGTTGGAGAAATTAATGTGGTTGAAAAGATGAAAAGCCTTAAATCGGTTATTGGCGGAGAGGGCAGTGGCGGGATTATCTGTCCTCAGCTACACTATGGCCGTGATTCTTTAATTGGCATTGCTTTAGTTTTGAGCGCTTTAGCTAAAAGCAATCAGTCCACATCAGATTTTTTTAGGTCTCTGCCCCAATATTATATGGTAAAAGATAAAATTGAGTTGCCTTTAGGAATTGATATGCCCGGCTTATTAACTAAATTACGACAAGACTATAAAGATAATGAAGGAGTGAGAATAACCGATATTGATGGTTTAAGGGTGGACTGGCCGGATTTTTGGGTCCATTTCCGGGCCTCTAATACGGAGCCAATTATCAGAATTTATGTGGAAGCTGATACCCGAAACAAAGCCGAAACTATCAACAGGGAAAGTAAATCTAAAATTTTGGCTTATATTAAATAATATAATCTAGTAAGACTAGTTTGCCCCCGAGCTTAAAAAATGCTAAAATATAAAGGAAATTTATCTAAGTTTCCTTTTTTTGTTAGTCTTTATCTAATTATAGCCTAGCTTATTGTTATGACTCGCATTGTTATTTTAGCGGCCGGTAAAGGGACGCGCATGGATTCGGAATTACCAAAGGTTCTCGTCCCGCTTAAGGGTCGGTCAATGATTAAGTATTTAATGGATTCTATTCTGGCCACTGGCATTGATACTCGTCCGATCATGGTTGTGTCTCCTGATAATAAAGATCTTATCAGCCAGGAGTTAAGAGAATATCAGATTGATTATGTAATTCAAGACAAGCAACTAGGGACAGGACACGCCGTTAGCTGCGCGCGCGAAAAAATAGGCGCGGATGTTAAGAATGTTTTAGTTTTGTATGGCGACCACCCCTTTTTTAAAAGTGACTCCATCAAATATTGTTCGGCTGCTTGCCCTAAGGCCCTGCTCATGTTGACAACTAAACTCCCGGACTTTGCTGATTGGCGCCATAATTTTTATCATTGGGGCAGGATAGTGCGCGATGAGCTTGGTGAAATTATTAAGATAACGGAATTTAAAGATGCGAGCGATGAAGAAAGAAAAATTACCGAAGTAAATCCCGCTGTGATGTGTTTTAATAAGGATTGGTTATTGAATAATTTAGATAGTCTTAACAATGATAATAAATCTCAGGAATATTATCTGACCGATTTAGTAAATATTGCTTTTGCCGCTGGATTACCGATAGAATCATTTAGCATAGAGGCCCACGAAGCCATGGGGGTTAATAGTTTGGATGAATTGCATATTGCCGAGAGTTTGTTAAATTAGCAGAAGTTAGATATGTTGCAGATTTTAGATCTCCATATTCATTCCCGTTATTCACGAGCCTGCTCGCCCCGCTTAACTCTGGTTAATATTGACGCTGCTTGCCGTCAAAAGGGAATTGATATCATCGCGACTGGTGATTTTACTCATCCCGCCTGGTTTGAATCTATTAGTAAAGAATTGGTTGAAACATTTTCTGGATCTGGCCTTTATAAATTAAAAATAGCTCCGGATGACAAGGTAAAATTTATTCTTAGTACGGAATTATCTTTAGTTTATAAAGATGGTGATAAGGTTAGGCGGTTGCATTTAGTTCTCCATGCCCCTAGTATAGAGGCGGTTAAAGAGCTTAATAGGCAGTTAGGAGATAAATTCAATATTCGCTCTGATGGCCGGCCGATACTAGGAATTAAGGCGCCTGATTTAGTAAAATTAGTTTTAAAAATAAATCCGCACTTTTTAATTTACCCCGCCCATATTTGGACTCCCTGGTTTTCGGTTTTTGGCTCTAAGTCCGGCTTTGATTCTTTGGAAGAATGTTTTAAAGATCAGACCAAATATATTTACGCTATTGAAACCGGCCTGTCCAGCGACCCAGCCATGAATTGGCGCTTATCAG
Source organism: uncultured Gammaproteobacteria bacterium (assembly GCA_964470695.1). GTDB lineage: Bacteria > Patescibacteriota > Patescibacteriia > Patescibacteriales > UBA12465 > UBA12465. The sequence goes on from CAYYDR010000001.1 coordinate 87,985, forward strand.
CCTTAGATAAGCTAACCGTATTATCTAATTCTGACGCCCATAGCCCAGATAACATCGGCCGAGAAGCTAATGTGATGGATTTAAGCGAGCCGGTTCGCTATGAGGAAATTTACAATCATATTAAGAACAAAACCGGCCTTAAGATGACCATAGAATTTTATCCGGAAGAAGGAATGTATCATTTTGACGGTCATCGGGATTGCGATTTTAGCTGCGCCCCGGAAGAGAGCCGGCGTCAGAAAAATATTTGTCCAGTTTGTCATAAGCCTTTAATTATTGGCGTTTTGAATAGAGTAGAGGAGCTCGCCGATAGGCCAGATGGTTATCAGCCTCAGAAACTAGTCCCCTTTAAAAAATTAGTGGAATTGGATAAGATTATAGCAGAGGCCTTTAATATTAAGAGCCGCAGTTCGCAAAAAGTTAAACGGGAGTACAATAGATTAATATCAGAATTCGGTTCAGAAATGCATATTTTACTGGAGTTGGATTTATCTAGTATTAAAAAAGATATTGATTCTAGAATTATTGAAGGGATACGTCGCGTCCGCAGCGGCCAGTTGCTTATAAAGCCTGGTTTTGATGGTAGATATGGCGAAATAAAGATTTTTTCGGCGGACAGCGAGGCAATTAGTCAAAATCAATTATTTTAATAATTTTTTATGTCCCAAATTCGCCAGTCAGCCATGAGTTTAGTAACTATCGTTATATTTTTAGTTTTAATGGTTATTGCCTTAGTTTTATACGGCGGAAATGCTGAGCAGAAGGCTAAAATGGAGAAAAATATCTGGTGGCAGAAAGCCAGATTCGCGGTTGATTATATTTTGCTAGCGGGGTCTAATTTAATTGGGACTAGTTCGGTAAAAAATACTGATGAAGAGACTTTATTTCATAATATTAATAAGCAGATGGCTGATATAGAGTCGGCTAAAGGCATGGAGGGGCGCGGTGAAGAAGGAGCTTGGTCTGATTTGGCTAATAAAATAAGAAGTGAATGGGAAAAAGATACCGCGACTACGGAAGTTGGCTTAGGAATGGCCGAAGAAAATGCTAAATCGTTAATTAATTTTGCTTGGCAAAAAACTGAGTCTGGGGCGGAAATAATTTTTAGTACCAGAAACGGGTCAGAACATAAATTCCCTCTGCCGTTTAAGTTTTTAAGTAAATAGGAGAGTCATTTGGTAATTTTTAGTTATTTTTGAGGATTATTTTTAACTGATAGGTTAAAATATAATTTATAATTTTTTAAAATATAGCTTAGCTTTTGTTTAAATTGCCATCACGGCGCTTATGCTATACTAAATTTGTTAATAAAAAAGTAATATATAAATTTATGCCTAAAGAAAAAGAGAAAAAGAGTGTGGGCGAAAGAGGCGAGGATAAGGGCAAGCGCGGCGATGCGGCCTTAAACGCCATTGAGCAGATTAGAAGTCGTTTCGGCGAAGGAGCGATTATGAAATTTGGCGATGTTCCGCGCACTAATGTAGACGCTATTTCTACCGGTTGTTTATCATTAGATATAGCTACTGGTGTCGGCGGAGTCCCTCGTGGCCGCATTATTGAAATATATGGTCCAGAATCATCGGGTAAAACTACCTTAGCTCAGCATATCGTCGCTGAAGTCCAAAAGGCGGGCGGAATTGCTGCTTTTGTTGACGCTGAACATGCTTTAGATCCGGAATATGCCGCTAAAATCGGTGTTAATATTAAAGAGATGCTTTTGTCCCAGCCTGATAGCGGCGAACAGGCCTTAGAAATAGTAGAGACTTTAGTCCGTTCTAACGCGGTTGATGTAATCGTGGTTGATAGCGTGGCCGCCCTTGTCCCGCAAAAAGAAATTGAGGGGGAAATGGGCGATCAGCACATGGGCTTACAGGCTCGCTTGATGAGCCAGGCTTTGCGAAAATTAACAGCCGTAATTGCTAAGACTAAAACTGTAGTTATTTTTATTAATCAGATTAGAAATAAGATTGGCGTTTTCTTCGGTAATCCGGAGACTACGACCGGCGGCAATGCTTTAAAATTTTATTGCTCAGTTCGAGTAGAAGTCCGCAAAGCGGCCCAGATTAAGCAGGGCGAAAAGATTATTGGTAACCGCGTTAAGGTAAAAATAGTTAAAAATAAAGTAGCCGCCCCATTTAGAACTTGTGAGTTTGATATTATGTATAATGAGGGCATCTCTGTTTCCGGCGATTTAGTTGATTTAGGTGTAGAATATAATGTTATTAAGAAAAACGGTAATACCTATTCTTTCGGTGAGGTTAAATTAGGGACAGGACGGGAGACGGCCAAAAAAATGATTAAAGATGAAAAGAAATTAGCCTCGGAGATTAGGAAAGCTATTTTAGCGGAAGTAAAAAGTAAGGAAATAGAAGAAAATAAATAATTATAATTGAATCGCCTCTCGGTTAGAAGCCGGGGGGCGATTTTTTAAGGACATTAAATCTTATGCCAAAAACTTACGTTCTTTCAGTCGGGGGATCGCTTATCGTAACTAAAGAGGGTGTTAATATTAAATTTTTGAAGAGGCTGCGCGCCTTTATTTTAAGCCAGATTAAAAAGGGTAATAAATTTTATTTAGTCGTCGGCGGCGGTTATACCGCCCGTGTTTATATTAAAGCCGCTTTAGCCACTGGCCATATTAGCCATTTTGACAGAGATTTGGTGGGCATTAGGGCGACCAGGCTCAACGCCGAACTGTTAAAGGTAATACTCGGCTCGTCAGCTTATCCGGAGATTATTACTGATCCGACAGAAGCCTTAAAAACTAAGAAGAGTATTATTTTGGCGGGCGGGTACAAGCCAGGATGGTCAACTGATTATGTAGCGGTATTGTTAGCTAAGAATAATAAAGTTGATACGGTTATTAATTTGACTAATATTGATTATGCCTATGATCGCGATCCGAGGAAATTTCCTCAAGCTAGTAGACTGGAAAAAGTGACTTGGCCGGAATTCAGAAAGATAGTCGGCAATAAATGGCAGCCTGGCCTAAATGTGCCTTTTGACCCGGTGGCTTCACGAGAGGCGGCTCGGAACAGGATGAAAGTTGTTATTTTAAATGGTGAGAAGTTGGCTAATCTAGGGGCCTGTTTGGAGGGGGGTAAATTTAAGGGGACAACAATTAATTAGTAATTATCCCCAGGTTATTGTTGACTAAATTTGATTATTTGTTATTATAGTTATCATGATTAATAAGTATTTACAAACAAAGCGTTTCAGTCTCATTATTTCCTTAGCCTGGTTTATTATTACCGGGCCGGTTTTTGTTTGTAGATTGAATACTTAAGCGGATAAAATAAGTATCAACAGAGCAAATAGAAACCGGGCCAAAAAATGGCTCGGTTTTATTTTATAAGTTCTTTTTAAACATAATAAAATTAATCACCAAAAAAGGGAGTTTCTATGCGTACCAGTATTTCTTCTTCATTGTCATCTTCTTATGAGGTCAATCGCTTTAATTTTTCTGCCCAGCAGAATGTTGTTCTTCCTCACTCGGTAGTAAAATCTGCTTCGGCGGCCGTTAAAACTTGGCGTCGTAAATCCGGGCTTAATGAAATGCCTAGGGTAATCGCTTTAGACTGTGTAGTCAATGCCCAAAATGAATTAAAGGTTTTAAGCGTTGAGAAAAGTCCTCTAGGGATACAGCTGCTAAAAATTCATAAGCCTAGTTTTGCTAAAGCGCTTAGCGAATTTAGTTCTTTTACCAGCCGTCATGATCATAATGTTTGTTTTCCAGACCACCCAGGCAGCATATTTGAGGAACAGATGGGAGAATTTGTCCTATTACCAGAAGAACCAAGCTATGATCCTGAGGTAATATCACCCAATCAATCACCTAGAGCTAGCTATAATAATTATGGTGAAGGCTGGCTCTGGAATACCGTTGATTATCGTAATTGCGAGGAAGCGGTAGATTTTGATTCCGGTTTTTGCCTTAAGGCAATCGGCCAGAGAAGGGTTTATATCTGCCCGCCTATAGAGAAACGGCGGGAACTAAGGAAGAAAAATATTGGTGGACGCAGAACAGTCAGTCAGATGCTCAGAGTTTTAAGAGAGCATGAACCAATGTATGTTCAACCCTTTATTGAGCCCATGCTTTCGCCAGCCGGGAACCCTATGATTTATAGCCTCTACTTTATTTATAACTATAGAACGGGCGGCTATATTTATTCCGGCGGCCTATCCATTGCTCGTAAGCACTTAAATATTGTTCTATATGGAGACGGAGTAACTCTCGGGGTGATTGATTAGCATTAACAAAAGAGGAGCTTTTATACTCCTCTTTTTCATTTTATTTTTTTATTTTTTGGATAGAGACTTGATTACGGCGTTTATTTCTTTAAATATTATTTTGATAGAGGGCAGGCCGTCAATATCGGTTACTTTATTCATCTTTTGGTAATATTTTAGAATCGGCTCGGTTTCTTTATGGTAGACAGTAAATCTTTTTTTAATAGTTTCCAGATTATCGTCTGATCGCCCGGATGTTTTGGCTCGGAGCAGTATGCGTTCCGCCGCTTTTTTTTCGTCCAGCTTCATGTTAAGGACGGTATCAAGATTAATTTTATTATCTTTAAAAAATTTATTGAGTGATTTAGCTTGCTTAATATTGCGAGGGTAGCCGTCAAAAATAAAGCCCGCCCCTTTAATCATCTTTTTAGCCGCTGCCTCCACTATTTTGATTGTTAAGCTATCGGGCACTAATTTTCCAGAATCGTAATATTTTTTAATTTTTGGCCCTAATTTACCGTTTTTTAATTCTTGTCTAAATATCTCCCCGCTGGATATGGGGGTTAAATTATATTTCTTAGAAATGAGGGAAGCCTGAGTGCCTTTGCCAGCCCCAGGTGAACCAAAAATTATTAGGTTGAGCATTGTTTTTTAATTGGTGCGCCCAGCAGGATTCGAACCTGCGACCGTTTGCTTAAGAGGCAACTGCTCTACCAGCTGAGCTATAGGCGCGTATGTAAATATTTTGACAACGTAAAAATTATTAATTTTTGTGGCGGGGGCGGGGATCGAACCCGCGACCTTAGCGTTATGAGTGCTACGCTCTAACCAGCTGAGCTACCCAGCCTTAGGGCTAAATTAAAACAATTTAGCCAATGTGCGCCCGGCAGGATTCGAACCTACAACCCCTTGGTCCGAAGCCAAGTACTCTATCCAGTTGAGCTACGGGCGCTAACAACACGCCCTTAAGAAAGGATTACTTTAATAATCGGAATGGGCGCGTCTATTATCTTTTTCCTTTCAAAGCTTGTTTCAAATGGTAGCCAGTTTTAAACTTAGCTACTTTAACAGCCGGGATGGTTATTCTCTCGTTCGGCTTTTGGGGGTTTACGCCTCCACGGGAATAGCGGACGCGGGACAGGAAAGTGCCGAAACCAGCGATAGTAACCTCGCGGTCATTCTTTAACTCTTCAATGACGGTGTCGGTTAAGACATCGATCATCTTTTCGGCCTGCTTCTTATTCAGGCCCTCGACATCATGATAGATTTTGTCGATGAGTTGTGCCTTGTTCATATTTTTGAATATTAGCTTATTAAAGCTTTTTAGACAAGTTGGTTTTTATTGGGCTTTTTAGGCTTATCTGGCGTATTCAGTCGCCCGCATTTCTCTAATAACATTAATCTTTATCTCTCCTGGATATTTTAACTCATTTTCTATCTTTTTTGCAATATCTCTAGCCAAATTATGTGCCTTGAAGTCATCTATCATTTCTGGCTGGACAAAGACCCTTACTTCACGGCCGGCCTGGATGGCATAGACTTTTTCTATCCCCTCGAAGGTTAAAGCAATCTTTTCCAGCTCTTCTAGGCGGTGTAAATAGTTCTCATAGTTATCGCTACGAGCTCCTGGACGGGCCGAGGAGATGGCATCGGCCACCTTTACTATAACTGAGATAAGGGAAGCCGGTTTATCTTCATGGTGGCTTTCAATTGGCATGATTATTTCCGCCGGCAGGTTGAATTTCTTAGCTATATCGCGCCCAATTTCGGTATGATTGCCTTGGACCTCATGATCAACGGCCTTGCCAATATCATGCAGTAGGCCGCCTTTTTTAGCGATAGTGACATCAGCGCCTAATTCTTCAGCTAACATTCCGGCTAGATGAGCCACTTCTACTGAATGGCGCAAAGCGTTCTGGCCATAGCTGGTTCGGTATTTTAATCGTCCTAAAATCTGTACTAATTTAGGGTCAAAGCCGGTAACGCCAACTTCATACATGGCTTCTTCGCCAGCTTTCTTAATATCTAATGATATTTCTTTTTTAGCATTTTCAACCGCGTCTTCTATTTTAGTCGGATGAATACGACCGTCTTTAATTAAGTAATCTAGAACTTTCTTGGCAATATGGCGGCGAATAAGAGAAAAGCCGGAGACGGTAATAGCATTAGGAGTATCATCAACAATGATTTCTACGCCAGTCATATTTTCAATGGCTTTAATATTGCGGCCTTCGCGTCCGATAATGCGGCCTTTCATTTCATCGTTAGGCAAATCAATGGTAGTCGTGGTTAATTCAACTGTATAAGCCGACACCATTCTTTGCATGGCTAGGGCAAGCAGATCTCTAGCTTTTTCATTGATAGTGTCTTCGGCGTAATTAGCCATTTTATTGACTCGGACCATTAAATCTTCGGTACTTTTTTCTTCAACGCTCTTGAGCAAGATTTCCTTAGCTTCGGCCTGGCTGAGTCCGGACATTTTCTCTAATTTCGCTTCCTGCTCTTCTTTAATGGTTTTAATTTTTTCCTTTATTTCTTGGACTTCGTTTACCTTGTCGTAGAGTTTTTGTTGTTTTTCTTGCAGGTCTAATAATTTTTGCGAAAAAGAAGTCTCCCTTTGTTCTAATCTCTTCTGCAAATTATTAATTTCGTTGCGTCGGCTAATTTCTTCTTTTTTTGACTCCTCAATAATTTTTAAAGCCTTGTCTTGGGCTTTGAGAAGCAGATCTTTTTCTTTAAGCTTAGCTTCGTTAATAAGCTTCTCGGCTTTTTCAGCGGCATTGCTGATTTTAGAGCTGGCTGAGTTCTTATAAAATAAGTAGCCAACAAAAAAACCACCAACGGTCAAAACAGCGTACAGGACATAGTTTAGGTATTCCATATGAAGGTGAGCTGTCTGGAGGAATTAAGGTGGCAGTTTATGCTATTAAATTTTGAAAAATATAACCAGTCGCCATAGGCGACATTTATTTTAGAGATTTTGAGATTTTTGTGCTAATTTTAGAGTAAAAATCAGAGAAAACATAAGGAGTTGATCTACAAAAATAAATTTTTTACAACTTACTGGGGATAATGGCCAATTCTTCTAATTCCTAGAAACAGTCTTGATTAATAAATTATAAATTTACATTTTTACTTTAGCATTTAGTCCCAAGTTTGTAAAGGCCTAATAACAGCCAAAAAATAAAAAAAATCTCGAGCGTTTGGTTAAGCTCGAGATTGTGTTTGCTATAAATATAGATGATTATTTTATCAAAATCATCTTTTTTACTTCATGTAGACCGTTGGCGCTAAGTCTATAGGTGTAAATTCCGCTAGATAAGCCTTGGCCGTTAAAATTAACCTGATAGTTTCCAGCCGCCTTTGTTTCGCTAACTAATTCAGCCACCTCTTTCCCTAGAGCGTCATAAACTTTTAGGGTGACAAAAGTGGTTTTGGGAAGGCTGAAACTAATGGTCGTCGTTGGGTTGAAGGGATTGGGGTAATTTTGGTTAATTGATAATGAAGCGGGGATGGCAATATCTAACGATATCTCATCGCTATACTCATAGCTACCGTCATTATCAATAATTTTTAGCCGATAGTAATTTATTCCTGAACTCGGGTTAATATCGGTAAAGGAATAAAATTTTGGCGAGTTGCTATTACCAGACCCAGGGACAGAACCTATTTTGATCCAATTTTGATCCAGGAATTTTTTTTCTATTTGGAACATGTAACTATTTACTTCTGTTGCCGTTTGCCAGTTTAAAATTGTCTGGTTATTAACTGAGCTAGCAGTGAAATTTTGCAATTCAACCGGCAGAGGAGCATCGGTAGCCGTAATATTGTAAACAGTTCCGGCTGTCATGGCTGTGGTATTTAACCCTGATGGCCAAATACCATCGGCGTCAGTAGCAAAACCGTAGCTAGTGCCGTCAGAATTAAAGGTTTCAATTCTGCGGATGCCGTTTGGATTTTCAACTGGCGCTACTAGCCCATATTTGCCAGCCACGTTATTAACTGTTGCATAGAAAGCTGGATAAGAATATGCGCCGCTATTTTCATTAATAGTGTTGCTTTCTACAATATAGCCATGTAAGGGCCTATCGGTGGGGCTAGGATTTTCCTGGCTATAGATAAAAATGAATTTTCCGTCAGGAGCTAGCGACGTGCCGCTAATGAAAGCACATTCATTATTCCAGGGCGAAGTAAATTCCCCAGAAGTTAGCGAAGTTGAGTTGCTGATAATTCTGCTGGAGCGAGAAACCGTGCCTGATCCATCGCCATTATCATGGATAAGACAGAGATGAGCGCTGGCATACTGGAAGCGGTAGTTGCTTATAGGTACTATTACTACCCAAGTAGTTATTTCTCCAGCAGCGTTGGCAGTTATATCAGTAGAGCTAAGCATAGTTAGGTCAGATGCGGGAGTGTTATCCTGCCCGCTGGCTACTTTTAAGACCCCTCCATTATCGTATTCGGGGAAGTAGTAATAACCCACCCCGTATTGGTTAAAGGAAGCTTCCGTAATATCATCAGCGCTAATCATGCCCGCCGCGAATTTATACGTGGCTGACGCGGTTAGTCCGCTTATTTTTACTCTGTAAGCAGTCGCCATACTGTTGGCACTGCTATAACTGTTGCCTCCGACATAGAGCGGAAATACTAATTCGGTCATTGTCGGTTGCGCCATAATTTTTATGGCTAAAAATAGCAAAAAAATCATTTTTTTCATGAAGTCCTCGTCCTTTTTTAGTGATTTGATGTATTTACGGTTTTAAACTAATTTTTAAAGTACTTAGCTAATCTTAAATAATTTCTGTTAACATTATATAATAGTATGTTATTTGATAAAAAGCAACCGTTCAACAGATGTCAAAATGCTCGTTGACTAAAGGGTAAAAATGAAGTAATATTAAAAAACAAGCAGGGTTATTATAAGCTTAATTTAAGCTTTTTATTTTACTAATATTAGATAGCTTTTTTCGGTTAAACCGTGATTAGCTAACAAACAACATGAACATTACCGAGCTAGCCCGTATTCTAAGAATCTCTCCGCAAGAACTGCATGATCTATTGCCGCAGCTTGGTTTTGCTATTGGTCAGAAAGCGATTAAAGTAGATAATAACACGGCTAAGAAAATTATTAAGGATTGGCCATTTTTAAGACGTCAGTGGGAGCAGAAGAAGATGGCGGCCGCTATTAAGAAGCAGGACGAGGTTCTACCTAAGGAAAAAAAGACAGTTATGGTTCCTAAGGTTATTACCGTTCGTGCCTATGCCGAACTGGCCGGCATTCCAGTTAACCGAGTTTTAATGGAACTAATGAAAAATGGCGTTTTTACTTCTATCAATGAAAAGATTGATTTTGACACCGCGACTATTATTGGCGAAAATCTTAACTTAGATATACAGTTAGCTGAAGCTAAGATTGAAGATAATGAGCACGAAGATAAAAAATTAGAGGCCATTTTAGCCAATGAAGACGTTAAGGACATGAAGGAGCGTCCGCCGGTTATTGTTGTAATGGGCCACGTTGATCATGGTAAGACCAGATTATTAGATTCTATTCGTAGCACTAACGTTGTAGCTGGTGAAGCGGGCGGCATTACTCAGCATATTGGCGCTTATCAGATTGTTCGTAACGGTCGCGTGCTAACCTTTATTGATACGCCTGGCCACGAAGCGTTTACTGCTATGCGTAGCCGTGGCGCTAAAGTGGCGGACATTGCTATCTTGGTAGTAGCGGCTGATGACGGCGTAAAACCTCAGACCGTTGAAGCTTTCCGTATTATTGAAGCGGCTAAGATACCTTATTTGGTCGCCATGAATAAAATTGATAAGCCGGCGGCTGATATAAACCGCACTAAACAGGAATTATCTACTCAACTTAATATTACTCCGGAAGATTGGGGCGGCAAAACTATTTGCGCGCCTATCTCCGCTAAAGACGGAACGGGTATTGAAGAACTATTAGATATGGTTCTCTTAGTTGCCGAAACAGAAAGTAATGGTTTGCAGGCTAACCCTGAAGCTGATGCCGCTGGAACAGTTGTGGAGTCTAATGTTGATAAAGGAGCCGGGCCGGTAGCGACTATTTTAGTTCAAAATGGGACTCTGAGAGTCGGCGATCAGCTTTGTTTTAATGAGGTGGTTTATGGCAAGGTAAAATCTTTAAAAAATTATAAAGGTGAAGAAGTAGAATCAGCCGGGCCGTCCACGCCGGTAAAAATTTTAGGTTTAAAAATTTCTCCCGCCGTCGGTGATATTTTAAATGTTGGCGAAGGAGAAAAAGTTAGAGCCAAAAAAATTAAGGTCAGTTCGCAGGCGGCTGATGTCATGCCAGTCACTAGCGATGATAATCCTGAGGATAAAACGCCACGCGTTAAAGTTATTATTAAAACTGACTTCCTTGGTTCAGCCGAAGCGATTGAAGAATCATTATTGAAATTAAATAACGAAAAAGTAAAAGTGCGCGTCATTAGCAAAGGCCTGGGTTATATAACGGAAGGCGATGTTAAGAGAGCGGAAGACACCGGCGCTAAAATTTTAGGTTTTAATGTCCGCATTTCACCGGCTATAGAAACTCTGGTTAGAGAAAAACAGGTAACCGTTAAAGTATTCTCAGTTATTTATGATTTAATTAGATTTATTAAGGAGGAGATGCAGCTGCTTGTTAAGCCAGAAATAAACCGGGTTGATTTAGGCCGTTTAAAAGTTTTAGCCGTATTTAGAACCGAAAATAACAGCCAGATTATTGGTGGTAAAGTTTTAGATGGCGCCATTAAAAATAATAGTTTAATTGATGTAAAGCGCGGCGATGATTTTATTGTCTCCGGCCGCTTGACTCGCCTACAGTCTGGCAAGCAGGATGTAGAATCGGTTAATAAGGATGAAGAGGCTGGACTAAAATATGAGGGCAAGCCGGTTATTGCCGTCGGCGATATTCTTAACATCTATCAGGAGGAAAGAATAGTTGATAAAATTTAAACTTTGATTCCCGCGACTCGCGGGAATCTTTATTATATGTCCAAAGTGCCCCGTATTAATGAATTGATTTTAGAAGAGTTAGCCCTAGCTGTTAACAGAGAAGTGGGAGTAGAAAATGCTCTTATTACTATTACCTATGTAGAATGCAGCGAAGACTTAAAGCAGGCTAAAATTGGCTTTTCCGTTTTGCCTGATAATTTAGCCGGGACGGCTTTAAGAAAGCTAACGGCCGCGACCAGCCAGCTAGTCGGTATTTTAAGGAGTCGTTTGAAATTGCGCCGTATGCCGCGTTTTATTTGGGAATTTGATTCTACCGAGCGCGAAGCCAGTAAAATTGAGCAATTAATCGCTGAGGCTAATAGAGAGGCTAGCCAAGAATAATAGATATTTAGAGTTATTGGGAAGAAGTCCAGCGGGTCTGGACTTTTTTGTTTATTTCCTTTAGAATAACGGGTTATGAATTTACATGATAAATTACAATTAGCCTACTCTAAAATAGCCGCGGCGGAAAGAGTTTTGATAGTCGGTCATACTTCTCCTGATGCTGATGCTATTGCTTCTATTGGCGCTATGATTGAAATAGCTCAGTCTTTAGGTTTGGGATTTTACGCTTTTGCTGACAAGAAAGTTGATGGCGCCTATTCTTTTATTCCTCATGAGGATTTAATTAGATCTGAGGAGCCAGACGATTTGAGAGTTTTTGATGTAATACTAGTCTTAGATTGTGGTTCTATTTCCCGGACTGGCCTAGAAGTTCGTTTGCGTAATCTTATTAAGGCTAATGGCGATGGTCGCCTAGAAACTAGGCCTTATATAATTGAGCTTGATCATCATCAGCCCTCAGAAAGTTATGCCGACTTAGAGCTCCGTCTGCCAGACAAGGCCTCTACTACCGAAATAATTTATCATTTACTGAAAGCTAATAATATTGAAGTTAATAGAACCTTGGCTAATTGTATTTTAATTGGCCTAATGACGGATACCGGCCATTTTTTACATGCCAATTCTTCACGTGAGGCACTAGCTGTTTCTTCGGAAATGTTATTGCGCGGTGCTTCACTGCCACGCATTATTGATCATACCGTTAATAATAAAAGTTTCGCCTCGCTTAAAGTTTGGGGTCGAGCCATAGATAATATGCATCTTGATTCTGAGACTGGGTTTGCCTTTTCGGCTTTAACAGCCCAGGAACTAGATGAACTTATGCCAGAGGAATATTCCAGTTCGGGAGCTGATCTATTCGGTGATATTGTTTCCTTCCTCAGCACTTTAAGTGGCGTTAAGGTTGCCTTGCTACTTCGTGAAGAAAAGGGTAGGGTAAAAGGAAGTCTAAGAACTAATGATGATATTATTGATGTAGCGTCTATTGCTCAGCATTGGGGTGGCGGCGGGCACAAGAAAGCAGCCGGATTTTCTGTAAGCGGTAGATTATTAAAAAAAGATAAAGGATGGGGTATAATAAAGTAGTTAATAGATATTGGTTTTTTGTTCTTTTGAATTAGATAAATAATTGCTAGGAGGAGGAAATGAAAAGATCGTTGCTTTGTTTGTTGTCCTGGGTTTCTATCGGGGTATTGGCTTATTCGATCGGCAGAGGAGCAGATTATATTATTGAGGCTTATCATTATATGATGCTTCATTACATCTGGTCCATCGTTTTGAGCGGATTATTAATTTTTGTAATAATCTTTGTAAAGGTTGGTTGGGCCGGCAAATTAATAAAAAAGTATAAGGAAAGGAATGTTGTTTATCTCAATTTAGATGATGACAACCGTCTGTGATGTTCACAGACTCTCCTTATTAGGTAAAAGTTTCAAAAACCCGAGCTGTGCTTAAGCCCGGGTTTTTAATTTACTTATGTATTGACAGTTATCTAAATATATTGTATAATTATTAATTACATTAAATATTGCTATTAATAGCATAAAAAAAGATCTTTTAAAAATAATTTAATTTTTTAAATTCATAAATAACTGTATTATCATTAATTTGGGAGAATAACAATGAAAGTAGCTATTTCCGAGCTTTTTGGTTATAAGAAGGATAATTATATTGCCTATCTTATAATTTTTGTATTTTTATCAGCCTGCCTTCTATTGGCAGTGAACATGATTGAAATATTGAGTTTTCTGGGAGTATCTTTTGTTAATTTCGGCTCTTGGCTAGCTAGCAATATTATCATTCTAGCCATGATGGATATAGCCATGGGTCTATCAGTTTGGCTTTTAAAGAGTCGAATAGGATTCTTTTATGACTTACGCCAAGGTTTTCGTGGCTGGTGGAGTTGTAATTATAAGGCCTTTTTCCGGTGGTCCATTGGCATTATATCTGTGTTACTAGTTTCCGGCTTGGCAATCCGTTGGTGGGATTATCTGGTTAGTTTCTTGGCCGGAGCCTGGGGCGTCATATCTTGGCCGTTTATTCAGTTATGGGCTATTAAGTTTTGGGCCCTTGGCTTAGTCGCTATTGTTATTATATTCTCAGTCAGCGCCTCTGTAATTGGGAAAATAAAACAAAGAAAAATAAAAGGAGCTGAACTCGAGGCCAACAAAATAGAAGAAAGCAACCGACTGGCCGAAGAAGAAAGAATGTTAACTTTGATAAAAAGAGGGGAAGCGAGCAGCTTTTTACTTCAATCTTATCATCCCGTTAAGTTAATTTATCGCCCTGGCCACATTACTAGAACGTTAAATCTCGTTAAGAAGGCCTGGGACGAAGAAAATGATCCGACTGTATTGGCTCATATCACTAAGTTTATGGAAGATTGGTTTGCCGGTTTTCCTCAGACGATTAATCGTGGGGATTTATTGACCATGATGATAGATATACTGGAAGAGGGAATTAGTAAGAACATTCTTCCGCGCGATCAATACAGCCATTTATGTTTCTACCTTAAACTAAAAAATAGTAGGTAGTAAAAATCAACTCAGTTTTAAAAGGCTCAAGAATAACTTGAGCCTTTTCCATTTATATCAGATAATTAATTAGAATTCCAAAAACCCGAGTTTTTTAAGCCCGGGTTTTTATTTTATTTTTTAATATTTTTTTGCTGTTTTTTCTGCCATTCTTTAATTTTTTTATGGTCACCAGACAGGAGGATCTTTGGCACCGGATATTTTTTATTTCCCGCCTTAAATACTTCTGGTCTAGTGTACTGCGGATATTCGGCAATACCATTTTCAGAATGAGTTTCCTCAATTATGCTGTCAGCGTTGCCTAAAACTCCAGGCAAAAGGCGGGTAATAGAATCAATAATAGTTAGAGCCGGCAGTTCTCCGCCCGTTAAGACATAATCGCCGACCGAAATTTCTTCATCAATGAATTCTTTAATTCTGGCGTCAACTCCTTCATAGCGTCCGCAGATTAAAATTAGTTCTTCCAACTTAGAATATTTTTGGGCTAAATCTTGCGACCACTTCTTTCCCGAGGCGGAGAGAAGAATGATCTTTTTCTTTTTGGCAGGAACCTTTTTGCTTATTTTTTTTATATCACTCAGAGCTTTATATAGAGGCTCTATCTTCATGAGCATGCCCGCCCCGCCACCATACGGCGCGTCGTCAACGCTGCGGTGCCTATCCGTCGTCCAATCGCGTAAGTTATGGATTTTGAATTGGACTATTTTTTTAGCTTGGGCTCTTTTTAAGATAGCCTCGTTTAAGTAAGAATCAAAGATTTTAGGGAAAATAGTTAACAGTTGGAATTTCATAATTATTATTTCTGACTAATAAAATAGTTATATGCTTATTATAACAAAAATCCCCTAATTTTGAGAGGGGATTTTTGTTTATGTGATTTTTTCTTTGATTTAGATTTTTAAATCATCAATCGCGGAAGTATCAATGTCATCATGGCGAGACTCATGGCGAGCTTCACTGCGATGACTGCCACCTTCTGGATCATAGATCTTCAGGTTCACGCGAGAGTTATTTTTAGCACCAATTATTTTTAATAAGGTGCGGATTGACTGCGCGGTTTGACCCTTGCGGCCAATAACATAACCCATGTCGGCCGGGTTGGTCTTGAGGGTCAATAAGACACCTCTCTCATCAATCGTCCGGTCTACGACTACATCGTTCGGGTTAGCGACGATGGCTTTTACTACCATTTCCAGGAACTGTTTGTCTTCCATAGTTTTCATTCGTCTTTCCTATTGAACGTATTTAAATCCGATCAAAGGGAAAAGAAATTTATTAATGAGCTGCCACTGCAGCAACTTTATGTTAATAATGATAACTCTTTACGGGGAATTGTCAATGTTTCTTCAATTATTTTGCTAACTTAAGCGTTAGTTTCTGCCGGAGCTTCTTCCTTAACTTCAGGAGCAGCTTCAACAACCGGCGCCTCTACTTTAACAGCTTTTTTATCAGCTTTAACTTTAAGTTGGGCTAAACGCTTTTCGCTTGGTTTGCCTTTCTTAGAGGCTGTGGCCTTAGAGCCGTCAATAATTTTTTGGCCGACCAATAGGTTATTAACCGTAGCGGTCATCTGTGCTCCTTTAGAAATCCAATACTTAACTCTATCCGCTTTCGCGACTAAAGCTTTAGAATGAGGATTGTAGGAACCTAAAATCTCTAAGACATCACCGTATGGATCGCGGCCTTTCTCAGAAATTACTAACCGGAACATTTTTTTGTTGGTTTTACCGGTTTGGGACAGTTTGATTGCTAGCATAATTTTGTTTATCAGTATTATTTTATATTGGAAAATAATAGCTTAATTTTAGATAAAAGTCAATGGTTTAATTTATCTCCGGTCGCCGAAACGGCTGGGTCTAGATGGCCCATTACCACGAGAACCGAAGCTTGGGCGGCTACCGAAAGACGAGCCGTTAGACTTGCCTTTCTCATCTTTCCATAGGTCGGCATTCTCGGTTAGGCCTTTCATGGTTAGGTTAACTCGGCCTTGATCATCAATTTCTTTAATTTTAACGGTAACTATATCGCCGATGTTTAAGAAGTCGCCTGGCTTCTCAATGCGGTAAGGAGCTAGTTCACTGACATGAACCATGCCGTCCTGGTTAGCATTAAGAGAAACGAAAGCGCCGAAATCTAACATTCTCACCACCTTGCCTTTAACGATTTCGCCGGCTTCAAAGACATGAACGATTTCTTTGACTTGTTTAACAGCCTCATTAACCATCTCAGCGTTATTGCCACAGATGATTACTAAGCCTGTATCTTCAATATCAATACTAACTCCAGTTTCATCAATAATACGATTGATTACTTTGCCGCCCGGCCCAATGATAGCGCCGATTTTTTCTGGATCAACGTTAAAGCTGATAAGGCGTGGTGCGTATTTTGATAACTCAGTGCGCGGGGCAGGAATAGCCGCCGTGATAACGCCGAGAATCTGGTTTAAAGCAGCGCGACCTTGAGTTAAAGTTTTGGTAATTATTTCTTTAGTTAAGCCATCAGTCTTAGTATCTAACTGAATAGCGGTTAAGCCAGCATCAGTTCCGGTGATTTTGAAGTCCATGCCGCCTTCGCCGTCTTCTAAATCTTGAATGTCAGTTAGAACTTCCCAACGGCTCATATCATGGTTAGAAGCTAAGCCCATAGCGATGCCGACCACTGGTTTTTTAATCGGTACGCCAGCATCCATTAAAGCTAAGGTAGAGGCGCAAGTTGAAGCCATAGAGGAAGAACCATTAGAACCTAAAGTTTCACTAACGATGCGAACGGTATAAGGGAATTCTTCTTTATTAGGAATCATTGGCATTAAAGCTTTTTCAGCCAGTGCGCCGTGACCGATTTCGCGTCGGCCAGTTCCTCGCAGTGGTGAAGCTTCGCCGACTGAGTAAGGCGGGAAGTTATAATGATGCATGTAACGTTTTTTGCTTTGACCTTCAATTCCTTCTAGTGATTGTTCCATGCCTGGAGCGCCTAGAGTAACAATGGACATCACTTGAGTCTCGCCGCGAGAGAAAAGGGAAGTGCCATGGTCGCGAGGGAGAACGGCTACCTCAGCTGATAGAGCGCGTATTTCATCTAAGGCTCTTCCATCAACGCGGCGCTTATCTTCTAAAATAGAACGAGTTACTTCGGCGTCAATGGCGTTCTCGGCCAATTTTTTAATAATGAAGTCGCGCTTATCTCCAGTTAAACCTTGAGAAGCTAAATAAGCCTCTAACTGGCTCTTAATAGCGCTGACGGCCGCTTTACGCTCGCCTTTAGTGTAATATACTTTATCAAATAAAATATTTTTAACATTATTTGCTAACCAGGCTTCGCCGATTTTGAGTAGCTCAGCTTTGTCAGCTTTAGCTTTAACTTCGTCTTCGGTTTCAATTTTTTTAACTTCCTGGTGATCTTTTTTAGGAGCAACATTTTTCTTGAGCTCGTTAATCAAGTCAATTGCTGGTTGCATTTTTTCCTGACCAATCGTAATGGCCTCCAACATTGTGTTCTCCGGAATTTCCTGAGCGCCAGCTTCAATCATAATAGTCTTTTGAGCCGTGCCAGCGACAATCAAATCCAAAGTGCTCTTAGCCTGTTCTTCATAGGTAGGATTGAAAATAAATTGACCTTCAATTAAACCAACGCGGATTCCGCCAATTGGTCCGTTCCATTTAAGTCCAGAAATAGCTAAGGCAGCAGAAGCAGCCACTAGAGAAACGATGTCGTAATCATTTTCTTGGTCAACGGCTAAAACAGTAATGATTACCTGGACATCGCGATTATCGCCTGGAGCGAATAATGGTCTAATGGAGCGATCAATCATGCGGCCAGTTAAAATAGACTGGTCAGTTGGGCGACCTTCGCGCTTCACCCAACGGGAACCCTTAATTATGCCAGCGGCATAAAGTTTTTCTTCAAATTCAACCATGAGCGGGAAGAAATCAATTCCTTGTCGCTCATATTTAGATTGGACAACTGTTGCCTGAACAACAGTTTCTCCGTACTGAACCCAGACGGCTGCGTCAGCCTGTAAGGCGACTTTTCCCGTCTTGATAGTGAGGGGGCGGCCCAGCCATTCCCCGGTAAATACTTTTTCCATAGTTTTGTCGGCTGGCCGTCAAATTAAAGGACTGTATTGAATATACAGTGCTATCTATTTGCCGGTCAGTCCGTGTTATTTATTATTTTCTATAATTATTAATTAAAAATTTTTTATCAGATCCAAGATCAATAAAGTCATCCGCTTCTTCTATTAATTTGGAAGAGCAGGTTTTGCGGAAAGCCATTATTTCTACTAGACAGCCCTTATTGTTCTGTAAATAGGAAACCAGCGGGATGTAATCGCCATCCCCGGAAACAATAATAATGACATCTAGTTTATCGCCTAATTTGATGGCGTCAATCGTTATGCCAACATCCCAATCACCTTTTTTAGCTCCGCCAGCGAAGATTTGTAAGTCCTTCATTTTAACCTCAAAACCTTGTTGGCTCAGAGCCTCTATAAAAGGCGCTTCATCCTGGTTTTCGGTCCGGATAGCATAAGCAGTGGCCCGGATAAGTTTCCGGCCGGCCACTGCTTTAGCTAAAATCTCTTTGAAGTTTACTTTCTTGTTATACAGATTCTTCGCCGAGTGGTACATGTTTGAGACATCTACTAGTATTCCCACTCTTTGTTCTCCGTGTTTTATCATAGTTAATATTATTTTTCGTCCTCAACCGCGCCATCCTTAAGCTCGCCTTCTTCCTCAGGATCAATATATTTCTTTTCTTTCTTCTTTTCCTCTTCTTCCTCTTCCTGTAATTTTTGGGCAATCTTTAATTTTAACTTGTCAGCTAATTCTTTAAATTGCTCAGCATTTTCTTTCTGTAAGTATTTTAAGAGTTTGCGTCTTTCACTAACTTTTTTTAACAAACCGCGGCGGGAAGAGAAGTCGTGCTTGTGCTTCTTTAAGTGGTCGGTTAATTCTTTGATTTCCTCAGTTAAGATAGCAATCTGCACTTGAGGAGAACCGGTGTCAGTGTCATGGACACGGAATTTTTTAATGATTTTTTCCTTGTTTTTTTTGTCTAACATTGTTTTGGCGCTTATCCGAGAAGCGGCTCAGCCCTTGGTTTTAGGGTTTCCGTCTCCGCATCCAAGATAAGTACATTAATTATTAAGATGCTTATTTCAAAGCATTAATTTTTTTCATCAGTCTTGATTTCTTGCGGGAAGCGGTATTTTTCTTAATTACCCCTTTTTTAGCCGCTTTATCAATGGCTTTAATAGTTTTTGTGTAATCTTCCTTAACTTTTTTATCGCCAGCCTTAATTTGTTTTAGGCTAGACTTAACAGAATTCTTAAGTTTATCAGACACTTTTTTGTTGGCAGCGTTCCTTTTGACCGCCTTGCGCAGTTCCTTGGCTGCCGACTTCTTATTTGGCATACAGTATTTTCTAAAATTAGTTAATTAAAGTATCTCAATATTAACAGAATACTAAATAAAAATCAAGTGTTTATTAGATTATACTTATATTATTGAGTTATTAATTATTTTGTTTAATATTAGTTATTTTGTTGTTTATAATTGACATATTTATTATTTTATTGTATTATATCAAAATTAGTATTTTTTAAAAAAAGTAGGAGACTCAAGCATGGAAAGGTTCGCCAGATCTTTATTTTGGCTGCAAATCGTTCTAGCTTGGGCCTATTCAGTACCCCAAGCTTGGCGACTCATCGGAAACACGCAGAGTATCACGGTAACTTTTTATCTGCTCATGTTTCTGTTTATACTATTCAATTTGTCTTTATCAATTAACGCGTTTCTGGTTGATCATAAAGAATCTTCAAAGAGAATAGTCTGGATTTATGCTAATTGGACTTTGTTGGTCGGTTTACTTCTGGCTATCGTTTCCTGGAAAGGCGTTTGGAAAAATACCGATAACATCGTTTTAATATTAGCATTTGTGGCCACAATCAGTGTGCTTGTTATAGGTTATAAGATGAATCTCTCTTATCGGGATTCAATAATCCGCGGCATTCTCGCTTGTATTTATAAGGGCGGTCCGCAGCTATATTTAGCCTATTGTATTATTCAGAATCACGGTGCCTCGGATTTAGCGCCACTAGCGGTTTGGGTGGCCAACTCAACCGCCTTACTGCGTATATATCAGATTAGTTTTTCTATTAGACAATCTGGTTGGACGCGTGATTTACTGGGGTTAGTAATTAGCGAATCGGGGAATGAAATAACCTGGATGCTAGTTACTGTTATTTGGCTTTTAGTTTGATAAAGACTGCGATTATGTTTAACATTTTCGGAGTCTTTTTTATTTTTAATGCACAATTTTTGATTTTATTATATACTATCTTATATATGGGAAATAATAGAAAAAAGATTTGGCTAGTTGTCGGGTTAATTATCGGGCTGGTGATTATTATCTATCTTAATCGCGCTTACGCTAATATTTATAATACCATTGGCGCCGCCAATCTTGAGCCAGTTAATTTAGCTGGTTCGTATTTAGTTTCTAATAATATGCCAGACACTACGGAAATAACTTATGTCGCTCTCGGTGATAGCCTGATGGCCGGAGCCGGAGTTGACGCCCCAGAGGAATCTCTGCCTTATTTGTTAGCGCAAAAAATGTCAGAAACAGGGAAGACGATAGACTTAAAAAATTTCTCTGTCCCGGGCTTTAAGTCATCAGATTTGATAATTGACCTTTTACCAAAGGCGGTTGCCGCTAATCCGACAGTAGTTACTCTTTTAATCGGGGCGAATGATATTCATAATCAGGTTTCAGAAGAAGATTTTCGTAAAAATTATAGTCATATTCTAGATCGTTTAACTAAGGAAACTCAGGCAAAGATTTATGTCATTAATATCCCTTTTATTGGAGCTGATATAATGATGCTCCCCCCTTACGGCGCTTATTTTAAACATCAGACCGAGAAGTTTAATAAAATTATTAAGGAGCTAGCCAGCGAGCGTTCGCTTAGTTATATAGATTTATATTCGCCTTCTTTATCTTTATTTCAGAAGCCAGGCGATCATTATAGTTCAGATTTATTTCATCCTTCGGCCCGTGGCTATAAAATATGGGCTGACATAATTTATGATAGTATCAGTAAATAATCCTATCCAGGCCACCTGGATTTTTTCAATAATTTTAGCCCTAGTTCTTCTGGCGTCTGTTAGGCCGCGCCAAATTAAAGATTGGTTGCCGACGTCTTTAACTGCCGAACTTAAGGGGTTATCTATTTTGATGATAATTCTTTCCCATGTCGGCTATTTTTTAGTTAGCGATACCCGTTTTCTCTGGCCCCTATCAATTATGGCCGGAGTGGGAGTTAATTTGTTTTTATTTTTATCCGGATTCGGCCTAACAGCCAGCCAAATTAAAAAAGATTTGCCGGCCTGGCAATTCTATAAACGGCGTTTACTGAAATTATTTATACCATTCTGGCTGATGTTAGGAACATTCTTGGCTCTAGATTATCTATTGCTGAAAATAAGTTACTCCTGGAGTTTTATTTGGTCCGCTTTGATTGGTTTATTTAGTCGCGCGGATTTGTATCAAGATTTTAATTCTCCTCTTTGGTATTTTACTTTTATTCTTTTATACTATTTGTTGTTTCCTTTAGTCTTTTCCCGACGCTGGCCTTGGTTATCAGCTATAATTTTATATTTAGCCGGTTGGGCCCTAGTTAATTGGCCGCCCCAATTTTTTGATTATGTTATCCATTTATACAAAGTTCATATTATCGCTTTTCCCTTGGGGGTCTTCTTTGCTTGGGCCATTTCTAAATTTAAACAGCCAAATCTTTTAGCGGAAACTTGGCTGCGTCGTATCGGACGCTATGTGATAATAGTTTTTTTGTCCCTTATTTTTGTTTGGTCAAATATTAATTCTGGAATCGGTCAAAGCGTTAATGCTGAACAGCTGGCGAGCATCTTGGCGGTCGTGTCAATCGTAGGCATATTTATTTTTAAAAGAATAGAAATAAAAAGCCTGTCGCTTTTGGGGATATATTCGTACGAAGCTTATCTTTGGCATTGGCCGCTTATGTATAGGCATGATTTATTATATAAATATTGTCCTATTTGGCTGGCAACTTTTTTATATTTAGTTTTATTGGTTGTTCTGGGCTGGCTCATGTCCAAGATTGCTGACTGGCTAGCTAGGCGTTTGCCAGGAAACCAAAATGGTTAATTTAATAATCTAATTTTGAGAAGTTTGTTCGGAAAAATCCGGTTAAAATAAAAAACTCGCTATTAGCGAGTTTTTTGTCGGGGTGGAGAGATTCGAACTCTCGATCTTCTGGTCCCAAACCAGACGCCTTAGACCAACTGGGCCACACCCCGGTTTGTTTTAAATTTGCTCTTTAGGCCGTCAATCCAGCCAATTAAGCGGAAAAACTGATGAACATTATTGACGCGCAGGTGTATCGTTCCATATTGTAGTTTTTTATTTTGTTTTTGTAAACTCCCCCTGCTAATCACGTAGCATGTTTTGATAAAATTCTTTTTTGGCAGGTTAGTAATTTTTTGCCAAAAATTGATTGCTAGAGCGGTATCTTTGGGGTTGTGCAACATTATTTGTATTCGTATTTCCTCTTTTTTTATATGTAAATAGTTAATAAAAAATTTCGTCATTAACTTAATCATTTCTGGGTCAGAGTTGGCAAAGTCTATACTTTTCCACTTACTGCCCTCAGCGCCCCTTTTATATCCCTCCGCCCAGTATAATGATATCCCGACTAAAAATAAAGGGTCGTTTAGTAGTTTTTTTGCTTCTTCCCGGGCCTCTGTTCTAGTAGCTTCATGCTTTTCTTGAGCAATTCTAGTTTGTTCCTTATTTCTTTTTATTAATTTTGCTATAGCGGTAGTATTGGTTCGGGATTTTATTTTATTGCGTGCCTGCGGGGAAAGCTTTATATCTTTTAGCCAGATACTTAGAGTGCTTTTTGGGATATTTAAAGCAGCTCCTATTTGGCTATAAGATTGACCGTTCTTTCTCAAACTTATGGCAATGTCCTTATCAATCCTCATAAATAAAAAATTGAACTTACGGTAACAGTATAAAATAACTATAACACAAGTTCAATTTTTTATCTAATTTAGTGCCCCGGGTCAGAATCGAACTGACGACACAAGGATTTTCCTTGGTAATTGTCTTAAGTTTCCTTAAGGATCGGACTATCTCATCTCCGCTTAAATTATTAAGGACGGAGTCGGGCGCTCGTGGCGGGGTTATTGTTGGGCTCACCCGCTAGTCTCTACACCTTCCTCAACTCTTTATCCCAGTTGAGGCTTGGCTCGGGATTACCGTTTTTGTCTTTCTGCAAGACAAATTTAGGCTTCCCCGAATTCACCCGATTTTCATTCTAGTGTTTCCACTAGACGGACCGAAAATCAGTCCTTTGCTCTACCACTGAGCTACCGAGGCTTGAAAATTTTATTACGGTGGTGGTTGCGGGGGTCGGACTCGAACCGACGACCTCTAGGTTATGGGCCTAGCGAGCTGCCAACTGCTCTACCCCGCTATAAATTCAATCTACTTAAAACAGCAGATAGATGTGGGCAATGGAGGATTCGAACCTCCGACCTCAACATTATCAGTGTTGCGCTCTAACCAACTGAGCTAATTGCCCGATTTTTAACTGACACGACTATAACAAATAATAAATAAAAAGGCAATAGGATTATAAGCTATAAATCATCATTACTAGCTCAGTTTTGATATCGCCTCGCCCAGTCTTATTCAAGAAGTCTAGGTTAATTAAATTATTAACATGATCGCGCAGGGAATGGCTGGTAAAATTTTTTGCCTGCATAATTCCTTTCTTCACTATATAAGGATGAAGCTTGAGCCGCGGGGCAATTTCGTCGGGATTAATTTTGTCATCTAGAGCGGTTTTGATTTGAAATAAAATTTTAAACTGTCTGAGAAGCATGGTAAGCAAGTACTCGTCGCTTAGGCCGGCCGCATATTGCTCTTCTAACAGTTTGATGGCTAATTTTTTATTTTTAGCGCTTAGGGCGTCGGTGAGGCCGAAAATATTTTCGTCGTATACTCCGCTTACCATTTCTTTAACCGCCTCGGTGGTTATTTCTGGACCATCAGCATGGTAGGCTAATTTTCTAATTTCGCTGGCTATTAGCCAGACGTCGCTGTTAGTTAAATTTATTAGCAGGGAGGCAGCGTCAACTTTAATATTCTTTTTATGAGTAGCCGCTTCTTTTTTAATGAAACTGAGTAGCTGGGGGCCGCTGAGAGTTTTGAATTCTTGCGTGTATGGCTGTTTAACTAAGAGAGCAAATAGCTTTTTAGCTTCAGCTTTAAGAGCCGATCCCTTGCCGCCAACTTCTTCGTCATGGAAAATTAAAATATTATCTTCATCGCCTGAGAATTTTTTTAGATAGACGGCTAGTTCGCCGAATACTTTCTCTTTTTTATTTTTAAAAATATTACTAATTACGACTAATCTTTTTTTAACAAATAGCGATCCGGTGTTAATTTTTTCTCCGATTTCCTTAAGAGTGGCGGTCTGGCCATCAACCACACTTAAACTGCTCGCGTTGGGATCAAGATCGCGGGTAAATTTATTTTTTAGTTCTTGGAGGAGCCGGCGAGAGCGATAAGTATCGGCGCCATGGAGAAATATTATCATATAGCTTTTTATAATTCGGTAATAACGGCTTGAGTCGGATTAATAATTTTTTGACCTAAGAATTTTTCCCCTAAATTTTTAAAAGCGTCCGGGTTGTCGGTCGTGTAATATTCACAGCGGGCTTTAGATACAGGAGTTAATTTTAATTCGGGATGTTTGGTTAAATAATTTGCTAGACTAGCGGATACTATTTCTCCTGGTTGAGGCACGTCTAGGCGAGATCCTAATATTCTTTTTATATCCGGGTATAAGAAAGAGTAATGAGTACAGCCTAGGATTAAGGCGCTAATCTGTTTGGCTTTAAGAGGGCGAAGGTATTTTTTTAAAATCATTTTTGTTTCTGGCTTGGCTGCCCAGCCTTCTTCTATTAGGGGGACAAGTAAAGGAGTTTGCTGCTGCTCTACTCGTAGCTGGGGATTTAATTTTTCCAGTTCTGATTTATAGGCGTTAGAGTTAATGGTAGCTTTGGTGCCGATGACGCCGACCGCCTTTAAGTTTTTATGATTAGCAATGTTTTCTGCCAAGGGGCGAATAACCCCCAGAATGCGCCGGTGGGGATATTTAGCTGGGAGATATTCCTGCTGTAGGCGCCTTAATGCCTGAGCGGAAGCCGTATTACAGGCGATAATAATTAGGTTGCAGCCTTTTTGAAATAAAAATTCTACAGCTTCGCGAGTATATTCATAAATTGTTTCAGGAGATTTTTCTCCGTAGGGCAGCCGGGCGTTATCGCCTAGGTAGATATAATTATAATTTGGCAAATTTTTAAGGAAATATTTTAAAATTGTCAGTCCGCCTAGACCAGAATCAAAAACACCGATGATATTTTGTGGCTGTTTTTCGTTAGCGACCGATTTATTTATTCTCGCGGGCATATTTCTGGAACAGGTCGCCCCGCTCTTTATAATTTTTAAATAATCCAAAGCTAGCGCAGGCCGTTGACAATAGGATAATATCCCCGCTGGCGCTATGTGCTTTTGCTAGTTTAACCGCTTCTAACATGCTGTTAACTTCTTTAAGTTTAGCGGTTGGAAATTTTATTTTTTGTAATTCATTTTTTATTCGTGGCGTGGCGTGGCCGGATAATAAAATTAAGAATTTTACCTTAGTTTTTATTGTTTTAGCTAAAGCTTGGAAGTTGGCCCCCTTGTCTGCGCCGCCCGCGATTAAAATGATTGGCGCGGAGAAAGACTTTAAATCTAAGATAGTGCTTTCGGGCGTTGTAGAAAAACTATTATCAAAGTATTTGACGCCATTTTTTATGATTACTAATTCCAAGCGATGTTCTAAATTGGTAAAATTAGCAATGGTTTTTTTGTAGTGGGACGTTTTTATTTTTAGCAGCTCGGCTACGGTTACTGCCGCCCCGATATTCTCTTGATTAAAATCGCCGGCTAGCTTTGAGGGCAGGGAAATAGCGCCAAAATAAATTACTCGGCTTTTTAATTTGGCTGCTTTTATTTTTGATTTTAGATTTTTATTAGCTATCAGATATTGGTTAGGTTTATTTTTGGCGATATTTAATTTCGCTTGCCAGTAGTTATTGTAAGAAGAGTGAAAATTAGGATTGTTCGGATCGGCGGGAGCTAAATGTTCTTTAAATAAATTGGTGACGACGGCGATTTTAGGAGAATATTCCAGATCTTCTAGTTGGAAACTGGATAATTCTAAAATAACAAAATCTTGCGGTTTGATTTTGGTTAAAAATGATAAGGGGGCGATGCCGATGTTGCCGCCTAGCCAGACCTTTTTATTGGCGGCGCGCAAAATTTTATAAATTAAACTGGCTGTTGTGCCTTTGCCTTTAGTGCCAGTAACGCCGATGATGTTTTTAGTCGGGCAAAGAGCCATGAAGATATTTAAGGGGCTAGAAATCTTAGTTCGGCCCTTTTTAAGAGCTTCTTGAACGCCGGGACAGGCCATGGGCCAGCCGGGAGAGCGGAATAAAATATCAAATTTATATAAATCTTGATTAAAAGACGCTTCTAACTGGTAGTTTATTTTTAGATTTAAATTTTGCGGCAAAGGCAAATATTTTTTTGCCCGAAAATCACAGATTGTTATTTCTGCTGGCGACTTAGCTCTATTTAGCAGGGTTAATAAAGCTTGGTTATCTAAACCGAGCCCTAAAAGAGCTATCTTTTTTTTGTCTAGTTTTTTAAGCTGTGTTTGCCAAGGCATAATTAACCGGTTTATTTTAATTCTTCCCAATTATCGCCAATATTTTCATCAACTATAATCGGTACTCTGAGTTTTAACCCCTCCTGCATTATTTTTTTAATCTCTTTAACGTAGGACTCAATCTTATCGGTTTTTATTTCAAAAATCAATTCATCGTGTACTTGTAGTAATAAACGAATATTGTCTTCGTGTCCTTTAATCAGGTCGGCTATTTTTATCATCGCCATTTTAATTAAGTCGGCTGCTGTACCCTGAATCGGGGTATTGATAGCCATGCGTTCGGCGCTTTTTTTAATCATCGGTATACTGGAGTTTATTTCAGCTAGGGGGCGGCGGCGTCCAAATAAAGTAACCGCGCAAAGGTTTTCGCGAGCCTCCTTAATGGAATTATCCATCATTTTCTTGATGCCGGGGTAGGCCTCAAAATATTTTTTAATAAATTCGCTCGCCTGCCAGTAGGGGATTCCGGCGCCCTGGCTTAAGCCGTGCGGTCCCTGTCCGTAAAGAATGCCAAAGTTAATCGCCTTAGCTTCACGCCTCATTTTCTTAGTGACTTCTTCTAGCTTTACGCCGTTGATTTCCGCGGCCGTTGCCGTATGAATATCCTCGCCTTCATTAAAGGCTTTAATCATTTTTTTATCGCCTGACATATGGGCCGCTAGACGCAGCTCAATCTGTGAATAATCAAAACTAACTAGTTTATAACTCTCGGCCGCCACGAAGGCACTTCTAATTTTTTGTCCTTCTTCGGTTCGGGTGGGAATATTTTGTAAATTAGGTTCGGTTGAAGAAAGCCGTCCCGTCGCCGCGATAGTCTGGTTAAAGCTGGTATGAATGCGGCCGGTTTTAGGATTAATCATTTTGGGCAGGGCGTTCAAATAGGTTGTTTGGAGTTTATTCAATTCCCGGTAGCTTTGCAGTAACGGGATAATAGGATGCAGATCTTGTAGCTTAGCGAGCTCATCTTCCGCCGTAGAGAAGCCGGTTTTTGTCTTTTTTAAATTCGTGGTTGGGATAGTTAATTTTTCAAAAAGGATCTCCTTTAACTGTTTGGTAGAATTAATATTAAATTTCGTTTTAGCTAACTTATGAATCCCTTTTTCTAGCTTAGCTAATTTATCGCCGACCTCCTTATCTAATTTTTGGAGAGGAGCGCTCTCCATTTTAATGCCGTTATTTTCCATAGCGCCCAAAACAGGGATGAGGGGCATTTCAATTTTGGTGAATAACTCAGTCAGGTTATCTTCTTTAATTCGCGGACTAAAAACTTTTACTAGGCGGTTAGTAAAATCAGCATCTTCGCACGAATAAAGGCTTAATTTAGTCGGATCCAGGCTTTTAAAGTCAATTGTTAATTGTTCGGGCTGGGTATCGGCTAGATTAGTTTTGCTAATTTTTTCAAATCCCAGTTCAGTAAAGGCCAGTGAGTCTAAATTATGTTGGCGGTTAGAAGGGTTTAATAGGTAGGAGGCAATCATGGTGTCAAAATTCAGGCCGTTTAATTCCACGCCCTGGTTTTTTAAAACGCGCCAATCAAATTTAAGGTTATGTCCGTATTTTTTTATTTTTTTATTTTCTAAAATTGGCCGTAATTCTTCCAGCCGCTCTTTAGTAGCTAA
Organism: uncultured Gammaproteobacteria bacterium; assembly: GCA_964470695.1. Lineage (GTDB taxonomy): Bacteria > Patescibacteriota > Patescibacteriia > Patescibacteriales > UBA12465 > UBA12465. The sequence continues at coordinate 116,547 of CAYYDR010000001.1, forward strand.
GACAAAATAAGCTTCGCCTTCTTTCCAGGAAAAACTTAAACCCAAAATATCGGAAGTAATAGGATCTAGCCCCGAGGTTTCGGTATCAAGGGTAAAAGACTCTTGGCCTTTTAATTTTTTTAGGAAAGCGGCAAATTTTTTATCATCGTCAACTAATTGGTAATCAAATTTTTTAAGATTGCGATTAAATTTAGTTTCGTCGGAGCTGGCCGATCCTTTTTGGCTGTCATCTGCTTCTGCACCCTCTGATTGATTATGATCTTTATTAATTTTATCGCGTAGCTCCTTTACTTTTGTTAATAGAGATTTAAATTCAAACTCGCTGAAGAGTGTCATGACACGCTCTAAATCAAAAGAAGAGAATTCTATATTATCAAGCGTAAACTTTATGGGCGCGGCTAAGTTTATGGTAGCCAATTGTTGGCTTAAATAAGCATTATCCTTGCTAGCTTTTAGTAGCTCTAGAATGCGCGGTTTAATTTTGGAGCTATTTTTTTCAACGGCTTGGTAGACTCCATCTAAATTAGCAAATTCAATTAGTAATTCACTAGCTGTTTTTTCACCTATCCCTTTAACGCCGGGGATGTTATCACTGGGGTCGCCACGCAAGGCTTTATAATCAATAATTTGATCAGGTCTTAGGCCATAGCGCTCTTTTACTTGGGCGGCATCGTACAAGACGCTATCTGACAAGCCGCGGCTCATGGTGTAGACTTTAGTTTTTTCATTTATTAATTGCAGAGTATCTAAATCACCGGTGATGATTACTCGGTCTAGATTTTTAATATTTTTAGTCTGGTCACAGATAGTGCCTATTAAGTCGTCCGCCTCGTAACCGTCAAGCTCAAAAATAGGGATGTTAAAGGCGGTTGCCACCCTTTTTACTAGAGGAATTTGTTCATATAACTCATCGGGCGCCTTAACGCGAGTTGCCTTATAGTCAACATAGGCCTCATGGCGGAAAGTCGGCCCCTTTTTATCTAAAGTCAAAACAACATATTCGGGATGGAATTCATTAATGGCTTTGAGTAGAAAGGAAGTAAAGCCATAGACGGCATTAACTAGCAGGCCATTTTTGGTTCGTAGAGTAGGCGGAAGGGCGTGAAAACTGCGATGAATAAGGGCATTTCCGTCAACAATAATTAGTTTTGGTTTAGTTTTAGACATGAGTTAATTTTATCATTTTTAATAGGTAGGAGCAAAGTTAAGATAAGTATAGATGAATACCAAGAAAAAAGCAGCTCCGGTAAAGAAAGCTGCTTTTGTGTTGCTTTGAGGGGGTTGATAATTGTTAAAAAAATTGTTGATTTTAGAGTGTTACCAATAAATTGAATGAACGAATCAACCCTCTCTAACTACTTTGTGATGCGGGCCCATCTCATTAGTCTAGTGAAAATTGAAATCTTTACTAGTAAAAATGTGATGAATCTAAATAAATTAATAATTTGTTAATTAATAATGAATCTAGACTAGTCCTAGAGACTGGAGAAAAAATCTAGAAAGTCTCAGGAGATGAGCCCTTAGTTAATCAGTAGCGACACCGATTCCCGGTTCGCCAAAAGATAAATCATTTTGGCATTTCTTGGGAATTCCAGTCGCCCTGCTTGCTTGGCTTACCAAGTAGGGAGCTGGTGTGCCCTGATTAACGAAGACCATTGTTGATAAAAATGACGAAAGAACATACAAACGCATAATCTCTCCTCGTTAATTGGTAATATTTATATTAGCACTGCTATTTTTAATGTCAAGAGGGGTTATTTCCTCTTTTTAATAATAAAATGATATAATAAAAATTAGCCAAAATTACAATTATGATAAAAAAAGAGATTATAATTTCCGGCCTGAAAGTTAGTTATCTAATTAGCGCCGATTTCAATCCTAATCAAGCTATAGTTTTTTTGCCTGGCTGGAAATCTCCGGTTGATTTATTTTGTTCAATCATGGGCGATACCCCTAATTTATTAGCAGTTAATCTGCCTGGTTGGGGCGGTAGCGAAAAAGCTAAGGCAACCTGGGGTCTAAAGGAATATGCCGTTTTTGTTAAGGAATTTTTGCAGAGACTAGGAATTAATAAGCCGGTTTTGATCGGCCATAGCATAGGCGGGACAATTGCGGTTGAGTATTTAAGCCAGGGCGGAGAAGCCCAGAAGCTAATTATTATCAGCGGCGCTATTATTAGAGAAAAGTCAGTTAAGGTCAAGGCCTTAATGATGGGAGCTAAAATATTTCGTTTTTGTCTGCCCTTTATTAATAAAAAATGGCGGGCGCGTTTAGCCGGCCAGACGCTCAGCCCTGATTATGTTCAGGCCGGCGAACTGGAAGAAGTTTACAAAAAGGTTATTGGTGAAGATAGACAAGAAGTATTTTCTAGGCTAAAATTACCTATTATTTTAATTTGGGGTCGCGATGATAAAGATACCCCTTATGCTCAGGCCGAAAAATTAAGCAGTCTCCAGCCCCTGGCTATTCTAGAGCCCATTATTGGGGCGGGCCACTATTGTTTTTTAGATCAGCCGCAAAAATTTCGGGAAGCAATTATTAAATTTTTATGAATATAGTTCGTAAATTAATTTATATTTTACAGAAGGAGTCTTATGACCCCAGACGGTTCTTGTCTTTTGTTTATCATAATTGGCGCTGGTGGTCGCTGGAAAAAAGACAGGCGATTGATTGGACGAATAAAGCGAGAGCCCTATATTTTGCTTTGTGGATATTAGTGGCAGCCCTACTTATTTTATTTGGATATTTTTGGCATTTCTGGGTGCTATTATTTTTGGTTATTTTGATTCCAGCCTTGCCTCTATTAGCTTTATTAGTTTTGTTACTATTTTATCCCTTTGATTATATTTTAAAAAAGAGGGTTATCAATAAAGCCAAGCAGACTTTAGCTAAGACTAGAGTGAAAGTTATCGGTATAACCGGCAGTTATGGTAAGACTAGCCTCAAGGAAATTTTAGCCATCGTCTTAGGCAGTGGATTCAAGGTAATAAAAACCCCCAATAATGTTAATACTGATTTAGGAGTAGCTTACTTTATTTTGTCTCATCAGGCCGAGATTGCTACGGCTGATTTTTTTATTGTGGAAATGGGCGCCTACCAAATAGGCGACATTGCTAAAGTCTGTAATCTAGTCAGTCCGGATTATTCTTTCTTAACTGGTATTAATGAATCGCATCTAGAAAGATTTGGCAGCCTGCAAAATACTATTAAAGCTAAATTTGAGCTAGGCGAAAGGACTGCCAAGAGAGTGGTTTTAAATTTTACCGATCAGAATGTTAAAGATAACTATTCCCATTTTAAATTACCAGCCCATCTTGATGTAGATAATTCCTGGGTCAGCAATATTAAAGTTTTGCCGAATTTTACTGGCTTATCTTTTGAATATGCCGGACATATTTTCTCTACTCCCTGGTTAGCGCAGCATAATATTATTCTAATAGTTATGGCGCTCGCTTTAGCCGCAGAACTTGGCTTGGATTTATCTAGAGCCAAGGCCCCTCTAGCCTCCGCTCCTTTTATTAAGAATCGTCTGGAGCCGATTTGGAACGCCGTTTCCCGGTTAATGATTATTGATGATAGTTATAATGGTAATTTTTCCGGTTTTGTCAGCGGCCTAGAAGTTTTAGATAGAGCTCCTGGCCGAAAGCTAGTCATTACTCCGGGACTGGTAGAGCTAGGAAAAAAGAAGGAAGAACGGCACCGAGAAATTGCCCGTTTATATGCTTCAAAAAATTTAGATTTAGTGCTATTAATTAAGAATAGCGCTACTAGTTATATTATTGATGAATTTATTAAAATAGGTTTTTCTAAATATAAAGTATACCTTGACGCTTTGTCTGCTCATCAAGATCTCGGCTCGGTATTAAAGGAGGGGGATACAATTATTTTTCAGAATGATTGGCCGGATAATTATAAATAAATATATGAAAGAAATAAAAAATATTGGCGTTTTTTTCGGCGGGAAAAGTCCGGAGCATGATATATCTGTTATTACCGGTCAGTTGATTATTTCCGTTTTGAAAAAAATGCCCGAGTATAATGTCATTCCGGTTTATTTAGATAAGCAAGAAAAGTTTTTTATTGCTGGCGATCTGGGCAGTTTGTCTTTTTTTAGCGTTGAAGGCTACCAGAATAAATTAACTAAGTTCGGGGCCTATAGCCTGGATTTAGATTTGTCTAAGGATTGTTTAGTATTTAGTAAGGGGAATTTATTATCTAAGAAAACAATTAAGATTGACCTAGTTTTTCCCGCCTTCCACGGCAATTTAGGTGAGGATGGTTCTATGCAGGGGTTATTAAATATTTTTGGTGTTCCTTATGTCGGTTGCGAAGTAGCCGCTTCAGGGATTGCTATGAATAAGATATTAACTAAGATTTTTTATCAGGGTTTAGGGGTGCCGACTACGAAATTTCTTTCCTATAACCGTTCCCAGTGGGAAGAAAAAAAGAATATTATTTTAGGAGAGATTAAAAATAATCTGAAGTGGCCGGTTTTTGTAAAACCCCCTCATTTAGGGTCATCTATTGGTATTACTAAGGTGACTAAAGAACCAGACTTAGAACAGGCCTGTGAAGTGGCCTTGCATTATGATGACGAGCTTTTGGTTGAAGAGAGCGTAGAAAATTTAGTGGATGTAACTTGCGCGGTTCGCGGTTATAAAAATCCGCAGGCTTCCTTACTGCAGGAATCATCTTTTAACTCAGATTTGTTTAGTTATGAAGATAAATATTTAAATGACGGCGGCGCACAGTTAGGACAAGCTGATAAAAAAATAATTATTCCGGCTAATTTAGATGAAGTTACTACTAAAAATATTCAGGAGGCTTCTTTAAAAATATTTCAGTCCCTGGGTTGCTCAGGAATTGCTCGGTTTGATTTCCTCTATAATAGTGTTACCAAGCAATATTTTGCGAATGAAATTAATCCATTTCCCGGCACGTTATATCATCATTTATGGCAGAAGAGCGGGGTAGAGATTGATCAACTGGTGCGCGGGCTAATTAATGATGCCTTGGTTCGTCAGTCCGAAAAAGAGAACTCAACTTATAGTTTTTCTTCTGAGGTTTTAGGGCGGTTAAAGGGCTTGAAATTAGCGAGGAAGTAGTTGTATATAATGTAGAATATAAAATTTGAATTAAATGAAAAACCCGACTTTTTGAAGAGCCGGGTTTTTGTTTAGCATTGTTTTGATGATTATCCTTGGAGATGGTTTCTGGTTGGCTCCGCAGCTTCTATCTTTTGATTTAGAGCCAGTTCAATTATGGGTCTTAGGTCGCCGTTTTTGTCACGATAAATAATAATATCGTGAAACAAGATGTGAATAATATATTCATTATCAACTACGGCGATATTAGAAATCCGGCATTCTTCAGGAACAGATTTTAATATCTTTTGAGCCAGCTTTTTCCCGGTACCCCAGTAATGTAGTTTTAATACATTAATTTTTGTTGCATTTTGATAATAAATCAAGATATCAGCGGTGAATCTTTCCAGATTAAATAGTGACAAAAGCGGCAGATCGTTTCTTTCCAGACAGAAATAAATTTCCTTACCGTCTACTTTTTTTACCGCGTTAGAAATGATTATATTATCAGTTAATAAGTGGCGCTTATCGCCAGCCGCCAATAGGAAAGGGAACTCCTTAATAATTTTCAGGTTTTTCTCTCTTTGTTGCTCGCGCGGGCTTTGATTATTGTTTTTCATTTAACACCTCCTGGACATCAGTCCATTTACCATCCGGTTAGATGGTGTTTTTTAAAATACGGTTATTTTTACTAATCTTTTATTAGATTAGTTTAAATAAATTATCATATATTTTACTTGTTGTAAATATGGAATAAGGGATTCGGTCACGGTCGCTAAGCCTCGCTTGCTTGCTCCGCAAGCCGCGCTCGCTAAGCGCCCCGACCCGGCCTCGCGGTGCGTTCGCTACGCTCCGCACATCGCTCCGGCTTTCGAATCCCTTAGGCAAATCAACATTAACTAAAATAACTCCACGCAGGTGGAGTTATTTTAGTTAGTGGACCCTAAGGGATTCGAACCCTTGACCCCCTGCTTGCAAAGCAGGTGCTCTAGCCAGCTGAGCTAAGGGCCCCCAGTCAGGCTTATATCTTTCACGTAAGAGGTTAGCAATTTATTTCTAAATGGTCAATTATTCTATTACCGGTGGCTGGCTTGATTTGATAAGTGGCCCTAATAACCAGCGCATAAAGTCATCGCCACTGCCGGTCATAACAATAATGCCGAAGAACAGACATAACATGCCAATGAGTTTGTAGCCTAAACGTGAACCACCGTCTGAGCCTAATTTTTCTTCAAACCAAGCAATTCGTCCGAAATTATTTAAGATCCATTCCGTCTTAATGACTAACCCAGCCCCAGCGGCCGTGATTAAGATGCCAATAAAAATTGCCATATGTATTACCTTATATAATTAAGTGGATTATATCTCACTCCGTTAACTAGCACTTCAAAGTGCAGATGAGAGCCGGTTGATCTTCCGGTTGATCCCATGGCCGCAATATTTTCCCCCTTTTCAACTTCATCTCCTACTTTAACAAAAAGTTTTGTCATGTGTCCATAGCGGGTTTTGCGTCCTCCGCCGTGATTAATTACAATCGTGTTACCATACCCGCCGTTGTAACCACCTCGGGCAATTTCTACAATGCCATCATCAGCAGCATATATTGGCGTGCCTACTTTATTACCGATATCAACGCCGTTGTGGCGCCAAGAGAAATATTGGGTAATGCGATATCCCTGGGTAGGCCAGGCCATCTTTCCGCCGCCGGCTTTGACGGTAGGAGATTTAATTAAATCGCGAATAGCGGATATTCCCGTATAGCTACTACCAGTTCGGCTGCTAGTAACTCTAGTTTGTTCAATTATTTTTTTAGCACCAGGGACTATTATTTTCTGTCCGATTTTCAGTCCGGCCTCAAGATTGTTGCAGCTTAATATTTTATCAGCTTCTACTCCGTACTTATTAGCAATTTTGGAGACAGTGTCGCCGGATTTTACAGTATATAATATTCCGCTATAAGGTAAAATTATTAAATTATCGCCTGGCCGGATTAAGCCATAAGAATTTAAATTATTGGCCCACAATATAGTATTAATAGTTAAACTAAACTTTCTAGCAATAGTGCTGACAGTATCGCCATTTTGAACAGTATAGTTTATGATGGTAGTTCTTTGTTGGGCGGTAGCTCCCTCATCGTTCTTTTTTGCGGTCGTAGCTAAAGGTTTGAATATTAAATCGCCATCCTCGTTAAAAACAAGTTGGTTATTTTGGTTGGCGTCGTTTTCGTCAATTGTATTAAGAGATTTTTCTAGAGTACAGGAGTCAGCTAGGTATTTTTCTTTGCCGGCCGCGAGTAAACTATTTAAGGAGCGCCCCTCTTCTATTAATTCCTCGTCAAAGTTATAACCAAGATCTGACGGGATGAGATCGGCCATGACGGTTTTTGATATTTTGGATTGCGCGTCACTGGGTTTTTGTTGGCTGATGATATTAAAAGTAATTATTGCGATAGTCAATAAAAATATAAAAAAATAGACTAGCCGGTTGCGAGATATTTCACCCACGGTTTTATTGGTCAGATCATTTTTTTTCAGACGGAAGGTGCCGTAATATATTTTAACTAATATTTTAGAAAAAAACCCTCCAAAGATTAAACGAAAAAACCCGGAACTGGCCCGGAATATGTTGGAAATCAATCGGCCCGATAAGCTTAATAGCTTAATTGATATTAGACCGGCCTCAATTCCTATTTTTTTGATTTGTTGCTTAATTTGTTGTCCTATATATTTAGACTAAAACCTTATTATATACTATCATCTTTAAACTTTTATCGTCAATTTGCTTTATTATGTTATAATTAATTATTATAAGTTTAAATAAATTTAAAATATATGTATAAGATTGTTTTATTGCGCCACGGAGAGAGCACTTGGAATAAAAAAGGATTGTTTACCGGCTGGACCGATGTTAATTTAACCAAGAAGGGGGAGTTAGAGGCAAAAGAAGCTGGTCGAGAGTTAAAGAAAAATGGGTTTTATTTTGATTTAGCCTATACCTCGCTTTTGCGACGCGCTTCTCGTACTCTTAGGATATCTTTATCTGAGCTGAAAATAAAAAAAATTCCCGTTTTGTCTGATTGGCGTCTCAATGAGAGACATTATGGTAATTTGCAGGGTTTGAATAAAATTGAGATGGCTAAGAAATTTGGTGAAGAAAAAGTTCTTGTTTGGCGGCGGAGTTATGATGTCAGGCCGCCTAGAATAGACAGTCAGAATAAATATAATCAAAAATATGATTTAAAATATAGAGGCATTGAAGTGCCTGATACCGAGAGTCTAAAAGATGTCGTAGCTAGAGTAATGCCATTATGGAAGAAAGAAATTGCTCCGCAGATAAGAAGGGGGAAGCGTATTATCGTAGCTGCCAGTGGCAATAGTTTAAGGGCGGTGGTTAAATATTTAGATAAAATTTCTCCCAAAGATATAGTTAATCTTAATATTCCGACTGGTATCCCCTTGGTTTATGAGTTAAATAAAAATTTACAACCAATAAGACATTATTACTTAGCTGACCCTAAAAAGGTCCAGGCGGCAATGGAAAAAGTTAAGAATCAGGGCAAGAGCAAATAAGTATATCTATTTTTATTGAAATATAAAAGCCTGGCTTCGTGCCAGGCTTTTATATTTTATTAGTTTGATGAATTTATTTTACTATGACGGAGAATGGTTTCTTCTGTCCGTAAGGTTTAGGCCCGGTCTTTAAACAGTAATTGGACAGGCCTTTTTTAAAATAGGCGGGACGGCTAGCTTGAATAAAGCCGATTAAGTAATAACTAACCGCTAGGGCTAGTCCGTAATTAGTTTGTTTGGGTAAATTAATATCCCAACGATTCTTTGGTTGACCAAAAAATTTATTTTTGCCGAAACTAATGACTAGCTCTTTCTCTGACGGGCAGATAAATTTAGCGTGTCGGGCGTTCCCCTCGGAATACCCACGCAAACTAGAATAGGGGCCGAATAATTCATCGTCTTTAACATTTATCATATCAACTATAGGGCGGAAACGGTCCGGTAAAATAAAAGTAAAATATTTATAGTCTCGGAAATTTTTAGGCAGTTTGATTGCGCTTAAGAAATTTTTGATTTTTTTAGGGTTTTCTTTCGTTAAACTCAGTATCATACCCAGATAAGTAGAAAAGTTGTATGAGTATGGCTCAGGCGATTTCTGCCAAGCTACAAATTTATTAGCGAGCTTGGCGCCAGTTGAATTAGCATTGCAAGTTAAGAGGGTGGTTTTGAGTCCCGCCTTTTTTGCCGCCTTTATTTCCCAAATAGAATCTTTTTCACCTGAGGCTGATATGATGATAGCTTCTTTTATTGTCCCCGCTTTAATTAGGGGGCGGTATATTTTTAGTTGTTCTAAAAAATTACCTTCATCCGCGAAAAAGACCGGTTTGTCGCCAAACAGCATTCGCCCGGTATTATAGGCATTGACGCTTCCAACTACGAAGCCTGGTTCCTGTTTTTTTAAATCAAGTTTGACCGGTTTGTTTTTAATAAAGAAATTGAGCCCATCCATGACGCTTGCGTTCAAATCTGGCAAATTATTATTTTTCATATTTTGCTTTATTTTACTTATATTTTCATTATAATTCATCTTGATTTTTATTTCAATTTAGGCTACAATAATTACAAATTAATGAATTAATGAAAATATGTCAGGACACTCAAAATGGGCGACTACGCATCGCCAAAAAGAATTAGTTGATGCTAAACGGGGAGCAATTTTTACTAAATTGGCTAATATAATCACGATTGCCGCTAAGAAAGGCGGCGACCCTAATACTAATCCTTCCTTGCGGGCGGCCGTTGATAGGGCGCGCGACGTCAGCATGCCTAAAGATAATATTGAGCGGGCGATTAAAAAAGGAACCGGCGAATTAGCCGGCGATCAAATTGAAGAATTATATTATGAAGGGATAGTCCCGCCTGGAGTTCAGGTAGTGGTAAAGTGTGTTACGGACAATAAAAATCGCAGCGGCGCTTCGGTTCGTCATATGTTTACTAAAAATGGCGGAGCCTTTGGCGCAGTTTTGTGGAATTTTTCCCAATTAGGCGTAATCCGCATCGCCAGTGAAGAAGTAAAGGCCAAGAAAATTAGTAATGAGGATCTGGAACTAGAATTAATTGACCAGGGCATCCATGATTTTAAAAAAGAAGAAGAGGGAATTACTATTTATACGGAATTTAAAGACTTTCAAAAAATCCGCGAGTTTTTAGAAGCTAAAAATCTAAAGCTAGAGGCGGCGGAAATTGAATATGTGGCTAAGGAAAAATTGGATTTAGCGGCTGGCGACCAGGAAAAAATGGATAAGTTTTTTGAGGAGTTGGATAGCAATGAAGATGTCAGTGATTATTACTCTAATATTTCTTAGGATTTTTTATGTCTAAGATTATTTTAGGCATTGATCCGGGCATCGCCGATACTGGCTATGGCTTAATCAGAGAAGAAAGGGGCAAATTAACTTGCTTGGCCTATGGTTCAATTAAAACTCCGGCGGGGCAAGAATTAATTGAGCGTTTAGATTCTTTACATTCTCAACTAGATAAGATTATTAAAAAATATCAGCCGGATTTTGCCGCGATTGAGCAATTATTTTTTAATAAAAATGTTCGAACCGCTCTTATTGTCGGCCAAGCCAGAGGCGTTGCTCTTTTAACGCTTAGACAGAATAAGTTGGCGGTTTTTGATTTTACCCCATCGCAAGTTAAGCAATCCGTGGCGGCTTACGGCCAAGCTTCAAAAACTCAAGTGCAAAAAATGGTTAAATTAATTTTGAATATGGCTGAATTACCTAAGCCTGATGATGCCGCCGATGCTTTGGCGGTCGCTTTGTGCGGCTTAAATTCTCGTTTATGCTTAAAAAAATAAAAATTGCCCATATTGCTTCTGAAGTCGCTCCGTATTCTAAAACGGGTGGTTTAGGCGATGTCAGTCGCAGCTTGCCTAAGGCTTTGCGCCGTTTAGGGCACGAGGTCATAATTATCACCCCTCTTTACGGCCGACTGATTGATAAGAAGGATAATAAATTAACTTTAATTTTTTCCGATATAGAACTCCGACTGAATTCCCAGGAAAGAATTAAGGTTAACTATTGGCGCGGTTATTTAATGGAAGGTTTGCCGGTTTATTTTGTAGAATGTAAAAAATATTTTTCTAAGCATCAGCGTCTTTACGGGTCTACTCGGGAGAATGCCAGATTTCTAGTATTTAATGTAGCGGCTTTAAAACTTTTGTCGTTATTAAAATTTTCCGCCGATATTATCCATTGCCATGATTGGCAGACCGGGCTTATTCCATATTATTTAAAGACAGATTTTCGCTATTCTAAGACTCTTAAAAAGGCTAAGACTATTTTTACTATTCATAATCTTATTTTTCAGCTGGGTCATAACTGGTGGGAGATTGCTCCGGAAAATAAAGATTATGGCCGGGGGCGTCTGCCGCATTTAGATGATCCAAAATTGGAATATATTAATTTTGCCAAGCGGGCCGTTTTATCCGCGGATTTTATTAATACGGTCAGTGAACAATATCGGGAAGAAATAATGACTAAAAAATTCGGGCAGAATCTGCATCGCATTTTGCAGAACCGCTCTGATCGTTTGATCGGTATTATTAACGGGATTGATTATAATACTTATAATCCGGAGAAGGATAAAGCTGTTCATAAGCGCTATTCTTTTAATACGGCGTCTTTTAAGGTGGACAATAAAAATTATTTGCAGAAAACTTTTAGTCTGCCGATTGATAAGAATATACCGATTTTCTGTACTACTTCGCGGGTTACTTTTCAGAAAGGGTTTGAACTGTTAATTAAAATTTTCCCTCAGCTGTTCCGCCTGGAAGCGCAATTCATTATAATTGGTTCGGGAGATAAAAAATATATTAAAGAATTACAGAAACTCAGCCGCCGTTACCCGAATAAATTAGTAGTTATTCCTAGTCATGAAGCCAATCAGAAATATGAAACCCTGGTTTATGCTGGTTCGGATTTTTTCTTACTGCCGTCTAATCATGAGCCCTGCGGCATTAATCAGCTTATTGCGATGCGTTATGGCTGTGTCCCTATAGTTAGAGAGGTAGGCGGTCTGCAAGATACAGTAGAAAATTTTTCGCCGGCCTTTAAAGAAGGGACCGGATTTACTTTTAAAAATGAAGATGAGTTTGACTTGCATGGCGCCATTATTCGCGCGCTGGAAAATTATAAGAATAAGCCGGTTTTCAAGGCTTTGATTAAAAGAATAATGAAGAAATCTAATGGTTGGGAAATACCAGCCAAGAAATATATTGAGCTTTATCGTAAAGTTATTAAACAATAGAAATCTATGTTGTGGCTTAATTTCTTACATTTTTATCAACCGGCTAACGCGGAATTTTATAATATCCGCAAGGCGCTTGATAAAAGTTATTGGCGGTTGATACGTCTTTTGGAAGAACACCCTGATTTAAAGTTCACCATTAATATCAGTGGTTGCCTCTTAGAACGATTAGCTGATGAAAAAGAAACGGCTTTCATTGAGCGTCTGAAGTTTTTAGTTAAAAAAGGCAGAGTAGAGCTCACCGGCTCAGCTGCTTATCATGGATTTTTACCTCTATTACCAGCCGAGGAAGTTGTTAGGCAAGTTAAGGTTAATGAAAGAATATTGAGGAAATATTTCGGCGTTAGTTTTAAGCCAACAGGATTTTTTTTACCGGAAATGGCTTATACACCAGCTGTTGCCCAGATTATCAAGCGCTTAGGTTATGACTGGATTATCTTAGATGAGATTGCCTATGGCGGAAATTTGAAGCATAGGCCGGTTTGGGGAAGTTTCTATATAGATAAGGATAGCGGCCTAAAAGTAATTTTTAGAAATCGTGAATTGTCTAGCGCCTATCCGCCCGATAAGCTAAAAGTAGTTTTGAAAGAGTCTGTTACTTCTAAGTCCGCCGCATTGAATGAGCCATTGAAAGTGCCGGCAGAAATATTTGTCACCGCTACTGACGCAGAGCTTTATGGCTTGCGCCATGAGGATCCGACCGCCGAATTAGAGAAGCTGGCCAAGATAAAGGGTTTGAAAACTTTAACTTTGTCTAAACAGTTAAAAGCGGTCGGGCGAAAAAAGTTGGAAAAAATAAATATTTGGCCATCTTCCTGGGAATCTAGTCCTAATGAAGTTAAAAATAAACAACCGTTTAATTTGTGGCATGATAAGAGCAATAAGATTCACTCTGATTTGTGGCTTTTAATTAATTTAGCGCTCGGCTTGGGCGATAGATTTAAGAAAGATAAGAATTTTTATTGGTATCGGTGGCATTTGGTGCGTGGTTTGGCGAGCTGCACTTTGTGGTGGGCTAGCGCGCGCGACTTTTCTAAAATTTTTGGGCCTTACGCTTGGAGCCCGGATGATATTGAACGAGGTCTTGAGGATCTAATTCGTTCCGTCCGTTCTTTGAATGATACTAAAACCAAGAAGGCAAAGCTGGAAGCGGAAAAATATTATTTACGGATTAAAAAAAGGATTTGGAAAGAGCACTGGAAAAAACATTGGCAAAAGACTATATGAATAAAATTAGAAAATTGTTTGACGAACAGTTTGTTTTAGATTTATTTTGTCGCGAAGTTCTGCCTCATTATTCGGCTTTTAAGTCTATTAGTCGAGTAGAAATTAGGCCTTATAAAGATTTGGTTTGGGATACCACTTATCACGTGGTAATCGGTTTTAACACTTACTTTTTAAAGCCAGATGGCACGGAAATAAAAATTCCGATTTTTTGTTCGGCGCATAGCGATGAGCCGCGGGAAAATGTTTATAAAGCGCTTAAGTATCTATGGACGCATAATTTTCCGGGCGGCTTTGTTGATATTCCCGACCCGATATTTTACTCTGACGATTTCCGGGGGACTTTTTATCGCGGTTTAAGAGGTGATAACATGCTTCATTATATTAAGAATCAAGATTATGAGGCGGTCCGCCATCTAGTTTCTTTATCGGCGCGGCTTTTCGCTCGCTTGCACTCCTTGCCAACTTCGCCTGACGCTAATGTTAATCCCCATAATTCACGCATTAGGACTGTTATTCCTGGTCTAGAAAAAATATATCGGGAAATGGGAGAGCGTTACAATAATAAATATAATGCCGATTTAAAAAAGATTTATGATTATCTAACGGAGCGAGAAGATAAATTCTTTATGAGCGGACAACCTCTTACTTTAATTCATGGCGACGCTCACCCTGAGAACATTATTGTCACAGCTCTTGATCGTATCGGCTTAATTGATTTTACCGATCTTTGCTTGGGCGATTTTGCTCGTGATTTAGGAGCTTTTTCCCAGCAGCTGGAGTATAAGATCCTTTATAAGGTCGGTGATGAAGATTTTGCCGCCGAAATGAAGAGCCTATTTTTAACTGATTACCTCCGGGCAGCTAATAAAGAATTAACTGCAGATCTTCAGGCCAGAATTGACTTATATTATAATTGGACGGCCGTTCGAACAGCAACTTATTGGTTTTTACGCTTTGGGCATGATGAAAAGAGAGCGGAGATATTATTAGAGAAGGTAAAAAATAATCTGAAATTATAATTGGCATGTCAAACAAAATTAAATCTAAAAAAAATCTCCGGATTGCCCATATTCATGTCTGGGATAAAAATAATAAAGGCGACCATGCCATTGTTTTAGCTGTTCAAGAATTATTAAAAGACAGATTTAAGGGCTGCCGTATTATTGATTTCTCTGTTACTATTTTGCGCGACGGGCGGGCTAGTGATATTAAGAAACTTAATGCCGCCGATCTGATTATTATTGGCGGGGGCGGTATTTTCTATTCCTATTTTTTACCGTATAATTTGCAAATTATCTCCGCCCTTACTAAGCCGATAGTAATTTTTGGGGCTGGTTATATTCGTGAAGTCGGCGCTCCAGAACTGAAAAAAGATTTTGCTTTAAGCGTCGCTGCTTTAGCTAAAAAAGCAATCTTAGTCGGCGTCAGAGATTATAATACTAAAAGATTCCTTAATAATAATGGCGTGACGTTGTCTAAAATTAAAGTAATCGGTGATCCGGCGGTTTTATTAAGAGAAGTTAAGCCGGCTAAATTTAATATTGCTCCGCCTTATAAAAAATCCGATCGCCCCCGTTCTTATCGGGCCGCAAAAATCTCTGTTCCGCCTATCCGAGTGGGATTTAATCTAAATTATTCCGGCTGGCTTGGTTTTGGTCAGTGGCGCGACGATATTTTAACTGCTTATCAATCTGTCGCCGCTTACTTTATCAAAAAGTATGGCAGTCAGGCTGGGCCAGGAGCAGAAATTTATTATTTGAAACATCATCCCGGGGAGGCTAATATTTATCCGGCTCTGGGAATTAAAGATTTACGCGTCGTTGATTTAAAGCCGGCTGAACAGAAATATGTTTACGGCCAGCTGGATTTAGTCGTGGGGATGATGCTGCACTCCGGCGTATTAGCTTTTGGCGCGGGAACTCCAGAAATTAGCGTTGCTTATGATTTGAGGAATTATAGTTTTGCGGAATTCATAAAAAGACCGGAGTTGGTCATTAGTTTAGACAAATTAAAAAATGGGGAATTATTAAAGAGGGTCAAACAAGTAATGGCGAAAAAAGATTATTATCATAAATTATTTTTAAGTAAAAAAGCCCAAATAAATAAAAGCCAAATTGAGTTTTTAGATAAAATTAAAAAATATGATAGTTTCTAAATCTGGCCATAAGCAAAGCGTCTCTGGACTATTACCGGTTATTGCCGCTTTTTCTGGTAATGCCTTTGTTTGTGCGGCTAAGTTCGGCGGTTTTGCTTTTACTGGCTCAGGCGCAATGTTTTCTGAGGCTATTCATAGCTTGGCTGACACCGCTAATCAATTTTTGCTAATAATTGGCGTTAGGAAATCTACCAAGCAGCCGGATAATCAATATCCCTATGGCTATGGCCGGGAAAGATTTATTTGGGCGCTGATCTCCGCTTGCGGCATTTTCTTTATTGGCTGCGGCATTACTGTTTACCATGGCGTGATGGCTCTTCTAGAAAAACCAGCTTTTCATTTTAGTGTTTGGAATTTGTATATTTTAGCCGCCGCTTTTATTATTGAATCTTTTACTCTATGGCTGGCGATTAAAGACGTTTCCAGTCATTTTCCCGAGGCGAAGCTTAGTAAGATAATGGCTGAAGCTGATCCGACCACTTTAGCCGTAGTGTATGAAGATGGCTTAGCGGTTATTGGTGTTTTAGTGGCGGCGCTGAGTTTGGCCATTACTTATTTTACGGGGCAGATTTATTGGGATGCTGTTGGCTCTATTGTGATCGGGGTATTGTTAGGAGTAGCGGCTATCGTCCTGATTGCTAAAAATCGCAATTATCTTATTACTCGGTCGGTTCCTAAAGAAACCGAAGAGTTAATTATAGAAATTCTCAATGCCGATCCAACGGTTGAAAAAGTTTTGGACTTTAAGTCGGCTGTTTTGGATGTTGATAAATATTTGATCAAGTGCGATATAGAATTCAATGCCTCTTCTTTATTTAAAGAAATGGCCCATCATGATTTCTTGCAGAATGAATATGAAGAGGTTAAAGAAAGCTATGAAAATTTTGTGAAATTTTCGGTTGATTATATGGATAGAGTTCCTCGTTTAGTCGGGAAGAAAATAGACGATTTGGAAAATAAGATTAGGGAAGAAGTCCCGCAGGCAATTTTCATTGATATAGAGATTAACTAGTAATTATTATTAAGGTGCTTTAATTGAGCGCTTTTTTAATGGTTTTCTCTATGTTATAATGATTATATCGGTTTTTTAATTAAATCTTAGTTTTTATTTGATTTTATGTCCCGTAAGAAAAAATCAAGCAATCCCCTGGATTATGTCACTTTGCCGGAATTTGACCTAGATGAGCGGGCTAAACGCAGCATAATTATTGTTATTTTGCTGGTTTTTGGCCTGATAAGCTTACTTGGTCTTTTTAATTTGTCCGGCCATTTTGGAGCATTTATATCCAAATGGCTGACTCTTATTTTTGGCTATGGCAAGTGGTTAGTGCCACTAATATTTCTATATTGGGCTTTGATTCTGATTCGTCAGGCTAAAAATCCTCTTAAATTTACTGATTATTTGGGGCTTGGCTTGCTGTTCGTCTCCTATCAGACCCTTTTTCATTTTTTTATTGATCCGCTTAATTGGGAAAGCGCTGTTTTAGCTGGAACAGGCGGAGGATATGTAGGATTTTATTTAAGCCAGTTGTTTAATTATATTTTTGGTTTTTGGGGCGGCGTTTTAGTACTAGTCGCCTTTTTACTTATTTCCTTGGTTTTAGTTTTTAACACCTCTCTGTCTAGAATCATTGGGCAGGAAAGTATCCTGGCTAGAGTTTTTAGACCATTTGTAATATTCTTTAAGAATTTATTTTCTCGCTCGGTGGAAGATGAGGAGGCCGGTCAAAAATATATTAATGAAGCTAAAGAAGAGGTTCTTAGCGCCTGGCAGAAGAAGGACATCCCCGCCCGCTTAGAAGAAATTGAGGAAATTGAAGAGGAAGTTGAACCTAGCCCGGCGGCTTTAAAGAAAGATAAGCCTAAGGTTCAGGAGAAAATAGTCTGGCCTAAACGATCCATTAGGATTGATATGCCATTAGAACTTTTAAATAATAAAATCGGCAAGGCTATCGGCGGTGATACGGAATTAAATGCCCTGCGCATTAAAAAAACCTTGGAAAAATTTGGTATTCCGGTAGAAATGGGCGATACGAAAGTTGGTCCGACTGTTACTCAATATACTTTCCGACCGGCCGAAGGCGTAAAATTATCTCGCATTACCACTTTAAATAATGATTTAAGCTTAGCTCTCGCGGCTCATCCAATTAGAATTGAGGCGCCAATCCCAGGCCAGTCTCTGGTTGGCGTTGAAGTTCCTAATAAAGCTAAGGCTATTGTTGGTTTAAGAGAGATTTTAGAAGATAATGCTTTTAAGGGCCGCAAGAACAACATGTATGTAGTGCTTGGTAAAGACGTTGCTGGGACTTCCTGGCTTTATGATTTATCACGCATGCCGCATTTGCTGGTTGCGGGTGCGACTAATTCCGGTAAATCAGTTTGCCTAAATGCGATTATTGTCAGCTTGCTTTATCAAAATAATCCCGAAGATCTGCGTTTTATTATGATAGACCCTAAGCGAGTTGAACTCCCGGTTTATAACGGCATTCCTCATTTACTTACCCCGGTCATCACTGATGTTAATAAAACTATCAATGCGCTTAAATGGTGTCTAAACGAAATGGATAGGCGTTATGATGTTTTGAATAAGGCCGGCAAAAAAAATATCCAGTCATATAACGCGGTTAGCAAGGAAAAGATGCCTTTCATTGTTTTTATCATTGATGAACTGGCTGACTTCATGATGACAGCAGGCAAGGATATGGAGGCGGCGATTATTCGTTTGGCGCAGATGTCGCGAGCGATTGGTATTCATCTTATTTTAGCGACTCAGCGTCCGAGCGTTGACGTTATCACCGGTTTAATTAAAGCTAATGTCCCGACTCGTATTGCTTTTTCCGTAGCATCTCTGGTTGACTCTAAAACTATTTTAGATTCCTCGGGCGCGGAGAAATTATTAGGCCAGGGTGATATGTTATTTTCAACGGCTGAATTTGCTAAGCCGAAGCGTATTCAGGGCGCCTATTTGAGCGATAGTGAAATTAACGACGTGGTTAACTATATTAAAGACAAAAGCGGCCCCGCTGAATATTTGGAAGGTATTACCGATAGGCAGAAGGTGGGCGGTAACGCCGGTGTTGGCCTAGACGGTAATCATGGTGATGAGGATGAATTATTTGAAGAAGCAAAGGGGATTATTGTTAAGGCCGGCAAAGCTTCAACTTCAATGTTGCAACGCCGCTTATCAATTGGTTATGGCCGCGCCGCTAAAATTTTAGATATGTTAGAGGAGGCTGGTATTATTGGCGGTTCTAACGGTTCTAAGCCACGTGAAGTTATGATTAGCCAGGCTCAGTATGAGGCAATGAGTTCTGGCCCGATTAGCGCGATGCCAGTTCATAACCGCGCTGAGTCCAGCGCGCCAGATAATTATTTTGGTGCCGATGAAGAAAGTGAAGATGAAGCTGAGGATGAGGTATTAGTTTTTAAAAAGGACTTAAATGGTCCGGCCCATGGCGATTCAGAGGTGGATTCTGAGGATGAGGTTGAAGACGAAGTTGATAGTGGAGAATCTATCGCCGCCGAAGAATCAGAAGAAGCGCCTGAAGAGATGCCGGAAGAAATAAGCGATAATATAAAAGAAGATCTATCATTAACTGAATCTGAGGAGGACGAGATAATAGAAGATGAAGATGAAATACTAGCGGATATCAGAAATAGTGATTCTGGAAAAAAAGACTTAGCGGATAAGCCGGCCGTTAAAAGAACGCCTTTAGACGATGATGATGAAATGTTTTTTTCCAAGTAATATTTAGCCATTCTATGCTCAACATATTGAAAAAGATAATCCCGGTTTGGATTTTTAGGATCTTGCAGCCAATCTATCATTTTTTATTTAGCGGATTAGCCGCTTTATTTTATCGTTTTCCTAGTCGTCGCTTAATAGTTATTGGTGTGACTGGCACGACCGGTAAGACATCGGTAGTATATTTAATTGCTAAAATGTTGAACGAGGCGGGTTTTAAGACAGGTTTTACTTCAACGGCCGTTTTCTCTAATGGCCAGCGAGAATGGCTTAATGATAAAAAGATGACTATGCCGGGCCGTTTTTTTATCCAGAAGCTGCTCAGTCAAATGGTTAAAAATAATTGCCGCTATGCTATTATAGAAACTACTTCCGAGGGGATTGAACAATTCCGGCATCGTTTTATAAATTATGATTGCGTGCTTTTTACCGGTCTTTATCCGGAACATATTGAATCGCACGGCAGTTTTGATAATTATCGGGCCGCTAAAGGCAAATTGTTTGCTCATTTAAAAAAAGGAAAAATAAAATACATTAATAACGATCGCCAGGTAGTTAAGCCTAATAGTGAATTAAAAAAATTAGATTTATCTCGGGTTGTTAAAACTATTATTGTTAATGGAGACGATGATAATTGCGATTATTTTTTAAATTTTTGGAGCGACGCCAAAATTGTCTACTCCTTTAATCAAGCGGCAGATCAGGATTTATATTTAAAGAAGCTTAATAGCGAATCCATGGTTAAGGACTTTAGATTAGTTATCGGCAGCCAAATTGAAGCTACGGCTAGCGGGACATCGCTAGTTATTGCCGGCCAAAAAATAAATCTGAAGTTACTGGGAGCTTTCAATGCTAATAACGCTTTAGCTGTCGCCGCGCTTGGCTTAAGCCAGAATTTATCATTAGCTCAAATTAAAGAGGGGCTGGAATCAGTCTGGGGTTTGGCGGGTAAGCTGGAAATAATAGACACCGGGCAAGATTTCACCGCCGTGGTTGATTATTCCTTTGAGCCTAAGGCTCTAGAGAAGCTTTATCAGGTTATTGATTTATTGCCTCATAATAAAATTATCCATCTTCTGGGTTCGGCGGGGGGAGGGCGCGATAAAGCGAGGCGGCCAATTTTAGGTCGCCTAGCCGCTGAAAAGGCTGATTTTGTGGTTGTGACTAATGAAGACCCCTATGATGAGGATCCGGCCTCTATAATTAATGCCGTTGCTTCTGGGGCGGAGATGGCTGGTAAGCAAATTAATAAAGATTTATTTAAAATTTTAGATAGGCGAGATGGCATAAAAAAAGCGCTGGAATTAGCTAAAAAAGGTGATTTAGTCCTTTTTACCGGCAAGGGAGCCGAGCAGTCAATTTGCCTGGCTAACGGAGCTAAATTACCCTGGGATGAAAGGGAGGTGGTAAAGGCGGCTATTGTGGACAAGATGTGTATTGACAAAAGTTAGCTAATATAATACTATAAACATAGCTTTACACTTTTTTACCAAAAAAGTGATATATCAAAACAATAATTAAATTGAATATTTTCTGAAACTCAAACCGATTTGGGCTGGGGATTTTTTTGTTAAATAAATTCGCCTCTTTTTTATTTTGCTCTATTTTCTATTTAAAATAATCGCATATGTCTAAAAGAAAATCGTTCTCAGAGTTAGCTGCGCCACTTGCCATGCCGGATCTTATTGAGATCCAAACCGATTCTTATAAATGGTTTCTTAAAGAAGGCTTAGCTGAGCTTTTTGATGAAATCAATCCAGTCGTGGATTTTATTGGACGCGATTTGGAATTATATTTTGAGGATTATTATTTAGACGAACCAAAGTTTTCCGAGATGGAAAGCCGCGAAAAGAATATTACTTTTGAAGCGCCTCTGCGCGTTAAGACTCGTTTAGTTAATAAAAAGACGGGGCGGTCTTTAAACCAGGAAGTTTTCTTGGGTGATTTTCCTTTGATGACCGAGAAGGGAACCTTCATTATTAACGGTATTGAAAGAGTTATCGTCTCTCAATTAATCCGCAGCGCCGGCGTTATGTTCACGGCGGAATTTATTAAGGGCAAAAAATGTTACGGCGCGAAAATCATTCCGAACCGCGGTGCTTGGTTGGAAATTGAAACTGATTCTAATAAAGTAATTTGGGTAAGAATTGACCGCAAACGTAAGGTAGCAATTACTTCGCTGCTCAGGGTTTTTGGTTTTTCTACTGATGAAGAATTAATTAAACTTTTTGCTGACGTTGATTTAGTTAAAAATAAAGACGAGAAGTCTTATATTGAAGCGACGATTGAAAAAGATGCTGCTAAGAATGAGGCGGAAGGTTTGCAGGAAGTATATCGTCGTATTCGCCCGGGTGATTTAGCGTCAGTTGATAATGCGCGCCAACTTATTCATTCCATGTTCTTCCGTTTTGACCGTTATGACTTCGGCCGCGTTGGGCGCTATAAATTAAATCGTCGTTTTGATTTAGATTTAGCGGCCAATAAAAAAGAGAACCGCATTTTGCGTAAAGAAGATTTAGTCTTAATTGTTAAAGAAGTTATCCGTTTAAATATTACTAAAAAGCCGGAAGATGATATTGACCACTTAGGCAATCGCCGTGTTCGCGCCATCGGCGGCTTGATTCAGAATCGTTTCCGCGTCGGTTTGGCTAGAATGGAACGTATTATTAAAGATAGAATGTCCACTTCTGACGTCGCTTCTCTTACTCCTAGTAAATTAGTTAATGCTCGTCCGGTTATTGGCGTAGTTAGAGAATTTTTCATGTCTTCCCAGCTGTCTCAGTTCATGGATCAAACTAATCCTTTAGCGGAATTGGAACATAAGCGCCGTTTATCAGCCATGGGCCCGGGCGGTTTAACTCGTGAACGCGCCGGCTTTGATGTCCGCGACGTACATACTACTCACTATGGCCGCATTTGTCCGATTGCGACTCCGGAAGGTCCGAATATCGGTTTAGTCGGCCACTTGGCCAGCTATGCGCGCTTAAATAGCTATGGATTTTTAGAGACGCCATACCGCAAAGTTATCCACGATAAAAAAGGCAGCCGCGTTACCGATGATATTGTTTATTTGGATGCCTTTGAAGAAGAAAAATATATTACCGTTGACTCAACTATACCGGTTGATAAAGATGGTTATTTTATTGTTAATAAATTTCAGGTTAGAAAGCACGGCGAGCCAGGCATTGAAGAAGTAGCCAATATAAATTTTATCGGGTTAGCCGCCAACCAAATCATTTCTATTGCGACCAGCCTTATCCCATTCATGGAACACAACGATGGTCAGCGTTCTTTAATGGGTACGAACATGCAACGTCAGGCCGTTCCTTTGATTAAGGCGGAGGCGCCTATTGTTGGTACTGGCGTTGAAGAGCGGGCCGCTCGTGATAGCGGACATGTGGTTATTGCCGGAGAAGATGGCATTATTACTAAAGCAGAAGCCGCGACCATTGAGCTCCAAGATAAAAAAGGCAATGTTATTACTTATAATTTAAATAAATTTTTGCGCTCTAATTCCTCTACTTGTATTAACCAGCACCCGGTAGTTGAGGTCGGCCAGAAAGTTAAGAGAGGTGATATTTTATCTGATGGCCCGGCCATTGATAATGGGGAATTGTCTTTAGGAAAAAACGTCTTAGTCGCTTTTATGACTTGGGACGGCTTTAACTATGAAGACGCGGTTATTATTTCTGAGCGCTTGGTCAAAGAAGACGTTTACTCTTCCATTCACATTGAAAATTATACTATTGATGTTCGTGATACTAAGTTAGGTCCGGAAGTTATTACTAATGACATTCCTAATATCAGTGAAGAAAAATTAAAGAATTTAGACGAAGATGGTATTATTCGTATCGGCGCGGAAGTTTCTTCAGGCGATATTTTAGTCGGTAAGATTACTCCTAAAGGTGAAACTACTTTGTCGGCGGAAGAAAAATTGTTACGCGCTATTTTCGGCGAGAAAGCTAAAGACGTCCGCGACTCTTCTCTTTATTTAGAGCACGGCGAACATGGTAAAGTAGTTGATATTAAAATATTTTCTCGTGAAGAGGGTGATAAATTATCAGCCGGCGTTTTGAAATCAATTCAGGTCGCGGTTGCTAACCTACGTAAGATTCAGGTCGGCGATAAGATGTCCGGCCGCCATGGTAATAAAGGCGTTATTTCTCGCGTGGTTCCGATTGAAGATATGCCGTACATGGCTGATGGCACCCCGATTGATATTATTTTGTCTCCGCTCGGTATTATTTCTCGTATGAACCTCGGCCAGTTACTAGAAACTCATTTAGGTTTCGCCGCTAAGAAATTAGGCTATCGGGTTGTGACTCCAGCTTTAAATGGTATTACGGAGCAACAGATTATCAGCGAGTTAAAAGCAGCCGGTCTGCCAGAAGATGGTAAAGTTGTCCTTTATGACGGCAAGACTGGAGATGCTTATGATCATAAGATTACCGTTGGTTATAAATATGTCCTTAAATTGAACCATATGGTGGAAGATAAAATCCACCAGCGCTCTATCGGCCCTTATTCCTTGATTACTCAGCAGCCTTTAGGCGGTAAAGCCCAGTTCGGCGGACAGAGATTCGGAGAAATGGAAGTTTGGGCTTTGGAGGGTTATGGTGCTTCGCACACTTTACAGGAAATGTTAACTATTAAGTCTGATGATGTTCCTGGTAGAAGTAAGGCCTATGAGTCTATTATTAAGGGCGAAGAGATTGAGAAGTTAAATGTCCCGGAATCATTCAATGTTCTTATTAGAGAATTGAAAGGTTTGGGTCTTAATATTGAGTTGTTAAGCGGTAAAGACAGTCAGCCCGCCTCCGAGGTCATGACCGAAATTGACGAGGAGATGAAGGTGGACGAAAAATTCGCTTATGATAAGCCGGAGATAATCGCTAGTTTAGATGAGGATAGCGTTAGCGAGAAGTAAGGCTTTATAATTTATCAAATTTAAATCATTACATATGTTAAATCCGATAAAAACTAGCGATTTTGACGCCATCCGCATCAAGCTGGCCAGTCCAGAAGAAATATTAAACTGGTCACATGGAGAAGTAACGCGTCCTGAAACCATCAATTATCGCACTCAGAAGCCGGAAAAAGACGGTTTGTTCTGCGAGAAAATTTTCGGGCCGACTAAGGACTGGGAATGCGCTTGCGGCAAGTATAAGAAAATCCGCTATAAAGGCATTGTCTGCGATAAATGCGGCGTGGAAGTAACGCGCAGTATTGTTCGTCGCGAACGCTTAGGCAACATTAGTTTACAAGTGCCAGTTTCCCATATTTGGTTTTTAAGAGGCTTATCTTCTAAAATTGGCTTGTTATTAAATTTAGGCATCCAGTCTTTGGAAAAAGTTATTTATTATGCCAGTTTTATTGTTATTGATGTTGATGATAATTTAAAGGAGGCAACTATTGAACAGGTTAAGGCGGAATACAAGTCTAAGATTAAGAGCATTGAAAATGACTATAACAATCAGGTTAAGAAATTAAAGGAGACGGCTGGTGCGGCTGACGAAAATCACCCAGAAGTTAAGGAATTAAACAAAGCCAAGGCCGAGCGCTTGGAACGTTTAGAGGAAGATTTTGGAACAGTCCAGAAAGAATTAAAAGAGCTTAAGCCTTTGCTTATTTTATCCGAACAGCAGTATCAGAATTTAAGCTTGAAGTTTGGTCATATTTTTGAGGCCTCTATCGGGGCGGAAGCGATTCGTAAATTATTAGCCAAGATTGATTTGGAAGCCAGTATTAAAAATTTAGAAGAAAAGCTGGCGGATGCCATTGACTCTAAAAAGGAGAAATTTGTTAAACGCTTAAAATTACTTAAGAGTTTCCGCAACAATAATATTCGTCCAGAATGGATGATTATGACCGTTCTGCCTATTGTGCCTCCGGATTTGCGTCCGATGGTTGCTCTTGATGGTGGTCGTTTTGCCGCCTCTGATTTAAACGATTTATATCGTCGTATTATTAATAGAAATAACCGCTTAAAGCAGCTGGTAGATTTGAATGCCCCGGAAGTTATCTGCCGTAATGAAAAAAGAATGTTGCAGGAAGCGGTTGATGCTTTAATTGACAATAGCGCCCGTCATACTAAGACTGTTACGGCTTCCACTGGGCAGAAACGTCAGCTTAAATCTTTAGCCGATACCCTAAAAGGTAAACAGGGTCGTTTCCGCCAAAATTTATTAGGTAAGCGGGTAGATTATTCAGGTCGTAGCGTTATCGTTGTAAATCCTCGTTTGAATCTTGATCAATGCGGTCTGCCTAAGACCATGGCCTTAGAATTATTTAAGCCATTTATTATTTCCCAATTGATTAAGAGGGAAATAGTTCATAATGTCCGCAGCGCTTCTCGTTATATTGAAGCCGGCCATGATGAAGTATGGGATATTTTAGAAGAAATTATTAAAGGAGCTTTTGTCTTATTAAATCGCGCTCCTACTTTGCATCGTTTAGGCATCCAAGCTTTCCGCCCTATTTTAATTGAAGGTAAGGCTATTCAGATCCATCCTTTAGTTTGTACGGCTTTTAATGCTGACTTTGACGGTGACCAAATGGCTGTTCATGTCCCGCTTACTAAAGAGGCTAAATGGGAGGCGGAGCATTTAATGCTTTCTTCTCATAACTTGCTTAAGCCGGCTACCGGCGATCCGATTGTGGCTCCCGCTCAGGATATCGTTTGGGGTACTTATTACATGACTCTGATTGAAAAAGATTTTAATGAAAAGAAAAATGAAGAGCTACATTATTTTTATAGCGAAGACGAGGCTTTATTAGCCTATGACATGTCAGGAATTGATTTGCACGAAGCGATTCGTGTCCGTTATAATGGCGAATTAATTAAAACTACTGTCGGACGGTTGATTTTTAATTCCTTATTACCGGAGAAGCTCCGCTATTTAAATGAAGTAGTCGGTAAAGGGAAGCTAAAAGATTTAATTAGAGAGTGCTTGCGCATTTATGGTGAAGAAGAGACTGTTAAATTCATTGATAGCTTAAAGAATCGCAGTTTTGCCTTTATCACTCGTTCCGGCCTATCTTGGGGATTTGGTGATTTGCCTAGCTTGCCAGAAAAAGATTTATTAATTGAAGCGGCTAATCTTAAAGTAGAAGAAATTAAAGAACAATATAATGAAGGTTTATTAACTGAGAGTGAACGCTACGCTAAGGTTATTGAAGAGTGGACTAACACTAAGGATAAAATTGCCGAAATTTGTAAGAAAGGTTTGGCTAATATTTTACCGGTTTATTCCATGATTGACTCCGGTGCCCGCGGTTCCTGGGCCCAGCCAGTTCAGATTTTAGGCATGAAAGGTTTGGTAACCTCGCCATCTGGTACTATTTTTGAATTACCAGTTAAAGGTAATTTCAAAGAAGGTTTCGGCGTTTTGGAATATTTTATTTCTACCCACGGCGTGCGCAAAGGTTTATCCGATACGGCCTTAAGAACAGCCAATGCCGGCTATTTAACCCGTCGTTTAGTAGACGTTTCTCAAGATGTTATTATTTCTGATGATGATTGCGGCGATACCGTTGGTTTGTCTTTAAATAAGGCGGAGAGCGAAAAGAATGGTGAAGATTTCTTTAAGCGCTTGACTGGCCGTTATCTAGCCAAAGATGTTGAAGATAAGAAAGGCAAGGCAATCTTATCAGCTGGTGATATTTTGGATGAAGAGCATATTAAACTTTTAAAGACTAAGGAAATTACTGAGGTCTGTGTTAGATCAGTTTTGAGTTGTAAGATGCATAAAGGTATTTGTGCTAAGTGTTATGGCTGGGATTTGGCTTATAATAAGGCTGTTAAAATGGGCGCCACAGTTGGTATTATTGCCGCTCAATCCATCGGTGAACCTGGCACTCAGTTAACGCTTCGTACCTTCCATGCCGGAGGTGTAGCCGGGCAGGATGATATTACTCAGGGTTTGCCGCGCGTTGAAGAAATTTTTGAAGCGCGTAGCCCTAAGAAAAAAGCCTTAATTTCTGATGTATCTGGACAAGTTAAGATTGAGTTTGCTCAGAAAATAATCAAGGATAAAGACGGCAAGGAGATTATGGTTAATAACCCTCAGACCAAGATTCTCAGTATTAGATATAAGGGCAAAGATCATGACAAATATTATTTTTCAGAGAAGATTAATGAAATGAAGCTAGCTGGTGGCTTAACTACTAAGGATACTAAGAAATTGGAGAAGAAAATTTTAGTTAAGGAAGGCGATTTAGTTGATAAGAACACTGACTTGTTTAAGATCGGCGCGGAGATTGTTAAGTCTAAATCCGCCGGGTTGGTTAGTGTTAGCGAAAAATATATTTCTGTCGCTAAAGATGTTGAAAAGGTTAAGGAATTCCCAATTATGAAGGGCACCATGGTTATGGTTAAAGATGGTGAGACCATTGAGCGGGGAACCCAATTAACTGAGGGCAGTCTTGATTTAAGAGAGCTTTATAAGTTAAAGGGCCGCCTAGAAACTCAGAAATATATTATTCAAGAAATTCAGTACGTTTATTCTTCTCAGGGCCAGCCGCTTAATGATAAACACGTGGAAATAATTGCTCGCCAAATGTTCTCTCGTTATTTGGTTAAAGAAGCTGGCGATGCTAATTTGCTGCCAGGCGAGACTATTGAAGAAGAAGTATTTGAGCAGTCTAATAAGGGCTTAAAGAAGCCGGCTAAAGGAGAACGCTTGTTAATGGGTATTACCAAAGCCTCCCTGACTACGGATAGCTTCTTATCAGCTGCTTCCTTCCAAGAAACTTCACGTGTCTTGATAGATGCGGCGGTTAATGGCAAAATTGATTATCTGGAGGGCCTGAAAGAAAATGTTATTATCGGTTGTCTTATTCCGGCCGGAACCGGCTATAAGGGTAAGAAGAAGAGAACAGACTATACCCGTTAAAACTACTAGTAAATCATATAAAAAAGACCCCTTTCTATCAGACTGGGGTCTTTTTTTATTGTTAAAAATAGCGTAAAATATAAGCAGATATGTTTAAACCATTTTTGACAAAATGGCCATTTTTATTTAAATTCCGCTTATTTTTAGCTAGTATTTTGCTGATTTTAGTAGGTGTTGTTTTATACTTTAAAATAGTTCCTTTTGGGCATATTTCCTATAGCCATAGCTGGCCAGCCGGCCTTAGATCCGGCCGAGGTTTTATTTATGATTTTAAACCGGGCGAGAGAATATCTATTGATGATTCTGGCTCTTTGAAAATGTCGGCTGATCCTATTTATTTTTCCTTGTTTACTCCACGCGCCTTTGACCAAGCTAAAATAACGATTAAATATCGCGATAGGCTTAGCTCAAGCACGCCGATTATAGAAATTGGAGTCTTGCGTGATAAAACTACAGGGCGTTATGAATTAAAGCCTTTGGATAATAAAATTTTGGATAGTTTATTAAATAATTGGCAAAAGTTAATTAATAATGATGGCAGCTTAGTTCTTATGTCTGGCCAGGCTTATTATGATGTCCAAAAGTTTTGGTCTGATTTTTATTCAGGCCGCTTAGTTGGCTGTAATGGGCAAGTGGCTGATTGTGTGGCTACTTATAATTATAATTTAAATCAATTTTCCGCCACCAATTTAAGCGATTTCAGTGAACCAGTCCAGCCTCTGGTAATTACCCAGCCCTGGCGCGGTACCCATGACTTTTATGTTTATTTAAAGGGTGGAGCGTGGCGTTTTGATTTTAATTTCGTTGATTTAAACCAGGATAAGAGCGCTGACCCCATCACCCTTCGCCTCTATTCAGGTAAAGATATTGTGGCGGAAAAAACTAGCTGGGATGATAACCCTTTTCCTACTAGTGGCCAAACTGAAGAGAAAGAATTATCTTTGCAAGGAGATTATTTAGACCCCGGCCTATATAAGGTCTCTATTGGCATTAGTGATGACATGGTAATTTCTAAAATAAGCAGCCCCTCTGATCGCTTGTCGTTCATTAATAAGATTTGGCCAGTTTCTGGGCCAGGCGGCTTATCTTTATTTACTGATATTAAAAATTTACAAGCTAAGACTTTTAATCCGGCCAGTTTAGGTGAGATAGATTTCGGTGGTCAGAAATTTTTATTGGATCAAGCTTATCAGCCGTTTATTTTTCAGTCGGCTCATGGCCCTAAAAATATTAAACTTAAATCAAACGATATTGTCTTAGAGGGGAATGGCGTCTTTGCTTTATCGCGCCAGACTTTAGTAAATCCTAATTTGACTAGACTAGATCAGTATTTCAAGCCGTTAGAACCCGTTAAATATATATTAACTAATTATCGGCCACCCCTAGTCGAAGCTGATATTAAGATAGCGGAGGTAGAATTTGAGCTGAAAAATTCCCCTCGTTCTGAGGGTCGGTATAGTTTTATCCTGTCCGTGCCTGGCCTGCTTGATAAATCTGTGCCTAGTTCCTATATAGAGATAAAAGAAATTAGAGTAGAGTTAAATGGCAAGAGCCTTTGGCAAAAAATTAGTGAGGCGATATTAAGATAGTTAGGTTAGATAATTAAATCAAATAGTTATGGTTAAAGTTAAGATAATAATTAGAGAATTTTTCTATTTTTTTACAGCCGCTTTTATTGGGGGGCTAGTGTTAGAGATTATTTCTCCTAATATTGTCTTAGCTTATTTTAATTTAAATTGGTTTTTACTGTTAATTATAATTTTTGGCGGCTTATCCTTGTTTTATAATCAGGATTAGACGGGCATAAACTTATGTATAAAGGTAAAAAAATTATTACTGTTTTGCCAGCCTATAATGCGGCCCAGACTTTAGAAAAGACGGTGCGAGATTTGCCGGATATTGTTGATGAAATAATATTAGTTGATGATGGCAGTCATGATGAAACCGTCGCCCTGGCTCGTCAGCTCGGCCTGTTTGTTTTTGCTCATGATAAAAATAGCGGTTATGGCGCTAACCAGAAAACTTGTTACCGGATTGCGCTTGATCATGGGGCCGATATTATAGCCATGATACACCCTGATTACCAGTATGATCCTAAATTAGTAAAATATTTTGCGGAATTTATTGTTGATGATTATTTTGATGTCATGCTTGGAACGCGCATTCGCTCTCGGCGCGAAGCTTTGGCAGGCGGCATGCCAGTTTATAAGTATATTTCTAATCGGTTTTTAACTATGTTAGAAAATTTAGTGAGTGGCTATAATCTTTCGGAGTGGCATACTGGTATGCGGGCTTATAAAAGAGAAGTTCTGGAAAAAATAAATTGGCAGGGCAATTCTGATGATTTTGTTTTTGATAGCCAGGTTCTGTTCCAGATTGTGGCTCATAAATATCGGATTGGGGAAATTCCTGTCCCAGTCCGTTATTTTAAAGAGGCTTCGTCAATAAATTTTTGGCGGAGCTGCCGTTACGGACTAGCCACCGTCGCTACGGCCGGTAAATATTTTCTGGGGCTTATTAAGTAATATGTTTAAATTAATAAAAAATAATCAGTTTAGTTTCTTTTCATCCCCCCTTAGGCCTTATTTAATTTTGGTTATTTTAGGCTTGGCTCTTTACGCGAGGACGATATTTTTTGATTTTAGTTATTTAGATGATAATGCTTTGATTTTAGAAAATTATCCGATTATTAGTAACATCAGTAATATCGGCCAGATTTTTTCTAGTGATGTTTTTTTCTCGCCCGATAAGTTCTATTATCGCCCCATGCTGAACATTTCTTTTTTGATAGATGCTGTCCTGGCTGGGCCGCTCCCCGTAATGTTTCATTTATCTAATATTTTATTGCACATTTTAGCGTCTATTTTGGTTTTTCAGCTATTTAAAAAATTGGGTCAAAATAAGTATTTGGCCTTTTTATTTTCTTTGTTATTTTTAGTCCATCCCGTTTTAACTCAAGCTGTAGCCTGGGTTCCTGGGCGCAATGATTCTTTACTGGCTATTTTTGTGTTGGGGGCTTTTTTATCGTTCCTGTCTTTTAAAGAAAAACCATTATTGCGTTATTATTTAGCCTATCTGATTTTTTTATTTGCAGCTCTTTTAACTAAAGAGACGGCGGTATTTTTGCCGGCCCTTCTGATATTCTATTGGTTATTTTTAGAATCTAAAAAAATATCCGTTAGCGATAAGTGGCTG
Organism: uncultured Gammaproteobacteria bacterium; assembly: GCA_964470695.1. Taxonomy (GTDB): domain Bacteria; phylum Patescibacteriota; class Patescibacteriia; order Patescibacteriales; family UBA12465; genus UBA12465. The sequence goes on from CAYYDR010000001.1 coordinate 148,169, forward strand.
CTTGTAATTGGCTCTGGCGCAATAGGATTTTTTTGGTTTTTGATGCGGCGTCTAGCTCTAGGCGGAGAATTAACTAATTACGGAAGTGCTCTTTTAGGGGTGGCTGGTAATTCTCCCGCCTTGTTAGTTTATATCGGAAAAATACTATTTCCTTTTAATTTAAAAACATTTCCTATTTTAGAAGATTCCTCCCTAGTGCCCGGTGTTATAGCAGTTATTATTTTATCGGTTCTTCTATTCCTGTCGCGCCAAAAACGCTGGCCATATGTTGTCTTCGGAGCCGCCTGGTTTTTATTATTTCTTTTACCTGCCTTTATTCGTCCTACTGGTTTGCCAGATTTTTTAGAGCATCGTTTATATCTTTCCTTTATTGGTTTTTTGATTTTAGTGGCGGAAATAGATTGGGTAAAGAATTTAAATTGGCAGTCCAGGCGTATTTTAGCGCTGGCGGGGTTATTTTTGATGTTTTTAGCGGCTTTATCTTTTTGGCACAGCGGCGCCTTTGCTAGCCGTTTAAGTTTTTGGCAGTCGGCCGCAATTGGTTCGCCCCACTCCCCCTTAGCTCAGAAAAATTTAGGCACGATGTATTATTTAGATGGCGCTAATGACAAGGCCGAAGAATATTATCAGCGGGCTCTATCTTTAAATAGCCGAGAGGCAATGGTTCATAATAATTTAGGGGTAATTTATCTTAATCGGGGGCAGTATGACCAGGCCAGACAGGAATTTGCCCAAGAGTTGCAGGTAAATCCTAATTACGATAAGGCTTTGTTTAATTTAGGCGACTTAGCTTATCGCGAAAAGAAGTGGTCAGAGGCCTTCAATTATTGGTCATCAGCTTTACGGGTTAACCCTCGTTACTCCGAAGCTTATGATCATTTGCTTATTCTAGAAAAGAAGCTAAGATAAATAAGTTAGTTATAGCGCTATAAAGATAGTTTATGTTGAAAAATATATTTAAGCGTCAAATAAATAGCATTACTATCGCCGCGGCTTTGGTGGCTTTTTCATCACTGGCTTCGCGCTTTTTAGGCGTGGTTCGTGATCGTATTTTGGCTGGACAATTTGGCGCTGGGACAACTCTGGATATTTATTATGCTGCTTTCCGTATTCCTGATTTAATTTTTAATATGATAGTGCTGGGAGCCTTGTCGGCAGGGTTTATCCCGATTTTTACTTCGGTAATTAAGAAGATGGGAGACGGCGATGGAGCTGATGATAAAGCTAGAAATAAAGTTGATGATAAGGTCGGGGAAACTTCGTCCAATCAGGAGGCCTGGAGTTTAGCTAACAATGTTTTAAATTTTTTGTTATTAGGAGTCGGAACCTTATCTTTATTAGGAATTATTTTTGCTCCCGCTCTAACGCGTCTTATTACGCCTGGTTTTAGTCCGGAACAGCAGGCTTTAACCGCGAGTCTAACTAGGATAATGTTTTTGTCGCCTTTATTTTTAGGCATCTCCGGCATTCTGGGGGGAGTGTTGCAGTCTTTTAAAAGATTTTTAGTTTATTCTTTGGCTCCTATATTTTATAATCTCGGTATTATTTTTGGAGCGATATTTTTTGTGAGATGGTGGGGGCTGCCAGGCTTAGCCTGGGGAGTAGTTATGGGAGCGGCTCTTCATGCCGCCATTCAAATTCCTACCGTTTATCAGCTAGGTTGGCGTTTTAAGTTAGGTATAAAATGGCGCGATATAAATACCGGTAAAATAGGCAGAATGATGATACCGCGTACTTTAGGTCTGGCCATTTCTCAGATTAATTTAGTCGTGGTAACGGCGCTAGCCTCTAATTTAGCTAGCGGCTCGTTAGCGGTTTTTAATTTTGCTAATAATTTACAATCTTTTCCGATTGGTATTTTTGGCATTTCTTTTGCTATCGCCGCTTTTCCATCTTTAGCCGCCTCCGCTTTTGATAAAGAAAAACTTATCAGTAATTTTTCTAATACTTTCCGGCAAATTTTATTTTTTATTATTCCTTCTACAGTTCTGATTATCGCTTTACGAGCGCAAATTATTCGCGTGGTTCTCGGCACGGGCAATTTTAATTGGCAAGATACTATTTTAACGATGAACACTTTAGGCCTGTTTGCTGTAAGTTTATTTGCCCAAGCGACTATTCCTCTTTTAGTCCGGGTTTTTTATGCCCGCCATAATTCCACTACGCCGTTTTTAATTGGCATAGTAACGGTCGCTCTTAATACTATTTTAGCCATGTATTTGGCCCCTCGCTTCGGTATTACCGGCATTGCCCTCGCTTATTCTATTGATAATATTCTTAATTTTATTTTGCTTTGGCTCTGGCTCTATTTTACGGTCGGTCATTTAGATATAGGAAATATTTCTATTTCCGCCTTGAAATTAACCGTTAGTGCCTTGGCGGCCGGAGGAGCGGCCCAAGTCATGAAAGCGCTTATTTGGCCGTTTATTGATATGACTAAATTTAGCGGCGTGTTTATTCAATTGGTAGGAGCTGGTTTAACCGGGCTCGTTGTCTATTTAGGCTTCTGTTATCTTTTGGGCAGCGAAGAGCTAGCCGGTTTCTGGTCCTCCTGGCGAAATAAGAGAGAGCTAAAGGTTTATAAGGTTGATGATCAAGGTGAAGCGCGCGGAGTCTAGGGGTCGTTGACCGGTCAGCTAAAATCAATTAAGATAAGGTTAACTTAGCCGGTTTTTAATGAATTTTTATTAATTTACAAACATGTCAGAAATCAGTAAAACTAGAAATTTTTGTATCATTGCCCATATTGACCATGGCAAGTCAACTTTAGCTGATCGCATGCTAGAAATTACTGGCACGGTTGAGAAGCGGAAAATGAAAGACCAGATTTTAGATGGCATGGATATTGAACGAGAAAGAGGAATAACTATTAAGCTGCAGCCCGTGACTATGAATTATAAGGGGTATCAGCTTAATTTAATTGATACTCCGGGTCATGTGGATTTTTCTTATGAAGTTTCCCGGTCTTTAGCGGCGGTAGAAACGGCCGTCCTATTAGTTGATTCCACTCAGGGGATTCAAGCTCAAACATTAGCTAATCTTTATTTAGCCTTAGAACAGAATTTAACTATTATCCCCGTCGTTAATAAGATTGATCTGCCGGCTTCTGATGTTGTTAAAACTAAAAAAGAAATTATTGAGCTGCTTGGTTGCCGTGAAGAAGAAATCATCTGCTCTTCTGGTAAAACGGGCGCCGGAGTGGCGGAAATACTTGATGCGGTTATTAATCTTAGCCGCGAACCGCAGGTCCCGACCATATTAGGGCGAGAGGCTAATGGCCCGGATTATCCGCGCGCTTTAATTTTTGATTCCAAATACGATACTTATCGCGGTGTAGTCGCCTATGTTAGGGTATTTAATGGGACTTTAAGAAAAGGCGATAAGATAAAATTATTATTTACTCAGATTGAAAGTGAAATATTAGATTGTGGCGTTTTCAAGCCAGATTATTTTTCTACTGGAGAATTAACGACAGGGGCAATTGGCTATGTTATTACTGGTTTTAAGGCCGTTGCTGATTGCCGCGTCGGAGATACATTAACAGCTAATCAAGGATTATCCGGTTCCGTTCATCTGTCGCCTTTGCCCGGTTACAAGGAAGTTAGACCCATGGTCTTCGCTGGGATTTTTCCGCGGGAAGGGAATGATTTTAAAGAATTACGTGAAGCCATGGATAAATTAAAGCTTAATGATGCCGCCTTGGCTTACGAACCGGAACGATCCGATGCTCTGGGGTTTGGTTTCCGCTGTGGTTTTTTGGGCCTGCTGCATTTAGAAGTATTTCAGGAAAGATTACGCCGGGAGTATGATTTAGATTTAATAGTCACAGTGCCTAGCGTGGCTTATAAGGTTTTAAAATCCAGCGGCGAAGAAATAATTATTAGAACACCGCAGCGTTTGCCAGATCCGACTCAGGTAGATATTATAGAAGAGCCTTGGGTGAAATTAGACATCATTACGCCTAAGACATATTTGGGTAACGTTATAAAATTGGCTCAGGAAAAACGCGGTATATATAAGAATACGGAGTATATATCGGCCGATGGTGATGATAGCCGCGTATTACTGCATTATGAAATTCCTTTGTCAGCGATTTTAACTGATTTTTATGATAAGATAAAAAGCGTCTCAGCTGGCTATGCTTCTATTAATTATGATTATTTGGATTATCGTCCGGCCGATGTCGTTAAAATGGATATTTTAGTGGCGGAAGATATTATTGAATCGCTGGCGACGATAGTTTATCGCGATGATGCTTACCGCCAGGGGCGGGAGGTAGTAGAAATACTCAAGAATAATTTAGCTAAGCAGATGTTTGCAATTAAAATTCAGGCGGCCATTCACGGTAAAATTATTGCTTCGGAGAAAATTTCGGCGATGCGCAAGGACGTGACTGCTAAATTATACGGGGGTGATGTGACCAGAAAACGTAAGCTGCTTGAGAAGCAGAAAAAGGGCAAAAAGAAAATGATGGCGGCCGGCAAAGGCAGCGTTGAAATTCCACCCGATACTTTTGTTAAAATTTTAAAGAGATAATATGAAAAGAAAAAAAGTGGTTAAGACTCTCTGGATTATTCTTTCTCTGATTGTGGTTTTGTCCATGGTCGCTTTGCCGATTATGATGGGCTTTTAATTTTTAATTAAATTATTACATGAAAATTTGGCAAATATTGCCAAAAATTGATGACCAGGCTACTAAAGCTAACCCGGATGTTAATCTGGTCCTTTTGCAGTTGTTATATAATCGCGGCTTAAAAGACCCCGCCTCTATTAAAGTATTTTTGGCCGGTGATTTAGGGCCAGAACAAACCTTACAGCTTGGCCCAGAAGCTAGTCGTTTTTATGACCCGTTTTTGTTTAAGAATATGGCTGCGGCGGTTGACTTGATTATTAAGCATATTAAAGCTGGCAATAAAATAGTGGTTTATGGCGATTATGACGCTGATGGTGTGACTTCATCGGTTATACTCTTAGAGACGTTAAGGATATTACACGCTGTGGTTGAGGTGTATTTGCCAGATCGTGTTTCCGAGGGGTATGGTTTGAATAAAGCCGCTCTTAATCAGATCGCTGCCCAGGGAGTTAAACTAATTATTACGGTTGATAATGGGATTAGAAATAAAGCGGAGGCGGCTATTGCCAAAAAATTAGGCTTAGATATTATTATCACCGACCATCACATCTTGCCGGAAGAGATTAAGGACTTGCCGGAGTGTTTATATATTAATCCTTCCGATCAGAATGATAATTATCCTTGGAAATATTTAGCCGGCGTAGGCGTTTCTTTTAAATTAATCACAGCTCTTTTGGCCAAGTCTAATTTATCTGATAATCAGAAACAATTAATTAGTGAGCGCTGTTTAGATTTAGTCGCTATTGGGACGGTGGCTGATATGGTTAGTCTTTTGGGTGAAAATCGTCAGTTAGTAAAGAAGGGTCTGGAAATATTAAATCAAAATCGCCGCTTGGGACTAAATGAGTTAATTAAAGTCGCTAAGATTAATGGCGGCCGGAGATTAGAGGCCTGGAATATTGGTTGGCAAATCGGTCCTCGCTTAAACGCCGCTAGCCGTCTGGCTCACGCTAATAGCGCCTTTGCTCTTTTAACGACTACCGATGAGAATGAGGCTAAAGAATTAGCCAGTGAGCTTAACGCGCGCAATATCAGCCGCCAGCAGATTACTGAAGAAATTAGTTCACAAGTTGAAGCCCAAATAGATCCTAATAATTTACCATTAGTCATAGTCGGGCTCGCCGGCAGCGACCAAATTTGGAATGAGGGCGTTATCGGTTTAGTGGCGGGCCGGATTGCTGAAAAGTACTATCGTCCGACTTTAATTATTACCCGTCTTATTGAAGAGGCCGAATTTGATGTTGAGGCTAAAAAATTAGTGCCTAAGAAGGTGTCATTTAAGGGCTCCGGGCGCTCTGTAGAAGAATTTAATTTGATTGCCGCGATTGAGTCATGCGCTGATTTATTAGATAAATACGGCGGGCACCCAATGGCTTGCGGGTTCTCGGTCAAGGAAGAGGGAAAACTACAAGAATTCCGTGACCGCTTATCGGAGTTGGCCGCTAAAGAATTAGATCCGGCTCTTTTGGTTCCTAAATTAAAAATAGAAGCAGAATTAGGGCTGGATGTTATAAATTTAGAGTTAGCCGACCAAGTTAATCAGCTCGCTCCCTATGGCCAAAACAATCCTCAGCCTCGTTTCGTCAGCTACGGTTTGCGCCTGGATGACATAGTGACCATGGGTTTTGATAACCAACATATTAAACTGCGTTTATCATCTCCCGCCGGAGAAGAGGGGCGAGCCAAATCGGTTTGGGCCTTAGCTTTTGGCGCGGCTCAAGAATATCAAAATTTTAAAGTTGGCGACGTCATTGATCTAGTTTATTATTTAGAGGTAAATGAATTTAACGGACGCCGCGAGCCGCAGTTAAAAATCGTGGATATTAGATTGGCAAAAATATAAATAAAATAGTATGAGCAAATTAATTATTTATACCGATGGCGGCGCGCGCGGTAACCCTGGTCCAGCTGGCATTGGCGCGGCTATTTATGACGATAAACATCAGCCAGTTGCCGAAGTTTCTCAGTATTTAGGAGTAGCCACTAATAATCAGGCGGAGTATAAGGCTTTAATAGCCGCTTTAGGCAAAGCGCAGGAGCTAGGCGCGACTGAGCTGGAATGTTATCTAGATAGTGAGTTGGTTGTTAAACAATTAAACCGTGAATATAAAGTAAAAAACAAGGACTTAGCGCCCCTGTTTTTAATGATTCATAATTTATCTCTGAGTTTTAAGAAAATCAGTTATCGGCACATACCGCGAGAGAGGAATAAGGAAGCGGATCGGCTAGCTAATGAAGCGATGGATAGGGGGCGTTAATTACACGCCCCTTTTTTTAATATTCCCGCGCCAGTATTAGCGTTAGCGTCTTTTATTGAGTTTCCGCTCCAAATATCAATTCTTCTGCCCTTGATTCCACCCCCAGTGTCTTTAATAGTATAAGTTTTCCCTTTAAAGCAGACCTTGGTTCCGGGCGGAAGATTGGTCTGGCAGTTGCTAGGGCCAGCAATATCACCGATTTGCGGCTCGCCGCCACTGGACATGGCATTACAATAAGGGACGTTAGAAGCGAAATATTTACAAGGCTTATAACCAGGGTAAGTTTTTCCGTATAAGAAATCACAATTTTTAGTGGTATCTCGGTCGTCGCCGTTAGGGCAGGAACACTGCATTCCGATATCGCAAAAGAATTTTTCGGTATTTTCCCAAGCTGGTTTATAGTATCCAGTGGCATAAAACTCTATACCGTTAGTTAGTTCTTGATCGGTAGCGCAAGTCGCATTTTTATAAGTCTCGGCCTTAGAACCGTGTCTAGCTACCGCCAGCGTATTAGCAAGTTCGGCCATTTCAATGTTTCCAATGCTAATCGGGTTAAGCTGTATTAAGTTAGGGTTAATTTGGACTAGGATGATATAAGAGGAGCTAAGAATAATTAGTCCAGTAATGCTGCCAAGGATGAGTTCTTTGGCTTGGGTAATCTTAGAAGCGTCGCCGCTAGATACGAGCCATAAGACGCCGCCCGCCATTAGAACTATGGCCGCTAAAATACCGGCGACACTTAATCCATAATTAAAAATAGCTAAGATATATTCTGATAACCAAGGAAATTGGTAGAAACGGCTTCCGTCTGAATTCTCGCTGTATTTAATGGAAGAGGTTGGCGTTAATGTTAAGCCGGGAATAGAAATTTGTAATTCGGGCATGATGAATTTCGGCGGAGTTGGCGCTTTTGGTTCAACATAAACACTCCCAGGACAACAACAAGACATTGGAGTCTGGAAGCCGCCTAGTGGGACTGGCGGTAAGGCCGGGCATTTAGTTGTAGAGTCGCTATGTTCGTTGTCTTGGCATGATATTTTTCCGGCTGGGACAGAATAAATTACTCGCCAAACACAATTAGTATCAGTGGTCTGAGCTATAGCCATGTGCACAGGAAGAAAATAAATTGATAGGAAAAAGATGATAACGATTATTTTTTTCATATTTTATATCTTTTGATATTATTTTCTACTGATTTTTGAATGAGTTCTACATCGGCTGGTTTAAGATGTTTAAAGCGCCCCTGTTTTTTTAAATATTCTTCCACCGGTTTGGGGGTAAAATTAGCGCTGATGCTGGAGGCGCTTAATCGCCCATTAGTATATTCTAACAGCGGGTATAATCCGGTTTGAGCGGCCAGCTTGCCCATCATTACTCCTTCATCATTGCCGATTTTCCAGCCGGGCATACAAGGAGATAATATCTGGATATAGCTTGGGCCATCAGTCGCCAGAGCTTTTTTTATTTTATTAGTTATATCATCGGGAAATCCGGCTGTAGATTGGGCAACGTATTTTAGTCCGTGTGCTAAAGCAATGGCTAGCATATCTTTTTTTACTTGGGTAGAACCGATTGCCTCTGAGCCTTGAGGAGAGGTAGTAGTATTAGCGCCGTAAGGTGTCGCGCCCGAGGCCTGGATGCCGGTGTTAGAATAGGCCTCCGTGTCATAACAGATATATAAAATATTTTCGCCTCTTTCCCACATGCCGCTGATAAGCCCGATGCCGATGTCGTAGGTGCCGCCGTCGCCACCTTGTATCACTACTTTGGTATTCTGATCATTTTTTTGTTTGAGGGCGGCCTTAATGCCGGAGCCGACTGAAGAGGCATTCTCAAATAACGAGTGTATCCAGGGGAGTCCCCAGGCACTTTGTGGATAGGCCGTGGTAGTTACTTCTAAACAACCAGTCGCGTTGGCAATAATGACATTTTTATTTAGACCACGCATCACCGCCTGAGCCGCCACTAGTTGGCCGCAACCAGCGCAAGCATTGTGCCCGGGAGCCAGAAATTTTATAGGTTTTTTATCACTCATAATCTTTATTTATTAGTAGCAGCAATATAGCCCGGTTCCACAATCTCGCCCGCCAGTATCAGGCGTTTTATTATTATCACAAGTTACATTATCGGAGAATACTGCATTTATAATGAGACTTGGTATGAGAACCGGATTAGGGACGGATGAGGTTGTTTTGAGATGGGCTTCTGTAGTACACTCCCCGCCGTTAGTTCCACACGGCTCGCCTTCCTTGCCATCATTTTCATAACATTTTCCATTATAGCAATAGTAATTATCATTCATATTATAGCAGGTATCGCCGTCTTTAACTGAAGTGCAATCAGCCGTAACATTGAAGCAGTCCGCTACTCCAGCGCAACGCTGGTTTTCTAAGAAATCTCTGATACCAGTTACGCCGGTCTGAGTAAACGGACAATTTGGTTTAATGGTATCAACGCAGCTAGTGTATTTATCACTAGGGTTGTGATGGCTAGCAGTTGTGTAAGCGCAACACCCTTCAATTTCACATTTTGTGCCGTCAGAATTTTTTCGGGCATTAGTTATAAATGTGTCCGGCGTTTTACATTCATTCTCACTAGTCATTTTTGCGCTGCCAGACGATTGGCAGCAGCCGAAAATTAAAACATCAACATACTTTGTCCTGATTGATTTCATGGCTAATAGGTCGGGGTTAATAGTATTAAGGAGCATCCAGGAGCCAAATAGAATAACCATGCCGGCCAAGCTGCCAATAATCAGTTCTTTAGCTTGGGTAATTTTAGAATCATTGCCGTTTGAAACTAGCCACAAAAGTCCGCCGCCCATTAAAACAATAGCCGCCAGAATTCCTACCACGGCCATGCCGTAATCATAGAAAGCTTTTACATATCTGGCTAAAAGATCACTAGTCATTACTCCCCCCTGGAAGCTGCCGACCGCCGTTGAACTACCCTGTTCGTATTTAATGCCGGGCATTGGTATCTGCGGCGTAAAGTTTAGAGGGGTATAATCGCTATTTATGGAAGTATTTTTTTGGGTAGTATTGGTTTTTTGGTAAGTGGTGGCCATAGCCGCGCAGCAGCAGATGCCAGGGCCGGTTTTGTTGCATTTATTAGGAGTAGTGTTATCTTGTTTTTCTGAGCTTGAACAGGCCGTAGTTGTATTTAGTCCGCCTACCCAGCGGCATTCAGGATGCTGGTTATAGGTTGTTACCATCTGAAGGTTTGTTTGAGCGAGCGTTAAACCGGGCAGTAGTAAACAAATAACTGAAAATAAGGCCAACGTTGTTATTTTTTTCGTGGTCATATTTTTCCGATAAATTTTAAATAATTATTATTTTTCGCTGCATCCTTAATAATAGCTATAATCATTTTTTCGGTTACATCTCGGCCCCCTAGCCCGACTATGTAGTTTTTGAGTTTGGGATTATTTTTTAGTTTTAAAGCCGCGATGTCGGAATATAATGGGCCACAGTGGCCGAGACTAATGGCTTTTTCAATTACGGCAATATTTTTAGTCTTACTTAAAATTTTTGTTATTTCTTCGCGGGGGAAGGGGCGGTAGACTTTTATCTTTAGCAGGCCAACTTTTTTTGAACCTTTTATTGTTTCAATAATTGTGCCCGCGATTGATCCCAGGGAGACAATAATGATTTCTGGATTATTTGGTCCGTAATATTCAATTAGGCCATTATCAATTCGGCCACCAGCTTGTTTTTTTATAGCTAAAGTTTTATTTAACAACTGGTATTCTTTTTTTATTAAATTTAGGCTGCTTAATAAATCATCGTGCAAGTCAGATCGCGTTTCCATATAATGGGCGGGAGTAAAAAAGGCGCCCATGGTAACTGGTTCCTCGGGATTCAGATAAGTGCCGGACTCCGGTTTATAATCAGGTAAATATTTTTTGATTAATTTAGAATCAGGAATAATGACAGGCGCGTAAGAGTGGGTCAAAATAAATCCGTCTACGTTTACCATGACCGGCAATTTTAACTGCTCGGCGATTTTATAGGCTAAAATATGTTGGTTAACGGCTTCTTGGTGGTCAGCCGCAAATAATTGTATCCAGCCGGCGTCGCGTATGCTCATCACGTCGCTATGGTCGTTCCAAATATTAATTGGCGCGGAAATAGCGCGATTAGCGCAGGTCATTACTATTGGCAGGCGCATCCCAGCGATATTAAAAATAACTTCGGCCATGAGTAGAAGTCCCTGGGAGCTAGTGGCGCTGTAAGTTCTGACTCCTGTGGCGCTGGCGCCTAGAACGATAGAAGCGGCGGCAAATTCGCTTTCCGCTCTTACATATTCATAATCCGCCTGGCCGTTCGCTTTAAATTCCGCCAAATCTTCAACGATGTGGGTTTGCGGGGTTATAGGATAAGCGGAAACAACCGCGGGAAAAATATTTTTAATAGTTAAAGCAATCGCCCGCGAGCCTTCTAGAATTTGTTTGTTTTCTTTGTTCATAATATCAAAAGACTTTTCTCTAATAATCTTCAACCATTTTTATGGCTTTAACTGGGCACTCATGGACGCATAAGGCACAGCCCTTGCAATAGTCGTAGTCAGTTAGTGGTTTTAATTTTCCATTTAATTCCGCTCTCGCTTCCATTTCAATGCAGTTCTCTGGACAAATTTTCGCGCAGAGAGAGCAGCCTATGCATACGTCGTAATCAGTAATGGGTTTTTGGGTACGCCAAGGACCCGTCTTGTTGGCTAAGGTGCTATTTGGTTTGGCGGTCAAATTAATTTTGGGCTTTTTCATAATCTTTAGTGACAGCTTGGATATTTTTATCAATTATAGTTTGGCCTTTATCATGAAATTTTTCGGCAATGGCTTTTTTAAGTGACTCTAGACTAATTAAGCCGCTATGCTTAGCAAAGGCGCCTAAAATAACAGTATTAACAATGTTTTTACCGAATATTTCTAAGGCAATTTCAGTGGCCGGCGTGAAATATAAATGTTTAAATCTTTTTTTTAGTTCTGGCCATTTATTAGAGGCGGCGTTAATTATAACTAGAGTATTTTTATCACTGCCATAGAAAACATCTACTGTGTCTAGTAGGCTAGAATCTTGAATAATTAAGGCGGTCGGTTTATAAATTTGTTCCCGGGTAATTATTGGTTTGTTATCTAAGCGGGCAAAAGCCTGGATGGGCGCGCCTGTTCTTTCCACGCCAAAATTAGGGAAGGCCTGGGCCTCTCGGCCATCATAGAAAGCGGCTATAGCAATTAATTCAGCAGCGGTCACGACTCCTTGCCCGCCGCGCCCATGGATACGAATCTGTTCCATATTATTTTATAATCCCTGTTACTAATTCTCTAAATTTTTGTTCTGATACGGCGCCGGCAAATTGGTAATTATTGACAAACCAGGTCGGCGTGCCGACGATTTGCATTTTATTGCCATCTTCGTAATCCTGTTTGATTTGGTTGAGATATTTTTTATTAGTTAGACAGTCGGTGAATTGTTTGCTGCTGAGGCCGAGTGATTCGGCTAACGCTATTAATTTACCAGGTCTATCAGCATCAGCAGTGGTTAAAGCATCTTGATTTTGGAAAAGTAAATCATGCATTTCCCAAAATTTTCCCTGTTCTCCGGCGCAGCGAGCAGACATGGCTAAGTCTATTGAGTCATTATTGCGCAGATAATCGCGCCAAACTATTTTTATTTTATCTTTATACTCATTAGCTATTTTAGCTATTACCGGCGAGGACTCTTTGCAAAATGGACAGGCAAAATCCGCGAATTCTACAATTGTAATTTGCGGGTTAGCCGATCCGCGATAATAATTAGTGCCATCGCCATTGATAGTTCTAAGATATTCTTGGCGCGTTTGTTCGGTTGTAGAATCGGTCTGCCCGGCTAAAATTTGTTTAACCCGATTAACTACGTATAGGCTGGATATGGTCAAAATAATGAAAATTATAATTAAGGAGACTATGATTAATATGCCCCACCATTTTTTATACCAGGGAGCGAGCATATTTTTATGTCTGGCCTTCATGGCCGCATATTTTAGTCTTTCATCTAGGCTCATAAAATTGAAAAATAGATTAAAAACAAGTATACTTTATATATTATAACACAAAATATGAAAATAATCTCTTGGAATATAAACGGAATTAGAGCGGTAGTTAAAAAGGGTTTTAAAGGCTTTTTAGAGTCAGAGTATCCCGATATTTTGTGTTTGCAAGAAGTAAAAATATCGGATGCGGTTAAAAATACCACGGAGTTTGATTTTGCTGGCTATAAGGAATATTGGAATTGCGCCAAGCGGCCGGGGTATAGCGGTACAGCCGTGTTAGTTAGGGAAGGCTTTAAAGATGTAATAGAGGTAAAAAATGGTTTTGGTTTAGATAAATTTGATGATGAGGGGAGGGTACAAACTTTAGAGCTAAAGGATTTTTATCTTTTAAATATCTATTTTCCTAATGCTAATCCCGAATTGAGCCGTCTGGATTATAAATTAGAATTCAACCGGTCTTTACTAAATTATTTAAAAAAATTAGAACGGAAAAAACCAGTTATAGTAACCGGAGATTTAAATGTCGCCCATCAAGAAATAGATTTAGCTCGCCCTAAGGAGAATGTTGGCAGTCCAGGCTTCACTCCCGAGGAAAGAGCTTGGATGGATGAGTTTTTACAATCAGGATTTATTGATACTTATCGCGAATTAAACGGCGATAAAGCTCAGTATTCTTGGTGGAGTTTTCGTGCGGCGGCCCGGGAGCGTAATGTGGGCTGGCGGATTGACTATTTCTGCGTGTCCGCTAAACTTAAAAGACGCTTAAAAAAGGCTTATATTTTGGATAAAGTACGAGGCTCCGACCATGCGCCAGTGGGGCTGGAATTATAGAATTCGGTCGAGGATTATGAAGCCGAGTAGAATGGAAATTATAAAATAGTATTGCAACAAATATGTACGATCATCAAGCGATAGAAAAAAAATGGCAGACAAAATGGCGCGCTAGCCATCTCTACCAAACTAGAGAGGATAAAGGGAAGCCAAAATATTATATTTTAGATATGTTTCCTTATCCCTCGGGCGCCGGTCTCCACGTCGGACATCCTAAGGGCTATATTGCGACTGATATTTTTGCCCGCTTGCGTCTGATGCAGGGTTATAATGTTCTCCATCCCATGGGCTGGGACGCCTTTGGTTTGCCGGCAGAAAATTATGCTATCAAAAATAAAGTTCATCCTAAGATAGCGACTGATGCTAATATCGCTACTTTTAAAAGACAGCTGGATCTTTTAGGCTTATCTTATGACTGGGAAAGAGAAATAAATACTACCGACCCCGCTTATTATAAATGGACGCAGTGGATATTTTTGCAAATGTGGAAGAAGGGTTTGGCTTATGAGTCTCATGAACCTATTAATTGGTGTCCGTCTTGCAAAACTGGTTTGGCTAATGAGGATTTGGAAAATGGTTTATGTGAACGCTGCGGAAGTGTTGTGGAGCAAAAGCCGATGCGCCAATGGGTTTTACGAATTACTGACTATGCGGAGCGTTTGCTTAATGATTTAGATAAATTGCCTGGCTGGGAGGAGTCAATTAAGGAAATGCAGCGCAACTGGATAGGTCGGAGCGAGGGGGCGGAAATTAATTTTTTAATTAAGAATACCGATAAACTGATTAAAGTTTTTACCACCAGAGTTGATACTATTTTCGGCTGCACTTATGTTGTTTTGGCGCCGGAAAATAAATTAGTATTAGAGCTGAAAGATAAAATTAGTAATTGGCCGGCCGTTGAAAAGTATTTAGATGAAGTAAAAAATAAAACAGATTTACAACGGACGGAATTGAATAAAGTTAAAACTGGCGTGGCGCTAGAAGGCGTTTTAGCCATTAATCCTTTCAATAATGAAAAGGTTAAGGTCTTTATCGCTGATTATGTTTTAAATTCTTATGGTACGGGAGCGGTGATGGCCGTACCGGCCCATGATGAAAGAGATTTTGAGTTTGCGGAAAAATATAATTTAGATATTCGCCCGGTTATTAGTCCGCTAGTTCCCGAACAATTTATTGCCGGCAAAGCCTTTGTAGCAGACGGAACCCTGCAGTCCTCGGGCGATTTTACTAGCTTAAATTCCCAAACAGCCAGAAACAAAATGATCAGTTGGTTAGAAAAAAATGGGCAAGGGACTAGAAAAATAAATTATAAAATTAAAGATTGGGTTTACTCCCGCCAGCGTTATTGGGGCGAGCCTATCCCTTTAATCCATTGCGATAAATGCGGCGTGGTTTCAGTTCCTGAATCAGATTTGCCTTTAGTTTTGCCGGAAGTAGAGAGTTATGAACCGACCGGCACCGGAGAATCGCCTCTAGCCGCGATTAGTGATTGGGTTAATGTTAAATGTCCGAAGTGTGGCGGAGCGGCTCAGCGAGAAACCAATACCATGCCGCAATGGGGCGGGTCATGTTGGTATTATCTTAGATATATTGACCCTCAAAATACCCAGACTCTAGTAGATAAGAAAAAAGAAAAATATTGGTCGCCGGTAGATTTTTATGTCGGCGGAGCCGAACATGCTACTCGCCATCTTATCTATGCCCGTTTTTGGCATAAATTTTTATACGATATTGGCGTTGTTGCCTATGAAGAGCCGTTTACCAAATTAAAACATGTCGGTTTAATTATGGGTGAAGACGGTCGGAAAATGAGTAAGCGCTGGGGTAATGTAATTAATCCGGATGATATGGCCCAAAAATTTGGTGCGGATGCTTTACGAGTTTACGAAATGTTTATGGGGCCTTTTGATCAAGCGGCTAGCTGGAATACGAGCGGCCTGATCGGAACGCGTAAGTTTTTGGAAAAAATAGAGCAGTTAGTGGGCGGAGAAAAATTACCAGTTAAAGAAGATAAAAAATTATTATCGTTACTTCATAAAACGATTAAAAAAGTCGGCGAAGATATTGAAAATTTTCATTTTAATACCGCCGTTTCCGCTTTAATGATTCTAACTAATGAGCTAACGGATTATAAAGTTAAAAATTCCGCTTGGCCCTTTAACGAAGATAATTTAGCTCGCCTCTTGCAGATTTTGGCGCCATTCGCTCCTCATTTAGCTGATGAATTGTGGGAAAAATTAGGTCGGGCGGACAGCATCTTTACTTCTTTCTGGCCGGAATATGATCATAAGCTCATCAAAGACGATTTGGTTAATTTAGTGGTGCAAATTAATGGGAAATTAAGAGCTACTTTAATGGTCGCAGCTGGCATTAGTCAGGAAGAGGCTATGGCCACAGCTCAACAGAATGAAATTATTAAAAAATGGCTTGACGGGAAAGAAATCGTTAAGATTATTTTTGTGGCCGGGAGATTATTAAATATCGTCGTCAAATAAAAATTAAAGATTATGTCGGAATTATTGTCTAAAGCTAGAGAAATATGCCGTTTATTTGAAATTAAGCCAGCGCGTTCTAAGGGACAGAATTTTTTAATTAATGAACGAATTTATGATGATATTGTAATAGCGGCTGATTTGAACTCTGATGATTTAGTTTTGGAAGTCGGTCCCGGTTTAGGTTTTTTAACAACCAAGTTGGCTAAGAAGGTAAAAAAGGTGATTGCTGTTGAACTTGATGACCGGTTGGCTAATTATTTGCAGATGGGGATTGATTCACAGGACATTAGTAATATCCAAATTATTAATGAGGATATTCTCCGCTTTAATTTAGATGCCTACATTCCGGCGAAGCATGAATATAAAGTCGTGGCTAACTTGCCTTATAATATTACCTCTGTTTTTTTGCGCCAGTTTTTATCAATGCGCCATAAGCCGACTAGTTTAGTTTTAATGCTCCAGAAAGAAGTGGCGGAAAGAATTGTCGCTAATCCGCCTGATATGAGTCTGCTAGCGGTTTCGGTTCAATATTATGCTGACCCGGTAATTATTAGGCCGGTTAAAGCTGGAAATTTTTGGCCGGAACCAGAAGTGGATAGCGCTGTTATCAAATTTAACCTTAAAGGAGAAGAGACTTCTTTAAATGATGATAAGATTTTCTTTCAAATTGTTAAAATTGCCTTCAGCGCTAAACGTAAAATGTTAAAGAATAATTTGGCCGCCGGGCTAAAAATAGAAGCTAAAAATGTTGAAAATATTCTTATAAAGCAGAACTTTGACCCGAGAGTTAGGGCTGAGGAATTATCGGTCAATGATTGGCTAAAATTAGTTGCAGCTTTAAGACCGTTTGTGGTATAATAAAATTGATAAAAAAGCAAATATCTACCAGCCAAGATTTATTATGCCCGTCAAAAAATTTCCAGAGAATAATGACTCTGGTTCAGTTATAAATGGCTTACCAAGACCGCAAAAGACAGCTGTTATCGTTTTAGCTGCGCTAGCGGTTTTAATTGTAGTTTTTTGGGTCTGGCAGATGAAGTCTAATATAAATCGCCCCTTTGCTTCTAGTGATAAGAATACTAAGTTTAGCGCGACCTCTACTGATATTAATTACATTTTGAATAATCAAGATACCGATAATGACGGTTTGTCTGATTATGATGAAATTTATACTTATAAAACCTCTCCTTATTTAGAGGATTCTGATAGTGATGGAATTTTTGATAAGAAAGAGGTTGATCAAAATACTGATCCTAATTGTCCGCAAGGCCAGAATTGCAACGCTGCTACTGAGCCAGTAAATTCTAGTAGCCAAACCGGCGACTTAAACCAGAATCCAGAAACTAATTTGCCAAGTGCTACCGGCTTAAACGCGGTTACCACTGACCAGACTATTTTACAGAATGCTATGAGCGGTCAAATAGATGTGGCAACTTTGCGCCAGCTTCTTTTAAGCAGCGGCGCCAGCAAAGCTGATTTAGATAAAATCAGTGACGAGGATTTAATGAAGAGTTATCAAGAAACTCTTAATAAGCAGGGGCAGAACGGAACATCAACAAAAACTTCAACTTCAAATAATCAATAAAATGTCTTATTTTTTATTTTCCAAAAAAGGCGGACAGCCAAAAACTCCTAGTCGATTAGGAGGGCTGTTATTGACCTTGTGTTTTGTAATTGTTCTACTAGCTCCTTTTAGGCCAGCTCAAGCGCAGCTCGGCGGAGTAGTGACTGATATTGGTAATACGATTGTTAATACCGCTAGTTATATTTGGGACAAAGCTTCTGATGTAGCCTCTTATCTCTGGCAGAAGGGAGGCTCAATCGCTTTTCAGCGCACCTTAGCTTCCGCCTTGAATAAAATAGCTTATGATGCCGCTAATTATATCGGTTCAGGCGGCAAGGGTCAGAATCCGCTTTTTGTCACGCAAAATTTAGGTGATTATTTGGCTCAGATAGGCGATGAAGCGGCCGGTCAATATATTGAAACTTTTGTTAATAATTTAAATACGGATACTAATGAAGGCTGTTCGGCTAGATTGCAGAGTTGCCGCGAAGATTGTTTAAAGACTCAGAGCGGCGGCGTAGAAGACGATGCCACTAGGCTTACTCTTTGTAATACTGACTGCGATAAAGGGGCCACTGCTTGTGTCGCTCAAAATCCTGGCAATGGCGCCGTTACCCCGTCTTTTAATGTTTGCAGTCCTTCTTCTTTAGAGGCTAAGGTAAAAATTGGTTTGGGATTAGTTGATCAGAATAGGCCGCAAGCCCCTAATTGTACGGCTTCTAAAATGATTAAAGATTGGGGCGATGATATTCAGAAAAAAATAGATAGTTTTAAAGACCCGGAGTATTTAACTACTTTCGCGAATATTTTTGATCCACGCTCTAATGATTTGGGCATATATTTCATGGCTCAGTCCGATATGTCTAGCCAGGCTAATATTAAGAAGGAGATAACTGGCAGTGATTTTGTTAGAACTGGCGGCTGGCTTGATGTTAGAAATATCGCTGGCGAATTAGAAGGAGTCCCAGGCGAAGCTCAGCGAGCGGCTAATACCGCTAGTCAGGCTAGACAAGAAGCCTTGGGTAAGACTACGGGCGATATTTTAGTTGATGCGGCCAATGTTTTTCTTAATCAGTTATATATTTCCGCTTTTGATAATCTTTTACGCAGTTTAGCCAAGAAGAGCGGCGGTGCTAATAATAGTAGTAATTCCGCGGCTGGTAATCGCGAGGGCGATCCTAAGGTTCTCTACGGTGAATCAGCTTTAAGAGAAGTTACGAATGCTTTACTGCAACCAAAATTTGCCGTTAGAGCCGATTATGATATTTTGTCGGAATTATCCATGTGCCAGAATCCTAAGAGCCCTGGTCCTAATGACTGTGTGATTGATGATAAATTTAGGCAGGCAATTTCCGAAAAGAAAACTGTAGCGGAAGCTATAAAAGATGGTTATCTGCATGGTGATTGGCAGTTGACTACTGATAATAACCAAAGTAATTATTCTTTACGCAATATTTCCGTTTTACGCAAATATCGTATTTTACCGGTCGGCTGGGAACAAGCGGTTAGTAAATCTCAAGCCCAGGGGCGCCGAGTTACTTTAAAAGATTTGGTGTCTTGTTTTGATTATAATGATGACTATTCGGATTTCAGCTCCGGGTTTGATCAAACCGATCAGGGCTGGTGCCAGGGCTTAGTTGATCCTAACTGGGTTTTGAAGGCGCCTTTGAATTATTGTAAAAAAGAGGGAATAAGTTCCCAGATTATTAGCAGTAATATTATCCCTGGCATTAAGGGGCAGAATGGAGTAGCTGATGTTTTAAGTTCCCTTAATGTTATTAGAGCTGAGAATTACTGCGCTGATAATCAGACCTGTATTAAAGAGAAGGATGATGGCAGCTGTGAAGCCTATGGCTACTGTAACGAAGAAAAAAGGACTTGGGATTTTGGCAGCGATTCTTGTGCGCCTATAAATAATACCTGTCAGTCATTTACTAGTTCTACTGGCCAGTCTGTTTCCTATCTGGAAAATACTTTAGACTACGCGCAGTGTAATGCTGATAACTCCGGCTGCCGCCGTTATTCTTTGTCAGGCGCTTATGCTACTTCAACCGGCGTTACTACTTGGGATGGCGTTAGGAGTCTTTATTTAAATAAAAATTTAAGCGATTGCGATAATAAAGAAGAAGGCTGCACTGGTTTATTAAGAGTTAAGCCAGCCTGGGGCGCTAATTTAATAATGAACGCTAATTTTAACAATGATTTAGTGGGCGATGTAAATCAAGGGAATACTCTTAATGACTGGCCGCTGGTTAATAGCCAAGCCTCTATAGTAGACGGCCAGGATCCTATTGTTAGAATGGATAAGGCCATGAAGTTAGTATTTTCTAACGGCGGTGGTCTATATTCTTCAAATACCCAATCTCTTTTGCCGGCTAATTTCCAGGTTATTACGGGCCAAGCCTATACTTTAAGCGCTGATGTATATTTGGTAGCTGGCGATAGCGTGACTATCGCGATGGGCCCAGAAGCGGATGGCTTTAAAAAGGTGATGACGGATAAAAATGGTTGGCAGACCCTATCCGTTACTAGACAGGCTTCTAGCTCCTATAATGAACCGCGGTTCAGTATCATAGGTTCTATTGCGAGCGGAACAGGTACATTTTATGTTAAAAATATTAAATTTGAAATGGGTGATTGGGGTACCGGCTATACTCCGTATGGTTCGTTTAGATTTTATGAAAAATTATTGCCCTCTTATTTAGAAAAAACTTGTTATGTAGACTCTAGTAGCGCCAGTAAAAATTATTCTTTGAAGGCGGATGCTCCGGCCGTCTGTTCTAACTATGCTAGACGCTGCAATAAAGACGAAGTTGATTGTGAATCATATCAATCCACTAAAGATAATTTTGTCGTACCAGCCAAAGTCATCAGCAGTGATTATTGCCCAGGCGAATGCTTAGGTTATGATGTCTATATTTCTAAAGCTAACCATTTTAATTCCGCGGCGGCCGAGAATATTATCCCTAGCAAAGCTACGGTCTGCAGCGCGGTTGCCGCTGGCTGTAATGAATTTACTAATTTAGATTCTTTAGCTGCTGGAGGAGAGAGAAAAGAATACTATACCAGCCTTAAACATTGTATTAAGCCCGATGCTGCCAGCTGCGCTAGTTTTTATGCCTGGGAGGGGACTGCTAATGGCTATCAACTTAAATCTTATAACTTGAAAAAAGCGAGTGATGGAACGCCGGAAGTTACTTCAAACGACAGTCTTTTATGTAATGCCGCCATTTATAATCTTCCCCTTAGCGACCCGGCCTATAATGCTGATTGCCGGGAATTTTATAATGCCGCTGGTAAAGTTTCTTACCACTTGGCGGCCCGAACCATAACCTGCTCTGATAATTGCCATGCTTATAGAATGACGGAAAAAAATATTGATAAGAGCTTGAGCCAGATTCAATGTCTCGGATCGGACAAGTACTGGGATATTAGCAGCAACTCTTGCAATGTTTGTTTGAATGGCGGGGTCTGGGATGGTGTCCATAAGGCCTGCGTTTATCAGGCTATCCCCGGAGAAGGACAGACCTGCCAGGCGAGCGCTAACGGTTGTCGGGAGTATAACGGTAATAGTGGCAGCAATGTTAGATTAGTTTCTTCTTATGACTTTGAG
The DNA here is from genome assembly GCA_964470695.1 of uncultured Gammaproteobacteria bacterium. GTDB lineage: Bacteria > Patescibacteriota > Patescibacteriia > Patescibacteriales > UBA12465 > UBA12465. The sequence continues at coordinate 169,593 of CAYYDR010000001.1, forward strand.
AGTGGTTTAGGCAATTGGTATTCTAATTGTCAGGGGGCGATTGTTCCTAGCTCAGTCGCTAATAGTAATAATGGCCATTCTTTACAATATAAAAATAATATCAGCTGTTCTAATCCAATTGGTTTTAAGGCGAACGCGGCGGTTACTCGCCGTCCCTTGATTGAACGGGTATTAGCTGGTGACCAGACCGCTGCCCAATTAGACGCTACTAGATTAGTGCGTCAAGGATCCGCCTACAGTTTAAAATTCTTAGCACGTTCCGAGAGCAATGTTGATTTAAATATCTATTTTATTAATGACGGAACCACGAAAGAAAAGGCCCAGTTTAGCGCGGTTACTATTAAGGGGGGTAATGATTGGAATTTATATCAGGCTAATTTAGATAATCTAGATCATTCCATCGGTCAGCTAGAGACTTTGGCTATTAGTGGTAACGGCGACTTCTTCTTAGATGATATCGTTATATCGGAAATTACTGATCGTTACTATTTAATTAAGGGATCAAGTCTTATTCCCGATGTTTGTTATTATGATACTTTTGATAGGTATCAGGGAGCAGATTATAATTTAGGTTGCTCGCAATATTCGGACAGAAGTGGTAATAAGCATAATTTGCATAAATTTACTAAGCTTTGTTCTGAATCGGCTGTCGGCTGCGAGCAGATGATAGATACTAAGAACTTTGGCCCCTACGGCCCAGGTTTCTGGGAAAATGGCATCGCTACCAGTACTTGTAATATTAATGACGCTAATTGTACCTCGGTCGCTGGTGATAGCGCTATTTATGCGGTTTATGATCAGGGTAAGCAGTGCACGGTTTCTAGCCAGGGCTGCAGCCGTTTAGGGCAAGGGCAGGGCGGCGCTAATTTAACTGGTTGGTCCGATGTCTTTAAGAATAATAATCCTGATCAGTATGATAATATCCTTTGCTCCAAAGATAATATTGGCTGTGAAGAATGGAAAAATAATGACGACGGAAGCTTAAACTATTTCAAGAATCCCGGTATCGCCGTTTGCTCTTATCGGGCCGGCCGAGATGCCGGATCATCAGGAAAATCCTGGTATCGCGCTCCGGTTAAGCGTTGCGATTTGAATGGCGATGGCGATATTAAAAATAAGGATATTTATATTGAACAGACCGGGCCAGTTTGTCTAAATGATAAAGATTGCGGAACTGGCAAAAAATGTTTAGTAGATAATAATGACTATCCTTGCTCCTTCTCTTATTATAAAACCATTGGTTTAGGCGGAGCGGGGAATCAGGTTCAGACTCCTGACAAAGAAGTCGGCTTGTGCGAAGCTAGTGCTTCCGGATGCACAGAATATATTGACCCAGTCAGCCGGTTCGCTTCTAATTTAGTCAGCAACCCTGATTTTAGGGTAATAAATAATAAGGTTGAAAGCTGGAGTGGTTCATCAACCGATTGGGGGGTCCTATCGCCTACCCAGCAAGTTATTAATATTAAGCCTAATAAGCTTTATAGCTTAATGACTAAGAAGAGTACTAAAACGCCAGTTTCCTTAGGCGGAGTGGTTTTAGATTTTAAGAATTTTGTTAAACCGCTTTTATCAGATAATACTTTAGCTACTTCAACCAGACGACTTAATTTAGTGGCCTCTACTACGCCTGATCAACCGGTTATCTTTAATTCTTTGCATAATGATACAATCCTCTTAACCGGTGGCAGCGATCTCAAGACAATTGAGATAAAAGAATTAGTTATTGGTTATAAGTTGCAGCCTAATATTGATAAGAAGAGCTGTAACGGCGTAACAAAATTTGATAATGGCTGTATCTTATTTAATGAACGTAGCGTAAGCGGCGCCTCTGGCCTAGCTAGTTTAAAGAAGGGCGGCTATGATGCTTTTGCTAGTGTAGATGGCAATTCGCCTACGCCTTGTAGTCCAGATGTAAATGGATCATGTACGGCTAATGCTTTAATTAAAGTACGTCCGGACCGTATTTGTTCTCAGTGGCTTGATTGTGTTACTTATACCCAAGATAAAGATACTAAGCAAAGAATTTGCTATGCCTTAGGCCAGTGCGATCGCCTAGATGACGCTGGCGACTGCGCTAATTTTGTCGGCCGTAGCGCTACCAGCACTACTCAGTTCAGCCTAGAATCTAATAAAAATTCTAGCGGCTACTCTTTGCTCAATAAATATGACTTAAGTCAGATGAAAGAAGTTGGCCTTAATTCGGAAGCTCATTTTGACTTTGAAGATAGCGTCCCGGCGCTAAGCTGTGAAAGAAGCATAGATTATACTAACCCCGCTTCGCTGGAATGTACTTTTGATAAGGATATTACTAAAGATAGCTTAGTGCGCGGCCCGGAAAAAGCCCCGACCGATTATCCTGCTCATGGCCGCACCTATTTGAAAGTGCCGGCTACCTATCAGATGTCTCCGCAAGGCAAGGGTAATTATATTACTTTAGAATTGCCTAGGACCGGAGCAACCACTGCCGCTTATTATATTAATTATTTGATCAATACCAGAACTTCAGGTCTTCAGTCTAAGGTGGTTATTTGGGATGTTAACGGTAATAGGGTTTTGAATTCCTTCCTTCATACTGGTAATAATGGCTGGACTAGAGTCGTTGATAAATTTTATATAAATTCTAATAATAATAGAATTAAGATTTATCTGACTTCCGACGCTTCAGCCGCTAATCCTAAGGAAGCTGGTTTTGTTTATTTTGACGATATAAATATTGAGCCGGTTTTAGAGACCGGGCCAATGCAGTATTCGGCTCGTGAATGTCGCCTTTATCCGACAACAGACGCTCTAACCTGCTTAAATAATAGCAGTAATACTATTACCGATGGTTTAGAAGGTTATTGCTTGGAGCACGATCCATTCAATGCTAACATCTGTCAGCTTTGGTATCCAGTTGATAAAATTTCATCGTCCAAAGGATTTGACACAGCTTTAGGCTATAAGAGTAAATTTCCTTTGAACTATTGTACAGAAGCGAGTGGAAATTTTGATTTTGTGGAGAAGAGGATGGCCTTTAAGTGGGCGGATAATAAGTCCGAACCACTGTCTTTGTCTGGCGGCATTCAGGTTGATAAATTACCTATTAAAACTTGGACTGAAGACGTCGCTTCCAGTACTTCCCAGAATCAGCCGACTAGGTATGAATTGGTTGATTATCAATGGGTAGCCTGTAACGCGACCACCCCTGCCTATGCCGTTCCTCATCCAGGCGGACATACCACTGAAGTTGCTTCCAGTACTCATTTGACGGTACCGATTGGCACTGATGAGTGGAGCTATACCGCGACATCCGATACTCACTGCTGGGTGTCAGGATATCGTCAGCAAGTTATCTTAGGCGTAACTCATTACTATCAAGATTGGACCTGTGAGACTAGAGAATATAAGCAGGATTGGGCCTGTGTTGCCAATACCCACCAGGGCTGCTTTAAATATGTTAATAGTAGTATCTGCGAGAATAGTGCTAATAATGCGTCTTTAGGCGGCGTAATGGTCGGGGGCAATAATAATGGTAATTATGATTTATATGTTAGTCATAAGCATGGTGACGGGCCGGTATATACTAAATACATGTGCGTCCCTAACGCTGACAAATTAACGGTTATCACTGCTACCAAGATTATGGATGCTGAAGAAATGGAAAGGTGTGACAGCCAGTCATATTCGGAGGGCTGGGGCAGATATGATGCTTTTTTGAGAAGGGATCATGCTAATTGTGATCACCCAGGGTGCATTAACTATGATGAAAAAGATAATGTGCAGTTCGGTTCCGCTATTAGAGTCCAGGACTATAATGAGCTGGCGACCAGCGAAGATAATTTGAAGCTCGTGTCAGACAGAATGTCTGATGACGTCTTCCGCTTAACCTGTAATAAATTTGTAGAGACGGTAGAAGCTAGTGGTGAAAATAAAGCTTGGGCCTGGCGCACCGGGAAGAGTGCTAGCTCCACTTTAGAGACGCCAGTCTTCTTCCAGTATAATCCGCCCGCGCCTCTTTCTAATCCTTTCCTTCAGAAATATGGCCGTAATCGCGATGCCGCCCCCTTTGGCGCCGCTACTTGGTCTGAGGACTATGATTTGTTGAGCAGCAATCGTATTAATTTCCGCGACCGATATTCTAAGGCGGAAAGACAGGAAGTTTTTGCAGGCAGGCCATATGGCTGCGCTGGTGGAGTTGATGATAATGGCAATCCTGTTAACAGCTGCTCCTCTTTAGGCTATTGCAGCAATGATCCTAATATCTATTGTCTCTATAGTCCTATTCAAGAGGCGCAATTAGCCGTTAATAATACTCGTGATACAAATGTGCTAGATATTTCTAGAAGTACCTGCGAAGGTTTAAATAGTAAGTGTATGCCTCTTTGGACTACACCGCCAGACTATAAGAATATCTTGAAAAATGTTTTCTTAAAGTCATATAACGCTTATTCATTCGGCGGCACTGGACAGGGCTATTTACCAATTAATGATTCTCTTAATTCCTCCGGTATCAATGCGATTGGCAGTTGTGGCGGTAGTCGCCCCAATGATTCTACCAGTGCTTCTTTCTGTGCGGTTTTCCCAACCGTCAGCAACCCTAAGTTATGCCGAGGAGAATCAACTAAACCAGAAGATTGCCCAGCTGATTTCCGCTATAAGAAAGGAATATATAGATTACAGTTTAATAGCTCGGTTGATCCAGAACAGCAGCCGCTTCGCCGTATTTATATTGACTGGGGCGACGGGACTAATCAGGTTGTGACTGATCAGGACCAGCATCCTAGTACTAGTAACCCTCATGTTTTCTATCATTACTATAATCAGGATAGTACTACTCAAAAACCATCAATTAGAATTTTTGATAATTGGGAGAGATATGGAACCTGGGAGCCCTAATAGACCTTTGTCCTAGTTCTGTTGTATAATTTAAGATATGAATCTTGACGAACAGTTATTAAAAGAACAATCAGCTGAGCGATCAGGAAGTTTACGTGAGGAACAGCGGAGTTCTAAAGGTGAAGCCGTTAATAATGAAATATATAATGAGGAGGCGCCCAGTTTGAGGCAAATAGTCCAAGCGGTTAAGAGAGAAAGAGCGGCCCAAGAGGAAAAGGAGGGTAGCGCTAGCAATAAAGCGGCCACCGCCGTTACCGCTCCGATTAAGCAGAGTACTTCTAAATTATTGCAGCAGGCCTGGTTGAATTTAATAGATAGTTTTGGTCTGACCTTAATTTGGATAAATTTACATGTTTTTTTGAAACAAATATTTGGGGAAAAGTTTTTTTGCAAGTTAGGCGAAGAGTGGTTTCCTAATACCCCAGCGATTTCCCCTGGTTCGGGCGGAGCATCTGAAATTGCTAATTCTGAAGTTGGTAAAAAAGCTACCAAATCAGTAGGAACGGTTGAGGTAATGGGGTTAGTCGTCTTAGATTTAGGCTGTTTGCTTATAATAATAGCGATATTTGTAATTGTTGGCATGATTCTTAAAGTGGTTAATAATCCCCTTGAGACCATTGCGGCTTTACTAGGAGAACTTTGGGGAGCGTTGTGGGGAAAATAAGACATTGAATATAAAATAAGATGTCCAAGTTAAATTCCAAAAAATTATTATCTCTGTCCCTATCAATAATTTTGATAGCTGGATTCTTTTTTGTCGCTCCCGCCGCCCGGGCTAGTTTCAGTACTTGGGCAGGGGAATTAGTAGGGGGCATCATCGGAATTCTTATTAGCGCCTTAGGCTTAATACTAGTTTTAGTTATTCAAGGCTTAGTGCTAGTCGCTTCTTACCAGAATTTTATCGGCTCCCAGGCCGTTGTTTTAGGCTGGGTTATTGTCCGTGATATCTGTAATATGTTTTTTGTGGTGGTTTTGATGATTATTGCTTTCGGGACTATTTTGCATTTAGAAAATTATAGTTATAAAAAATGGCTGCCTAAGCTTGTTTTGATGGCCATTTTAATTAATTTTTCTAAGACTATTTGCGGATTGATGATTGATGTGGCTCAGGTCGCCATGTTAACCTTTGTTAATTCCTTTAAAGATATTGCGGGCGGTAATTTTACGGAAGTATTGGGCATCAGCGCTATTGTGACCATGGCCAAAAATAGTACTGACGCCGGATTTTGGACTATCGTCGGCGCTTATGTGCTCGGGCTTATCTATTTGATTGTAGCGATTGTAGTCATAGCGACGATGCTGATGATGCTAGTGATGCGACTGGTTATGATTTGGATTTATGTTGTTTTGTCTCCGGCCGCTTATCTTTTAGCCGCTTTTCCGGGCGGGCAGAAATATTCTTCTCAATGGTGGGATGAATTTATTAAGAATTTAATTGTTGGTCCGGTTTTAGCGTTTTTCATTTGGCTGTCTCTAGCCTCTCTACAGGCCGATAACATTATTGCTGATGAGAGGGCTTTAGCTGCCGCTAAGAAAAAATCAGATGCCGAGAGTGGAAATATTGCCGGAAGTTCAGCGGGCGGAGCTGGTGATCAGACGGAAGGAGTAGCCTTAACCGGCACTGAGGCCTCTACGCCAGAAGCTTTAATTAAATTCGTTGTTGCTATTGGAATGCTCGTGGGCGGTTTAATGATTTCCCAGCAGATTGGCGGCGCGGCCGGCAAGATAGCGGGCAGCGGCATGTCAGCTCTTCAAAAGGGTAAGAGTTTGGCTAAGGACGGCATTAAAGGCCTTGGTAAGTTTGCTGGCCGGAGACTGGGCGATGTTAGGGATGTTGTTAGTGAACATACGGGTGTTGATTTAAATTTGAAAGAGGTTTGGAAACGAAGAAATGAACAATCTGAGGCTAATCGGCAATTGCGTTTAGCCAGAATTAGAAAGAATACATTGAAGACAGCAGAAGAAGGAAAAACTTGGGTTGGGCGAAAAATGGCTCTAGCTAGTACTGGCGATGTTGCTTGGCAAAATTTGGTTGATAAAAAATTTAATATTTTAAAGGCAGGGTCACCAAAGAAGGAAACCGATACTTTAGATAATATTAAAGCAGTTAACGCAAATAAAGAGACTGTCCAGCAAGACATAGAAAATCTTAAAGATGAGTCAAGTCGGGTAGTTACAGCCCAGGAAGATGCTCAGAATCAAGCCCTTATTGCTAACCTGCAAACAGCCAACGCTGATCTCAGTAGTAAGAAAAATAATATCATTAATAGTCAGGCTTATAGGGATTTAGAAAGAAAGGAAAAAGATTTTACAATTACTGAGAGCGAAGAAAAAGAGTTGGAAAATAAAAGAAAGCAGGTTGGTAAAATTGACACAAATATCAAAAAGAATAATGAGAGCATGTCGGACTTAGCCAGAAAAGATATTATTAGGCCCGATGATACTGCTAAGGCGGCCTTTAAAGCTCAGAAAGATGCTGATATAGCTATAAAAGAAGGGGAAATGAAAAAATTGGATGACGAAATATCAAAATTAACAGAGGCCCTGTCAAAAAATAAATTGTCCGAAATACAAACGGCTCGTGCTTCAATTAACGCTAAGTTAGAGGGAGAGGCAAATAAAAAAATTGCTAATATTAATAGTTCTGATCAATTAGTTAGTATATTTAAAGAGGCAATTGAATCTAAAGATGAGGGTCTTATAGCTGCCTCCTATAAGCGTTTAGCTAAGCAGGGTAATTATAACGATATTCATAGAGAATTAGGATTTGGGACCGGCTACGAGGGGATGTTAAAAATGTCAGAGCACCTGCAAAAAGAGGGGGGAATGACTGAACAAGATTCACGCGCTCTTATATCTGATATTGGAGAGCTGTGTAAATCGGTTAAGCACTATGAGGCTTTTGGTGTCATGTCTATGAATAAAGCCGGTAAATGGGAGGTTAATAAACCAGAGGAGCAAGAAGCAGCTATTTTTTCTGAGAAGGCAAAAATTCAAGTTCAGCAATATGTTAGAGACGGTAATCGCTTAGCTAATGGTTCATATTCTAGCGGCAAGCCACATACGGGAGCTAATTGGAATATTAGTCGCTCTTCAATCGCTTTGTTTGCCTCTAAAGACAAGCAATATGCTGAAGAATTAATGAAGACCGGTAATGTTAACAGTATCATGTTTATGGCTGAGAATCCGGAAAATCTTAGAAAATTAGAGGCTAATGGCGCTAAAGAGGTGGCGAAAGTTATTAGAGATATTGCCGATAAAGCTAAATCAAAAGGAGCTAATGTTGCTAATCCTAAAGCTACAATTATGAATGTTATTACATAAAATTTGGTTTATTATAGATTTATGCCAGAGTTGACATTTGATTTATTACAACAAGAAGTAGAATATGTGAGGCTGAATAACGAATTTCAGGATGCTTTTGATTGTTATAATATGGTTAAATCTTGGTTAGAAACCAAATCAGGTATAGCTAAAAATACACCAAAATATAATGAATATTATAGATATTTAGTGAAGTTTAAATTTTTGAGTTTAAATTACTTTGATGATGTAAACGACTATGTTGATTTGTTGAAAAATTATTTTAACCTTACTTTTGACATTCCTTATTTTAATGTCTGGGATAAAATAGAAATAAAGTTAGTGTCCATAAGCGATTTAGACGAACGCGATGAGTTTAAATCTAAATTAAAATCAGCTTTGGAAAAATCAGATAATATCCTTCTTGATTCTAAAAAATATAATCAGACTAATTTACCAGTTAAAGTGAGTGATTGGATTAAGGATTTTATCGTAAGTTTGGGATTAGACGAATTTGATAAGGTTAAAAAGGCAGAATATATATCAAATGGACGATTCATTAAAATGTTAAATCAGGAGGATAGGGAGAAAGTTAAACTGCTTCTAGACTTATATGAAAAATTGAAGACTTCCTCTAGACAGAAAAATGGTTATGAGAATTCGGTTGTAATGAATTTAGATGGTAAGTTGATAATATTTAACCGCGGCGATGTTGATGAAGTGAAGTCATTGCCAAAATTAAATGATGAAATTGTTGTGGGTTCCATTAATAGCTCAGTGGTTTTTACCTCAGTATCTAATGATGCCAATTCAGAATTGGGAGAATTGGAGAATATGCTCCGAAATTACCCCGCCGGCACGCTGGAACATAAAGCTATTAGTCAGGAGATCAGTCGTTTAAAAGTTTTAGAGCTTAAGGCTGCTCAGCAGAAATCAAATGTTAAAAGATAACCCCTTGGTTGTTGTTTCCGGCTCCCTCGCTTATGACCAGATCATGGATTTTCCCGGTTCATTTGCGGATCATATATTGCCGAATCAGATTCATAATTTGAATATCAGTTTTTTCCTTTCTGGCTGGAAACAGAGCTTCGGTGGCACGGCCGGAAACATCGCCTATAATTTATCATTGTTAAAAGAGAAGCCGGTTATCCTAGGGGTAGTCGGTTTTGATTTTTTATCTTATCGCGCCTGGCTAAAGAAATGTAATATTGATATTAGCCGCGTTAAAGCTGTAGCGAGCGATAAGACGGCCAATGCCTACATAATTACTGATCAGAAGGATAATCAGATTGCCGCTTTTTATCCCGGCCCCCGGCCTAAAAATTACGCTAGAGAATCCGCCCAGAAATTAAAAAAAATTAATTTAGCCATTATTGCGCCGGACGATAAAGCGCGCATGATGGATTATGTAGCGGTCTATAAAAAAAATCATGTCCCCTATATTTTTGACCCCGGCCAAGCCTTAATTGCCTTTTCAGCTCCAGAATTAAAAAAGGCTGTCAGCGGTGCCAAGGTCTTGATCGGCAATGACTACGAAATTAAGTTAATGTCTGATAAGTTGAAAGTTAGTTTAGACAAGTTGGTTAGCTTAGTTGATATTTTGATAATTACTAAGGGCGGAGATGGCTCGGAAATTTATCAGGGGCCGGAAAAAATCGTCATTAAACCGGCTAAAGCTAAAAATACCAGTGATCCGACTGGTGCAGGGGATGCCTATAGAGCTGGCTTGATTAAGGGCCTGATAAACGGGTATAATTTAAAGACTTGCGGCCAATTGGCGGCTTTAACGGCCGTTTATACGGTGGAAAAATTTGGTACTCAAACTCACAAATTTTCTTTAGCTGAATTTAAAAAACGCTATCAAGATAATTTTGGCGAAAGATTGGTTTTGTAAATTTTTATAAATCAAGGCCATTATTTCTATATATTAAGCTAATATTAAATAAAATAATTATTAAGTTTTTATACCTATGACTTATCATGTTAAAGATTTGAAGTTAGCCTCTAGTGGAGAAAAACGCTTGGAATGGGCGGGGCGCGATATGCCGGTTTTAAATATTATTAAAGCCAGATTTAATAAGACTAAGCCGTTTAAAGGAAAAAGAATTTCGGCTTGCATGCATGTAACCGCGGAAACCGCCAATTTAATGTTGGCTCTTAAAGCGGGCGGAGCAGATATTACCTTAGTCGCTTCTAACCCTTTATCAACCCAGGATGATATCGCGGCGGCTTTAGTTAAAAATCACGGCTTGAAAGTCATGGCTATTCGGGGCGAGGATAATAAAACTTATTATACCCATCTCAATCAGGCCTTAAAAAATAAACCGCAGATTACTATGGATGATGGGGCGGATTTAATTTCTCTCTTGCATAATAAATATAAGAATCAGGCTAAGGATATTTTAGGTAGTATGGAAGAAACGACTACCGGCGTTATTCGTCTCCGTTCTTTAGCGGCCGCCGGAAAATTATTATTACCAGTTATTGCGGTTAATGATGCTAAAACTAAAAATTTATTTGATAACCGTTATGGCACTGGTCAATCAACTCTAGACGGGATTATTAGAGCGACGGGTATTTTAGTGGCCGGAAAAAATATTGTCGTGGCTGGTTATGGCTGGTGCGGCCGGGGATTTGCCATGCGCGCTCGCGGCATGGGCGCCAAAGTTATTGTTACCGAAGTTGACCCAATTAAATCTCTAGAAGCGGCCATGGACGGATTCTCGGTCATGCCTATGAAAGAGGCGGCTCGTATCGGTGATGTTTTCTGCACTATTACCGGCGATATTAAAGTTATTGATAAATATCATTTTCCTTTAATGAAAGACGGGGCGATGGTTTGTAATTCTGGGCATTTTGACGTAGAAATAAATATTCCCGCCTTAAAGAAAATGGCTAAAAAAGTTACCAGAGTAAGCGCTCAGGTTGATGAATATTTAGTCGGGAAGAAAAGAATTTACATTTTAGGCGAAGGTCGCTTAATTAATTTGGCCGCTGCCGAAGGGCATCCGTCCAGCGTAATGGATATGAGCTTTGCGACGCAGGCCTTAGCGGCCGAACATGTTGTTAGTAGCGCTAAAAGGCTAGCGATTAAAGTTCATAATGTTTCGGAGGAGATTGAAAATAAGGTCGCTATTTTAAAATTAGAATCCCTAGGCTTAAAAATAGATAAATTAACTAAAGAGCAGTCCGAATATTTATCTTCCTGGGAACTAGGCACTTAATTATATAAATAAAATAGCAATAATTTAATTTCCGCGACCACAGCGGACCAATAATAATATGGATATCAAATTAATTACCTCCGAATCGGTCACCGAAGGGCATCCGGATAAAGTTTGTGATCAGATTAGTGACGGCATCTTAGATGAGATGCTAAAAAAAGATCCTCATAGTCATGCGGCCGTAGAATGCTTCGTGACTAATGGTTTAGTCGTGGTGGGTGGAGAAGTGCGGACTAATTGTTATGTTCAGGTTGATGATTTGGTCCGTCGTATTCTTAAAAATATTGGTTATGACGGCGCTGAATCGGGTTTTGATTGCGACAGCGTCGGGATTGTTTCTGCCCTGCATGCCCAGAGTACTGAGATTGCTCAGGGGGTTGATGAAGGCAAGGGGGAGCAGAAAGAACAGGGAGCAGGCGATCAGGGTTTAATGTATGGCTATGCGACTGACGAAACTAAAGAGTTAATGCCATTACCCATTGTCTTGGCTCATAAGTTAACTGCTCGCTTGGCTCAGGTAAGAAAGAAAAAGATTCTGCCTTATTTAAAACCAGATGGCAAGAGCCAAGTGACCGTAGAATATCATGATGGTGTCGCTAAGAGAGTGGAGACCGTTGTTATCGCGGCCTGTCATAGTGATAAAGTTAGTCTTACCAAGGTGCGCCGAGATATAACCGCTCAGGTTCTTAAACCGATTTTAGGAAAATTTTTAGATAAAAAGACTAAAATATTTATTAATTCCACCGGCGCCTTTACCTATGGCGGACCAGCCGCTGATACCGGCTTAACCGGCCGCAAAATAATTGTTGATACCTATGGTGGAGTAGCGCGACATGGCGGCGGCTGTTTTTCCGGCAAAGATGCCTCTAAAGTTGATCGCAGCGGCGCTTATATGGCTCGCTATGTAGCTAAAAATGTCGTCGCAGCAGGATTAGCAGAAAGATGTGAATTACAAGTGGCCTATGCGATTGGCGTGGCTAAACCAGTCGGCATTTATATTAATACCTATGGCACTAATAAATATAGTGAAATGAATATTTTAAAGGCCATTGAAAAAACTTTTGACTTCCGTCCGAAAGCGATAATTGATCAGTTGAATCTTAAAAAACCAATATTTTCTAAGACGGCCGCCTATGGTCATTTCGGCCGGCCGGAATTTTCCTGGGAAAAAACAGATAAAGTCGCGGCCTTGAAAAAAGCCATAAAATAGATTAGAATAACTGGTTACTGATATACCAATTTATTTACCCCTTATGCGCGTGATGGTGTTCGGCACATTTGATAACTTTCATCCGGGCCACCAGTCATACTTGTCTCAGGCTCGGATTTTTGGCGACGAAATTACGGCCGTAGTAGCTAGAGACAGAAATGTTTTAGCAATCAAGGGGAGGGGGCCGCAGGAAAATGAAAAAATTCGGGTTAGAAAAGTTCGGGCTGCTTTGCGCACAATAGACGGAAAGAATAGGGCGGTTTTGGGAAATTTAAAAAATCGCTGGTTAGTTTTAAAAAAATATCAGCCGGAAGTCATTTGCCTCGGGTATGATCAAAAAATAGATTTACCGCAATTAAAGCGCGAAATTATTAAATTTCGCCTTTTTTGTAAAATAAAGAGACTAAAACCTTATTACCCCGAGAAATATAAGTCTAGTCATTGCCGTAAGTAATAATTTTACAGTTATAAATTAAACCAATATGATCTTAGATTATCGCCATCATAAAATGGTTAAAATGGGACACTGGTCTCTGCGGTGTTTAGATAGTGAAAATTGGCACGCCGAAGTAACTAGCGCTAATTTTTATAAGATATTTGGTTTTTATAAAGGGACAACGGCTTTACACGAAATTAGCAAGGGTTTACAGCATTGTTATTTTCCGCAGTATTTTTTTGATAAGATTTACGCCTATATCACTAAGGTCAATAAAAAAGATTATCGCTCCTTGGCTAAAATTTTACTTAAATTTTATGATTTGAAAAAGATCGCCAAGCGAGAAATTCCTAAAATTAGAGTGTCAGACTATCGTCAGCTCAGTAATCGGGAATTAGTAAAATTATATAAGAAAAATAGAGACTGGGCCCATCGCGTTACGGTCTATGACCAGTTCGGCTGGATAGCGGAAGAGTATTGGGAACCGTATATGTCTCAAGTTTTATCCAAGCTAGGGGTCGCTAGGGGATCTAGTGAATATAATAGAATTCTTTTTATACTGACTAAGGCTCAGGAAATATCTACTACTCTTGAGGAAAAAAGAGATACTATTTTGGCGGCTTATAAAATAAAAATTAAACAGCAGACCATAAAACAGGCTAGTAAGTTATTGGTTAAAAAATACGCCTGGATGCCGGTTTTCACTTTCGGCGTGCCTTGGGATGAAAAATATTATGAACAGCAATTAGCCGCTTTAATCAAAAAGAAGGCTAAAGATTTGTGGGCTGAATATCAGGTCTTGGTGGACTATAAAAAAATCCAGCAGCAAGATATTAAAGATGTTTTGCGAGAATATAAAATTAAACCTCGCGATTTGCAGTTATTTTTTGACTTTGGCCTAGCGCTTGACGCGCGCAATGAAGCGGAGTATTTGGTTAGTTTAGCTGGTTTTTATTTATTGCCGATTTATAAGGAAATAGCTCGTCGTCTTTATATTTCCGTTACTCAATTGCGCAATCTTTTTGAAAAAGAAGTGGAAGCGGCACTACTTAGCAAATTAGACGTTCAAGATTGCCTTAATAAAAAAGGGGAAATTGTCGGCTGGGGCTTTAATTATAAAATGGATAAACGCTTTAATTTATCGCCGGCTGAGGCCGCTAAATTATTTAAACATTTAGAAAAGCATTCGCTTAATTTACAGGGCCACGATGAGGAAAGGGGCAAGTGCGCCAGCCCTGGTAAAGTCACGGGCCGAGTAAAAATTATTGATTCACCGGCTGAAAATAGCAAGGTTAAGGACGGCGACATCTTAGTCTGCCACGCTACTACGGTTGATTATTTGCCGGCCATGAAGAGGGCGGTTGCTTTTGTGACTGAAGTCGGTGGCTTAACTTGTCATGCGGCGGTAGTAGCCCGGGAATTTGGCGTTCCTTGCATCGTTTCCCTTAAAAATGCTACTAAGAATTTAAAAAATAATAGTTTGGTAGAGTTAAACGCTGACGATGGAACTATCAGGGTGATTAAAAAATAATATGGCCTGGCTTTTTTATAAACGAGGTACAATTTTGCCCTATTTGGCCGATGTACCACTGATGGGCATTAATAAATATCATTCTCATCCCCTGGGGATTAAACATCCTCGAACTTTTTATATTAATGAAGGCGAAAAATTATATTGGGCCTGGGAAGAAAATGATTTAAAAAAAATGTGGAAGCGATTACTAACATTATTAGAATCGCCCCGAATGACTAAGACTTATTTTCGTAAGTTAGATAAAAATATTTCTCTCGCCTTGCGCGCTTCCGCCCAGGTTAAGCGTCTTAATTTACGGAAGTTAAGTAATAAGGATTTATTGGCGGTATTTGAAGATTTAGAGAAGAAAATAACCCCGGCTCATTTTACCATGAACAGCGAGGTGGATATTATTGATCTTTATTTTGAAAAATATCTTCGCGCTAAAATAGGCGCCGCCTTAAATAATTTATCCTCGGAGGAAATTGATGAAGTTTATTCCGTTGTGACAAAGCCGGTTTGCCGTACCTATGTTAATAAGCAGGAATTAGCTGTATTGCGAGCGGCCAGGCAGGGTGATATTTCTGAGCCAACTATTCAAAAGATATATACTAATTTTTGGTGGACTAACCTGGGCTGGGAAAATATTTTACCCCATTCTTTATCGTATTTTCGTAATTTAGTGAAGCGGCAGGTTGGGAAGAAAAATATTGGTCAGTCCTTGCTTCAGGCGAGGAATTTTGTATCTATCAATCGCCAGCTTCGCCAGCGTTATTTGCGCCAATATGGCCTAGGGCCCGATATTAAATATTGGCTTTGGATATGCGATAAATATATTTTTTATCATGATAGGCGCAAGGAAGTCCAAGTTAAAACTACCTATTCTTTTTATTTATTGTTGCTAGAAGTAGCGCGCCGCTTTAATTTATCGGTGGATGATTTGGTTTGGTTATGGCATAAGGAGGTTAAGGATATTTTGCGCGGCCAGGCAGCAGACAGGCAAGAAATTGCTAAACGTAAAAAGGGGATTGCGGCTTTGGTATATTTTAATAAATTTGCAGTCTGGAGCGGGCAGGCGGCTATTAATTTGCGCCATCAGCATGTTAAAGAAGAGAAGGGTCGCCCCGCCGAGATTAAGGGGGTTGGAGTAATTAATAAAATAGTCAGTGGCCGCGTTAAGATTTGCGCTGGTTTTAAAGAAGCGGCGGTTAAAATAAAGACTGGCGATATTCTGGTCTGCCCTATGACTACTCCCGATTATGTTCCGTCCATGAAAAGAGCTAAAGCGATTATAACTGATGAAGGAGGCATTACCTGCCACGCCGCGATTATTGCCCGGGAATTGAAAATTCCTTGTGTGGTCGGCACCAAGATTGCTACTCAGGTTTTGTTTGATGGTGATTTAGTAAGGATTGATGCCGGCCGGGGAATAATAAAAATAATTAAATAAATATATGGCCTTAGAATTAGCCTTTAATCGCAAGGGCATCCCAATTTATCCTTGGTATATATCAGACATGGTCGCTACAAAAAATTTTGCTAAAGTCAGTGGCGGGCTGGCTATTAGTAAAGTTTTTTTCTTTCAGGAAAAAGGGATGTCTTATATTTATTATGATCGGGGTTCAACTGAGGCAATCGGTCAGCGATTACTAGAAAAAATTAATCAAGATAGAAATTTTTATCAGGCCGTGGCTAATAAAATATATAATCATAGCACTCAGTTATTAGATTTTTGTGAGACGCTTAAAAAAATTAATCCGGCTCGCTTATCTCACCGTCAGCTTTTAAATTTATATGTTGCCTATGAGAAAAAGCTGGGTGATTTACGAACTTGGGGATGGGTTCCGCCGGTTTTAGATGGGATTTTCCAGCCATTTTTATCCGATCTTATCATGTCGGACTTAAAAAAATTTTTAATCCAAAAAAATCAAGTTGATCAGGTAGCTAATTTCTATAGTTTGTTAAGTAGTAGCGAGAAGAAGAGTGAAGTGCAAACTGAGACTCTAGCCCGTCTGAAATTGATTATTAAAATCAAAGCGAGTCGAAACGGGGAGGCCGCTATAAAAAATATACAGCGTAAAATGGTAGTTAATTTTTCCATTAAGTTTCCGGAAGCTTATAAATTGATTAATAACCATATTAAGCATTTTGGCTGGCTGACTTACGCTTACGCTGGTCCGGCTATGGATTTCAATTATTTAATAGATATGCTGGCCTCTGATTTGCGCACAGGAGATATTAAGGCTCAGATTGAGGATATTAATAATCATTTTCGTACTGTTAAGAAAGAGAAAGCTGCCTTATCTTCTAAGTTGGGCCTGTTAGCCAAATTATCTTATCTCTTTAAAGTATCATCGGAATTGATGTTTATTAAAGACTATCGTAAAGGAGTGTATCAAAAATCGTATCTTGCCATGGACAAGATAATGACCGAAGCCGCTAATCGCCTGGGTTTAAACTTATCGGAAATAAAATTTTTGATTTTACCGGAGATTCGGGACGCTTTGTTAAATAATAAAATTAATAAATATAGGGCCATAGCTAAACAGCGAGTTAATAAATGTGGCTACGTTATAGCTAAAGGGAAGATTAGATTATTTGAGGGGCGGGAGGCTGATAAATTAATTACTAAAGTTAAACAGCAGTTAAAACCAAAAGATCAAATAACCGTTAGGAGTAAAGAATTAAAGGGGTCCATCGCTTACGCTGGTTTAGTGCGCGGGATAGTTAAAATTGTTTTGACTAAGGAGGATATTCCAAAATTTAAAGCTGGTAATATTTTAGTCTCCTCGGCCACTAATCCTGATTTGATTTCCGCCATGAAAAAAGCGGCTGCTTTCGTTACTGATACGGGGGGGATAATCTGCCATGCCGCGATTGTCGCCCGTGAACTCAAAAAACCCTGTGTGATTGGGACTAAGATAGCGACTTCGGTATTGAAAGACGGTGATTTTGTTGAAGTAGACGCTAATCATGGTTTAGTCAGAATATTAAAAAAATAAAATTATATGCCGTTTAGAAATAACAAAAATTTTCCGGCCCCGTATCAAAGAATTTGGCAACTCTGCCAGCCTTTGTTAAAGGCTGGCCGTCCGGGCGATAGTCAACATGCCTGGGAAACCGCCCACTTTATTTTAAATTATAGCGGTTCTTTGAAATTGGATTATAGTATTTTGGTTCCGGTCGCTATGATGCATGATATCGGACATGTGGCGATTTTGCCGGAACATTTTAAGTTTGTGACTGGTCCGCAGAAGATAAGTAACGCTAAATTAGTCCATATGCTAGCGGGCGCTAAGATCGCCAAAGATATTTTAGAAAAAGTTAGTTATAATCGGTCAAAAATTAAAGAGGTAGTAGATATTATTAGTATGCACGATGCTGATCAGCTCAGAGACATTAATGTTAAAGCAGTTTATAATACCAAAAATAAAAAGATTTTTCATGATATAGATTCCTTAGATCGTTATTCTGAAGATCGTATTAAGTCTTTTGCTGGGCTATATCCCAGAGAAGACTTTTTGCGTATTTTGTCGGAATTTTCTGATAACTTTTTCTTCGCTGAGTTCAAAAAATTAGCCGCTAAGAGATTGAAGAAATTAACGATGATATGAAAAAAAAGAGGCCGACATATAAATTATTAGTTAATCCAAATCAGGATTTATTTCGCTGGAAAGTTGACGCATATCCGTCTTTAATCTATGCCGTCTGTTGCGATATGACCAAATCGCCTTACGGTTGGCCTAAATCGGAAGGATTTTTTATCGGGCATGATTTTTATTGGTATAACAATTGGTCGGACATTTGGAGCCATGGCGATAAATATATTGATAAATATTTAAAAAAATCTCGGGGGGCCTTACCACCCAAGTGCCAGCGAAAATATGAGTTAGCTTTTCGGGACTTGCGTCAGAAGGTGGCTGAGATTTCTAAAATAGACTTCACTACTTTAAATATCGCTGACTTGCGCCGTGTTTGGTTTGGATTTTTTAAAGTTTATTCTCACTTTTGGTATATTGTCACTGATATTGAGGTTTTGAGTTATGCTACTAGCCATCGCTTGGAAAAATTAATTACTAAAAAGAATATAAATATAAGCCCCGAGGAAATTTCTCAGCTTAGCGCTTTTCCGCAGCGATCTTATATTTTAGAGGAGGAGTATGAGCTAATAAAAATCGCTATTTCTCAAAATAAAATTAGCCAGGCAGAACTATTGCGTCGCCATGCTAGTCGGTTTTCCTGGATTTTAAACGGCTATCACGGCACTCGTCCCGCTACTATTAAATTTTTTAGTAATCGGCTACAAAAATTTGTTAAGGATAAGGAAATATTAAAACATTATCATCACTTACAAAATTATTTTCGCGTCACTAATCGCCGGTTTGCTGCAATAGTTAAAAAATATAACTTAGACCAAGAGATAGTGAAATATGCCAGATTAGCTCAGCAGGCATCTTTTATCCAGGACAGGCGAAAAGCCTTATCATGGCAGGCGACTGATTATATAGTAGAAATGTACAAGAATTTAGCAAAATTATTGGATTTTAGCTTAGAACAATCCTTATATATTTTATGGGATGAGTTTGATATAGCCATTAGAAACAGAAAAAACATGCTAAAGGAAATTGTTGAGCGGCAAAAGGCTTGCCGTTTGCAGATTTGGTCTGATCGGACGACTATCTTAACCAAAAATACTAACAAAATATTTTCTCTTTTTGAAAAAGAATATGCCAAACCGTCAGGGCATTCTATAAGAGGCACGGTTGCTTATCCGGGCAAAGTGACTGGCGAAATTCAGGCAGTCTTAAGCGGCCGAGAGATTAATAATTTTAAGTCTGGACGCATTTTAGTTTCTCTAATGACTTCTCCTGACTATATTTCCGCCATGAAGAAGGCTAAAGCGATTATAACTGATGACGGCGGGCTAACTTGCCACGCCGCGATTGTCGCCCGTGAACTAAAAAAGCCTTGTATTGTCGGAACGCGTAACGCGACACGCTTGCTTAGGAGCGGCGATCTGGTAGAAGTAGATGCTAATCAGGGAACAGTGAAAATAATAAAAAAGAAATAGTATGTCTTATAAAAAATACAATTGGGAAGTGGCGGCTCATGATTATAATTCCCCTTATCTGCGCAATCATCTTTGGACTAATAGCATTTTAAAATATCCGAAGCTATTAGACGTCTCCAATCCGATTTTAGGGATAGCTTCTTATAATAATCAGATTCAGTATATTGGGGATATGGCCTCCTGGGCTAGAACGCATGAAGAATTGAAAGCTAAAATTTCTCAAGACTATAATTTATTAGATGATTTAATTAATAAAACATTAGCCTGGGGAGAATCTTTTAACCGTTGGACGGAAAAAAATATTTTTGATATTGATTTGTCCTTGTTATCAAATAAAAAATTGCTAGCTTTATTAAAAGAATTTATCTCTGGTCAAGAAGATGGTTATACTTATGGTACGGCTTTACCGACTTTAGATTTTTTGGATTTTTCTTTTGTAGAAGGGAACCTCAACCGGTTTTTAAAAGCCAAATTACCAGAGAGTAAATTGGCTGGTTGTTATGCCGTTTTTACCGCCCCGATCCATAATTCTTTCGCTCAAGATCAAGAAGAAGGTTTGTTGAATTTAATGGTCAGCTATTATTCCGATAAACAGTGGCGGCGTGATGTTTTGAATAAGGATCTAGTGGCATTAAAGAATAAATATCCTAAATTTTTTAAACAATTATTGAAGCATACAGAAAAATACGCTTGGGTTTATTATGTATATATGGGACCAGCTTTTAGTATTGAGGATTTTTATGGATTTGTGAAAGACTATTTGAGGAAGAGAATTAATCCGGCTAGTAAGTTATTAGAATTGAAGAAAAATAAAAAGATTTTAGAAGTAGCTAAGAGTAAATATTTAAAGGAATTAAAGCCCAGTGGCTTAGACGCTTTTATTTTGCGTATTGCTGGTAAGGTGGTTTGGGCTAAGCCGCGCCGCAAGGATTATCAGAGTAAATCATACTATCATTTAGAAAAGCTTTTAAAAGAGATTGCTAATCGTTTGTTTATTTCTCTGGATCAAGTTAGGTCATTGCCGACCGAAACTATTGCTAAAGCCCTGGCCGGAAAAAAAGTTGATTTAGCTGTGGCCAATGAAATCAAAAAAATACATGTCTGTCTGCCAGCCGGAAAAAAGGTAGTTGATTTATTTGGTAAAGAGGCTAAATACTTTTGTAATAGTGTTTTAAAAAAGTCAAAACAAGTAATAAAAAATAAGCCAAGCGAACTGCGCGGTGCTAGTGCTTGCCCTGGACATGCAATAGGCCTGGCTAAGATAATTAATGTTCCATCGGAGATGGGTAAAATGGAGTATGGCGATATTTTAGTTTCATCGGGCACGACTCCTAGCATAGTGCCGGCCATGAAGAAGGCGGCCGCAATTATAACGGACGAAGGGGGACTAACTTGCCACGCTTCAATCGTCTCCCGAGAATTAAATATACCATGCGTAGTCGCCCTTAAAATAATAACTCAGATTGTCCAAGACGGTGATCAGTTAGAGGTGGACGCTACGAAGGGAATAGTGAAAATTATAAAACGAGCTTAGAGTAGCAAAAATATTTTATTAATTTATTAATAATATGTTGAAAAATTCAACTAATTTAAAAAGATCTAGAAAGTTTCCTGAATTAGTTTGCGTTGAGGAAATGTTAAATTATTTTCCCGCCATGGTTACTCTGGCCTGGAATACTTATTTAGCTAACCAATTTTTTGCTAAGCTGGGAGTGCGCAAAAATTTTTCTTGTCTAATGTCTACTTATAAAGATGGTTTGTGCCAATTAATTGTTCCCAAACAGGAATTTTATGAAATAGGTGTCAATATATTGGATAAAGTTAAGGAAAATCCCGTCTGGGGCCAGCAATATATTAATGGACTTAAACAACAAGAAGAAAGACTTTATCGGGCTTCTTATGATTTAAGTAAATTAAATTTAAAACAATTTACCGATAAAGAACTTTTTCGTATTTATAACGATTATTATAAAATTTATGGTGAACTACATATCTATCATTGGGTGCAAACGGCTTTAGATTTTGACGAAAATATTTTTTCTAAGTACTTAATGAATTATTTAAAAAGTAAAATTAAGCTAACGGCCTATTCTCTGGGTGATGTTTTTTCGGTTTTAACCACGCCGACTAAAGAGGCCAAGCCGACCGAGGAGTATCGTGATCTGCTAGTAATTCTTAAAAATATTTTAACTAACCGCAAATTAAAACAATATTTTATTTCTACCGAAACTAGGTTGATTGTTCAAAATTTAGCCAAAATAGATAGCAAAGTTGCTAGGCAGATAACTAAGCATGCTAAAGAATTTGGTTTCTTGGGTTATGGTACGGCGGGACCATCCTGGGATGAGGCTTATTTCATTGATCTTTTAAGCAGTCTAGCGAGGCAGCAATCAGACCCCGATAAATTATTGGCTGATATGGCTGATAACCGTCGTCAGACTGAAGCTAGACAGAAGAGTTTAGTTAAAGAGCTGGCAATAGACTCTAAACATATCCATATTTTTGAATTCGCCAGAGATTTAGTTTTTTCTAAAGGAACCAGAAAAGATTCTATGTTCCATAGCTATTCCATAATTGAGAATCTTTATAAAGAAATAGGCCGGCGCCATTATTTATCATTAAGGCAGGTTCGTTATTTACATCCCCATGAAATAAAAAAAATATTAGTTGATAATAAATTTTCAACTGCCGTACTTAGCGAACGTTATAAATTTAGCGTAAATTTTTCTACTGGCAAATTTGAAGATGACCTTAATTTAGTTGGAGATAAGGCCAGGGATTTTATTTCTTCGTTAAATATAATCCAAGAAGATATTGATAATGTAAAGATTTTGTATGGCGACTGTGCTTCACCGGGCCGAGTGAGGGGGGAAGTTAAGATTATTAATGTTCCTAAGGATATGGTCAAAATGAATAAGGGCGATATTCTAGTTTCTTTTGCTACTACTCCCGACTTGGTGCCAGCTATTAAAAAAGCGGCGGCTATTATTACCGACGCCGGAGGTATTACCTGCCATGCCGCTATTATTTCTCGTGAGCTAGGAGTGCCCTGTGTGGTCGGCACAAAAATTGCCACCAAGGTTCTTCATGACCATGACATAGTTGACGTTAACGCCGCTCACGGCAAGGTTGATATTATTAAAAAAGTTTAAAGTATGGAAAAAAGCAGAAAAATAAAATTAATTATAATTGATTTGTACGGCATCATGACTTTTGGTAGCTATAAAGATACTTGCCAGTGGCTATGTCAGAAGTATGGGTTTAGTTATGAAAAATGTTACAAAATAGTTTATCATAAGTATTTTTGCCAGGCAGCCGCCCGCTTGATATCTGAGAGGCAATCTTTTTCACTAACCGCTAAGGAGTTAGGCATCAAAGAAACTGGCAAAAACCTGCGCGCTAAACACCTATCTTATCATATTTTGAACCGCCCGATGTTTAAGTGGGCCTTAGATAGAAAAAAGGAGGGCTATAAAATATTATTATTATCAAAAAACACTCCAGGACAGTTTAGCCATTTTATAAATAAGTATAAGTTAAGAAAATATTTTACTGTTATTAATACTTATTATCTAAATATTGATAAAAGATCTCCGAGAATGGCTAGGTATGTTTTGAAAAAATATAAATTAAAGCCGGCCGAGGTTTTAATGGCCGATGATCAAGACTTTAATCTTAGCTATCCCGCCAAGATTGGCATGTCTACTATTTTATATAAAGATTTTTTAAGCTTTAAGAGAAGGGCTAAATTAATACTTGCTAATTAATAATTAAAGCCCCTGTTTAAATTTGGGGCTAATAAATTTATGGGTTTATTTAATTTCAACAAATTAGAGAGACCGGCGGAAAAAGAAGATTTTGGCTCTAGTATTAAAGCCGTTTTAGAATTTAAAAGACATCAGGACCCGGGTAAGACTCCTGAGGGCATGAGTGCTGATTTTTTAACTGAAAAAGGACGAAATGCCTCTGTCAGCGACGGCCAGAAAGTAGAAGAAAAAACAGCAAAAGGCTATGCTTCGCCTAAGTTAAGGGCGCAAGAGACTGTTGATTTAATGCTACAGAATGTTGATGATGATGTCAGAGTAATCAATAAAACCTTGGAATCTTTAAAAGGGGCTAGGGCAGAGAAATTGGTTAATAACCAGAGAGAGGGCAATGAGTTTAATATCAGAACCAGAAAAGAATTAGACGCCACTGCTAATTTTGCCAAGATTATGCCTTTGGCTAGCGCTTGGGCCGATGAGCAAATTAAAACAGGCGCTAAATTGGATAAGTATTCCTTAATAGTCCAGTGGTATTTAGATAATCCAGAAATATGTAAGGAAAACGGAGTCTTGGGAGGGCATGAGACAGCCACAGAAATTTCCGAAAGAGTTGCTGTTGAATTAAAAATGACCGAAAGATTTTATAATGGCAGCGAGGTGCGTCTAGTAAATGTGACTCATGGTCCGAAGATCGAGCCTTTCTTACAGGAGATTGTTGGGTTCAAAAATTTAGAAGAAATTGGAGGAGCTTTACAACCGGGGGAAAGTATCAGTTTCGCGGTTAGCATTGATGAAAAAAAGAAAAAATCAGTTATGTTATTATTTAGGGGTAAAGAATATTTGGTTGACGAATCAAAAATTAGAGATTTAGCCCAGGAGTATAGAGATAGAATAGAAGGGAGGAAATAAAAACTTGATTTCAGGAATTATAAAAGGGATACTGAATTGTATCCCCTTTTTGTTATCTTTCAATAACTTTTTACTAGTTGAACATTTAACCTAGCAGACCGGTTACGTGAATTATGTCATCATTATCCTGTGAAAATTCAACGCCCTGTAGTTCTTTCAGGGAAAGGCTTTCTGGTATGCCAAATGATTTATTGCGGAAGAAGCTATCCTTAGCATCAACGTAGATCGCTAAGAGTTCTATCATCGGCGTGTGGCCGATAGTAATATCAACATCGTTATCTTTTATTACTTCAAATATTGCTTGCAGGGCACTGAATTGGTCTTCCTGGATGCTTTCTAATAACTTTGGTTCTAGCGAACATAGAGCTGAATACCAGCCGGATATTTTTACTTCCGCCATTAAAGCTTCGTTGCTTACCATTTTATTAAATAGTTCAGCATTACCAAATCTTTTTTCTGGCGCTAATATCTGAGCCGGGATGAAGCCGTTTTTTTCCATATAGGCCTGGAAGGCTTCAATTGTTTGTTGGGTTCTTACTAGTTCGCTGCCTAAGCCGATAACGATTTCTTGACCAGGCTGCAAAAATCCGTTGAGACCATTTATGCCATTATTTTGGATTTCAGTTAATTGATCAGCGGCGATTAGTTCGCCATCTTTTCTTCCGTGACGGATAAATGTTACTTTTTTCATTACCTACTCCCATCTGTTTGGTGATTGATTTGTTTAGGTACTACTAGCTACTAAGTTAATTGTACCCATATAATAGCATACTATAATATATTTGTCAAGTATTTGTTAAAAAATCGTAAAAAGACCTTTATAATTAACAATTATCTGACATATTGACAAAAAATGAGTATATGGTATTATTGTTT
Source organism: uncultured Gammaproteobacteria bacterium (assembly GCA_964470695.1). Classification (GTDB taxonomy): domain Bacteria; phylum Patescibacteriota; class Patescibacteriia; order Patescibacteriales; family UBA12465; genus UBA12465. The sequence continues at coordinate 194,774 of CAYYDR010000001.1, forward strand.
TATAAACAATTAATATTGTCTAATAAACAAATTTATGAAAGAGCTTTTTAAGTCTAAAACCTCCTTTGAAATCCTATCTATCTTAGGAGCTAGACCATCAGACGGCCTATCATTACAAGAAATTAAGTCCCAAATAAAGAAAGACGCCGGTAATATTCTAAGGGAACTAAATAAGCTTATTAAACAGGGCCTCGTTATTTCTACTACTAAAAATCGTAAAAAGATTTACGGATTTAATAACAATTATGAGGCAGCCTCGGAGCTTATAAAATTACTCCAGAAAAGCAATAACTCAGAGATCGCAAATAGATTTGATAGAGAATGGCTATTAGCCGAAGAAATCATTAATGCCAATCCCTGGTTCATGGCTATTCCGTTTTATTGTTTTACGAATCAATTCGCTTCGCCCGGCGGCCGAGCTTATAAACATCAAGCTTGTATTTACCAAGATTACCATCTCTGGTTTTATTTTGATAAGCAGGACGCCTATGAAGTTGGCGAGCATTTAGTTGATAAGTTTGAGTCCGATATTGATTTTATGGAAGAAGTAAATTCAAAAATTAGATTTTTTGCCGATAAATTAGTAGAAACGGTTGAGCAAATTCCCGAGACAGGTTTAGATAAACTAAGCGCTGAAAATATCTGGGCCTATTATCAGGCTCATGAGAATATCCATCAGGAATATTACCAATGGGGTTGGATCCCAGTTGCCGCTGATATGTTTGGCGATAATTTAACTAATAGAGGTAAGAAAATTATTAAAAATCTTGGTGTTGCTAGTGATAAGATTGAGGAATATTTAGCCTTACTAACCCAGCCGGAGAAAGACTCTATGCTAAAAGAAGAGGCGGATAGTCTTTTGCGGATCGGCCTAAAAGTACAGGCTGATTCTAGCCAATTCGCTATTTTAAAAGAGTTGTTCCGGAAATTTAAAGAAGAAGATGTTAAATTTTTTGGCCTTTATACTCATAGCGAAGAATATGAAACTAAGTTTGCTGAAACCGTTAAATCTTTAACCAAGAAAATTCGTCCTGATATTCTTAACGATTTGCAGGCTCATTATGCTAAATATTTTTATACAAAATTTATTTATACCGAAGAGCAGGGGGTCTATAGTTTTGAGCATTATTTAAAGGAGCTCGTTAGGTTAGTTAATAGTGATCATGATTTGTCCGCTACCTATAATAATCAAGAAAAGGGAGCGTCAGCTATTATGGCTAAACGGCAAGAATTAATAAAAAATTTATCTTTATCGCCGAAATTAATTCGTTTTTTTAGTGCTTGGGGTGATTTTATGGTCACTAAGATTTATCGCCGTTATGCTCAGTTATTTGCTCTGTATAAAACTACTTATATTTTAGAGGAAATAGCGGCTAGAATTGGATTAACCATTAAAGAGGTGCGATTTATGACTTCCCTGGAGATTAAACGGGCTTTATTAGAAAATAAAGTAGACCGGGAAGAAATAAAAGCTAGAGTAAAATATAGTTTATACTATACGGCCAAAGATACGGAAGTGTATTATAGCGGTTCAAAAGCTAAAGCAATTGTTGATCATTATATTCAAAAAGAAGAACTAGCAGAAGTTAAAGAATTAAAAGGCCAATGCGGTTGCCGCGGCCATGCCCAGGGCCCAGTTAAAATAATTAATGTTGTTAAGGACATGGCTAAGATGGAACAGGGCGATATTTTAGTTTCTATTTCCACTCAGCCCGACTTGTTGCCGGCCATGAAAAAAGCAGCCGCCTTCGTGACTGATCAGGGCGGGGTTACTTCTCATGCCGCTATTGTCGCCAGAGAAATGAACATGCCCTGCGTTATTGCTACTAAGACGGCTACTAAGGTTCTTAGGGATGGCGATTTAGTGGAAGTTGACGCAGATAAAGGGATTGTAAAAATACTAAAAAAGGCCTAAAATTAAGATATAATTACAATTTTATGCACATCAAATTTTTCTCTCAGATTACTAAAAAAAGCGTTAGTGAGGCAGGCGGGAAGGGAGCGTCCCTGGGTGAAATGACTAAAGCGGGGATTCCCGTGCCGCCAGGCTTTGTTATTTTAGCCTCGGCCTTTAATCGTTTTTTAGAAGAAACTGACTTAACTCAAGAAGTGCAGGCTGAACTTGATAAAGTTAATTATAAGGATATTAATTCGGTTGACGGTGCTTCTGCGAAGATTAGGGCCTTTATTTTAAAGGCTAAAATGCCTAAAGATCTAGAAAAGGATATTATTGCTGATTTTAAAAAATTAAAGACTAAGTTCGTGGCCGTCCGATCTAGCGCGACGGCTGAAGACTCTTCGTCGGCTTCTTGGGCTGGCGAACTGGAAACATATTTGAATACGACTGATAAGACTTTACTCTTGAATGTTAAAAAATGCTGGTCCTCTTTATTTACGCCGCGGGCCATTTTTTATCGTCATGAAAAGAAATTATTAAATACTCATGTCAGTGTAGCTGTAGTCGTCCAGCAAATGGTGGACTCAGAAATATCGGGTATTGCTTTTACGGTTCATCCCGTTACCCAAGATAAAAATCAGATAATAATTGAAGCCGGTTATGGTTTAGGGGAGGCGATCGTCTCCGGGTCTATTACCCCGGATTCTTATGTGCTTGATAAGCGTGATTATTCAATGTTAGATATTAATATTGCCGATCAGACTAAACAAATAGTTAAGGGTTCCGGCGGCGGGACAAAATGGGTTGCTGTACCGAAGAAGCAGGGATCAGCTCAAAAATTAAATGGCCGCCAGATAGTAGAACTAGCTAAGGTTTGCCATGGTATAGAGAAGCATTATAAGTTTCCCTGTGATATAGAATGGGCTTTAAATAAGGGGAAATTTTATATAACGCAAAGCCGGCCGATTACGACTCTTTAGGCCAATTTATCTCTTTCCTCTTTTAAGTAAAATATGCTAAAATAGAAACAGGATAATCATCCCTGTTTCTCTTTTATTTTGAGGTTTTTTCTCTTAATGTTTGACTATCTACAACAATTTAATAATCTTGCTAAAGACCTGCGTGATCGGGTTTCTTCGCCGTCGGTGATGGCCATAATTGCGGATTTAGAAAGTAAATATCGGGTTGATTTGGCCATGACGGTCATGAAGGTGATGATTAAAAGTTTATCGGCTAAAAATTTGCCGGCTTATTTTATTAGTGAGTTAGGATTACCGTTAGATTCGGCCGAAGCCTTAGCTCAGGAAATGAAAGAAAAAATTTTTGTTTCCGTGGCTGATTATTTAGGACTCAGTTCGGAAATGCGCGCCCTAGATTTAGATAAAGATATTAATATTTTAATTAAAGAATCAGGATTAGTTCTGCCTAGTGCCGTTCTTATCGGCCGTTTCAAAAATATTGTTTCTACTTATCTGCGCGGCGTGCGCAATAAGATTGATACCAAGAATAGTTTATCTAAGGATGTTAAAATAGGCGGTTTAAGTTTAAGTTCAGCAGAAGTAGACAGGGTATTGAAAGTTTGTGATACTCAAAAATTTGCTAGTTTAAAAATTTCTCCTGATGCCGCGCCTCAGCCGACGGTCGCGCCCGGCAGTCGTTTAGATAAAATTATTGCTAGCTCTGATAATATTATTGTTAATAAGGACGGTAAGGCGGAAGAATATAGCTTGAAAAATGCTTTAGCAACCGGCCAGATTAAAATCCCGGCCTCTATTTCAACTTCAACCCCAACCTTAGCTCCAACTCCAACTCCAACTTCAACTCCAACTTCAGCGCCAGCTTCAATTTCGCCCAGAATCCCCGTGTCTGCGCCTATTAGGCCAAAGACTATTTTAGATACTAAGCATGAAATATCGGCTCCTCGCCCCCAATTAGACCTTCCAGTCGGCCATATGCCCGTTCCTACGCCACCGACTCCTCCTGCCGCGCCAATTTCAAAACCAGCTCCAGTTAATCAAGTCAGCCAGGTGAACCAAGTTAATAAGTCGGTTGTTTCACCGTCTCCGGCGGTTAATAAGATCGCGCCCGCCTCTCAATCTATTTCTAAACCCAGCAGTCTATTCAGTCGGTTTACTTCTAAATTGTCGCCTTTAAGAGGCGCTGCTTCTCAGCCTATAGTTAAAAATAAAGTACCAAATATTAGTCAGCCTATATCTAACTCGTCCTTATCTATTAAGCCTGCGATGGCTCAGTCTGCGGCTAATGCTAATCTATTAGCTAACTCAGGACTAGCTAAGTCTGCTAATTCCTCCATATTGTCCCCGGCCTCTCCGGCACCTGCCGCGTCGGCTTCGGTCCAGGCTCCTAAAGCCGCGGCCCCTTCATTAACGAACAGACCAGCCCCAGCTTCTCCTGCCCGCCCGCAGATGCATGACATTAAACCAGTGCCTAAAGTCATGGGCCCGATTGAAGAATTGCAGTTTTTAGATGTTGTTAATTTCCGCCGTTTAGGCAAAACACCAGGAGAATCAATCACGAAAGTTTTCATGAAAATAAAATTGTTGGAAAAAGATGGCTATGATAAAATGATTGCAGGCATTCAGGCTTGGCGGCAAAGTCCGGTTAATCGTCTTTATTTGCGCCTAGGCCAGGAAGCTGTAGCGCGAGGAGTTCCTTTTAAAGAATCAGTCGCCCTGCGCCAGAAAAATAATCAGGAATATCTCAGCATGGAAGAAATAGAAGCGATTGTCTCCCTTAATAGCCGCTTGGTATTTTAATCTCATATGCAGCAATTTACCGTACCGCAATTTATTGATGTAGAGAATAAGATTATCGGTCCGATTACTGTCCGACAGTTTATTATTTTCTTGGCGGCGGCCATAATTCTCGGTATTAGTTATCGGTTATTTGATTTTTCTTTATTTACTACTATCGCAATTGTTGTCCTGGTTTTAGCGGCTCTATTTGCCTTTGTTAAGATTAATGGCCAGCCTTTCCACCTTTTTGTTTTAAGCGCTGTTCAGACTTTGCGCCGTCCGCGCGTTAGAATTTGGAATAATCGTTTAATGGCGGCCGGCAAAGATGAGGATTTGGTAGCTGTAAAGCCGCAGCGAGCCATGGTTGCGCCTAAAGTTTTTAAAACTTCGCGTTTAGCGGAATTGTCCCTAGTAGTTGATACTAAGGGAAGATATCGCGGTGAATAATATTTAGCCAGAGAATAAATATATTATGTCGGAAAAGAATTTGGCGAAAAATAAAATAGGCGTTTCTACTCAGCAGTATTTAAATATCGCTGAGGTTAAAGATAATACTATTGTCATGAAAGACGGCACGTTGCGGGCCGTTTTACTCGTATCTAGCATTAACTTCGCCTTAAAGAGCGAAGACGAACAGAACGCGGTTATTAATTCTTATGCCAGCTTTTTAAATAATATTAGTTTTACCTTGCAGATTGTTATCCAGTCGCGGGAATTAGATATTGATAATTATTTAACTTACTTGAAAGACAAGGAAAAAGAGCAGACCAATAAATTATTAAAGGTCCAGACGGCTGATTATATTGAATATATCAAAGAATTGATTTCTTTGGGCAAGATAATGAATAAGCGTTTTTACGTCGTGGTGCCTTATGACCCCATGACAGATAAGCATAAGGGATTTTTAAGTTTAGTCGGCGAAGCCTTAAAGCCGGCGACGATTATTAAATTAAAAGAGAAGACTTTCCGCAGCTATCAGGAAATGCTTGATAGGCGAGTTGATAGCGTGGTGGGCGGGCTGGAATCTATGGGCGTGGCCGTGGCTCGCTTAGATACGCAAAGTTTAATTGAGCTTTATTATAAGACCTATAACCCCGAAACCGCTAAGAATCAGGAACTGGTTGATTTGGATAAAATTAGAGTAGACAGATAAAACTATGATTGATTTTAATAAAGATGATAAAACTAATAAGCTAACTTTAAATACCCCGATTACTTTGGGTCCTAAGTCGGCTATGCCGGCGATTGAGTCTGATCCTCAGTTGACCAGGGAAGTAATTGAAGAAGAGAAGGCTTTTAGGCGCGGCGTTTTATCGGTCCGCGATATTATTGCTCCGGCCAGCCTTAAGGTTGAGGCTAATTATTTATTGCTGGGCGATAAGTTTTTAAGAACCATTTTTGTTATCAGCTATCCCCGCTATATTTCCGTTGGCTGGTTTGCGCCTATCATTAATCTTAACTTTACCTTTGACGTCTCCATGTTCTTTTATCCGGTTAAGAGCGCTATTATTTTAAAACAATTAAAAAATAAAGTTGGTGCTTTAGAGGCTCAGATTATTTCCGATGCGGAAAAGGGAGCAGCTCGTGATCCGCTTAGAGAAACCGCTCTGCGTGATATTGAATATTTGCGCGACGCGCTTACTCAGGGGACAGAGAAATTTTTTCAATTCGCTCTTTATGTTACTTTGTACGAAAAAGATCTAGAAAGCCTAGATCGTTTGTCGGATCAGGTTGAAGATGTCTTTGGTTCACGCCTAGTTTATTCCCGCCGAGTTTATTATCAGTCTGAGCAGGGCTTTAATTCTACTTTACCGCTGGGCGACGATGAATTATATATTACTTTTAACATGAATTCGTCGCCGATCGCTTCGTCTTTCCCGTTTATTTCTAGCGAACTGACGAGCGATAAGGGTATTTTGTATGGTATTAACCGCCATAATAACAGTTTAATTTTATTTGATAGATTTTCTTTGCAAAACGCTAATTCAGTCGTCTTCGCGACTTCTGGCGCTGGTAAAAGTTATGCTATTAAGCTGGAAATATTGCGCTCATTAATGCTTGGTTCAGATGTTATTGTTATTGATCCGGAATATGAATATAAGCATTTAGCTGAAGCAGTCGGCGGCACTTATATTAATATTTCTTTAGCTTCGGAGAATAAAATTAATCCTTTTGATCTGCCGCGCTCTATAGGCGGGGAAGCGAAGCCTAAGGATATTATCCGCAGCGCGGTCATTACTCTTAAAGGCTTGGTCCGTTTAATGCTTGGTAATCTGACTTATGATGAGGATTCTATTGTTGATCGCGCCCTATTGGAGACTTACGCGAAAAAAGATATTACCCCTGATTCGGATTTATCAAAAATAGAAGCGCCGGTTATGTCTGACTTTGAGCAGATCTTAGATGGCATGGAGGGCGGTGCCAATTTATCGTTGCGTTTAAGAAAATATACGGAGGGAACCTTTGCTGGGTTGCTCAATAGTCCGACTAACGTGGAAATGAATAATCAGCTGGTTTGTTTCTCGGTCCGCGATTTAGAAGATGAATTGCGCCCTATCGCCATTTACACCATTATTAACTATATTTGGAACGTGGTGCGGAGCGAAATGAAAAAGCGCATCCTGGTTATTGATGAGGCCTGGTGGATGATGCAGCACGAAGACAGCGCCAAGTTTATTTTTGCCCTAGTTAAGCGCTGCCGCAAATATTATTTAGGGGTCACGACTATTACGCAGGATGTAAACGACTTTTTAACTTCGCCTTACGGCCAGGCTATTGTTAATAATTCTTCTTTGCAGATATTACTCAAGCAGTCTCCAGCCGCGATTGATTTGATCCAGAAAACTTTCATGTTAACGGAAGGAGAAAAATATTTATTGCTAGAATGCGGTTTAGGGGAGGGAATATTTTTTGCCGGCAACAAGCACGTAGCTATGAAAGTGGTCGCCTCCTATACTGAGGACCAATTAATTACTTCCGACCCGCGCCAGTTACTAGAGATAGAGGAAGCCAAGAAAGAATTTGAAGAAAGCCAGCAGCAAGAAACTAGTTAAAAGATAATATAAAATATATGCAAAATAATCGCCGCAATATCGGCATCTTAATCATTATTATCGGCCTTATTCTGATTGCTCTGATAATTTATTTCGGCTTCTTGAAAAAGGCGCCATCCGCTGGGCCAGTTGAGGTCGCCACTACTACTCCAGTAGTTACGCCGCAATTGCCGTCTGGGCCGGAAACCAGTACTACGACGCCTAGCGATAAGCCGCGCGACTATCAGAAATATGATATTTCTAAAGAAGCGCCGCGATCAATTGGAGCGTCTGATTTAGCTAAGCGGGCCATGCTTTATTGCGAACGCCTCGGTTCTTATTCCAGCCAATCTGACTACAGTAATTTTACTGATCTAAAAATTTATATGACCGATAGCCTGCGTTCCTGGTCCGATAAATATGTTGCTGAACTGAAGAGCAAGATTAAGAGCAATACTTATTACGGTATTGAAACTAAGGCTTTGACAACTGAAGTTAACAGCTTTGATGATAAGGCGGGGACAGCGGAAATTACAGTTACTACTGAGCGCCGGGAAAGTACGGAAAAAATTGGCGGCGGCGAGCCGTTTATCCAGAAAATTAATCTTAGTTTTGTAAAAACGGCTAGTGGAGACTGGCTAATGGATAAAGCTTACTGGGAAAATAAATAGTTTTTCGTTTTTAAATAACAGTATTTAGGTTGACCTTATAATATGCCGGCTAACATCAAAACAATTTTCGTTTGCAGCAATTGCGACGCCCAATATCCGAAATGGAGTGGGCGTTGTTTAGAGTGCGGTTCCTGGGGTACTTTATCAGAACAGGTAACTGATTCTAAGGAAGAAAAAAAGGAACTGGCTAAAAAGTTAGGTGGAGCGGAAATAATTGATTTAAGTAAAATCCAGGCCAAGTCTTTGGACCGCCTTAAGACTAATATCGGCGAGATAGACCGAGTTTTAGGCGGCGGCTTAGTGCCCGGCTCTTTAGTCCTTTTAAGTGGCGAGCCCGGCATAGGCAAGTCAACTCTAGTTGCTCAAATCGCCAGTGCCTGCGGCCAAGAGAGAAATACTATTTATGTTAGCGGAGAAGAGTCAGCTTTACAGGTTCGGTCTCGGTTAGATCGCCTTAATTGTGATTTAGGCCGTTTGAAATTTATTTCCGAGACTAATGTAGAAAAAATATTTAGCGCCGTTGTTAAGGCTAAGCCCGATATTTTAATTATTGATTCTATTCAGACCATTTATTCCGCTCTTATCCCGGCGGAAGCGGGCAGCATTTCCCAGATTAGAGCGGCGACGGTTAAGTTTTTAGAGCTAGCTAAAGAAAATAATATCGCCGTTTTTTTAATCGGGCATATCACTAAAGACGGTATGGTGGCTGGTCCCAAATCTCTAGAGCATATTGTTGATACGGTTCTTTATTTAGAAAATGAGACTAATAATAATTATTGTTTACTGCGCGCGACTAAAAATAGATTCGGCTCGGTTAACGAATTAGGCGTTCTAGAAATGACAAGCGTTGGTTTTAAGGAAGTAAAAAATCCGAGCTCAGTTTTTATGGACGCGGCGGGAGAAACGATGGCCGGATCGGTTATTGGCGGTGTTATTGAGGGCACCAGACCCTTTCTGGTTGATTTGCAGGCCTTAGTGACTAAAACTGTCTTCGGTTATCCGCAGCGCAAGGCGAGTGGCTTTGACTTAGGCCGCCTCCAGGTTCTAAGCGCCGTGATATCTAAACGGACGAAAATAAACCTTGGTTTACAAGATATTATTTTAAATATTGTAGGTGGATTAAAAATAAGCGAGCCGGCTTTAGATTTAGCCGCTTGCGCCGCTATTATTTCCTCCTATTCTAATAAAGGCTTTAGCCGTCGGACTATTGTGCTTGGCGAAGTCGGTTTAGGCGGGGAAGTGCGCCAGATTACAAAATTAGAAGCGCGCCTTCAAGAGGCACAGCGCCTCGGGTTTACTGAGGCTATTATTCCTGATGCTGAGGTTAAGGGGAGTAAGATGAGGCTGATTAGGATTAAGAATTTAGATGATTTAGTCGGACTGATTAAATAAACAAAGTTAAATAAAAATAAAAATAAAAAACGGACACTTAAAAAGTTGTCCGTTTTTGGTAAAATAACCTTTCTGTTATTTATGTTTAGGAATCCGAATTTTATTCGGATCAAAGGTCTTTGTTTCTAAGATATTTTCTGGAAGCTCTTCCAGAGATACGAATAATATGCCGTCAGCGTTTCCGTTTTCGCTGTCTACAATTTTTTCGTCTGGGGCAATTATTTCCGGCATGATAGTCGGCATAAAATTTGCCTTTGATCTTCGGCGAGCTTCTTCAAATGAGATGCCAAATAATTGAATGAATGTTTTTTCGGCGTGCGTTTCGCTCGCAAAAGTTAATTCATTGAAAGGAATTGATCTCACTTGTTTATTTTCTTGGACCTCTACCTTGAATCCTTTGTCTGGATCCGGATGTCTAAATCCTCCGTTAATTGTAATTGGAGAATTTCCTAAAAAAATACAAGAAGAATTAGAATTTACCATGAATTTCCTCCGTGCTTCTATTGAAGCAGTTTTTGTGCCCCCTAAGTGGGCATTTTTAAAGAAAAATGAATTACTAAATTAGCAATACTGAGTATTACTAATTTAGTAATAGTACAAGATATAACGATTTTAGTCAATAGGTTGGCTGTGGATAAATTGGCTATTTTTAGACTAGTATTGGTTAATATGGGGATAAATAAAGTAGATTTAGGCCTGTATTGGCTTATTTTGGCTATCTATTGACATTATTATTTAAAAGTGGTATAATTAGTCTAAGTTCATTTAAATCATTTTAGGTTTTTTGATGTGTCTTTAGGCCAAGAAGCGTGAGGATGGATCAAAGAAACTAATTGTAAAATAATATGACGGAGTTGTCATGGAATATGTATCAAGGAAGAATTCATCAATTCTCAATTTATCTATCTCGGTAATATTAAAGAAAGCTCTAAAAACTTTCTGTATTATTGGGCTGATAAATTTAGGCCTGTTATTTCTATCGCTTGTGTTTCTAGTAATATTGCCCGGCCTTAGCAATTTGCAGCCAGGATCTAATGTGGTTGCATCTTATTGCGCAGAATACATTAGCTTGGTGAGTGGCGGCATTACTATCAGTGCATTGGTATTGATATCAGTTGTCCTAGGGTTATTCTGGCTGGCTAATAAAAAACAAAAATCTGATCAACAAATAAGAATCAAGAGGATTCAATTTGATCGAAAATTTGATTTTTATTTAAGCAAGCTAGAAAAAAACTATGCGATATATCATCAGAGATTATCGCGGTGGTATAACAGCGATACTAATATTGATTTTGGCGGTTTCATTAATCGTCTAAAAAGAAAATTTTCAAATCTGTAATCCCCGAGCCTCAACTCCATTCTCAACAAAAAAGGACTGAAGCTATTAATTTAATTAATATGCCTAAGTCCTTTTCCTCGTTATGGGGGATATTTACTCTATTCCATATGTACCCTATCTTCCCATTCGCCTAATTTTTTCTTTAAGAGCGGATATTTTTTTAACTCTGGATCTTTTTCTATTAAAGCTCTGGCTTCGTCCTGGGCTTTTTTTATATTAGCGTAGTCAAACAGGGAGGCAATCTGTAATTCAGGAAAGCCGCTTTGGCTCTCACCATATAATTCTCCGGCGCCCCGCAATTTCAAATCAATTTTGGCTAAAGAAAATCCGTCATTATATTTAACCATGGCCTGTAAACGCTCAATTGTTTTTTGATTGCTGATCTCTTCGTTAGACGGGAATAATAAACAGTATGATTGATAAGCGCTGCGACCGACTCGGCCGCGGAATTGATGGAGCTGGGCCAGGCCGAAGCGCTCCGAGCCTTCAATTAACATGAGCGTCGCGTTAGGGACGTCAACGCCTACTTCAATGACTGATGTAGAAACTAATATCTGGATTTTATTATTTAAAAAATCGGCCATTATTTTTTCTTTTTCCGCTGTCTTTAATTTACCGTGCAGCAAACCGACTTTTAAGTCAGGGAATATCTCCTGGTCTAATTTTTCATGCTCTTTTTTGACCGACTTAACGCCTAAGCGGTCCGATTCGTCTATTAAGGGGCAAATAACAAAGGCTTGGCGTCCGGCGCGTATTTCTTTTCTAATAAAATCATAGGCGTCTAGGCGTTTTGACTCGGTTACTATCTTAGTAATTATTGGCTTACGGCCAACAGGCATCTGATTAATAATTGATAAATCAAGATCGCCGTAAATCGCTAAGGCTAAAGAGCGGGGAATGGGCGTAGCGGTTAGAGACAAAAAATGCGGCGTAATTCCGCTGGGTCCATTAAAATCTAAGATTTTTTGCCTTTGCCCGACGCCGAAACGATGCTGTTCATCAACGACGGCTAGAGCGAGATTAGGAAAATTAACTTTCTCTTGTATTAAGGCATGCGTGCCAATTATAATATCAGCTTTCGTCGCCTCTTTATCTTTATGGCTATGAGTTAAAAGGCTGATTTTAAAATTATAAGGCTGCAATAATTTAGTGATTGACTGATAATGCTGAGTCGCTAAAATTTCGGTTGGCGCCATTAGAGCGGACTGTTTTTTATTTAAAGCAGCGTTAAGCAAAGCAAGCACAACGACTAAAGTTTTACCGCTACCCACATCGCCTTCCAGCAACCGGCTCATCGGTTCGTCTTTTTCCAGATCTTTCAGAATTTCCCAGGCGGTTTTTCTCTGGGCGTCAGTTAATTTAAAGGGGAGCGAGTCAACAAATTTTTTAGTATCTTCAATTTGGAATTTTATTGGTATAGCACGGCGGCTCTTGAGTTCGCGCTTAATCATTTGCGCTTTTAATTGGCGTAAAAATAGTTCGGTAAAGCCTAGTCTTTCTCGGGCGGCGGTCGCCTCTTCGGGACTATTAGGAAAATGTATCTGGCGCAGAGCTTTATTTAGGCTAATTAAGTTTAGGCGTTTCTGTATTTCATCAGGAAGCCATTCCGGCTCTTGCTCCGCTAAATTAATTATTTCTTTAATTAGAAAACGGATTTGTTTCTGGGTTAAATTAGCGGTTAAATGATAGTTGGGAATTAGTCCCTTAGTATGAATAGGCTCAGCGGAATATATTTTTTCAATGACCGGCGAAACCATGGTTAATTGCCCGTAAGTTTCACTGACTCGGCCCGCCAAAGATACTCGGTCGCCGACTCGGTAGGTTTTAGATAAGAAAGGCTGGTTGAACCAGATAACTTTTAAGGAATCGGTCTCGTCGCTGATAATCGCTTCCGTTAAGGACAGGCGGCGCTTGGCGCTTCGTTTATTATTAATAAGTTCTATAGTACCGATTAAATTTACATTAGTATTAAGCTTTAACTCAGCAATCGGGGTACTCTCAGTAAAGTCGTCGTAACGGAAGGGAAAATAAAAAAGCAGGTCATGGACGCTTTCCAGACCCAGCTTTTTTAAAAGTTTAGCAGTTGTTTGTCCGACTCGGTATAATTCAGTAATTTCAGAGTCTAAAGTTATCATAGAGTAATTACTAAGGTGGCTAGTAATTGTACGTGTGCATCCACCAGGAATCGAACCTGGATTTTAAGCTCCGCAAGCTTACGTCCTATCCGTTGAACGATGAATGCCAAAAACTGCTCTTATTCTATTACAGTTTTAGCAGTTTAGTCAACTGTTCGGATAGCGGAATTTCGGTTCGGTCTAGATTTTCGTCTAAATATTTAACTAGTAGGTTTCTAACCGTTAAAGCTTCCATGCGTCTAAGGGGAATAGCTAGGCGGGGATGCATGGAATTTTTAAATTCAAAATAAAGGCTCTTAACGCTTTCTCTTGGTTTATACAGAACGGTAAAGTTTTTTAATTCGTCGTAATCGTAGAATTTTTGACCTATTTTTATGCCCTCCGGACCTATTTCAAAATCAACCATCAGGGCCGGCCGGCTATCATTAATAATCATGATTATTACCACAATTATAATAATCAGAACAAATAGGAAATTTGAGCCTAAACCAAGGAAAACGGGACGCCAAGATTGAAAAGTAAAGAAAGAAAAAAATAGGCAGAGAGCGACAAAAAGAGAGGCAATTATATACCAATTACGACCCCGTTCCGGTTTTTTATATTCTGGCACCTGCCATTTTAGGTATTGAGGGTTATTTTGCGGCATACTTTTAATAGCCTTGAGAAAGTTTGTTTGACAAGGCAGTTTAGATTTTATATAGTAATTATACCATAAAAATATAAAATGGTGGAGAGGTGGCTGCAACGCCCGCAGGGCGTCTCGGTGGCTATCGCCGTAGGCGA
>CAYYDR010000001.1:208878-677688 GCA_964470695.1 uncultured Gammaproteobacteria bacterium
CGTTAGCGAGTGAAAGCGGCAAGGATACAATTTAACATTTTTGGAGAGGTGGCTGCAACGCCCGCAGGGCGTCTCGGTGGCTATCGCCGTAGGCGAACGAGCGTTAGCGAGTGAAAGCGGCAAGGATACAATTTAACATTTTTGGAGAGGTGGCTGAGTGGCTGAAAGCGGCAGGTTGCTAACCTGTTATAGGGGTTTATTCCCCTATCGAGGGTTCGAATCCCTCCTTCTCCGCATTAAACAAAATCGCCGAAAATGGCGATTTTTGTTATTATTAGAGAATAATAATATTATTATTTTTAAATATGAAGGCTTTAATAATAGATAATGGAACAAGCTATCTTTCTAAATTAGAAAGTCTTTTCCATGGCAATACCGTCCAAGTAATAAAATATTCAGAAATTAGTTCTTCTGATATTAATGATTATGATTGTGTCGTGTTATCTGGTGGACATGATTTTTCTGTCGAAGGCAATGAAAGTCGTCTAAAAAGAGAAGTAGATTTTATTAAAAATTGTAAAAAACCAATTTTTGGAATTTGTTTTGGATTTGAATTAATAGCAAAAACATTCGGTGTTAATTTGGAATTAATGGAGAAAAGGGAGCGGGGCATTCTTGATATTCAAATAATCGAACCGGATAATATATTTTTAAATATTCCAAATTTTCAAGTTTTTGAGAGTCATCGTTGGGTGATTAAAGAACCAGTTGATGAATTTATAATATTAGCTCGATCTAAAGACGGTATTGAGGCGATAAAGCATAGAACTCGACCAATATATGCCGTACAATTTCATCCTGAGATGTTTTTAGAAGAAACTTGTGGTGATGAATGTTTTCGCAATTTTTTATATTTAGTAAAGTAATTTTTTAATTAAAACCGTTCCAACTATGTCTTACCAAGTCCGTAGTTTGACAAAAATATATCTTTATGATATATTTTTTTGTTAATTAGTTTTTTAAAAATGATAATTTTTTGGTTAATTATTGAGTTTATCTTATATGAGGTAAATTTGGTAATTAGCCAAATGATTTAATAAACTCAAATTATTCTAATTCGGAGGTATAAATGGATCAATCCAAGATTGTCCCCTTAGTAAATAAGGTTTTTTCAGAAACTGAGCTTTATAAGGTGGATATGAATATTATTACTGTATATTTGTGGCATATAGTCAAAATTGAGAATAGATCGCGCCGGAGGACTGGCGGGCCAGAAATTGATACCAATTGGGAGAGGGAGTTCAAAACTGGTTTAGGCTATAACTATATGCTTGATAGCTTAAAGAATCGTGAAGATGAAATTTTCTTCACATCAGAACCGATATTCGGTGATGATCAAGACTATGATTATTTGGCAAAATTTATTTATGGAGATGAAAATGAAGTACTTGAATTTGCTAAAAAAGCTTTTGGGTATAATAGCAGAGAATCTTGTGAATGGATCATTGCAAGGGCTGAGATTTCCGTGAAAGTATTTAATGCCGAAGAATTTTTAGGAGAATTTTCCCGTGACTAAAAAGGTTTTGGCCGTACCTTGAGTTTACACTCAAAAACGGTCTTTTTTAATTAAGATCGTTCCAACTACGTTTCACCAACCCCGCGGATTTAAATAGCCCGTTTTAGGGGCTATTTTTGATAGGGAGTTTGTCGTCCTGAAATGAAGTGGTATAATTAAAATATATGAAAGAACAAAATTTTGGACTAAAAAATAATAATTTTTCAGAAAAAAATCAGAGCGAGAACAATCTGGAGTCTTTACTGAAAGATCGGGGAGTTGAAAAGGTGCCAAAAATTGAAACCAACTTCTTTTTTCACAAGCACGCAACAAAAGAAGACGGACAATCAGTTGGCGAACGTTTAAAAAATGTCGATATCCTTATCCAAGAAAATGCTGGCTGGAATTCTGCTCGTCTTAATATTTTTAATGACGTATCGAACGGTACTCTAACCCCTGAACAGGCGATGAATATGGAGAAACAGAATGGAAAACCATTTTTGTGGAAAGATTTTTATGCTGCCTTTTTAGATGGTTTATACAAATCAGAAAAAAAAGTAATGCTTGTTGATGTGCAAGATGATAATGTAGTTTTTAAGAATCTTATGAACCTGTACGCAAGCAGCGGGGCTTACAATAACCTCATAAACAAGTCTTTATCCTATGAAGAAACGTTAAGGAGAATTGGTAATGTCTCAAAATTTGAATCGGATATGCAGAAAGAGCGCGAGGATTATATTTTGGAGAATATGCCGAATGTTCTAACTGAAATGTTGAAACAAAATCCTGAACTCCAGCAAAAAGAAAATCTAAAAATACTTTTTTCAATGGGAGGTTTTCACACTCGGCTGTACCATGAGATGAAAAAATCAGGAAACGACGTAAGTCGAGAATTCTCGAGCATGCCATACAATTTTGATCCTCGAATGTCCGCTGAACGCAATATTCATTTTAAGGGTATGGAGGAATCGAAATCTTTACTGCCTAAAATTACACTTTATCTTATCCTGAAAAAAGAACTGCCAAATTTAGATATATCACATGATGTTATATCTGTTTTTTCAGACGAGGAAATAAAGAGTCTATATGAGAAATATCAAACAGCCTCCTCTGAAGAGTTTAGGGAATACTTCGAATCGATATTATAGATCCATTCCAACTAAGTCCCACCAACCCCGTGTAACAAAAATAACCCTAGTAAAATAGGGTTATTTTTGTTATTATTAGAATATAATTGATTAGTTTTTATTTATGAAACCAAACTTTCAGAAATTTTTAACTAGAAAATACACGGTTTTGATGAATGATATTATGGCCCAAAACTGGCATGATAGCCAGCGTTTCTTTAAATTAACTGGCGTTAAGGAACATGTGAAGAATTTGGAAATAATAGACGGTATTTTTTGTTTTGATATTAATTGGCTAGACGAGATATATAATAAATATAAAAATCAAAAAATAAATTTTTTCCTTAGTTTTATTAAGCGGGGCTGTCAGCATGGAGAGAAAATAAAGAAGTTCGTTAGAAATTTAAATTTAAATAAGGACATAAAATTTTTAGAACGAGATTTTTGGTTGAGTCTGGAACTTCTTAATAACCTAGTGGTGTTTTTGCCGGTGACGCATCCTTTAGCTAAAATAGTTGAAAATAAAGTTAGGCTTATCCTTAAATCAAAAAAAATTAGCGATGATAAGTTTGAAGAAACCCTTATCTCGTTGACTCAACCGAGAAAACTTAATTCTCCGATTTTAGAACAGATGGATTTACAGAAGATAAGAGCGAATCAACATAACCCCCGCTTTAATTTGCTGTTAGCTTTAAAAAAACATGTTGATAAATATTCATTCTTGGGTTACCGAGAGCCATTTGCGCCTGGGTTTGATATTAAATTTTTTAAAAATAGATTAAAAGAAGAGAAGTTTATTAAAGGATCGGACAAAATCAGTATTAAATTAACGGCTCAGGAACTAGCCTGGGTTAACTTAATGCGTGATATGGTTTTTTTCCGAAATTATCGGACAGAAAAAATGAGTGAGGCCTTCTATTATTTAGAGCCTTTATGGGATAAGATTGGTCGCTGTTATGGTTTGGCTAAAAATGAGTTGGCTCATTATCAAGCTAAGGAAATTAAGGACTTGTTTGCCAGGAGAATTAAAGTTAATAAATCAATTATAAATTCTCGGGAAGTCGCGCATGGATATTTAATCCATAATGATAAAGTAAGGTTGATAACAGGATCGGAATTGGATAAAAAAAATAAGAAGTATAACTCGGTTAAAGGCAGTGTTAAAGAAATTAAGGGATCCATCGCTTGTAGCGGGTTAGTACGAGGCGTCGCTAAGGTAATCATGAGTTCTAAAGATCAAAATAAATTAAAAACCGGTGAAATTTTAGTAACTAGCATGACTACGCCTGATTTTCTGCCATCAATGCGTCGGGCAGCAGCCTTCGTAACGGATGAGGGTGGCATTACTTGTCACGCCGCGATTGTGGCTCGTGAAATGCAAAAACCCTGTGTCATCGGAACAAAAAATAGCACGCAAATTTTTAAAGATGGTGATTTAATTGAAGTTGACGCTAATAGGGGAATAATTAAAAAGTTGTCATAAAATAGGTATATGACCAAAGACAAGCTACCAAGATGGGAGAAGGTTTTGCAGAGAACCTTTCCGCCGCTCGCCCTAACGACTAGTGGGTCTTTTGAATTTAATGGTTTTCATATTGGCGCCATGAATTGGATTCGGGAACGGGAAATGCTTATAAAATATCAGGATGTCCAGATGTATATGATTCAGGATCCGGCCGCCTATTATATCAGCAATATTAAAGATTTGCTTGATAAAAAATATCCTAATTTTGAAAAAGAAATTGATAAGATTAACGCTGATGTATATAAGGGGGCTCGCGTTTTACCAGGCAAAAACCTTAAAGACCTGCAAAAATTAATTAAGCTCCATTCTTATATGTATGGCGTTATGCTGGTTGGATTTGATGTGGTGATTGATATTGGCGCTAAGATTAATGAGGTCATAAAAAACCAGTCAGTAAATTTTCAAGAATATTTAGAAAACCCGATTGATAAAACCGGAGTACAGCGCGAGAAAGAAGCAATATTAAAAGCAAAAAATAATTTGACGGGAAAAAAGCTTCATCAGCTCGCCGTTGATTTTGGCTATATTCATCAGGATTATCTCGGCCAGCCCTGGAATATTGAAGATTATCGCCGGGCTTGTCGTGATAACATTACTTTAAAATCAGTGAAGTTAGGCCCCTATAATATTAAGAAGCATTCGTCGTACGAGCAATATTTGATTCGTATTTTTAAGAAATTCATTTACATGTATGAGGAGGGTCGGAATGCCATGGTTAGGGTTTGTTGGGCCATGAAAGCTGCTGCCCAGGCTCTTGGCTATGACCCCGAAAAGATGCTCTATATGACCGAGACAGAATTAAAATTATTTGCCACCGGTCAGGGAGCTTATATTTCCGACCGTTTGTTTAATGCCCGGCAAGAGGCCTTCGCTATATATTTTGAGGCGGGCAAATATTATGAATTTACTGGCAATAAGGAAGTAAAGAAACTAATTAAGAATCAGAAAATTGAACATTTTTGGAAGGAAAAGAAAAATAAGGAAACTATTTTAAAGGGAGCCGTTGCTTACCAGGGGAAGGTAAGGGGTAAAGTTAGATTAGTATTTACTCAGGCTGAGGCTAATCAGGTTAAGAAAGGGGAAATTCTTGTTTCGCCCATGACTCAGGTAGAATTCCTTTCGGGTATAAGAAAGTGCGGCGCTATTGTTACTGATGAGGGCGGGATAATTTGCCATGCGGCGATTGTTGCGCGGGAATTCGGCAAGCCCTGTATTTTAGCGACGAAAAATGCGACTAAGACTTTTAAAAATGGGGACTGGGTAGAAGTTGACGCTAATCAGGGAATTGTAAAATTGATGTCTTGACACAAATAAAAAAATCCTTATCATTATTATTGTCCTAGTCAATTCATTAACACACAAGAGAAGGGAGTACCAATGTCTAAGTACGTTTTTGTTTCTAACCAGAAAGTTTTGTTCAGTTTTATAACTGAAAATACTAAAGAAGAAAAGTTTTTCATAGTATGTCTGGAAAAATTCCGGAATAATAAGCTTTCTGATTTTTTTGAGCACAGTGACTCTATCGCGTGGGAAAAAGCGTTAGAGCATGGTCAGCCGCGCTCCATTTGCAATAATCAATTTATACTGGATGTATATAATTGCTTATACGCGACATTGCTTGATGAGGCAATGGAACAAATAGAGCAGGACAAGGAGATAGTTTTGTCTTTTAGACAGTGTTAGGCTCCTTTTAGGACATTATCTGCGGCTTTAAGAGCCCCAGACGTTACCATCTGCCAGATGCCGGCGGATGGTTTTTTAAATTAGGGAAATATTGACAAAAGTTAGCTTTTAGTGTATATTATATAATTAGTAGTTTCTTTAACAATTAGCGAAAATTCAATAAATTAATAATAAATCAGGGAGTAATTGTGAAAAAGATAATCTTTTTATTATTGTTATCAGTATCATCCGTACTGCTGGCTCAAAATGCAGTGGCAGACACCTTATCAATTAATATTCTTAACGGGCGGTTAACAGTAAGTTCTACGGCCCTAGAAAATATTAACCCGCAGTTTACACCGGGTAACCACGGCCCAGACACCTCTATTACTTTAATAAATTCTGGCCGTGGTATTTACGCCGGCGAGTTATTAAAGTTTAAAAGAGGGTTTGGTTCGGGAATTATCGGAAACGGCAATGTAATAATTTATCATCTTTCTTCCGGCTTCGTGCCGGCTAATCTGTACCGCCCCATTGTCGTCAGGATAGATATTCCTAGCGGCAAGGATCTAGTATATCATGGCCAAGTTTGGCAAGAGGGAGTCACTGAGGTAGAATTTCCTGATTTCTTCGCGGCCCGAGAGTTTCCTATAATTTTAGTTGAGGAAGACAAATATCTAGTCAGGTCGTCCAGACTTAATAGGGTAGACTCCATGCTAGTAGTTTATTGCTGGGTTGATTCATTAACCCACTCTAAATTAAGAGAGGCCTTTGCCGCGGTTGATTCCGCCGCTTTGCGTATCGGAGAATTAGCGCCAAGTTTTTGGCATAAGTTTATTAATAATTATGGGAGCGTTCCTTATGTTTTTACCTATATTATTAATAATGAAGTCATAACTGGCCTGGAACATTTCAATGCCCCCTATTCCGTTACCGTCCCTTTCTATATTAGAATGGACGGAGCCTATCATACGCTTTTACATAGCTTGATTGGCAAGGCTTTAATGCCTAAGGAATACTTGGCTGCCGACGGAAAATATCATCAATCTGATGTTATGTTTTTGTATGAAGGGCTGGTAACTTTTCTGTCCATGAAGCACGCCGATAATTTTCCCGCCTCGTTAGCTGGCCTAATCTACAAGGCGGAATTATTTCCGGCCTATGATAGCCTAAAAAATATTGGACTTGATCATCAATTTGAGTCCTATTATGCCAAAGGCTATCTTAATTGGTTAGATTGGCAGAATAAAGGACTTAATGTTGAGCTAATGATTAAGTACTGGCTCAGCATTAAATTAATTTTGTCAGAAAAAGTGCCGGTTGCTGTTGATTATGAAACTGTAATCAAATGGGTCGCTGATTATGATAAAATGTTGGGACATAGTTCACCTTATTTATTGCCGAGTAATCTTAACGGCGGATATGTTGAATCAGCCTTTAAGACCTTTGAAGATAAGGGGTTACAAATTATCCCTATGAATCAGGTGGCTCGTTGGGATACGGCTTATATTGGACCGTACCCAATTAATGGCATCAGTCCTAAACAGCCGATGTTACCGGTTGATAACTATCCAATTTTAGAAACTGGAGTGCGCCCCGCATATTTAATCCTTAGCGGCGGACAGAGGATTCCGATTGGACCAGAAAAAGATAATCCGGCTCTAAAAATTCTGCGCCAGTTTCCCGACTCTTTATTCCCAGTAGTATTTTCGGACAGTTCCGTTATAAAGCTTACAAAAAATTTGTATTTTTCAAGAGGCAAGGGAAATATCAGATATTTCATGCATAGCAATCTTGATGATTCTTCGTACTATAAGAATAAAGATTATTGGGACTCAATCAATGTAAATTTAAGGAAAGAAAAAGCTAAGTAATCAGAAAACTTATCAATTAGATAGAGTAAATCCCGTTTGCAACACAGCGGGATTTTTTATTGGCCAAATGTTTAATTATAGCCGAAAAAATGCTATTATATTGATATCTATGGAGTTACAAAATCGCTGGGATAAAATATTAAAAGTCTTAATTTTCGTCGGGCTGCTCGCCTTGATAGTGTTAATTTTTTCTCAAAAGATAGAATTAACCTCGGTTGATTTGGGCCGCCACTTAGCTAACGGCCGAGTTGTTTGGCAAGATTCTGGCGTTTTATTTAGGAATTTTTATTCTTATACTGAACCGGACTGGCGCTTTGTTAATCATCATTGGCTAGGCGGAGTTATTCTCTATGCCGTTTATCAACTAGGCGGTTTTACTCTTTTATCCGTATTCAATATTGTTTTAGCAATATTAGTTTTTAGCTTAGCCTTTATTTCGGCTCGGCGCCGGATGGGATTTTATCCGGCCGCCTTATTATCCCTGCCAGTTATTTTTTTATTAAGCGAACGGGTGGAGATAAGGCCGGAAATATTTAGTTATTTATTTATTTTTATTGTTTGGCGTTTAATAGATGGGGTAGCAGTTGATAAAAATTATAAACGCCTCGCCTGGCTAGCCCCATTATTTATTCTTTGGACTAATACTCACATTTATTTTTTTGTCGGTTTAGCTCTACTAGGGTTTAAAGCGCTGGCCGATTTCATCCCCACCCTTTTAACTAGCTGGCGCCAGCCAAAAATCGGCTTTAGGGCGGGCTGGCTGGCCTCTAAGATATGGGTTTATACTTTAATTTTATCGTCTCTAGCCGCCTTGATAAATCCTAACACTTGGCGCGGCTTATTATATCCTTTTCAGATATTTGCTAACTATGGCTATGAGATAGCCGAAAATAAATCTGTCTTTTTTCTAGAAAACTTAATTTTAAACCCTAATTTTTCTTTAATTAAGATAGTGGTCGGACTCTTAATAATTAGTTGGATTTTATATTGGTTAACTCAGAAAAAAAATCGCTGGTTTGATTTTCTGCTCAGTCTTTTTTTTATTGGCCTGGGCTTAATGGCAGTGCGCAATATTTCTTTAGCAGCTCTAGCAGTACTAGTGATTATGAGCGGCAATCTTGAGCCGTTAGTTAAATATTTTCAAGCGCCTTCCTTAAGGTCGGAAACGGCGGCTTTTTGGCGGAGTTTTTCTAAGCCGATTATAATCGGTCTAGTTATCATTTCTAGTTTTATTTATTTATATCATGACTTTAGTTCCAATAATTTTTTCGTTAGAAATAACTTAGGCTGGGGCTTAGCGGAAAATAATGACGCGTCGGCTAAATTTTTTCAAGATAAAAAGTTACAAGGCCCTATTTTTAATAATTATGACATCGGCAGCGCCTTGATTTTTTGGCTATATCCGGCCGAAAGAGTTTTTGTTGATAATAGGCCCGAAGCTTATAGCGCGGACTTTTTCCAGGATATTTATAAACCGATGCAAACCGATCTCCAGAAGTGGCGGGAGTATAGCAAGCTTTATAAAATTAAAACGATTTATTTTTCCCATGTTGACTTTACCCCTTGGGCTCAAGATTTCTTGCGTTTTATCCTAACTGATGCCGATTGGTCTTTAGTTTATTTTGATTCGTATTCGGTTATTTTATTA
Source organism: uncultured Gammaproteobacteria bacterium (assembly GCA_964470695.1). Lineage (GTDB taxonomy): Bacteria > Patescibacteriota > Patescibacteriia > Patescibacteriales > UBA12465 > UBA12465. The sequence goes on from CAYYDR010000001.1 coordinate 218,210, forward strand.
AACAAGGAGGCTTACGGCCAGGAAGAAATTAAAACATTATCAATTGACTCTTGGCAATTCCGCTCTCGCTTGCGTGACTTAGCTGCCCGGGCCGATTTGAAAGATAGTTTTCGTTTAGCGATTTTAGCTCAATCGGCTGGCCAGCCGGATTTAGCCGAGGAAATTTATCGTAAAATATTATTTGATTATCCCGGCAATACTACGGCTCTCGTCTCCTTTGGATATTTATACTCTAGTAGCCAGGACACTTTTTATCTTAAGCGGTCAATAGACTATTTTAAATCAGCTATTGAATCGGGCTATAATTTACCGGGGGTTTATGTCGCCTCTGGCTTAGCCCATTGGCGCTTAGGAGAATACCAAAAAGCCGAGGCGGACTGGCGCTCGGCTTTAGAAATAGATGATAATGATGAATCAGCCTTAGAATATCTGAACCAGCTTGATAAGTTGCGTCAAGCCGGCAAAATACCGCTAGTTAAATAATTTTTCTTTAATTAAAGTTTTAATTGCTAAAAGCCCGTCTCGGGCTTTTATTTTTTTGCCTTCGTTATAGCCGCGCCTAGCGTAGCTAATAGGGAGCTCTTTAATTTGGTAGCCGGCTTTTAACAGCTGGGCGGTGATTTCCGGCTCAATTTCAAAACGTCCGCCGGTTAATCTTATCTCTTCTAAAGCGCGCGCTGGGATTAGCTTAAAGCAGGTTTCCATATCAGTCAGACGGCTGGAAAAAAGAATATTAGTCAGAGCGGTTAAAAATAGATTTACCAAATAATGGAAACCGAGCGGCTTATGGTTTAAGAAGCGCGAGCCGTAATAGGCTATTTTTTCATTAGCTGGTTCTTTTTTAATCGCCGCTAGGAGATCAATAATATTTTTAGGATCATATTCGGCATCAGCGTCGCAGACTACGAAGTATTCGCCCGCTATTTCCGTTAGGCCGTGTTTTATGGCCTCGCCCTTGCCTCGGTTAGTAGGCTGGTTAATCAGTTTGAATTCGTATTGCTTAGTTAAATTAGCCAGTATTTCTTCGGTCCCGTCCGTTGAGCCGTCATTGACGATAATTATTTCTTTATCAACTCTCAAAGAAAAAATGGCCGGCAGGGAACTCGCGGCTATTCTTTCCTCGTTATAGATAGGGATTATGATTGATAAATTTTTACTCACCATATGCTTGATTATAGCATTTTTATCAGTCCTGTCGCTAACAAGCGTCTGAATTCGGTCGTTTCTTCCACAGCTCTTTCTAGCGGTTTAATAATATTGCCGATTAGATATCCGTCGGTTTTCAGTCCGGCCTGGCGGGCGGCGCGCCTAGCTTTTTGGCATGATTTATATATTTGGTTAGAAATTTTTAGGGATGCCTCGGAGATAAAGAGTAAATTAGCCTGGACAGAATCTTTTTTAAAATCTAAAACCAAATTTTTCTTTCGGGCAGCTTTAATAATAAGCGCATTAGCCGGCGTTAGCCGCCCCTTGCTTAAATCTTCCCGCCAATCGCAAGCATCGTCGGCTAGCTGCTTGGCCGTTAGAGCCTGGCGGAAAAAATTGACGGTTGCCGCTATTTTATTTTTGTTATTTATTTGATTTTTTTTATGGCCGCCAGAGAGACAGATTAAGGCTATAGCTCCGAGCGCCAGCGCTAGTGATTTATCGGATAAGTTTTCAATATTCCGCCAACTGGGCAAGCGTTTGGGATAAGTAATTTTTTCATTTTTTAAATGACCGCGATAGTGTAAAACCTCTCGGCGGTTAGCCCGGTCCAGATTATCTAAGATTTGTCTGAAAATATTATAGAACGCCGCTGGTAAAGGCAATTCATAGTAAGCCGTTAAAAAATTGCGATAATGTTTATTCCCCAGAGGCAGATTAGCGGGGCAGCCTTCCTGATCTAAAAAATCATCATAGATATTAAGGGCTTGCCATAAATCAAGGTTGGCGCGGCCTAGCGATGATAAAACGGATTTGTTAATTTTATTTTTTATCTCTAATCGGTCATGATAAAACCAAGTCGGCCAGAAATATACTTTCTCAATTTTTTTGTTCATTTTTTATGGGTAAATTGACAATAAAGCGACTCCCCGAACCGACTTGGCTTTCAACGGCGATGGATCCGGAGAAATCTTTTTCAACGATACTTTTAGTGGAGGCTAGTCCTAGCCCAAGACCTCGCCCGCTTTCCATCTTAGTGCTAAAGAACGGTTCAAATATTTTAGTTATATTTTCTGGCGATATGCCTTCGCCCTGATCACTGACAGTGATTATGGCTCGGCCGTCTTTTTCTATTAATTCTATATTTATCTGATAGTCATTTTTATTTTTGGAATTTTCATCCGTTTTGTAGGGCGGCCGTATCTCGCTCGCTTCAATCGCGTTGGATAGTAAATTGCTTATTATTTGCCCGAATTTTATGGCGTCGCCGTAAAGATTAACCGCTGATTTTGGCCGGAAGTTAAGCGGCGTGTTAGCTTTACTAGCCTTATAAGTTAAGATTTGGATAATCTGATTAATTTCTTCATTGGCGGAGAACATTGTCAAAGCACTTTCTTTTTGTATTTGTTTTTTAATGCCCGCCACTAGACCCTCCATTTTATGGGCGGCCGTTATGGCCTGGTTGATATAGGAATTAGTATTATTGAAATCAATTTTAACTTCGTCTTTGGCTTGGCCCAAATTTAAGGAGACGGCGGTTAGGGGATTAATTAAATCATGGAAAATGCCTGATGATAGTCGCCCGAATTCTGCCAGCCGATAAAGTTGGTTGATTTTTTCCGCTTCCGCTTGCCGCAATTGGTCAGTCCGCTCTCTTACCCGGATTTCTAATTGATCGCGTTCTTGTTTTAATTCGGCCTCGCTGTTTCTAGCTCTTTTTAGAGCCTGGTTTAAACCGCGGCAGAATAACCAGGCTACGGCCGCAATCATGAGCGATAAAATGGCATAGGCGATAGCGTCGCCTAATTCATGTTTTTCCGCTCGCCAGTAGCTAACGACTTTAATCATTCCAGAACTTTGGAGCCAGGTTAGGATAATTAAAAAAATATTAATGACTACCGTGCTTATAAATACCAGACTCTCGTTAATTAATATGCCGGAGAGAGTCACAACTAAAACAACTAGTAACAACCCGGCTGGTAAATCCGCTCCCCAGGTAGTTAGAGAATATAAGGCTGGCCAAGCGTAGATGATTATTAGTAGCCAGCTGGCGGTTTTTATCTTTCCTCGCCCCGATAGCCAGCGTAGTCCAATAAACCAAGCGAGTATTAGCAGGGTATAGATTATTGGCAGGCCGCGATCGTCGCCGTGGCTAAAATAATCAACGAGACGGATTATATTTATTATCAGGAAACAGCCGATAGAGAAGGTCAACAGGATATTAAGAATTAATTCTTGGCGTCGCAAATCCTCTTCTTGGCTTTTAGGATTAATTAATTTTTTGAGATTTTCTTGAATATTAATTTTGGGCATATTTTTATTGACCAGAATAAGCCTAGGTTTAGTAAACAAAAGCGCTTCCTAGCGGGCGTAAGAAGCGCTTCGTGTCTTATCAATCTCGCCAGGGAGTACCGGGGTTTAGGGCGGTCGCCAAAATCATAGCCATTAATTCGGTTCTAGATTGTTTTCGGCTGGTTTGGGCATTTTTGTTGCTTTTTGTCATATATGTCTTGTTTATTTGTTAGACAATATCGACCTGGCGCCAAGCCGCTTATAGCAGTCTCGGCTATTGCCGATATTATTTTAACAAGACTGAGATGAAGAAAAGTTAAAAATTTTCTAAAGGATTTTTTTATTTTTTTTCGTCAATTTTATAGCCGCGATTAGAAAAAGTAAAAATTAATTTGCGGCCATCTGTTTCTAGTTTCCGCCGCAAGTTCCTGATATGTACTTCTATAGTATTAGAGAAGGGGTCGGCATTTTCATCCCAGACATTTTCCATTATTTCCTGACGCGACATTATGCGTCCCTTATTTTTCATTAAATATTCTAGAAGTGCAAACTCTTTAGATGATAGAAAAACGCGTTGGCCTTGCCGGCTGACTAGGAACCGGTCGGGATCAAGTTCTAAGTCGCCTAGTTTTAATATATTCTCAGTATAGGTTTTAGGGCGGCGCAGTAGAGCCTTAACGCGGGCTAGTAGTTCTGCTACGGCAAAGGGCTTAGATAAATAATCATCAGCGCCCAAATCTAAAAGTTCAATTTTATCGTTTATTTCTGATCTAACGGTTAACATTAAGATGGGAATATTAATATTCTCGGCTCGCAGTTTTTCAATGATTTCGCGCCCGTTTAATCCAGGGAGATTATAGTCCAAAATGATTAGAGAATAGCTATTAGTCCGAGCGGAAAAATAACCATTTTCTCCATCTGCGGCAGTATCAACTGTAAAGTTAGAAGCCTTTAAGGCTAGGGCTAAGGGGCGGGAAATATCGCTGTCATCTTCAATAAGTAGAATGCGCATATTTTTATTTTTATTTTAGCTTAAAATAACCGTCCGAACAATATTCTGGGTTTTTAGCCCATTGCTTATATTATACAAAAAGTGAGATAAAAAAAATCTAAATTTTTTATAAATAAAAAATAAAGACCGCCTTGCCTTTATTGCTTATTAGCGTTAATATTGTATAAATATGGGCTCTAAACTTTTTAGAATTTCTAGAAATAACAGCTTAGCTGAATCCTTGCGCCGCAAGAACGACGACCCCTTTTTAGTGAAAGAAGGTCGTTTTCATTTTGGCGAATTAAAGGACTCGGCTTATTATGCTGATTGGACAGAGGCTTCTTTTTTAGCTGACACTAGCCATAAAGAAATGGTTAGCCGGTCTTTTAATTTTCAGAAGTTAAGATATTTTATTTTTGGCGCCATTATTCTTTTATTAGTCTTAGTCGCTAGAACTTTCTGGCTCCAGGTTGGTAAAAATGATTATTATAGCCTGCTTTCTGAGAGCAACCGTTTGCGCGCCGAGATTATTGAACCTAAGCGCGGCATTATTTATACTAGCGACTTAAGGCCGCTAGTGAGAAATAAAGCTAATTTTGTCTTATATTTTAAGCCTATTGATCTGCCTAAAGACGAGCTGGCGCGCGATAACCTGCTGCGTAAAATAAGTTATATTTTATCCGGCGAGCAGGTAGCGCCAAAAACCCAGCTGGGATCGGATCAGGGAAAAATTAGTATTACTACCGATAACCCGATTTTTTATCAGATTAAGGATATTTTAAGCGGGGTTAAATTAGGCTCTCTAGAGTCTTATCAGCCGCTGTTTGTCGCCGATAATATAGATTATGATAAGGCCATGCTTTTGGCCTTAGAGATGCCTAGTTGGCCGGGAGTATTTTTATCAAGTAAAATTAGGCGCGAGTATTTAACCGATTCAGCTAGTACGAGCCCGACGGTCTTGGGCGAAACTAGTTTTTCTCATATTTTAGGATACATCGGAAAAATTAATGACTCCGAAATGAAAGATTTGGGGCCGGATTATTCGCCCATAGATTACATCGGCAAAATGGGCATTGAATATACTTGGGAGAAAGAATTGAAGGGCCGGCCAGGCCGAAAAAATATTGAAGTGGACGCTTTGGGTCGCCAAAAGAAAATTATTAATGAAATTCCCGCGGCTGATGGCTATAATTTGCAGTTGTCCCTGGATTTTCGCCTGCAACAAAAAACCGAGGAGATTGCTTCGGCTTATTTAAAAAAATCAGGTTTTCATCGGGCGACAATTATTATCATGAATCCTAATAATGGCCAGATATTAAGCCTGGTCAGTTTGCCTTCTTATAATAATAATCTTTTCGCGCGCGGCATTAGCCAGGATGAGTATAATAAATTTTTAACTGATCCTAATCGGCCTTTGTTTAACCGGGCCGTTAGCGGCGAGTTTCCTTCGGGATCAACTATTAAGCCTGTTTTTGCCGCCGGAGCGCTTCAGGAAAAAATAATTACGGAAACGACTAGTTTTTTAAGTACCGGAGGTCTGCGTATCGGAGAGTGGTTTTTTCCGGATTGGAAGGCGGGCGGCCATGGCACGGTTGATGTGCGCAAAGCCTTAGCTTGGTCAGTTAATACCTTCTTTTATTATATAGGCGGCGGATACGGAGATTTTAAAGGACTGGGCGTTTCGGGCTTGGTAAAATATGCTAAGTTATTTGGTTTAGGGGAATTGACGGGAGTAGATTTGCCCGGCGAAAGAGCTGGTTTTGTGCCGACGGCCGATTGGAAAGAAAGAGTTAAGCAAGAGCCTTGGTATATCGGCGACACCTATCATTTTGCTATTGGCCAGGGTGATGTTATTGTTACGCCGCTCCAAGTCGCTAATTATACGGCCGCGATTGCTAATGGCGGAACTTTGTATCAGCCGCATCTAGTTAGTAAATTATTAAATGCCGAGAATAAAGTAATTAGGGAAGTTCAGCCGACGGTTTTGCGCCAGAATTTTATTGATTCAGCGAATTTAAAGATAGTCAGGGAGGGGATGCGGGAGACGGTTACTCTTGGCAGTGCGCGCTCTATGAGTTCTTTGCCAGTCGCGGTCGCTGGGAAAACCGGCACGGCCCAATGGTCTACTAAAAAGGCGCCGCATGCCTGGTTTATTGGTTTCGCGCCCTATGAAAATCCGGAGCTCGCTATCACGGTTTTAGTAGAGGAGGGAGTTGAGGGGAGCGCTATCGCCGTGCCCATCGCTAAGGATATATTAAATTGGTATTATTCTGGCCGGCCTTAATTTATATTTAGATATAAATATTTATTATATGACCATACCTTTACCCTTACATTTATTTATTCATTTTACGCTGGCTTATTTAGTTGGTTTATTTGTCGGCACGCGTTTTAAAAAATTGGAGCTGGGAATAATAGCGGGAATTATCGGCGGCTTCCTGATTGATCTGGATCATTTGTTGGAATATTTTTTATTCTATGGTTGGCAGTTCAATTTTTGGCATTTTATAGAAGGCCGGGAATTTGTCCTGAGCAACCAAATTCATCTTTGGTTTCACGCCTGGGAGTATATACCAATAATTTTAATATTTGCTTGCCTTACTCGCCGTAAATCTTTATCAGCGTTTTTCGTAGCGCTTGCTTTAGGCGGGCTAGTCCATTTGGTCAGCGATAGTTTTATAAATAATTATCCCTTCCGGAATTATTCTTTGTTTTATCGTTACCAAATAAATTTTTCGGCGCCTAAATTATTAAGCCCGGAACAGTACCAAAAATATTTAGAGAGTAAGGAATATTTTAATTCTTAAATTTACCTAATAATAAATAAAAATTTAAATAAATAGTGATATATTTAGCACTCTATTGACTTGAGTGCTAATTTTATTTATAATGTTCTCATATGATTTCCGAACGCAAAAAATTTTTATTAGAGACAATCATTAGAGAGTATGTTAAGACGGCTCAGCCGGTTTCTTCGGGCGTTCTGGTTGATAAGTATAAATTAGATATATCGCCAGCGACAGTTAGGAATGAAATGATGGAGCTTGAGGAAGAGGGTTATATTAGACAGCCTCATACTTCAGCCGGACGTATCCCGACCGAAGCCGCTTACGAATTATTTCTAGCGGATTGGCTGTCCAGTAAAGAGAAGCGCGGACTAAAAGAGACTGAACATAAAACTTTGTCGCAATCTTTTAAGCACGATGAAATGGCCTATAAGCAGACGGCCAAGGTTATTGCGGAATTATCAGGCAGCGCAGTTTTCTGGGCCTTCCATAAGAATGATTTATATTATACCGGTCTTGCCAATCTTTTTTCTCAGCCAGAATTTAAGCAGTTGGACGTGGTTTGTGATGTTTCTAGCATAATTGATCGCTTGGAAGAAATAATTGATGAAGTTTTTGAAAATTTGGCGGAGCATGAGCAGATTTTAATCGGTTCCAAGAATCCCTTTGGAAATTTTTTAAGCACAGTTTTAGTAAAATATAAAAATAATAATCAGAGCGGCGTTTTTGGCATTCTCGGTCCGGTCCGCATGGATTATAGCCATAATTTAGCTTTGGTAGAATTTATTAAGAAAAAATTTGAATAATATGAGTGAAGAAGTTAAAAATGAAGAATTGGATAGTGAGTCCAATAGTGAACTTAATAAGGGATTGGATCAGGCGGGCGAGGAAAATAAACAGGAGGAAGAGCCTTGGGAGCATAAATATAAACGCGCCTTGGCCGATTATCAGAATTTGTTAAAACAAAACGCTAAAGAGAGGGAAGAGTTCATAAAATATGCGGTCAGTGATTTTTTACAAGATATTCTTCCGGTTTACGATCATCTTAAAATGTCTTTAATCGGCTTAAATGATGAAGAGAATAAAAATGCTTGGGTGCAAGGAGTTAAACATGTTTTAAAACAGTTTAAAGATGTGTTAGAAGCCAGAGGAATTGAAGAAATAAAAACAGTCGGTGCCAATTTTGATCATAATACAATGGAGGCGATTGACGGGACGGGCGAAAAAGTTAAGCAAGAAGTTATGCCGGGCTATAAGTTGAATGGGAAAGTAATTAGGCCGGCGAAAGTAATAGTAGAATAATTAATTTGTATCTTTTCATATCTACTTATCGCTGATGATAAGTTTTATGAGAGGAGAAATAAATCTATGTCACTTATAAAATGGACCCCATTTTTCCCGGAGTTTGACGACATGGAAAAAGCCATGGAATCCATGTTGCCGGCTGTTCGGGGCAATCAATTCGGTTTTACTCCCGCCGTTGATATGTATGAGGATAAGGACAATATTGTCATTGAAACTCAGCTGGGCGGAATAAATCCGGAGAAGGTTGATATCTCTATTGAGAATAATGTTTTAACTATTAAAGGTGAGAGCGAAAAGAAGAGCGAAATTGATGAAAAAAATTATTACCGCAAGGAAATCCGTCGTGGTTCTTTTTACCGCTCTATCCCGCTTCCGACTAAGGTTGACGGCGACGCGGCTAGCGCCGTAAATGAAGATGGTGTTTTAAAAATCACCGTGCCTAAGGCAGCGGAAGTAAAGCCGAAGACAATTAAAATTCAAAGCCAGAAAAAATAATTGTTGATTAATCGCTAGCCCTATTACGGGCTAGACATTAGTTAATAATACTAGAAAATAAATAAAAATAAATTAAAAATAATATGTCAAAAATTTTAGGAATTGATTTAGGAACCACAAATTCAGCTATGGCTATTATGGAGGGCGGGGCACCGAAGATTATTGAAAATATTGAAGGCAACCGCACCACCCCTTCCATTATTGCTATTTCCAAAAATGGTGAACGCTTAGTCGGCTCATCGGCCAAGCGCCAAGCCGTTATTAATCCGGAGAATACTGTTTATGCTGTTAAGCGTTTAATCGGCCGTCATTTTGGCGAAGATGAGGTGCAGCGCGATTTAAAGAACGCTCCTTATAAAATACTGCAGGCCGGCGAAGGGGTTAAGGTAAAAATGGGCGATAAGGATTATACGCCGCAAGAAATCTCCGCCATGGTTTTAGCTAAGCTTAAGGCTGACGCCGAAGCAAAAATAGGTGAGAAAATTACCGAGGCTATTATTACCGTTCCGGCTTATTTCAATGATTCACAGCGCCAGGCGACTAAAGACGCCGGTTTGATTGCGGGCCTGGATGTTAAAAGAATTATCAATGAGCCGACGGCCGCCGCTCTCGCTTATGGTTTTGATAAAAAACAGGGTCAGAAAATTGTCGTCTATGATTTAGGCGGCGGAACCTTTGATGTTTCCGTATTAGATATATCAGCTGATACCGTTGAGGTTAAGGCGACTAACGGTGATACCCATTTAGGCGGTGAAGATTTTGATCAGAGAATTATTACTTGGATTATTGATGAATTTAAAAAGGACCAGGGTATTGATTTGTCTAAAGATACTTTAGCCTTACAGAGAATTAAGGAGGCGGCGGAGAAAGCGAAAATTGAATTATCAACCGCTCAAGAAACGGAAATTAATCAGCCTTTTATTTCTACGGATGCTAATGGCCCGAAACATTTAGTAATGAAACTCTCTCGCGCGAAATTAGAAACTTTAATTATTGATTTAGTTGAGAAAACCATTGAACCTTGTAAGAAGGCTTTAACTGACTCGGGATTTTCAATGGCGGAAATTAATGAAGTATTAATGGTCGGCGGCATGACTCGTATGCCTTTGGTTCAACAGAAAGTTAAAGAATTCTTTGGTAAGGAGCCGAATTTAAGTGTTAATCCGGACGAAGTCGTTGCCTTAGGCGCCGCGGTTCAGGCTGGCGTTTTACAGGGCGATGTAAAAGATGTTTTATTGCTAGATGTTACTCCTTTAACATTAGGTATTGAGACTCTGGGCGGTGTGGCGACTCCTCTTATTGAAAGAAACACGACTATCCCGACTTCTAAATCACAAGTTTTTTCAACAGCGGCTGATGGACAGACTGCGGTAGAGATACACATTGTCCAGGGCGAGAGACCTATGGCTCATGATAATAAAACTCTAGGCCATTTTACTCTTGATGGTATTCCTTCGGCGCCGCGCGGCATTCCCCAGATTGAAGTTAAATTTGATATTGATGCTAACGGCATCTTGAATGTATCGGCGACTGATAAGGCAACCAATAAACAGCAGAAGATTATGATTACGGCATCTTCCGGCTTGTCTAAGGAGGAAATAGAGAAAATGAAGAAGGAGGCCGAACTTCATGCTGAAGAAGATAAGAAAAAGAAGGAAGAAGTGGAAATTAAAAATCAGGCCGATGCTGTTGTTTTCACCATGGAAAAAATGTTAAAAGAATCGGGTGATAAAATGAAAGCCGAGGATAAAAAAGAATTAGAAGATAAAACCGCTGAGCTTAAAAAAGTAAAGGATACAGCTAGTTCTGACGAGCTTAAGAAAAAGATGGAAGAGTTAAGTGCGGTAGCGCAAAAGATTGGTGCCGCTATGTATCAGCAGCCAGGCGCTGGCGCTCCAGGAGCCGATGCGGCTGGAGCCGGACAAGCGGGAGGTGCTGAATCTGGTGCGACTGGCACGGAGACAAAGAAAGACGAAAACGTTGTTGAGGGGGAAGTTGAAGAAAAGAAATAACTTAGATGTCTAAAGATTATTACGACATTCTCGGCGTTGGTAAGAGTGCTAGCGCCGAGGAAATTAAAAGCGCTTTCCGTAAAAAAGCCCACGAGCATCATCCCGACAAGGGTGGTAACGCGGAAAAATTTAAGGAGCTTAATGAGGCTTATCAAGTATTAGGTAATGCCGAAAAGCGTCAGCGTTATGACCAGTTTGGTTCAGCTGCTTTTAATCAGGGCGGCTATGGCGGCGGCAGCGGTTTCAGCGGTTTCAGCGGTTATGGCGGTCAAGGTTTTTCTGGCTTCCAAAATGGCGGCATGAATTTTGATTTTGAAGATTTAGGTGATATGTTTGGCGGCTTCGGCGATATCTTTGGCTTCGGCGGCGGCAATCAGTCTAGGTCTAAAAAGTCCAGCCGCGGGCGCGATTTAGAAATGAGAGTTAATTTAGATTTTTTAGAAGCGGCTTTTGGTTTAGAAAAAGAACTTAGCTTTTCTAAAAACATAACTTGCAATAGGTGCCATGGTAATGGCGCTGAGCCGGGGGCTAAAGTAGATAACTGTTCTACTTGTCATGGTTCAGGACGCGTCACTGGCGTGCAGAGAACAATTCTAGGCAATATCCAAACCCAGACCACTTGCCCTAGTTGTAGTGGTGAAGGAAAAATATATAGCCAAAAATGCTCCCAGTGCGGCGGTGAAGGAATACATAATGAAACTGTTAAATTAAAAGTAAAAATTCCGGCGGGTATAAACGATGGAGAATCAATTAGACTAAGCGGCCAGGGCGAAGCGGGCCGCAAAGGAGCTTCTTCCGGTGATCTTTATTTGCGCGTTAGAGTATTAGAACATAAAATTTTCCGACGGGAGGGTTATGATATCAGAACTGAAAAATCAATCAGTATTAAGCAAGCTATTTTGGGAGACAAGATAGATATTGATACTATCCATGGACCGGTTAAGTTAAAAATTCCCGAGGGGACACAATCGGGAACAGTATTTAAATTAAAAGAGAAGGGAGTCAATAAGCTTAATAATAGAGGAATAGGCGATCAGTATGTAAAAGTCGTGGTTAACATACCGTCCCGGTTAAGCAAGAAGCAAAAGCAGTTGTTAGAGGATTTAGAGATATAATTTTTTGGCATTTTGGTCAAACGATTTTTACCCTTATTTTTATTGACTTTTGCGGCTTAGATGCTACAATAAATATAGGACAATTTGCCCAATTTAATTATTTAATTTAATAAACTTTATGTGTATTTTATGCAATTGGTTTAAAAAATTGTGCGGTCCTAATTGCAAGTGTAAATGCCATCCGGAAAAGACCGGGGAAGCTGATAAGTCTTCTGTTTCCGCCGCCCCTAGCGGCGAATCAAATCAAGCGCCAACCGATAACCAAATTAAATAATATTTTGTTAAATAAAATAAAAGGCGCGTTACTCGCGTCTTTTAGATAGAAAATTTTAATCGCCAAATTTGTGTTTATTGATACTCATGCCCATGTAAATTTTGCCGCTTTTAAAGACGACGCCGATGAGGTGATTCGTCGCTCTTTAGATAGTAATACCTGGATGGTTTTGGTCGGGTCAGAACTCAAGACTTCTAATAGAGCTTTAAACTATGCCAATAAATACGAGCGCGGCGTTTATGCGGCCATCGGGTTGCATCCTGTCCATTTAGAAAATGGGCCGGTTGATACTGGGGAAGAGAGCGGGACGGCTGGTTTTGTGGCTCGTGCCGAAGAATTTGATTATGACAGCTATGAGAAATTAGCTAAATTTGAAAAAGTAGTGGCTATTGGTGAGATTGGCTTGGATTATTATCATCTTGATCCGACTAAAGATATGGTAGCTGTTAAAAAGAAGCAGCAAGAGGTTTTTGCGCAGCAGCTTCTCTTGGCGCGCAGCTTAGATTTGCCGGTTATAATTCATTGCCGCCAAGCCCATGATGACCTTTTCAGTATTCTTCAGGAATTTAAAAAAGAATATCACCATTTAATCCCCGCCGACAGGCCCTGGGGAGTAATTCATTGTTTTTCCGGCGACGAAGACTTGGCTTGGAAGTATTTTAAGCTTGGTCTCCTAATATCCTTTACCGGGTTGATAACCTTTAGTCAGCAGTGGGACGATTTAATTAGAAAAATACCGCTTGATAAGCTAATGATTGAGACTGATACGCCTTATATGACCCCAGAACCTTACCGCGGTCAAAGAAATGAGCCAATATTAGTACAATATGTCGCTAACCGGATCGCTGATATCAGGGGCATAAAGCTAGAAAAAGTGGCCGAAATAACCACTAATACGGCTAGGGCTTTTTTTAGGATTTAACCCTAAAAATAAATAGAAAATTGTAAAATTAGAGGGTTGACACTTAGGGTTTTTTGCGCTATAAACAAAATGGCCTTAAAAAGTATGAAAAATGACTCTTGGAATGTCGCTTTAAGGATAATGGCCAACATCTCCGGTTGGATTGCTTTTCCAGTTATTTTTGGCCTATATTTAGGGAAATGGCTGGATAAAAAGTATGATACGGAGCCTTGGTTATTTCTGATAACCATTGCCGCTTGTTTTTTGGTTTCTATGGTCGGCTTATCTCTTAATGCCGTTAAGGAATTTAAACAAGTAGAAAAAGATTATCAGGAAGCTAAAAAAGAAAAAAATAAATTTAATAAGAAATAGATGGCAGAAGGAATAATTCACGAAAATACTCTATTTGCCGAACCAATTGCTCATGTTGGTCATTTTGTTGTTACTAATGCCATGTTGACTTCGGGACTAGCCTTAATTGTTATTTTAATTTTAGGGTTGTCTATTAAGCGGAGCATTAAGACTGTGCCGACTGGCATTCAGGGTTTTTTAGAAATGATTATTGAAGGTTTTCTAGGTATTTTTGATAGTGTTACCGGGAGCCGTCAGAAATCTTTGCAGTTTGCTCCATTAGTATTAGCTTTTTTCTTTTTCGTTCTAGTTAATAATTGGATGGGGCTTTTGCCGGGAGTCGGATCTATCGGCCAGATTGTCCAGCATGGAGAAGAAAAATTATTTATTCCTTATTTGCGCGGCGCGACGGCCGATTTAAATACTACTTTAGCGTTAGCGACTATCGGCGTCGTCTTAAGCCATATTTTTGGCGTTTTAGCGGTCGGTTGGTGGAAATATTTGAATAAATTTATCAATATTAAGGCTTTTTTAGATATTCCTAAGAAAATTAAGAAGGACCCGATGATAATATTTATTAATCCGATTAAAGCCTTCGTTGGTCTAATTGAAATAGTTGGCGAGTTAGCTAAAATTGCCAGCTTATCTTTCCGTTTATTCGGTAATATTTTTGCGGGAGAGGTTTTGCTTGGTTCTATTTCGGCCATTATGGCCTTCGGTGTCCCTATCCCTTTCATGTTTCTGGAAGTTTTGGTTGGAGCGATTCAAGCCCTTATCTTTATGATGTTGGTTTTGATATATTTAACTATCAATACCGCTCAAGAAGAACATTAATTAATTTTAAATTAATAAAGCTCTGTTCAGTATACCCTGAACGGCGCTAATAAAATTATGGACAATGTAATGTTTTACAAAGCGTTAACCATTGCCATTGGTACTATTGCCCCGGCTCTTAGTATTGGTGCTATCGGTTTCAAAGCGATGGATTCCATCGGACGCAACCCAGAAGCAGCCAGCAAAATCTTAGTTCCGATGTTGCTTGTTTCCGCTTTTGCCGAAGCTATCGCTATTTACGCTTTAGTTATCGCTTTCAGTATCAAATAATTGAAAGGTGAATGATTGGAGATTAAATTTCTTAACCTCCAATTTTCAATTTTTAATATTTAACGATTATGGAATCATTAATTTCAACTTTTCATATTGATGTCAGTCTGTTTGTAGCGCAGTTGATTAATTTCGCGATTGTTTTTTCTATCCTTTATTTCTTCGCTTTCAAGCCGCTGGTTAAGGTCATGGTGGAAAGATCTAATAAGATTGATAAGAGCCTGAAAGACGCGGAAGAGATAGAAAAACGCCTGTCTTTAACGGCTAAAGAAAGAGAGGATGTTATTGCCGCCGCTAAAAAAGAGGCTAACATTATTATTGAAGAGGCTAATAAGCGCGGCGAAGAGAAACGGAATGAGCTAGTAGCTAAGGCCAAAGAGGAAATCGGCAAGGTTATTAATAATGAGAAAGAAAAGTTAGTGCGAGAAAAAGCCGAGACGTTAAAAGAAATAAAAAAAGAAGTGGCTGATTTAGTATTATTAACGGTAGAAAAAATATTATCAGAAAAAATGACTAGCGATAAAGATAAGGAAATTATTAAAAAGTTGGTTAAGTAATTATGAAGATATCCTCCCAACAATACGCACTTAGTTTATATGAGTCAGCTAGCGGCCACAGCGGCGCTAAACTGAAAGGTATTTTGGCTAGTTTTGTAGCGATGGTTTATCGCCACGGCGATGCAAAAAAATTTCCCGAAATCATTAATCTTTTTTCCAGTATTTGGAATAAAGAAAATGGCTTGATAGAGGCAGAGCTTATCAGCGCGCGCCATCTCGCTCCGGAGGCTAAGGAATTAGTTGTTGATTATCTTAAAGATAGAACTAGCGCTCAAAAAATAAGTTTAACGGAAAAAACCGAGCCAAACTTGTTAGGCGGTTTCATTTTAAAATATGGCAGCCGAGTTTTAGACGGTAGCCTTAAAAATACTTTAGCCAATTTACGCGATAAAATTAGTAATTAGATAAACATATATGTCAACCACAAAGGATTTTATTATTGAGCAGCTTAAGGATGAGATATCCGGCTTCCAGTCAGAGATCAGCGAAAAATCAGTCGGCCACGTTCTCAAAGTGTCCGATGGCATTGCTTTGGTTTCTGGGTTAAGCGAAGCGATGATGAGTGAAATTTTATTATTTAAAACAGAGCAGGGAGAAATTTCTGGTGTGGCTTTGAATTTAGAAGAAGGCCAGGTGGGCGTCATTATTTTAGGCGACTACACGGCGATTAAAGAAGGTGATGAGGTAACGGCTACTAAAAGAATTTTGGAAGTTCCGGTCGGCGAAGCCTTAGTCGGCCGCGTCGTTAACCCGTTAGGCGAACCATTGGATGGATTAGGAAAAATTGAAACTACTAAATTTTATCCGGTTGAAAAAATTGCGCCTGGTGTTATTACCCGCGCTTCGGTTAAAGAACCGGTTCAGACTGGTATTAAAGCGATTGACGCGATGATTCCGATTGGCCGCGGCCAGCGCGAACTTATTATTGGCGATCGCCAGTTAGGCAAAACCGCCATCGCGATTGATACTATTATTAATCAGAAAGGGCAGAACATGAAATGTATTTATGTTGCTATCGGCCAGAAAGAGTCTAAGGTGGCTAATATCGTGGCTAAATTAAAGGAAGCGGGCGCCATGGACTATACGACAGTTGTTTTAGCTGGTGCTTCTAACCCGGCCGCCTTACTATATATTGCTCCTTACGCCGGCTGTTCTATGGCTGAATATTTCTGCGATAAAGGTGAAGATGTTTTGATTATTTATGATGATTTATCTAAGCACGCCGTTTCTTATCGGGAAATTTCCTTATTGTTAAGACGTCCACCGGGACGCGAAGCTTACCCGGGTGATGTTTTCTATTTGCATTCTCGCTTACTAGAACGTGCTTGCAAACTTAATAAGGATTTTGGCGGTGGGTCTATTACCGCTCTACCAATTATTGAAACTCAGGCCGGAGATTTATCAGCTTATATTCCTACCAACGTTATTTCTATTACTGACGGACAGATTTTCTTAGAGCCAGATTTATTCTATAAGGGCAATCGTCCGGCCGTTAACGCCGGTCTTTCAGTTTCTCGCGTCGGCTCTTCCGCTCAGATTAAAGCGATGAAGAAAGTGGCCGGTAAAATGCGCTTAGAAGCGGCTCAATATCGTGAATTAGCCGCCTTTGCTCAGTTCGGCTCTGATCTTGATGCTGATACCAAACAGAAGCTGGAAAGAGGCAAGCGCTTATACGAAATATTTAAACAAGATCAGTACCAGCCTTTATCAGTCGCTAAACAGGTTTTAGCTTATTATTCTTTAATTAATGGTTTAATGGATAATGTCCCGGTAGAGAAAATTCGTGATTTTGAAAAAGGCTTGTATGAATATGCTGATTTAAATGACGAAGTTCTAAAGTTAATTGCCACTAAAAAAGAATTAGACGAAGAAATAGAAGGGAAGATTAAGAGTTTAGTCGGCGACTATAAAGCGACTTTGGATTATTTAATATAAGGTATGGCCAAGACTAAGGAAATATCTCGGCGCATCAAATCCGTAACCAGTACCAAGAAAATTACTAAGGCTATGGAAATGGTGGCAGCGTCTAAAATGAGAAAGGCTGTTGACGCTGTTTTGAAAACTCGCACTTACGCTAATTTAAGCTGGGAGACGGTTTTAAATTTGTCCAAGTTATCACAGAAGCGCCAGGAGCCGCTTCACGCGCTTTTGAGACCCTGCCTTAAGGCGGAAAAGGTGGCCATTATTTTAATTACTTCTAACCGCGGCATGTGCGGCGCTTATAACGCGGCGGTTATTGCTAAAGCCAAAGAATCAATCGTCAGCCACCCCATCCCTACCGATTTCATTTTAGTTGGTAGAAAAGGGGCGGCGGTTCATAATCAGAATCATAATATTGAGGCTGAATTTGAGAAGAGTGAACTACTGACTGATGTTAAGGATATTTATCCTATTGTTAAAATGGCTTTGGAAGATTACGCCAATAAAAAATACGATAAGATACTGGTGGCCTATACCGATTTTATTAATCCCGCTAAGCAGGTGCCGCGCGTTAAACAGTTAGTCCCGGTAGAGCTTGAGGGGGGCGATAAATATTTAGGAGTAGTCGGCCAGGATCCTAAGGTCGGATTAAGCGAAGAGATGGCTAGCGCTAAGGCCAAGAAACATTTAAGCGAGGCTGGTTATTCTTATGAATATGTTTTTGAACCGACTCCGAATGAGGTTTTAGATAAAATGATTCCGCGTTTGATAGAAATTCAATTATTTCAGGCGTTTTTAGAAGCTAACGCTTCCGAACATAGCGCTCGGATGTCCGCTATGCATCAGGCGACCGAAGCGGCTAATGATATGGTTAATGAGCTTACCTTATTTTATAATAAAGCGCGTCAGGCTAGTATTACCGCAGAAATTGCGGAAATCAGCGCTGGGGCTAACGCTTTAGCGGATTAATAAATATTTTCCATTTTTCAATTTTTAATAAAAATATATGTCAGAACACAAGCAAAACAGCGGCATCATTAAGCAGGTTATCGGCGTAGTAGTCGATGTCTATTTTGAGAATAAGCTGCCCGAAATTTATAGCGCTTTAGAAGTAATGTTGAATGGCCAGAAGTTGGTTTTAGAGGCTGAACAGCATATTGGCTCTAATATTGTTAGAACGGTCGCCATGGGTTCAACCGATGGCTTAAAGCGCGGCGATAAAGTAATTGATACTGGTGCAGCAATTTCCGTACCGGTCGGCCAAGAAACTCTAGGCCGCATTTTTAATGTTTTAGGCGATGTAGTTGACGGTGGCGCTCCGGTTAAGACTGAGAAAAAATACCCAATTCATAGACCGGCTCCTAAGTTCGTTGACCAGTCTAACAGCACTGAGATTTTAGAAACCGGTATTAAAGTTATTGATTTAATCTGTCCTATCGTTAAGGGCGGAAAAGTCGGAATGTTCGGTGGCGCTGGCGTCGGTAAGACCGTTGTTATTCAAGAGCTTATTCATAATATTGCCTCTGAGCACGGCGGCTATTCAGTTTTTGCCGGCGTCGGAGAAAGAACTCGCGAAGGTAATGATTTATATCACGAATTTAAGGATAGCGGCGTTATTGATAAAGTGTCTATGGTTTTCGGTCAAATGAATGAACCACCAGGCTCTCGCGCCCGCGTCGCTTTATCTGGTCTTTCCATTGCGGAATACTTCCGTGATGAAAAACATCAGGATGTATTATTCTTCGTTGATAATATCTTCCGTTTCACTCAGGCTGGCTCTGAAGTATCCGCTCTGTTAGGCCGTATGCCTTCAGCGGTAGGTTATCAGCCGACTCTGGCTTCGGAAATGGGTGAATTACAGGAAAGAATTACTTCCACTAAAGATGGTTCTATTACTTCTATTCAAGCTGTTTACGTTCCAGCTGATGACTTAACTGATCCAGCCCCGGCCACCACTTTCGGACATTTAGATTCCACGGTAGTTTTGTCCCGCTCTTTATCGGAGCTCGGTATTTATCCTGCCGTTGATCCCCTAGATTCTTCTTCTATTATTCTTGATCCGAAAGTAGTCGGTCAGGAACATTATGAAGTAGCCCGCGGCGTTCAGAAAATTTTACAGCGCTATAAAGATTTGCAGGACATTATTGCGATTTTAGGCATGGAAGAATTGTCGGCTGAAGATAGAGTTATTGTAGCGCGAGCTAGAAAAATCCAGAAATTTTTATCACAACCTTTCTTTGTGGCCGAAGCTTTTACCGGTCGTTCTGGTAAATATGTTAAGCTAACAGATACGGTCCGCAGTTTTAAGGAAATTCTTGATGGGCTGCATGATGATAAGAGCGAAGACGATTTTTACATGATAGGCGGCATTGAAGATTTAAGCGCCAAAAAATAATTTATGTCTAACAAGACGATAAAATTTGAAATAGTTACCCCTGAGCGCTTAGTTTTGCGTGAGGAAATTTTGCAGGTAACTGTGCCGACTGCGATGGGCGAAATTACGGTTTTACCCGATCATATTCCTTTAGTTTCTATTTTGAAGCCAGGCGTTTTGGAAATAAAAAAAGTTGATAATACGGTTGAAGTAATGTCAGTGTCAGGCGGTTTTATAGAGGTAATGAAAAATAAAATTGTTGTTTTAGCTGATACAGCGGAAAGAGCGGAAGAGTTGGACGAGAAGAGAATTGAAGAAGCAAGAAGTAAAGCCGAAGAGCTTAAGAAGACCGCTAAGAACGTTGATGATGTTCAGTTTGCCGATATCTCTGCTCGCATTGAAAAGGAACTAGCGCGCAATCGCGCGGTTAATCGCTGGCGGAAATTAAAAAATATAAATAATTAATTTTAATTAATAATTGTCGTTCTTTTATTTAATCACAAAATCGATATGTCTATCGAAAAGGAGAATCATTATATGACAAATAGTCATGAACACAGTCATGAAGAGTTATTAGATTCGGAATGGGCCAAGTCTCAGTCTAATAAGATTATTGAAGATCTTCGCACTGATAAGAAGTTGGGCGAGATTTTAGCTGAGAGACCTGGTTTTGCTGAGGCTTTTCAGAACGAAATGACCTGTCTTGATTGTTCGGATGGTCGTGTTTGTTCCGGACACAAAATGGGTTTGGCTGGTGTTGGCATTTTGCTATCACTAGAGGAAAAAGAAATTTTAGTTAAGGCAGTGAAAGATCGCGGCTTAAGAGTTACTGGCCATGATAGCTGTGGTGCAGCTGGCATGGCTTTTCCTGGACCAGATTCTGATTCCCATGGCTATGAGAACGCTAAAGCAGTGGCTGAAGCTGCGGGCGTAGAATATGGCGAAGTTCATAAGGAAGACTTTGTCTCGCCAGTACATAATGAAAGAACTTTAGTAGTTGATGCTACCGGACGCTTTGATTGTGCTAACTGGACGGAATTCCCGCCGCAGTTTATAAGTTCGGCGCCGGCCCTAGGCCTGCCAGACTCTTATATGACTAAGGAAATCGCCGCTCTGACTGGTATCGCTCTTGGTGATCACGGACTGGGCAGTAGATTTACGGAAGAGAACCCGTTTTATATCATTGTTTCGGCTGACTCTCCGGACAGACTTAATCACTTAACCGAATTAGCTTGTGAAGCCACCGAACATTTCGGCAAGCGCGTTCAGGTTGATGGATTCATCGCTCCTCCGGCCGTTCAATCCGCGGCAGTTGAAAAGGAATAAAAATATACGAATATTTTTGCAAAAAAGGCCTGTAATCCAGGCCTTTTTCATTTAGCGGAGATTATTTTATAAATCGTTAGAGAAATAGCCAGGCAAAGACAATTAATCCCAAAATTATTCTATACCAGCCGAAAGCAACAAAATTATTTTTTTGGATAAAACGGATAAAGAATTTTACCCCAATAACCGCTGTTACAAAGGCGGCGATAAAACCAAGGCCCCAGATTAATATTTCTCGGCTGCTAAGAGATATTAGGCTGTCGCGGCTTTTTAATAAATCTAACCCGGTGGCTGCCGCCATGGTCGGAATAGCAAGTAAAAAAGAGAACTCCACAATTTCTTTTCGTTTAACGC
Organism: uncultured Gammaproteobacteria bacterium; assembly: GCA_964470695.1. Taxonomy (GTDB): domain Bacteria; phylum Patescibacteriota; class Patescibacteriia; order Patescibacteriales; family UBA12465; genus UBA12465. The sequence continues at coordinate 239,513 of CAYYDR010000001.1, forward strand.
CGAGGCTAAGCCCGCCGATGATTGTGGCCGCAGCGCGAGATACACCAGGGATGATAGCCAGCGATTGAAAGACACCAATCGCGGCGGCTTGTTTATAGGAGATTGATTTAACCTGATCATCTACATTAGCCCCCTCATTAGCAGCATTTTTTCCGGTTATTTTTTTAGTTTGATATTTTTCAAACCAGATTAATATAACGCCACCGATTAGCAGGGCACTAGCGATGATATAATTATTATTTAATAAGTAACTTTTAACAATTTTATAAAATATTAAACCAATTATTGCTGTTGGAATAAAGGCAATAATAATTTTGCCGATTAAATCCCAGGAGCTCCAGATTTTTTTCCAGTATAATATTACAACCGCCAAGATAGCGCCGAGCTGGATTGATATTTCAAAAGTTTTGAGAAATTCGGTAGTCGGTATTTTTAGCCAAGCGCTAGCTAAAATCATGTGGGCGGTTGATGAAATTGGCAAAAATTCGGTTAGCCCTTCAATAATACCTAGCAGTAAACCATGGAAAATAGTCATAAATTTAAATTATTGCTTCGTCTAAGTCTATTCTATCGTAAATTAGCCAGTAAAGAAATAGTTTAGATTACTCTGTTCTTTTTACTAAGGTTTTATTTATTAAGTTATTTTTGTTAATATGTAAGTATTAGTGTTAAGCGATCGGGAAATTTGTTAGATTATTTTATGAATAATTATCAAATATTAGCTAAAAAATTAGATTGGGAGCATTGGCTTCAAAGACCTTATTTTCCCTTTATTTCTTCTCTTTGCCATGCTGGAGTTGACCCTAAATATTTTAAGAAAGTCGGTTTGCCAGGCGGCTATCCTTATAGCTTTTACCAATTTCCTAATATAGTTTATTCTAAAAAGTTAAAAGAAGCCAATACCATAGCTTTAAATAAATATCTGGCTCGTAAAAGCATTTTTGATATTTCTAGCCAGCTGGTTAAAATTCATGGTAGTAATAAGCGGGTTATGATCCGGCTGGTTAAAAATAATAAGCTCTCGGCCCTAGATAAATTAATTGAAGCCAGAGAAGTTCTGCGGTCTTATTATCCTTTTTTATGGATACTCTTGTCTCTGGAAGTATATTATAACAATAAATTAGCCGCTCAGGCTAAGAAGTATACTAAAGGGAATTGGGAGGAGTTTGTGGGCTATGCCAGCATTCCACTTAAACAAAATGTCCATGGCCGGATGCTGTCTGCTTTATCATCTGGGCAGTCTCTTCAGAAGGTACAGAAGAAGTTCGGCTGGCTAAAAAGTCGGGATGGGTTTACGGATTTTTATTCTCTTCAAGAATTACGGGAAATTAAAAATAATATTAAGGCAGAGAAAAAAATTAAGGTTAAGATACCAGTCTCATTCAAAAAATTATTTTCCGAGGTTAAGGAATTGGCTTTTTTTAGAACAGACCGAACCGATAAGTATTATGAAATATTGGGCTTAGTCCAGCCTATTTTTAGAGAAGTAGCCGAATACATTAAAATCCCTTTTTCAGACCTAAAATATTACGACGCGGAATCCGTTCTAGTAGGCAAACCAAAGAAAATATCTCCTTCTTTCTCCTTCGTGTATATGAAGAATAAGCAGTTTATCCAATCTGGCCCCTTAATTAAATTATCAGCTACCGGCAAGCAAGAAATAAAAGGGATAACCGCTTTTAAAGGATTGGCAAGGGGAAGGGTCAAGGTGATAGTCCATCCTTCAGAACTAGTTAAAATTCGTAGGGGCGATATTTTAGTTTCTCAGATGACTTTCCCGTCTTTTATTATCGCTATGCAGAAGGCAGCAGCCTTTGTCACTGATGAAGGCGGAATTACTTGCCATGCCGCTATTATTGCTAGAGAAATGAAGAAGCCCTGCATAATCGGAACTAAGAATGCCACTAAAGTTTTGAAAGACGGTGATTTAGTGGAAGTTAATGCTGATGTCGGGGTAGTTAATATTATAAGATTGATGAATAAAAAATAGCGCTTAAAGCGCTGTTTTTTGTTGATTTGGTAATTATTGACAATTAACAGTATTTATGATACAATTTAATATTCTTTAAAAATCTATTTTATCATCATCGGAGAACATGAATGAAAACATTGTTAGCTTTTTTTCTCGTTATATCAGTATTATCTGTATCTAATATTCAGGCTCAAGACAAGTCAGTTCCGGATTCAGCCTCAATACCAACCACAACGCCAAGGCCAGTTCAGGAGCTTTCGTATGAGTCATTGTCTAAGTATTATTTTGGTATTCTGGGAAATATTTTCTTTACTGGTTACAGTACCGACAAAGTTGGCCGTGATGCTAGTATTAAGGGTGGAGTTGTTTCAGATTTTTATTTTGATCCCGGATTAGTTGGTTTATTAAAAATGCATAGCCGGCTTATATTTGATCAAACTATGACTGAGTCAATCTTTAACGTTGATTTACGTTTTGTTAAAGATTTTAACCTCGGATCATTCGCCTTGGTTTATGGGCCGACCGATACTAGAATAAAACATTTGCCCCATTCGGTATCTCGGTATGCGCATTTTCTTCCTTCCGGTAAAAAAGTAGTTTCCCCTGGCAATAGAATCGGCGTGATGGGGCAGTATTCTATTTTATCGGGCGGCATCTATGCTAATAAGACTGACTCCTTGGAGTTTCATATTAGTATTGATAAAAAATTTTCTAACTCTTTATTCAAACGAATTGCCGTATCAGCCTACTCAGCGAGTTATAAATCGTCTGGCGGCGAATTAATATGCGGCGGTGCTGTTACTCTGGAAGTTTGGGATATTAAAGCTATGGTCTATGGAGAGAGGAGCGAGCTTAATGTTGAAACCTACTCTAATACCTTAAGCCTTGATGTTGGTAATAATTGGGGATTATACAGCACGGCTGTATACAAAAATAAGGACTGGCAACATTTAGAATTTGGCTTTACTGGCACTAAAGAAAGTTTGTGCGGACCAAACTATCTATATGGCGCCGGATATCAATGTTATCCTGACCAGCGCCTGTCTATTTACCTGCAGGTTTGGTTAGCGAAGTAATAAGCATTTTCGTTAAATCTCGAGCTTTTAAACTCGGGATTTTTTATTTCAATTTTGCTTTTATTTTGCTATAATATAAGCATCTGTTTATCGCTTATTTTACTATAAAAGATCAAATGTTTATGATAAAATCCAAAAAAATCATTAAGAAAAAACCGGTGGTCGTCGTGGTCTCCGGCTATTTTAATCCGCTTCATGTCGGTCACCTAGAAATGATTGATAGAGCTAAAAAACTCGGTGATAAACTGGTGGCCATTGTTAACAATGACAAGCAAGTAGCTCTTAAGGGTAGCGTGCCCTTTATGCCCCAGATTGACCGGATTAAAATAATTAAAGCCTTGCGTAATGTTGATGAAGTTTTTCTTTCTATTGATAATGATAAGACAGTTTGCAAGTCTTTAATGAAAATAAAGCCGGACATCTTCGCTAATGGCGGTGACCGTAAGAGTATTGGTGATGTTCCTGAATATGCAATTTGTAAAAAACTTAATATTAAAATGGTAGATGGGTTGGGCCGCAAGATAAGGGCTAGTTCGGCTATGATCGCCCAGGCCGCCGCGTTGAAAGAGGCGCTTGCTAATAAAAAAATGCAGACCGCTAAATAATTTATGAAAAAGATAGTTCATTATTTGTTAATCGCCTCAGCGGTCGCGTTAGTTACCGCTATAGTTATTGGTTTATTTTATAGTCGTTTTGTTTATAAGCGTTTGTTGTCTGATAATCGGGGCGGCTCCTTATCATTTTTTTCAAAAGTCATTGATAGGTTAGCCGGAAATTCTGAGCCGGAGATAAAATTCGTGCCGAAACCGGAAGATACAATACGGATTTTAGAAGGCTGGACCAGCCGTGATATCGGCCAGTACTTTGAGAGACTCGGTAAATGGCAGAGTGAAGAATTTTTAGAGTCAGCCGGCTTTCCTCAGACCGATTACCGTCGCCATAAAGAATTACCGGCCTTAGTTGATAAATCTGATCGTTTTTCTTTTTTGGCTGATAAGCCAAAATACTATGGCCTGGAAGGTTATCTATTTCCTGATACTTATCGTGTTTACGCTACCTCTACCGTCAGCGAAGTGATTGATAAAATGCTGGCTAATTTTGATAATAAGCTGACGGCCAAGATGCGAGCCGATATTAAAGCGCAAGGGAAGACTATTTATAGCATTATAACCATGGCCTCTTTAATTGAAAAAGAAGCCCCGATTGATTATCAAAATAATAATGATAAAGACGCCAAGATAATAAGCGGAATTTTTTGGAATCGTCTCAAGATAGGACAGGCGCTTCAGTCTGATGCCACTCTTTCCTATATTTTAAACGATAATAAGCCACAGCATAGCGGATCTGAGCTGGAAACCGACTCCCCCTATAATACTTATAAATATCGCGGCCTGCCGCCTGGGCCTATCTGTAACCCCGGGCTTTTAGCAATTGAAGCCGCTATCTATCCTAGCCCGACTGATTATTATTATTTTTTGACGCCTAAGGGCAAGAACGAGGTCATCTATGCTCGTACTTATGATGATCATCTTAAAAATAAATATAAATATTTAAGATAAAAATATGTCTTCTGAACAGCCCATTATTATTACCTCGGAGACTGGTCCAGCAAATGGTCCGGCGCCTGCGTCAGGAGGACCGTCTGGGTATGGGCATTCGTCTAAAAAAATTTGGCTGGCAGTTATTTTAGGAGCAGTGTTTATTGCTGCTGCTGTTTTAATATTTTTAGCGGCTCGTAATAATTTATTTTCGCCAGTCCCTAAAAATATCATTATTGCTACCAGTTCGCCTGAGACCGCTTCTACTTCGCCGGCCTTCTTGCCAGATTTAAATCCCGTGGAAATCGCCACTACTACTATCGCTACTTCGTCATTTTCTAATTTAGCGATTGAATATTTATCATTCTCGGATTTTTATGAAGCGCCCGACAATAAAATTACGCCTAAGATAAATGATTATAAATTGCCCATTAATGTGAAGATAGATGTCATGAATTATTATGACGTCTCCCGTAAGTTGGCTCTTGATGCTAGCTTGGATCAGCTTAGTACTACCGGATCGGCGGTTATTAATAATCCTTGGCCCCAAGAGGCGTCCGATTTCTATTCTTTATATGGGACTCTCAGTAATAAGCAAATACCGGTCATGGTAACCGCTGATTTTTTGATTTATTACTATCAAAATATTTTAAAAAAAGCTTTTAAAGATGTTGAGGAAAATGTCTTTTATGACAACCTTTGGGATATTAATAAAGAATTATACTCGGTAGCTAAGAATCGTTATGAGTCGCATCTAACCGCGATTGGCAATATTAATGACTCTATGTTAGAGGGAGAGAGGCTGGAAACGGCCTTCTTCGCTACCGCTTTAGAGCTTTTAAAGCCCGGTTCCGGCCAATTAGCGCCTAAGGGAGCGGTTAATGATGGCAGCCTATTTGCGGCCGAGGATGCTGATCGTTTCTATTTTACGGTTCCGCCTTATTTGCGCGATGACGTTCTTGCTGAGGTAAAAATGATTAGAGCCGCCAACCAAGATAAAGCTAAATCTCCCGTTTTCTTATACCAGCGTAATTATCAGGATTTTGTCGTCCCCTCTGATTACAAGCGCAATGCTAAATTGAATAATTTTTATTTGACGACTAAATGGCTCAACTCTGTTTTTCCTCTTAATTATCGGGGCAAAGGCTGCCCGAATTGTCTTATAGATCAGGTAGATTGGCGTATAAGCTTAATTGCAGCCAGCCTAATCTCTCACGATTTTTCTTCTTTGCCGGAGCTTAAAAATAAATGGGCGAGAATATATAAAGTCATGTTTTTTTTCAAGGGCCTGAGAGAAGATCTTAATTATGTTCATTATCGTGATTCCTTAGTTTCTCTTTTCGGGCCTGGTTATAAAATAAATGAGCTATTTGATGATAGCAACGCTAAGGCGGGAGAAAATTTAGAAAAATTGCGCGTTAAGCTTCTAGCGTATGAATTTCCGGCTATCTCCGGAGCTTTAAGTAAAACTGAGGCCGCGGCCAAGCCGAATCTAGGTTTTAAAATGTTATCAGAGCCATACTGGCCTAATAATTATATTTTTAACCGCTTAACCGTTCCTAGCGTCAGCAATTATTTAGGAACTAGCACTAGAGCTAACCTTCCGTCTAGTAATATTACTATTTGTACGGATGAAAAAAATAACAATCGTTGCGGCGGGTTTGCCTTGGATGCAATCAATTTAATTTATCCGGTTGGCGCTAATTCTTATTTTACGGAAAATACTAATTACTTAAACTATGAGAAAGAAGCGACTCGTCTTAGAGAAGAGCTAAATAAGGTCGGCGTCTGGCGTTTAAATAATTATTGGACTACTTTAAGTCTGGCTCGTTCTTATTTAACAATGGAAAAAAATAATTTACCGATTTTCGCGCAATCCGATAACTGGCAGAACAGATCGCTTAGAACAGCCGCTTCTACTTGGATAAATTTTCAATTGCCTCTAGAAAAATTTTCTGTCAACCCGGTTTTTAAGGGGCAGAATTTAAATAGTTTTTCCCGCTGGAGCGAGGGTTCTTATGTTGAGCCTAATCTCGCTTTGATTAATGAATTGATTGCTAATAACAACATGTTTTTGAAGATGTTCTCCGCCTTGCAGCTTGATGCGGATATCCGCCTAGCTCTTCAGGACATCCGTAATTTCTCGGGTAATTTGGTATCGCTTAGAAATATTGTTATTAAGGAATTAACCGGTGAAAAATTGACTGCAGCTGATAATGAGATGGTGGCTGATTTTACCAAACAGCTCAAAACAGAAGGCGCTCCGGCTAGCCAGAAGCAGGTCTATATAAAGTTGCCACAACAAAAAGACGGCTTAAGAGAGGATTTAAGCCGCCTGCAGTTATTAGTAGTTATCCATCAAGAAGGGGATAATAAGATTTTTTCAGTGGGGCCGGTCTGGGATTATAGAGAAAGCCACTAAATAAATATTAGTCTAGTTTCGGTAGAAAAAAATATAAACTTCATTATTTATTGCCCACCATTTATCCGCTTTTATTTTAGCTTCATTTATTATTCGGTCGCTTTGGTACCAATATTTATTAACAATTAGATAGCCATTATTAGCCCCAGTTAAACGTAAAGCTTTATTCATGCTTTCTCGGCTGGGGCTTTTATAGACCATGTCCAGGTAGTATTGGTAGAGAGGGCCGCCAGTGGGTATGGGATAAAAATAAACTGGCCCGATAGGGGTAGAAAAATAATGGTCAAAGCCGAATTCTTTCAGGGCCGCCGCGCTTACTTGCTGGTTGGCTAAAACTACATAGGGCTGGCTAGATTTTTCGGCTACTAGCTGAACCGCCTTAATGTCATTAGCCCCGGTGCTATAGCCGCGGCTATTCCAATATTTATCAAAACGAGGATAGGATAGGTATAGGCTGATGCTAAGGCTTATTACGCCTAGGCCAAGCCAAATAATCCGGCTCGCTGCTTCTTGCTGTCTAATTTTATTTATTAGTTTTTCCAGGGCAGATATTATTAAGGGTGAGAGAAATATTAAAATTATGATAGGGATGCGCTTAGCGTAGTCGGCCTGTTCGTAGTTTATTAAATCAGAAAAATTTATTAAGCCGCTTAGCAAGTAGGCAATCGCAAGCGAGGAAGTTACTAGAACAGTATTTGATAACTGTTGTTTTTTTATTTGGTCCAAGCCATCTTTGGTTCGCCAAAAATAAAATAGCAGGCTGATTATGATAACTAACCAGGCTAACTGGTAGTTATTGGCAAAAAAATAAATTAAATTAGATAGCCAATCTTCTCGACCAGCGCTGGCCGGGTTGCCGAGCAGACTATTTAGGGCATTGAACAAGGAAGAGGAAACCTCTGACCCAGTCTTATAGCTATGACCGCTGGTTAAAAATAAAGCTAGAGGCAGGGCCAGGGCGCTGAAGGACCAAACAGATAAACGAAGATATTTTTTAGTAGTAGCCTTAATTTTTTCCGAGTTTTGATTAATGATTATTAGGCTAGCCCAAACTAGAGCCGGTAGGCCGGTTAAAGGATGAATGATCGCCGTAGCGACAGCTAAGATGGTTATTTTCAGCCAATGATTATGTTTTAAGCTTAACAGCAATGTTAGTATTAAAAAAAGATAGCTCAAATTTTGGGGAGTGGTAACGATAAAAGGCGAGAATGTTAGAGTAAGCAGAAACAACGCCGTTAGCAATATATTAATGGTATTTTTTTCATTTTTTTGGTTGCCGGTTACTGACCGCCCATCTTCCAAGAAGCGGTATATGGCAGTAGGGAGAAGTAATGATGCTAACCCGGGCACTAAAAATTTATTTAAAGAGGCGATGGTCAGCCCGCTTAGTTTATGCCAAATAATTATGAGTCCATATTGCCCAGAGTAGTAGGGCGTTTTAGGCAAAACCAAGCCCTTAGCGTCAATCAGTTGCATGGTGGCTTGATGAATAAAAGGATCAAACCCGTAACCGATTTTATAAATTACCGCCGCGACCGAAAAACTTATAAAATAATGCAAGGAGATTATAATGAGCTTTATAATTTTTCCTAATTCAGATTTACTTAAGAGCCAGACCAGGACTAAGGATAATAATGTATACAGCCAGAAGAAATAAGAGGGAACTACCTGCCAAGGAGAAATTAAGGAGCGATCGCTTTGGCTAGATAGCAAGGTAAAAACAAGGGCGGCATAGATTATAATGTAAATAACTATTAAGAACCAGCCGGAGGATGAAGTCTGATCGGATGATTTTTGGGAATTGATAAAATAGCGGCGCGTTTTCCAAAAAGCAATAATTATTATGGCCAGCGATATTATAAGCCCTAGCCAATTTAGGGCATAAAAATAGTAAACTAGGCCGCCGACTGATATGGTTAGAGCAATTATAAGAAGCAGGCTATCGTAGATATTGTAGTTTTTTTGGCTTAAATTAAACAGTTTCATATAGGGTTAAGACCATTCGCTACTTACCTGTTAATAATAGCAAATTCTTGCTAAAATTGGCAATTTCGGATAACATTAAAATGATGAAAATAGAAATTAAAAATTACGTAAATCTATTAATTGTCAGCTTATTAGCCGGTCTTTTTTTCGTGTCCACAGCTAGTTTTAATTATTTAACTCAGGAAAGTAACTATGTAAAATGGTCTTCTCCGGACGAGACAGCTAATTATTTTTTCACTAAAAATTTTGCCTTAACCGGACAGCTGGCTGTTTTTGATAAGGCTAGCGTAGTCGGCGATAATTTAATTATGCCACGCAGCGTGCGCAGTGATTCGGGCTGGACTAAGCCGGTTAGCTTTTTGGGCATTATTCTAATTTATGGCTCTATTGCTTCGGTTTTTGGCATCGCGGTTATTCCTTATCTAACGCCGTTTTTTGCCGCCCTAGGGATAATTATTTTTTATTTAATCATTCGCCGTTTATTTTCCGAGCGTGTTGGCCTTCTGTCAGCTTTTTTATTGTCCCTATTCCCAGTCTATGTTTATTACACAGTGCGGAGCATGTTTCATAATGTGCTCTTTATAGTTTTATCTCTAGTCGGTCTTTATTTATTTATGGTTGCTCTCGGGCCTAAGCCGCTAGAAAAAATAAAAATAAAATTTTTGGCTTGGCCTAATAATTGGCGTTTGTGGCTAGAATATTTAGCGGCCTTGGGCAGCGGCTTATTTATCGGCGCGGCCGTTATTACTAGAACATCAGAATTATTATGGCTGGCTCCGGTTTTATTTTTAGTTTGGATTTTTTATTGTCGCCGTTTCGGATTAATAAAATTATTGCTGTTTATTAGCGGCGTACTGCTGCCCTTAATTCCCGTGGCTTATTATAATCAAATCTTGTACGGTTCTTTTTGGCATGGCGGCTATAATGAGATGAACCGTTCTTTAGACAGTATTGCTCAGACTGGTGGGGAATTCTGGCAATTTACCTGGTCGGGCCAGTTCGCTTATTATCGCCATTATTTGGGTCAGATTTTCAGAACGGTATTTTATTTCGGCTTTAACTACGACCAGTCCCTGCAGATGCTAGGGCACTATATTTTAGAGATGTTTCCCGCCTTAGTTTACGCGGCTGGAGTCGGTTTTGTTTTATTAGTAGTTCAAAATTGCCGGCGTTTTCAAAAGAAATATTTAGTTTATTTTTTGGCCTGGCTGTCATTATCTATTTTTTTGATTTTTTATTATGGCAGTTGGAAATTTAATGATAACCCGGATCTAACTAGGTTTACCATCGGGAACTCTTATACACGCTACTGGCTGCCTATTTACATTGGCTTGATGCCGTTTGCATCCCTAGCTTTAGTAAGAGTCAGCCGCGCTTTAATGTTAATGCGAGCCGAAACAACCGCTCGGATTCGTAATTATATCGCTAGCGGACTACAGGCGGCGGTTATAATCATTTTTGCTTTTATATCCTTAGTTTTTGTTTTATATGGATCAGAAGAGGGTTTAGCATATTTATACTATATTAATAAAGATGAAAAAATTAATACCGCTAAGGTTTGGGCGGCCACTGAGCCGGAGGCGGTAATTATTACGCGCTATTATGATAAGTTTTTTTGGCCGGAACGACGGGTTATTATGGCCACTATTCCTAACGAAGAAATAATGGCCGCTGCCGGAAAACTAGTTAAACTTTATCCGATTTATTATTATAATTTTTATCTCAATGAGGCTGATGTCGCCTATCTTAATGCTAGAAAATTTGCGCCTTATGGGTTATCTATAAAATTAACCCAGCGAACTAATCCGAAATTTGGCCTATATAAGATAGAGCCTGCCCCCGTCGCGCCCGCCCAGCCAGAAGAGATTCCCTTAAAACCATAATTATGACAACAAAAAAAACTTATCATATTATTACCATTGGCTGCCAAATGAACCAGGTTGATAGCGAAAGGCTAGATGCTTTTTTAGCTAGTAAAAAATGGTCTTTAGTTTCTGATTGGGCCAAGGCAGGTTTAGTGGTTATTAATACCTGCGGCATTAGGCAAATGGCGGAAGATCGCGTTTATGGCCTAGTTAATCAAATTAAAAAAATTAACTCTAAAGCTAAAATAGTAATCGCGGGCTGTTTAAGCAAGCGCGATGATGTCAGACAAAGATTAATCGGCCGAGTTGATGTTTTTTTGCCAATTAGCGAAATGCTTAGGTTGCCCGATTTATTAAATGGAGAAGAATTTCAACCGCATTTTAGTTTAGATGAAATTCGTTTAAAAGACGGGGAAAAATATTTAGATATTCTGCCGAAACATTCTAGTCATTTTACGGCCTACGTACCGATTGGCAATGGTTGTAATAATTTTTGTTCCTATTGCGTAGTGCCATATGCCCGCGGTCGTGAGGTTTATAGGCCGGCCGGGGAAGTAATTAAGGAAGTTGAGTCATTAGCTAAAAAAGGCTATAAAGAAATTATTTTAATTGCCCAGAATGTTAATAGCTATCATGACGCTAAGTATGATTTTCCGAAATTATTAAAACGCTTAATAAAAGTGCCGGGGCATTTTTGGTTTCGTTTTTCTTCTAGCCATCCCAAAGATATCAGCCCGGAACTTATTAAAGTTATTGGTTCTTCTGATAAGGTTTGTTCCCATTTGCATTTAGCCGTCCAGTCCGGCGATGATAAAATTTTACAGGCGATGAATCGGCGCTATACCGCCCGTCATTACCAAAACTTAATTAAGGCGGTTAGAGCAGCTAAGCCAGGAATTGCTATCACGACTGATGTGATTGTTGGTTTTCCAGGGGAGACTAAAATACAATTTAATAATACGCTTAAATTATTTAAGACCGTAAAATTTGATTTAGCTTACATCGCTCAATACAGCCCGCGTCCAGGGACAGTTTCCTGGAAGATGAAAGATAATGTTAGTCTGATTGAAAAAAGGCGCCGCGCGAGTGAAGTAAATGAAGTTTTAAAAAAGACAGCCCTAGCTAATAATCTTAAATATTTAAATAAAGAAGTAGAAGTTTTGGTAGAGGGGCTGAATAAACGTGGGCAGTATCATGGCAAGACTAGTAGTTATAAAAATGTTTTATTTAAGCCGGTTAAACCGTTAAGCGCCATTGCCGCGCGAAAGTTAATTGGGCAATTTGTTAAAGTTAAAGTTGATAAAGCCCAGGCTTTTGGGTTGTATGGGGTTTGTGAGAAATAAAAAAGCTAAGTCTGGAGACCTCCGAGACTTAGCCTTATAAAACTCCGCCGGTAATTTATTCGTTTTGACGGTTGAACCGGTTAAAATTATTTTGAGCACTCTTCATGTTTGTAGCAGCTGCAGCAACCTGTGTACCAATTGTAATGTTAGCGTTAACGTTTTGTAAGCTGTTAGATAGGCAGTTTACCACGTTATTAAAGCAATTTTTCAGATTCATAGGATTTTCTCCTTTCCCATTTAATTGATTATGTGTTGCGCTTGCCGGTTCCGGCTAATTTATTGATTTTTAGAAAGAACCGCTAGCTATTATAATAATAACATAAAGGTTAGTTATGATAAAGAAAGTTATCCACAATTATATTGACAAATTAACTAGTTTTAGGGTTGCAGGCAAAGCAGTTCTGAAGTCTAAAGTTTTAGTTATACTCGGGCCGACTGGCAGCGGCAAGACTAAGCTGGCTGTTCAGCTAGCTAAAGAATTTAAGGGCGAGATAGTTAGCGCTGATAGCCGCCAGGTTTATAAGGGTATGGACGTTGGGACAGGGAAGGATTTGGCGGAGTATAAATTAGACGGTCAAAAAATACTATATCACCTTATTGATATTGCTGATCCGAAGAAAGGGTTTGATTTGGCTCAGTATCAGAAATTAGCCTTTAAAGCCATTGTTAGTATTATTAAACGCGGCCATTTACCTATTATTGTCGGCGGCAGCGGCCTTTATTTGCAAGCTTTAGTTGATAATTATTCTTTAGATCAAGTTAGGGCCCAGTCGCCTAGACGGGCGGAATGGGAGACTTGGTCGGTCGGTCGTTTATTTCAAGAGCTCTCAGAGTTAAAGCCTGATTTTGCTCGTCGCCTTAATAATAGCGATAAGAATAACCCCCGCCGTTTAGCCCGTTATTTAGAAATAGCGGAAGCGGGCGATCTGGATAAGGTTAAAAAAAGAGAATCGCCTTACAATTTCCTTTTGCTTGGGTTGACTTGGCCTGATGATAAATTGCGCCAAAGGATAGAGTTCCGAATTTTAGAGCGCTTAGAAAAAGAAGGGATGATTGCGGAAGTTAAAAAATTAAATAAATCTGGTTTAGCCTGGGATAAATTAAAATCATTCGGGCTGGAATATAAATTTATTAGTCAGCATCTTTTAGGAGAACTATCTTATTCCGAGATGGTTGAAAAACTAAGTTTAGCTAGTTATCACTTTGCTAAAAGGCAGAAGACTTGGTTTAAGCGCTGGGAGAAACAGGGCGCGAAGATTAGGTGGATTAAGAATTTGAGCGGAGCGGAAAAAATAATTAATAATTGGTAATAAAAATCCCGCCTCTTTTAAAGACGGGATTTTTTGTTAGGCGTAATAGAATCTTTCATCCTCGCTTCTAGATGAAAATCTTATTTCCGGCGCCCCACCTAGTTCAATGTCAACTAGGGTTAGCTTTTGAGAGACCAGCTTTTTGTCTGGCTCTTTTTTTCTGATGATTCCCGTCGCACCACCCTCTTCTAAAACGAGGTTTTCATCAATTTCTTCTAAGATACTATTTTCTGCCATTTCACAGCACTCCTATGATGTGATTTATTTTAAGAACTTTTCTAGTAATTCTTTAACTATTTTTGGATTAGCCTTGCCCTTGGTTTCGGCCATGATAAGGCCAATAAAAAACTGCAGTACATTAGTTTTTCCTTGGCGGTATTGCTCTAGCTGATCCGGATTAGCGGCAATTATTTTTTTAACCGCTTCTTCTAGTTCGTCTTTATTATCCATCTGCTCTAGACCTAAAACTTTCATAATATCAGTCGGATCGCCACCCTCCCAGTACATTTTTTCCAGTATCTTTTGGCCGGCTGAAGAATTTATTTTGCCTTGGTAGACAAGACAGACTAATTCGGCAAAATTTTCCGCAGTCATTTTTAATTCATCTATTTTTTTGTTATCCGCTTTAAGATGTTTTAGTAGTTCGCTGGTAATTAGGTTGCCGGCCGCTTTGGCTAATTTTCTTTCTTGTCGCGCCTCTTCATCGCCATTAGCTTCTATCCAGGCGTCTAGCTCAGAAATTACATTTTCCGTCCAATCAGCTAGTCCCTTATCGCCCGCTATTATTTCCGCCATTTCATTATTAAATCCGTATTCCCGTATGAAGCGCTTTTTCTTAGCTTCCGGCATTTCCGGCAATGAGTCATGGAGTCTGGACAATAGATTATCATCTATTACGAGTGGCGGAATATCGGGCTCAGGAAAGTAGCGGTAATCAGCCGAGGTTTCTTTTACTCTCTGGCTAAAAGTTATGGCCTTATTTTCATCCCAGCCCCTTGTTTCAGGAGCGATTTTTTCGCCCTTAGCTATTAAAGCGCTTTGGCGCTCTATTTCAAACAGAATGGCTTTTTCTACAGCTTTAAAAGAGTTGATATTTTTTACCTCAACTTTAGCGTTAAGCGGTTTCTTTTTGGTCGGCAAAATTTGTCCGTCCTTATATGCCCAGTTGCTTGGTTCTTGTAAACTTATATTAGCTTCGCAGCGCATCTCGCCCTTTTCCATGTCGGCCCGACTAATCCCTAAATAGCGGAGAATACGCTGATAGGCCTGGCAGAATTTTTTTGCTTCTTCGGCACTTTTAATGACCGGTTCAGTAACTAGCTCCATCAGCGGCGTGCCGGCTCTATTAAAATCTAGCAAGGTATAGTCCTGATCTTTAAAATGAATAGATTTGCCGGTATCTTCTTCAAGATGAATGCGAGTGATATATATTTTGTCATTGTCAATCTCTAGGTAGCCGTCATAAGCGAGCGGCTGGTCAAACTGGGATATCTGATAGCCTTTAGGCAAGTCAGGATAAAAATAATTTTTGCGGTCAAATTTTGAGAGGCGGTTTATTTTACAATGCAAAGCGAGGCCTGTTAAAATAGTCCAGTCAATCGCCTGTTTGTTAGGAACGGGCAGGGTACCGGGGTGGCCAAGGCAAATAGGGCAGACCGTAGTATTCGGGCCTTTATTTTCCGAATCATTATTGCAAGAGCAAAACATCTTGCTTTTTGTTCGCAGCTCGGCGTGGATTTCCAGGCCGATTATGACATCGTATTTCATATTTAAAATTTTCCTGAGCTGCCAAAGCCCTTGGCCTGGCGCTCGGTTTCGTCGGAAATTTTTTCTTCACTAATTTCTAAATTCATGACGCTTTGGATAAGTATCTGGGCGATTTTTTGTCCTGGTATTATGTTAAACATTTCTTCGCTGAGATTTTTGGCGACTATTTTTATTTCGCCGCGGTAATTAGAATCAATAACTCCGCCCATAGTTTTCAGTCCGACTGATGCCAGGCCGCTTTTATCCCAAATTAGTCCGACATAGCCATCGGGAATTGCTAATTTTATTCCGGTTGCCACTAAGGTTTGCCCGTAGGGAGGGATTGAATAATAATCATTAGCATAGAGGTCATAGGCCGCGTCTCCGGCGTGAGCTTTAGTCGGCAGTTTAGCGTTCGGGGAAATTTTTTCTACTGCTAATCTAGTCGGTTTCGGGGCAGGGACATGCGCCGGTTCTACAGAAGCTGCTTTAGTAAAATTTATTTCATCTTTGTTTTCGGCTTTATCCTTATCCTCTAATTTATCAGTTGTTTTTTCAAAAATTATTTCTCGGTTACTGACTATCTGCTGGTTAGAGCCTATAATATTGCCGATTGCCTGCCAATCACGAACAGGAATATTAATCGGCTGGCCGATTATTTGTTTAACGGTCGGCCAAACTAATAGACTAATTTCTTCGCGGCTTAGGATATTGCCGCCCCGAGTGCAGTTTATTAATTTAAAATTAGGAAAGCTACTGGCTATTTCCGTATAGACTTGTTCGGCTTTTTGAAGATGCTCTAGATTTTCTTCGTGGATATCGGTTGTTTTACCGTTCCAATCTTCTCTAGCGCGTTGTTTGGCGAGATTCTGGGCGATCGCCGATTCAACATGTAATATTATTGATAAGTCTGGCTGCGGTATTTCAAATATTTTATATTCTAAATCGTATAACCAGTTAAAGAAAACTTTTCTTTCCAGCGGGTTCTTAATTTTACAGCCCTGGTGTCCCATGTTAGCGCTAGTGTAGCGGTTAGCGAGGACTATTTTACCCTGTTTTAACCAATCTCTTATTTTAAAGCTAGCGTCATAGCGGTCAACCGCGTAGAAAATTGAAGCTTTGTATGAATCTATTTCATCGGCTTTGCCATATTTGCCAGACAGATATTCTTCAACTAATCCCGCCGACTTAGTATTGTATTGGGGGAAGTCGGCAATTTCTACTAAATAGCCCTCGGATTCTAGGCGCAATTTCAAAAGACTAAGCTGCGTTGTTTTACCGCTGCCATCAGTGCCGTCTATCACAATAAATTTTCCATCACGCTGATCCGCTTCCATATTTATGTTTAAGGGTATTATTTTTTAATCTCCGATATTATTTTATCTATCTGTTGATATAAATCAGCAAAACTTCCGTCATTATTGATTTTGAAATTAGCCTCAGCCATTACCGCCGGAATACTCAGCTCGGTTTCCAGTTGATGGTCAATAAGGAACTGGTCAAAAGTTTTATTGGCATCATCAGCGTTCTCTCCTCGGTTAATTAGTCTAGTATGGCGAATTTTCGGATCAGCGTCAATGCTAATTAAATGGAAGCCGGGGACATTTTTTAAATAAGCAATGTCAGCTAGTCTTCTAATTCCGTCTACGATTATTACCTCAGTCGGATCAGCCATTACATCCCGAGCCATAGTTTTAGCGAATAAGTCTTCGCCAAAAGTTTCGCGTAGACAGCGGGAAACGTTAGATAGGTTGACGCGGTTTATTTCTAAACCAAGCCGACTTAAAATATCGCGCATCACCGTAGAAAAACGGAAACTTTTCCCCTGGTATTTTTCTTCCAGATATTTTTTGCTCGCATCTTTACCGCTGGCAATCGGGCCAGTAAAACCGACAATGATTTTGGGCATAGTTATTTTTTTATAATATCAGCTAGACCGCGTCTGACATCCCAGTCATCCTGATCTAAGTCCGAATATAATTTTAAATTTGGAAAAGTTTCGGTAATGGCGTAGTGCATCTTATGGGCAATGCCGCGCAGGGAAGGATGGACGGTTCTATTAGAGCGGAGTTCGGTAACATAGACGGCCGCCGGTAGGGGAAAGCTGAATTGGCAGGCGACATTAAAGCCGATGGCAATATAATATTGTCTTATTTCTGGCGATGTTTCAAGCTGGCTGATCGCTGCGGTTTGTTCGGTTATTAATTTCGTCGCTTCTAGTCTCAGATTCTCCGGCAGCTGCTCTAAGTACCAAGGATTAAAGCCTAGTTTGGTAGTTAAAAGCGGCATGCGGCAAATTCCGCTGCGATGGCGCTGGATATCTCGGAAAGAACCGAAATCCAAAGTAAAATTAAAAGTGAGGAGACCTAAGTCGCCTAAGAAGGTGGGCAGGCCTATTTTCGGCGGCCGGCTATCTATTATTTCTTGGTATTTACTAAGTTCAGCTGGTTTAATTGAGGTGCTTAGGGAGAAGTCAATTGGCTCACTGGGATTAAAATAAGAATATTTTGTCACTGTTTCTTGGCGATATTTTTCCTGCGCTTCGCTTAAGACATGGGAGAAGCTATGAGAATATTTTTCTTTTAGTTTATCTAGAATTATATTGCTAGTTTGTCTGACTTCTTCTAAGGGGTGATGGCGGAGCAGGGCAATATGATCCCAGGCTTGGCGCAGATTAGTGTGCCAGCTTAGCTGAGTAGTGATGCCGGCTGGCAGGAAACCGCGCATCGTATCAAAGCCGCGCGCTTTTATCGCTTTTATATAAACACCCTCGTCTTCTCCTTCCTGCCGGGGATATTTGGTCATTAAGTAAGCTTGGATTTTTTCTTGATTGCTAATATAAAAACTCATCCATTTATCTAAAATAGCTTTTGACTCCGGCGTATTAAGTGGATCAATAATCGGCTGCTTGCTCATATCAATATAACGGGTGCTGGTTTCTTGGCCGCTATATAATTGCCAGTCCTGGATGGCTTTATCGCCTAAGATGCTAATGTTTTCTATAAATATAGTAGTGCTGCCGCAGTCGGCAATACTGGCGTGCCCATAACCGACGTAAAAAGTAGCCATGAATTTTCCTGACCCGCTCTGTTTTACCTTCTCAACATGTTCTGTGACGCTTTTAGGGCTTCTAGAATATAGAGCCTGCATCATCGCTAAATCTTCGGGATTAAATTCGTCGTATATAAAAATATTAGCCATAGATTTAAAATTATTGATCTTCGTATTTAGTAACCTCCTCGTTTAATAGTTCGTATTCTATCCCCGCTAGTTTGAATATTTCTTTGCTGCGGCTGCCGGCATGGTAATCTTGCAGGACAACAACACGCTTAATGCCAGCGTTAATAATTAGTTTAGCGCAGGTATAGCAAGGCGTCATTTTGCAGTATAAAGTTCCGCCTTCTAAAGCGATCCCGATGCGGGCTGCTTCACAGATAGCGTTTTGTTCAGCATGAGTAGTCCGAATGCAATGGCGGCTAGTCGTACCGTCTTCGTTGGTGACGGTATGCATTTCATGCCCGACTTCATCGCAATGCGGCGTACCAATCGGCGAGCCATTATAACCAGTTGATATAATTCTTTTATTTTTAGTAATGACACAGCCGCCTCGGAAACGATCACAAGTGCCGCGACTGCCGACCATCTCTACTATTTTTAAGAAATATTCATCCCAAGAAGGGCGCTGGTACACTTCTTTTTTGGCTTCATTTTCTGTGGCCATAAAATTATATTTTGAAATGATTTTAAGAGTCTAAAAGTATTTATAGTTTAACCCATTATTTAAATAAAATAAATCTTGACAGATATACTTTTATGTTACTTTTAGGCTTCCAAAAAGCCTAAAAAGGAGCTAGACTATAGATAGATTGAGAATGTTTTTAAGGCTTCGGCTAGTTAAAGTCTATGTTATCAAAATATATTGATAATTTGTCTAATAATAGGGAAATATATTTAAAAGTCAAAATTGTCCCCGGTAAAGCGAAGACCGAGTTTTTGAATCCCATGGCCGATGGTACGCTTAAAATTGCCGTCGCCGCTATCCCTGAGAAGGGGGAGGCTAATTCGGAGCTGATTAAGTTTTTGGCCGCTGAGCTAGGTGTTCGTAAATATCAGGTGCAAATAACCGCCGGAACTAGCAGCCGTGATAAGCTCATTAAGGTTAGTCGCTAGTCAATAATATGGAGATTGCTATCATTATCGTTTCCTGGAACGTTAAGGAAAAGTTACGAGCCAATTTAAACGCCTTGTTTCATTCACTGGGTGTTTTTAAATTTACCGTGCTAGTTGTTGACAATGCTTCGTCAGACGGCAGTGCTGATATGGTTCGGACAGAGTTTCCTGATGTTTATTTAATTGCTAATCAGACTAATTTAGGTTTTGCTAAGGCGAGTAATCAAGCGCTTGAATTAGCCGAAGCGGATTTTATTTTATTATTGAACCCGGATATGCTGGTAGAGCCAGATACTATCCGTAATATTTTAGATTTTGCCCGTAAGAATCCTCAGGCGACGGTTAGCGGCTGTCGTTTAATAAATGAAAAGGGGAAAACTATAAAACAGGTGCGACGTTTTCCTAGATTTTTTGATCAATTAATGATTACGCTTAAAATACCGCATGTTTTTCCCGCGGTTTTAAATAATTATTTAAACGTTGATTTTGATTATAGCGAGCCGGGCAGGGTGGACTCTATTAGAGGCGCTTTTTTTATGATTAACCGCCTTCAGTATCAGAAGTTAAGCGGGTTAGATAAACCATTTTTGGATGAAAGGTATTTTATTTGGTTTGAGGAAGTTGATTTTTGCCGCCAGGTATATAAATTAGGTGGGGAAGTTTGGTATACGCCGAGCGCCCAGTGCCTAGATTATGTGGGGGCAAGCTTTAGCCAGGTTAAAAGGGGCAAGACACAGGAGTATTTTTGCGATTCCATGTTAAGATATTTTCAGAAGTGGGAGCCGAAGTGGCAATACTATTTTTTAAAATCTGTTTGGCGGTTAGTTAAGATTTTTGTGAAGTAATTATTTTTTGAGATTGGTTATGCCTAAAAAAGTCGGTATCATTTTAGTGAACTATAAAGATTACGCCAGCCGTTTCTTGGCGGCCTGCCGCGACTCTTTGCGCGCTCAGGATTATCCTCGGGAATCAACTAGTATTTATATTGTTGATAATGCTTCTAATTCGGAATCGGCCCAGTATCTGCAAGATAATTTTCCTGAGGCAATAATTTTGCCGCGGCCGGACGGAAATTACGCGGCCGCTAATAATTTAGGTTTTCAGACGGCCATTAAAGACGGTTGTGAATATTTAGTGCCAGTTAATATGGATACGGAGGCGACCCCTAATTGGCTTAGTGAATTAGTTGCGGCTTTAGATAACAATTATAATGCCGGCGTCGCCCAATCTAAAATTTTATTGTATCCTAAAAATGAAGCGGAAAAAGCTAAGCCGTTAGTCAACAGCCTCGGTAATGTAATCCATTTTTTGGGCTTTGGATATGCCTCCGGTTACGGCTCTCCAGACCGGGAAATCACTGGTTATCCAGAAATACCAGGCTATGCCAGCGGCTGCTCCTTTATTATTAGGTCTAAAGTTTTTCAGGCGATTGGCGGATATAATGAAGATTTCTATATGTATCATGATGATATGGAAATCAGCCTAAAAGTTAAGTTGGCCGGTTATAAAATTATTTTAGCGCCTCGGTCGCGTATTTTCCATAAGTATGAGTTTTCGCGGAGCGTCAGTATGCTTTACTATATGGAGCGTAACCGTTATTTAACCCTTTTAACCTTTTATCCGACTCATATCTTGTTTCTAATTGCTTTGCCGGCCGTCGTGATGGATTTGGGTATGTTTTTTTACTCTATTTTAAATGGCTGGTTCAAGACGGAAATAAAAGTCTATGCTTATTTTTTTAATCCAGCCACTTATTTTAAGATAGATGCCCAAAAAAGAAAAATTAAGCAGTTGCAGGCTGTTAAATTTTCGTCTTTGGCGCGCCATTTTTCCGGTCGGATTGAATTCCAGGAAATTGCTAATCCAGTTTTGAAATATTTAGCCAATCCCTTGCTTAATTTTTATTGGCAAGTAATAAAAAGAATTATTTAGTTTTTGCTATGGATTTATCAATTATTATTCTTAATTATCATAGTCGTTCTAAGCTATTAAATTGCCTAGATTCTTTGGAGCGGGCGGAGTTTAGCCAATTGAAATATGAAATTATCGTCGTTGATGTTAATGATAGGTCAGATGTCAGCGAACTGGCTGATTTTGATCGGCTTTACCCTAGCGTCCGTTTGATTATAAATTCTAAAAATTTAGGCATGGGCGGCGGTAATAATCTTGGCCTTAAAGAGGCGCGCGGAGAGTATATTTTGATTCTTAACCCCGATACTATCATAAAAAACGGGGCAATACCGAAGCTTTGCCAGTATTTAAAAAACAATTCCCAGGTTGGCTTAGTCGGCCCTAAATTATTTTATCCCGATAACACTCTGCAATTATCCTGCGCCCGTTTTCCTCACTTTTTTATGCCTATTTTACGCCGGACTTTTTTAGGCGATTATTTTAAGGAGGCGCGCGATAGTTTTACTATGGTTGATTTTGATCATAACTCAATCGCCGAGGTAGATTGGCTGATGGGGTCATGCCTGATGTTTAAGAAGAAGATAGTTTTGGCGAGCGGCTTAGTTTTTGAACCGCAGTTTGACGAACGTTATTTTATGTATTTTGAAGATACTGACTTAGCGCGGGAGTTCTGGACAAAAGATTTAAAAGTGGTTTATAATCCGGAGGCGGTTGTTATTCATGATCATCAGCGCGGGAGCGCTAAATATCCTTGGTATCTGGCCGTATTTCTTGACCATCTGGCTAGACAGCACATTTACTCCTGGCTGAAATATTTTGCGAAGTGGGGGTTTAGGCGCTCCGTGTCTAATCGGTTCAAAGTTAATAAGTAGATATTTTTAAATAATATTTTTTATGAAAAAAATTAAGAAGGCGATTTTTCCGGTCGCTGGATTTGGTACTAGATTTTTACCGGCAACTAAGGCTCAGCCTAAAGAAATGCTGATGATTGTTGATAAACCAGTCATCCAATATTTAGTAGAAGAAGTGGTGCGAGCCGGAATTGAGGAAGTAATTTTCGTTACTGGCCGCGGTAAGCGTGCGATTGAAGATCATTTTGATTATTCTTTTGAGCTAGAAAAAACGCTAGTAGAAAAAAATAAACTGGATTTAGTTAAGAAAGTAAAAGAGGTGGAAAATCTGGCTAGTTTCTCCTATGTCAGACAGCCGATTCCTTTAGGTGACGGCCATGCCGTTAATTGCGCTTCCCATTTAGTTGACGATGATGAATCTGTTCTAGTCGTTTTTGGCGACACCCTGTATGATTCTGATATTTCGCGCCAAGTGATGGAAACTTTTGCTAAATATGGCCAGCCGGTAATCGGCTTGGCTGAAGTGGATAAAGAAGAGGTTAGTAAGTTCGGCGTGATTGAAGGCGTTGATTTAGGCGATGGGGTTTACGAAATAAAAAAAATTATTGAGAAGCCGCCGGTTAACAAGGCTCCCTCTAATTTAGTTGCGGTTGGTATTTATGTAATTACGCCTAACGTATTTATGGTTTTAGGCCAGATGGACTCCGGCAAATCAGGCGAGATTAGACTAGCCGATGCTTTTGAAAAGATTTTGGAGAGCGGCCAGCCTATTTATGGCAAGAAGTTAAGCGGACAATGGCTTGATACAGGCAATAAGTTTAATTTTATCAAAGCTACTTTAAAAGTCGGCTTAAAAGATGAAGAAATTGGCCGCGATTTACAGGGCTTGATTAATGAGTTAAGCCAAAAATAAACTGTCCTTATCAGATTTATAGTTAAGTTTAAAAAATATCCGGTTACCCGGATATTTTTGTTTTTATTATTTTAGGAATTGGCTTAATGACTAATTATTTTAGGCGCAGACTATAAGCCCCCTCTAGCTGGCCGATTTTGGCCCAGAAATAAAGAATATCATTTTTATCGTCCAGAGCCAGGGAAGATATTTGTTCGGTTTTTAAGATTTTAGTAATAGTGCCGATTTTTAAATCTAAAGCGTTTAAGCTGTTAGCAGTAGAGAAGATGAGATAGTTGCTGTCTTTATTCCAGATTATCTGGCTGATTTCTTCGCCGACTCTAGTTAAGAGTCCGGCGTCTTTTTGGCGGAGATCAAAGAGGTATATTTCCCAATTGTTATGGTAGATTAAAGTTTCCGCGTCTAGCCATTGCCAGCTAACAATATTTTTTATGGTTTTTAGACCGCTAGTCAAATCATCGGGATTAATAAGATACAGGGTTTGGTTCTGGCTGTCGTATAGCGACAGATATTTTTGATTATCAGAGGCGAAGCGGTATTGGCCGACTGATGGCAGATTAATCTCTTGGATTATTTTTTGTTCTTTTAGGGAGTAATGTCTTAAGATGGTTTTATTAGCATTATTTAAGACAATAAACAATTCTTCTCCGCGCGGTTCATAGGCTAAATAATCGCCGCCACTGATAGCTATTTGGCTAGTTTTATTGGTGGTTTCTAGGTAGCTGATAGTATCGCGGCTTTTATAATATAAACGATCATTATCTTCATCATAGCGCCAATCGCTAGCGCCAGTGCCGATAAGCGACCGATAATCAAGATCATCATTATTGTCAGGGCTAAAAATTTGCCCGCTAGTAAATAACAGCTGCTTGTCCTTTAGCCATCGCCCAGAATCAAAATTGTCTCCGGACATAATTTTCTCTTGGCCGGTTTTAAGAGTAATTATTTTTTTGGTGCTGGAAATAAAGAGGTACTTGTAGTTAGAATTAAGTTCCAATTTTCCCAGCGGGGAAGCTGACACTAAAAGCGGCAGATCGTTACGGAAGAGATTAATATCTTCTATAAAGGTTGTCTGGCCAGGATAGACGCTAATTTTTTTATACAGAGGCCAATAACCATCGCGCTCTAAACCTAGGGTATATTCACCGGGCAAAACATTTTTAACTTTAGCGGCGGTTTTCAGATATTCTTTTTGCCAGGGATTTAAAGAAAAGTTAGCTTGCGGCTCGTCATTTAAATAGACTGTTGCTCCGCTAGGGCTGGAGTCAACGGCAATCATGCCGGTTTTTATTAAAAGACGGTTGAGCTTAGGCGGCCAGCCAAAACTTATTTTATAGCCTGAGGCGTATAAAGAAACTAGGCCTGTGCCGGCCACAAAAAATATAATAAATAAGATAAAGATGTAATCGCGGATTTTTTTAGACATAGTTATTCCTCACGGGTAATATCGGCGCCTAATAAGCGAAGCCGCTCGTCTAAACGTTCATAGCCGCGATCAATTTGATAAATATTATCTATTTCCGTCCGTCCTTCGGCTACTAGAGCGGCAATAACTAGAGCGATACCGGCCCTTATGTCAGGGCTAATGAGTTTTTTGCCGTATAGTTTTGTCGGGCCATTAACAACAACACGGTGCGGGTCGCAGGCAATTATATTTGCCCCCATTTGGGATAGCATGTCAGTCCAGATTAAGCGCCGGTCGTAAATAGTTTCCTGAATTAAAGAATTGCCAGTCGCCTGAGTCATTAAGACTACATAGGGAGACTGGAGGTCGGTTGAAAATCCAGGGTATTCATGAGTTTTTAAATCATAGGCCTTGATGGTGGATGATTTTTTCATTTTTATCCAATCAGAACCTGTTTCATAATTAACGCCTATCTTGTTAAAGATGGTTAGCAGGTTAAGAAGGTGTTCGGGGCAGCAATTTTTAATGGTAATTTCGGAATTAGTCGCGGCGGCCATTAAGGCGAATGACCCAGCCTCTATGCGATCAGGAATAATTTGGCAATCACCAGCGCTTAACTTAACTACGCCGTCTATAGTTATGGTTGGGGTTCCGGCGCCGATTATTTTTGCTCCCTGGGCATTAAGATACTCGGCTAGAGCCTCTATTTCTGGTTCCATGGCGCAATTTTTTAAAATAGTTTGGCCCTTAGCTAGGCAGGCCGTCATCATTAAACTTTGGGTACCAGTAACCGTAGCGGTAGTAAAGAAAAAGTTGCAGCCGGTTAGTTGTTTGGCTTTAATTTCGTAGTAATTATTTTTTACCGCTACTTGAGCGCCTAGCGCCGTAAATCCTTCCAGGAAGAGATCAATAGGTCGTCCGGCTGCGCCGATTACACAACCGCCCGGGTGGGGGAAGCTAACTTGGCCAAAACGGGCTAAAAGAGGGCCGACGAACATGATAGAGGTTCGGAATTTGTCGGCAATTTTTTTATCTAGAATAGTCTTTGATATTTGGCTAGAATTTATAGCGATAGTTTCTCCCTTATCTTCAATTTGAGCGCCCAGATCAGCTAATAATTCTAAAGACTTCTCAACTCCGTCTATTCTAGGGACATTATGGAGTTTAATAGTCTCCGTTGATAGCAGGGCGACAGGCAGCATTATCTGGGCGTTGTTTTTAGCGCCCCCAGTGATGATTTCCCCCTTTAGTTCTTTTTGGCCGTTAATAATGAATTTTGGCATATTAGTAAAGTCTATTAATTTGCTTGGCTGAGATAACTATAACCCATTTGTTGACATTTTTCAAATATCTGCTATTATTAACTTAGTTCAGAGTCACGTCTGATTTTTTATTAAAAAAATTAGCTAATATGTCAAAAATTGCAGTAATCAAGACCGGCGGCAAACAGTATAAAGTTCAAGAAGGAGAAACTATTAAAATTGAGAAACTGGAAGCTGAAAAAGGTCAGAAAATAAATTTAGATACTCTACTTATCGCTGATGGCGATAAATTAGAAGTAGGTCAGCCATCTTTAGGAGAAAAGGTAGCGGTTGAAGTTTTAGAAACTGCTAAAGGCCCTAAGGTAACGGTTGTTAAATATAAGAATAAGACTAGATACAAGAAAACCGTTGGTCATCGCCAGAAGTACACGGCGGTTAAAGTTGTCAGTATCGCTTAATTTTGAGTATTTACGATAAAATAAAAATCCGTCCCGAGAGGACGGATTTTTTGATTGTTTAATTCTTGTTTATTTCGTTGCGATTTTTTAGAGCGCTGCCTAAAGTCAGTTCGTCAGCATATTCTAAATCAGAGCCCGCTGGCAGTCCTTTGGCCAGGCGGCTGATTTTAATATGGTCGCGCAGAAGCTTAGTCAGGTATAGGGAAGTAGTTTCCCCCTCTAAGGTAAAGTTGAGCGCCAAGATTATTTCCTTAACCGAATCGGATTTTATTCTTTTAACTAAGCGGGCAATATTTAAATCATCAGGTTTAACGTCATTAATAGTATTAATGAGTCCACCCAGAACAAAGTAGTGGCCGTTATATTGCCGGGTGGATTCAATAGCAGCTAAGTCTTGGCTATTTTCAACTACGCAAAGAATTTCTTTATCTCTTTTTTCATCAGAACAAAGAGAACAGGGGTTGTTTTCGGAAATAGTTAAACAAGTTTGGCAAGTGGTGGTTTTATCCTTCAATTCGCTAATCGCGTTAGACAGCCCTTGGAGTTTTTCTTGGCTCTGTCTTAATAAATAAAAAGCGTAGCGTTCCGCTGTTTTCGGCCCGACGCTAGGTAATTCAGACAGCCTAGTAATTAAGTTTTGGATAGCGGCTGGGTATTTCATTAGTTCATGCCCGGCAGGCCGCCCATGTCCTGTAATTTTTTAGCCATTAATCTTTGGGCGCGTTTTAGGGCTTCATTAAAACAAGTTTTTAAGGTTTCTTCTTGGGAGTTTTTATTTAAAGTATCGCTGAGTTTAAGTTCAATTATTTCCATGTTGCCGTTTAAGACAAGTTTAACGCCATTTCTTTCTTCCGTCACAGTTTCCTGGGCTAAAGCGCTTTGCATTACTTTCGCCTGGTCGCGTAGATCTTTAAATTGTTTAAGTTTGCTGAACATAATTATTTTAGCTTATTTGTTAGTTAGTTTAGATAAAAATTTCTCGTGATTAAAATTCCACGGGAGCTGATTCGCCGGAACGCTTGCTAATACTCTTAAAGCTTACCGTATTTTCGTCAAAAAATAAATCTACTTTTCCGGTCGGGCCGTTTCTATGTTTGGCAATATGGATTTCGGCGAGATGTCTTTCATCCATAGGCAGATCATTGGGATTATAACCGCGGTCGGCGGCCTTACGGTAAATAAACATAACGATATCAGCGTCCTGTTCAATAGATCCGGAGTCGCGTAAATGGGAGAGCTTAGGAATAGCTGGGTGAGTTAATTCAACGGCGCGGGAC
Source organism: uncultured Gammaproteobacteria bacterium (assembly GCA_964470695.1). Lineage (GTDB taxonomy): Bacteria > Patescibacteriota > Patescibacteriia > Patescibacteriales > UBA12465 > UBA12465. Next base: position 267,018 of record CAYYDR010000001.1, read on the forward strand.
AACTGGGCTAAAGCTAAGATTGGAATATTGAGTTCACGGGCGATTGATTTTAGGCCGCGGCTGATTTCCGCAATTTCTTGAACGCGGTTATCGCCGTATTTGCCTCGGCCCTCCATTAACTGCAAATAGTCAATAACAATTAAGCCTAAGCCTTTTTCCATTTGTAAACGTCTGGCCTTGGCGCGGATTTCCATAATAGAAAGCGTCCCAGAGTCATCAATATAAATAGGCGCTTCGGCGAGCTTTCCCATCGCTTCGCCGATGCGGGCAAAATCATTATCCTCCTCTTTATCGGATAAATTACCGGTGCGCATTTTCCATAAGCTGACATTAGCCTGAGAGCATAACATACGATCAACCAGCTGTTCCTTGCTCATTTCCAGAGAGAAAATACCAACCCCCTCTTTGCTCTTAATAGCCGCTTGCCTGGCGATATCAAGCGCGAAGGAAGTTTTTCCGACCGAAGGACGAGCGGCTAAAATAATTAAGTCGGATTTTTGCAGACCGGCGAGCAGGTTATCCAGGTCAGGGAAGCCGGTTGATAGGCCGCGGAGTTTGCCGCTATATTTGTGGAGGTCATCAATGCGATCAAAAGCAGCGGTTAAAAGATTATCAATCGGCAAGAAAGCATTTTTTAAATATTTACGGGAAACGCCAAAAACTTTTTTTTCGGTTTCGTCCAAGATTTCATCAATCTCCCGGCCCTCGTCAAAACTCATAGTTGAGATTTCCGCGGCTGCCTGTTGTAAGCGGCGGAGAGTCGCCTTGCGCTGGATGATATTGGCATAATTAACAACATTACCGGAAGTAGCGACCGTATTGGATAGTTGGGCTAAATAAGAGCGGCCGCCTACTGTTGCTAATTGCTTTTTTTCTTCTAGGCGATTGGCTAGAGTAATAATATCAATCGGCTCTTGATTGCCGTAAAGTTCTTTAATTATTTCGTATATTATTTTATGGCTATCTTTATAAAAGTCCTGCGGCATGACCGTATCCGCTACTTTAATAATCGCGTCCTTATCAATTAAAAGAGAGCCTAGCAGGGACTCCTCAGCCTCTAGACTGTGGGGCGGAACTTTGGCGATTAGGTTCTGGTCGTTATTAACCATATATTTCTATTTATGAGATCTTTATCGTTTTATTATCTTAACTTAAGAAAGCTTATTTTTCAAGCGTTATTTACCCGCAGTTTTTGCTCAGTTTGTACACACTAATAGCAACAAAAAAAGCCGCTTAAGCGGCTTTTAGATTGTCAATAAGGATAGTGAGCCGACTGTCGGGTTCGGACCGACGACCTGCTGTTTACAAGACAGCTGCTCTACCAGCTGAGCTAAGTCGGCAAATGGCCGCCAAGTAGCGGCCATGTCTTTGTGTGCGCCCAGCTGGATTCGAACCAGCGACCATCAGCTTAAAAGGCTGTTGCTCTACCAACTGAGCTATAGGCGCTCCTAATAAAAATGGCTTTAGTAGGCCAATTTTATTACAAAATTGATAATAACAAAAGATTTTGATTTTGACAAGCCTTTTCCTCTTAATAGCTAATATTGATAATTGGGGCGGGATTTGTTAGAATCAAAATAAGTTCACTAATTTTTAAATTCTGTTCTTTGAAAGGAGGAATAATCATGGAACTGCAGATTAGAGTTAAATCTCCGCCCGGGAAGGCTAGCCTTGACCATCCCCAAGAGGTTTTAGAGGCTTTAATCGGCCAAGAGTTTGTCGTCGCGACTAACTCAGAGCTGATTAAATGTGATCGTAAAGACTTGTTGGACTCGGGCTTTGCGGTCAACATTAACCAAGTAGCGCTTCTGTTTGAAAGGTTAGGGAAAACATCCCTAGCTAATTACTGGAGACAATATTTGGTTAAGCACCCGTCGTCAATATTTCTTCTATTTTATGATGCTGGCGATGAAGTAGAATTAATTTATTAATTAATAAGGCACAGAACCATGGAAATATTTTGTTTATAAGCTCGCTGCATATCTTTACTGATATATTCAAGCGAGCTTTTTTATTTTAGGGGTTTAGCTGGTTTTATAGTTGAGCTAATTTTGTCTATTTTTTAGCCTGGTGTTATACTTATAATAAGCTAATTGCTATTAGCTAATCATAATAATATGGCTGACCAAAAAATTATTGAATATATAAAAACTTCTTTATCGCAAGGAAAAACTCAGGAGGATTTGTATAAGGAGCTGATGGCGCAGGGGCTGACAGTTGACGCTATCCAGGAAAATTTTTATTTTTTAAAAGAAGAGCACGATAAGGAAGGACAATCCAAAAAAACCATCAGGATAATTTTAGTGATAGGAGCTATTCTAATCGGGGCGGGCATTTTTTCGTTTCTAGCGGCTAACTGGCGCGGCATGTCTAATACTTTAAAGCTGATTATTATTATTACTTTAATGCTTGTCGCTTATGCCGCGGGCTGGCAAGTAAAAGAAAAATATAAATTAGTTAAAACCGGACAGGCTCTTATTTTTTTAGGAGCCATAATTTATGGGGCGGGCATATTTTTAGTCGCCCAGATGTTTAATATCCGAGCCAATTGGCCGGATGGTTTTATTTTATGGATGTTAGGAGCCTTAGCCATGGCTTTTGTTTCGGAATCTTATAGTTTATTTTACTTAGCGCTATTAGCTGGCGTGGTCGCTATTATCGGGCATCCCGTGCTTATTTTTAATTCTTTCCGGATGAACAGTTTTTTCTTGACTTCATCAATTTTGCTTATTATCGCGACTATTATAACTTTTGTTACTGGCTTAATGATTAGAAAAAAAATAAAGCCAGGTCTTAAGGAATTCTACTAATATGGATATATTTTTTGATATTCTCGGTTTTATTTTTTGGCCCATCATAATTATTAGTCTAATTGTCTTCTTCGTTAAGCGTAGGCATAAGCAGATGAACCCTTATGCCAAGAGCGACCCGAAGCAGTTGTCTTTTTCGGCTGAAGATATATTGAGTCAGCTATTTATTCTCTTGGCTCTCTTTTTTCTTTGGGTAACGGCCCTTTCTCTTAGCCGGAACTTCGGTAATCTTTTATCCTGGCAGACCATCTTTTTTATAGTAGCTTTTTTAGGTTTAGTCTTAGCCTATTATTTAAAAATGCTTTTGCTTCTGCCTCTAAGTCTGATTGGCTTAACGATCTGGTGGACCGTCCAAGCTGTTTTATGGCAGGTCGCGGAATGGTCTAAGGTCAGCGATGAAAGCGCTTCGGCTATTTTTGTGGGGCTGTCTCTAATCGCGCTGCTTTTTTACGGCCTCGGCCGCCTTCATGAAAAAGAACGAAAGTACCAGAGATTTTCTTTAGTCTATATAGTTATTGGCTTAGTCTCAATTACCGTTACTTTATTTATACTGTCTACTAAACCAGGGATTAGTTTCTTGGGAGAAATGACTCGTGGCGGATCTTTATTTGGCTCTATGGAGGTGGCTATGTCGCTGCTAGTTTTCCTAACTGCCTTAGCCGCTACTCTCATATACGGCGCTTTCAAGAGGTTATTATCCTCTTATGAGATTATTGCTCTTATAATGTTAGCCGGCCTATTTAGCGTAATTGCCATTCTCCCCGAACAAGCCATGTTTATTCAGACCAATAGCTATTATTATGGCAGCCGAGAATTATCAGCGACTGGCATGCTCTGGGCTTTAGTTTTGAACTTAATTTTATTTTTTGAACTATTAGGGATTATTCTTTTAGGTTATTTCCGGCGCGAGAGCTGGATGATTAATTTAGGGGTTGTGTTCCTATCCTTATTTATTATTGTAAAATATTTTGATTGGTTTTTTACCTTCCTTGATAAGAGCTTGTTCTTTATTACTGCCGGCATCTTATTCTTTTTAGTCGGTTGGTTTATGGAAAAGGGGAGAAAATATATGATTGCTAATATTAAAATAAAGCAGTCCTAAATATTCAAAAGTATGTCTGATAAACAGATTAAATTTTGGCTAGCGGTTGCCTCGCAGGTATTAGTAATATTAATTATTGTCGTTTTTAAAGTATCTATCTTATCTGAAGGCAATGATGTTTTATTGCGGATTGTCCCGGTTGATCCTAGGGATTGGCTAAGGGGCGATTATGTTACTTTTAGTTATGATATTTCTAGTCTCAGCTCCTATTACGCGAACAGACAGAATCTTGCTAATGGCGATACGATTTATGTCGTTTTGAGACAAGGCAATAAATATGCCACTGTTTCTAGGGTTCAGAAAGAGAAGCCGTCGGAAAAAGAAATATTTATTAAAGGAAAAATAGCCAGCGGCGGGGTGTCGCCCAGTAACGATGATTTAATGGATGAGGAGTTTAATAATAGGCAACTTAGAGTTATTTATGGCATTGAGCAATATTTTATTCCTGAGGGTAGCGGGCAGAATTTTAACTTTCCTGATAAAACAGCCGCCGCTCAGGTGTTTCTGGATAGTAATGGCAATGCGGTTCTGAAGCGTATTTATATTGATGATAAGCCTTGGCCCTAAAGGGAAATTAGTTTTTATTTTTTAGAGATTTAAAAAAGAGCCTATTTTATTGGTTCTTTTTGTTATTATTGACAAATATATAAAAATATATTACTATGTATTGAAAACTAAAAGTTCATTTAAAAGGTTTATTTAACTAATAATATCGTTCACAAGAAAAGGAGATTGTCTATGAAAAAGACAATTGCAGTATTAAGCGGCGCTAATATGCGCGAGAATAAAATGGGTTATGAGGTTGGTCGGCTGATATCAGGATATGGCTGTGCATTGCTTATTGATGGCGACGACAATTCAGGCTTAATTTCCATAGCTAATGGCGTCAAGGAGACGGGCGGGCAGGTAATAGGGATATCCATATTAGGTCAGAGCGTTGGTTCTCATGTAACTGACGTTGTTGATTGCCAGTCGGGGTTACATTTTGGGGCTGAAATGCAGTTAGGCTTAAGAGATGGAAACTTATTGTCGGCAAACGGCTTTATAATGCCCTTTGATGCTAATGCTGATTCTATCGCAAAGTTGTTAGCAATCATAAACCTAAACAGGGAAATGCCTAAGTACAAAAAGCCGGTAGCTATACTCGCCTATGAAGATTCCGTTGCCTCTTGGACTAACTGGCTGGAGTCCATGTGCGATTTTATAGGGTATTCATATCGTGACTTAGGGTTTCTTAAGGTTACATCCATCCCAGCAGAAGCCGCAGAATGGGTTGTTGTTATGTCTTGTGTCGTATCTTAATCACGTTAAGCATCAAGATCCTGCCTTGTTGCCAAGTTTGACAGCTAACCTCACCCCGGTTAGCTTTTTTATACCCAATTTATAAAGATTATGTTATAATAGTAGCAAATTCAGAGGGCTAATTTATTAGAACTAATATGAAAAAAATAACTATTTTTGTTATTTTACTCATTATTTTAGGAGCTGTTTTTGGCTTCTTTTATTTTGAGAAAAATAATAAAGGAGCGGCCGTTGATCCATTCTTAGACAAAATTAAACAATCAGGGAAATTGGTTGTCGGAGTGGATTTTTCTTATGGGGTAATGGAATTTTTTGATGAAAATAAAAATCCTGTCGGCATTGACATTGATATTATTAAGGAAATCGCCCGCCGCTTAGGACTAGAAGTAGATATAAAATCATATAGCTGGGACGAGCTTTTAGCTGCTACTAAAAATGGCGAAATTGATTTGGCTATTTCTAGTATTACTATTACTGCCCCCCGATCAAAAGAAATGCTTTTTAGCGCCCCCTATTTTAATGGCGGGCAGGTGGTTATTGTCAAAACTGATAATTCGGGGATTTCCCGGTTGGCTGATTTAACTAATAAAAAGATTGGCGCTCAAAAAGATACTACTAGTTATGATGAGGCTATAAAATTAACAGCTCAAGATTTAATTATTACCTATGCCTCTTGGGATAACTCGGATTTATCAGGAGGAATTATTTCTGATTTAAAAGAAGGGAAGACTGAAGCCGTTATCGTTGACTATATTCAGGCAATTAGTTCGGTAAAAGATAACCCCACTCTTAAAATAGTGGGCGAACCATTTACCCAAGAATACTATGGCTTGGCCTCTAAGCTAGACAATACGGCTCTGATTGAAGAAGTTAATACGATTTTGAGGGATCTGAAGCGGGAAGGGCTTTTAGAAAATATTAAAAATAAATGGATTAAGCTTTAGGTTGTATGTTTAGGAAATTAACCGTAAAAATAGTCAGTATTATTATCTTATGTTCGTTAATTTTGTTCGTTTTTTTGTTATGGAGAAGCCTGTCTGATCAGAAAAAGATTTTGTTGCCGCTTTTTGTGGAAAGGGCTAGGGCTACCGCTTACTCTATGGAGTCTAGTATAATGGGCGAAGAAGAAATCAAAGATCAGAGCGGGCTCTTGGCGGTTATTCAAAAGAACATGTGGCTTGATTCAGACATTATTAATGTCAGCATTAATATTCCTCAGGCGGAAAAACTTGTCGTCTATGTTTCTAATCAGCAAAGCTTAATTAATAAAAACGCCGGACCCGGTAATTGGGAGTCTTTTTCTAAAGATATTTTTATTAGTCGGCTGGAAAAAATAAATAATTCTGAGGTTTTAGTAGCTATAACCCCTATTCATATTTCCGGGAAAATAGTTGGGACTATCCAGATTGATTTTGATTTAGATAGTGTTAATAATAAGATTGAGGAGCATCAAACTCAAGAAGTGTCTTATTATCTCGTAATATTTATACTATCAATTATTGTCTTGACTATTATTTTTGAGTTAGTAGTCGTCAGGCCTATTTTAAAAGTTACCGAGGGAGTTAAATCCGTTGCTAATCTAGATTTTAGTTCTAAAATTAATGTTAAATCTCGCGATGAAATTGGCGATTTAGCTAATTCCTTTAATGAGATGAGTAATGAACTGAAAGAATCTAGAACTAAGTTGCAGCAATATAATCAGGATTTGGAAAAGCAGGTAGCGGATAAGACAAATGAGTTAAAAAATATTAATTTAGATTTAGAGAGCAAGGTAAAAGAGAGAACCTCTAAATTAGAAGAGCTGAGAACTAATCAAGAAAAAATTATTGCGGAGCGTACGGCGGAATTGGAGCAAAAGTTGAAAGAACTAGAGAAAATGAATAGTATTATGATAAATAGGGAAATTAAAATGGTTGAATTAAAGGAAGAGATTAGAAGATTAAGTAAAGGTGAATAATATAATTTTGCCTTAATTCGCTGGCGAGTCCTTTGGCTTGTTCGGCATATAATAAAAGACGCATAGTATGCGTCTTTTATTATATGTAGTCCCTAGGGGAATTTCGCCTCGCAACGCCTTAACGGCGTTGCTCGTTGTCCCTGACGGGCCCGCTAAACGCTCGCCAGCTCGCGTTTATCGTCGCTCGCTTATTCGGATTCGCTTCGCTCATCCTTATAGCTCGCTCGCCGCCTGTTCGATTCCCCTAGTTGCGAATTATTAATTAAAAAGACCCGATATTCATCGGATCTTTTTAATTAGTAGTCCCTAGGGGAATCGAACCCCTGTTACCAGGATGAGAACCTGGCGTCCTAACCGTTAGACGAAGGGACCATTATTTAATAATCATTATTTAATTTAGGATAGAGCCGACGAAATCAGAATTACCATTTAAAAAAGTTTTGACATCAAGCGGCCTACCTCCTTCAGTTTGTAATTTTAATATAAGCAAAGAATCTTGTCCACACTGGATAGATAACTTATTATCATGCAGGAAAGTTTGTCCTATTTTATGCTTGTTAATCGCTACAATATTATTATCAACTGTTAATATTTTTACCATTTTACCATTTAAAAGGGAATGAGCGCCTGGCCAAGGGGTATAAGCCCGGATTAGCCTTTCAATTTCTAGGGCGGATTTTGCCCAGTCAATGCGCCCGTCTTCTTTTTTCAGGGTTTTTATATAACTAGCTTGAGAGTCGTCTTGCGCTACTGGTTTTATTTTTCCATTTAGAAAATCCTGTATAGTCGGTATTAGTATTTCTGCTCCTAACTGTGATAGGCGGTCATGGATTTCTGATAAAGTCTCTCGGCCGTTTAAGCTTATTTTAGATTGCCGTAAAATAGGGCCAGTGTCAAGACCGGCCTCCATCTTCATAATAGTTACCCCGGTTTCTGTATCGCCATTTAAAATCGGTGCGTTTAAACAAGCTGCTCCCCGGTATTTTGGTAGGAGGGAAGCGTGGACATTAAGGCAGCCATAAGTCGGTATATCTAAAATTGCTTGGGGGATTATTTTGCCGTAAGCCGTCACTACGATTAAATCTGGTTTTAATTCTTTAATAGTTTCTGTTTCGTCTTTTATTTTAAGAGGCTGAAATAATCTTATTTTATTAGCTAGCGATAAAGTTTTAATCGGGGGAGGAGTTAATAGCTGTTTACGTCCGACTGGCTTATCGGTCTGGGTGAAGACGCCAACGATATCAAAGTTAGGTTCATTTAAAAGCGCTTGTAGCCCGGGTACGGCAAAATCTGGCGTCCCCATAAAAATTAGGCGCGTTTTATTTCCATTAGTCTTATTATTTGCTGGCTGATTCATTTATTTAACCATTAATTTCCCGCCGGGCACTATCTTATCAATAAATAGGATGCCGTCTAAATGATCTATTTCATGCTGAATAACTCGGGCGAGCATTTTTTCGGCGCTTATCTTTTTTTTATCGCCTTTTTTATCAAAATAAATGCAGTTTATTTTTTTATAGCGCTCTACCGGGGCATAGATAATTTCCCCCTTTTCATTTAGAACCGATAGGCATCCTTCCTCTTCTATCTCCCGCGCCCAAGAACGCTTAGTAATTTGAGGGTTAATTAAAAAAATATTCTGGCCTTCATGATGAACGACGATGGTTCTAATATTTTTACCGATTTGCGGCGCGGCTAGGCCGGCGCCATCCTTTTTAATCATGGTCTCCTCCATATCAGCCAGGAGAGTCTGGAAATCAGCTTTGGCTATCTCTTCAGGGTCAAGAGGCGTTGATTGTTTCCGGAGGATGGGGTTAGGATGAGTTATTATTTTTAGTTGCTTGGGCATAAATTATTTTTGGTCAATTATTTTGAAAAAATATTTCCAGCGCAGTCCGTCTTTGCATAGCTCTTTTGTATCATTGAGAGCCAGCTCTATTTGATGGGACGGTTTTTCCTTGCAAACTTTAAATACGGCGCTGCGTTTAAAGCTTGGTATGGCGAGTTCTTTAATTATTCGTAGGGCCAAATCCTGCCAAGGATAGGCCGGTGGCTTAATAGTTTTTTTAGTTTTTAAGATATCTAATAAGGAGTCCATACAAATTATTATTTCAGCTATATAGTCGGCTCGGCTTTTTGGCCGTCGGTCTTTAGATTAAAATCTAAACTTAGATAGCCGATGCCAAAATCAGTTTGATAGGCGAGAATTTCTGGCTGCCAATCGCTGTTATTTAAAACTCCTAGAGCGATTACAATCGGCTTCAAACCGCATTCGCCCGCGTCTTTAATAAGCTTAGCGTCCATCTTAATAATATTCTCACTGGCTGTCGTCGCGTCGCTTAAATATTCTATTAGTTTATTATCAAACTTAGCGCCTTTTGGAGAATATCCACCCGGCGATTTTTTCTTAAGGCGATGCGATAAATCGCCCGAGGCGATTAGGGCAATATTTTTGTCGCTTCTAATAATCACCTCTTCTAGTTTCCGTCCGAAATCAAACTGCTGTTCCAGGCTTAACTCATTAGCCGGCAAAACAATTAAAATTTTTGCGTTAGGCAAATATTTTTTTAGGAGATATAAGGGAATAGCGCTGCCATGGTCCAGGGTATTTTCGGAAATTAGCTGTAAAGAAAATTCTGGTTTTAAAGCAGTCTTTATTTGATCGGCCAAATAAGCATCACCGCTTAAAATTGTCTTAGGTGGTATAAAGCCGAAGTCCTTGAAATCAATAGCCATTTCGGGGGCGATATTTATAGTAAAAGATTCATCTTGTGTTAGTCCGTGTGGGCTGATTATAATTATTGTATCAACCCCGCTAGACTTCAATTTTTCCCCTATTTGTTCATAAGCCGTAGTTGTCTTAGCCAAAAAATCATAATTAGCCCGGCCGATTTCCGGAACTAGCAGGGGGGAGTGGGGCAAAAGAGATATACTTATTAGCGCCATAAATTTATGATTTTGACCATTTGGTCTTAACTAAAGCCTTTTTAGTATAGTATGTTTTTTGTTGAGGGGGAAGTTGACAAAATTTGTTAATTATTATAAACAAAAAGGCTTTACATTAGGGTAAAGCCTTTTATTTTTATTTATTATTGGATGGTATCGCCCATTTCGTAATTATACAAGAATTGTGAAGAAAGCGTTAAAATATTTTTAGCATCATAGCCGAGCTTACTGAAAGCTACGTCATCTACGAATGGTCTCTTTTTGCCTCCGGATATTAGATATATGGTCGGGAAGGTGCTTGTTTTTACTAAAGAGCCTTCGTCAAGTAGGATCGGGCTGCTAGTAGCGTATTTACTGAGTTCTTTGGTCGTCTTTTTCGTGATTTTTTTGTTGGGGAATTTTATGGCTACTATAGATTTATCAACCAAGGCGCGGGAACCGTTCTCAACATAGAATATTTCATTAGTTTTACTATCCTGGAGCAGGGCACCGGTAACATAGGTAGATGTCGCGGTAATGGTTTTGCCTATTTGATAGCTGGCTAAATCGGTGGAAGAGGCTATCTCTAGCTCTTCGGGGTTGAAGCCGAATTTTTTAAAGACCGCTAAACTCGCGAAAGGTCTTTTTTCTTTATCTACTAAAAGATAGATATTTTTCTTGTCAGATGTCTGGACTAAAGAATAGTTGGCGAATTTGATTTCTTCTCCGATGGGGTAGTTATCTAAATCAGCAGCAGTTACTACAACAATCTGTTCGGGGCGGAAACGAGAAATAAAAGCTGACCAGTTAGCAAAAGGACGTTTTTTTCCATTTTCAATCAGCCAAACCTTGGCATCGCCGTCAGCTTTTATGATGGAACTATTCGGGTAGAGGCGGGAAACTTTAGGGAAGTAGCGGTTCCAGAGTTTATAAACATTATAATTTCCGTTGAAGACATGAGGGGTATAGTTATATAAGGCTGCTGTAGCTTGGTTCTGAGGGGTAACCATTATAGTTTTGGTATCGGGAGTTAAATAAGGATCAACGGTGTTGCTAATGGCATAAGTTTGGCCTACCTTATAATTATAACGATTCGGTTCGTTCATATAGGCCAGGAATTGCAAGGCGGCGCTGTTGACCTGCTTGCCAAAACCTTTGTAGTAAGGATTGCAGACCCAGCCATCGGGGCAGCCATAGCCAGTCGCCCAGTCTAAACGGCCTTGCGATGGGGAAGAATCTTCAACTAGGCTCGCTTCTTTTTGGAGTAGAACTAGGAGAAATTTAGGATTGACGGTGGTAATATGCCGGCATTTGGCGGATTTTTCTGCTTCCGTCGGTTGATCGCTTAAAGTAACGCCGTCGCAGTCATAATTATTGTGAGTAGCGTCATAGATTATCTCCGCCGCCGATTTTAGGTTGCCATGGGTGTTAAGGGCGGTATAGTTAGCTAAAAAGCTATTTTTACTATTCAGAAAATTTTGTATATCAGCTAAGTTCATTGATCCATAATTGAGTAATTCAGCATCTTCAATAATGCGATGCGGATTAAAGCTGGGATCAATAGTTAGTTGAGCGCGGCCGGCCTCTGGCGCCCATAAAAAAAATAAGGCCAGGATAGCGATGTTTAGATAAGGATATTTTTTTAGATTTTTCATGCCTTTATTATAATATAATTTTACTTTTCGGACAAATAGCTGGTTAAAATATAAAAAAGTCCAACTCCTTGGACTTTTTTATATTGGGATTAGTTTCAATTCTTAGTTAACTTTTAGAACCACCGCTTCCTTCTCGCTTAAATCTATTTTGACTTTGTCGCCCTCTTTGATTTTACCCTCAATGATTTCCATCGCTAATTCGTCTAAAATCATAGTTTGGATTATGCGCTTTAGAGGCCGTGCTCCATAAGTGATATCGTAGCCTTTCTCCGCTAGCATCTTTTTTATTTTCGGGCTGACCTTAACGCCGATATTCTTATTGCCTAGTCTCTTTTCTACTTTTTGTAGTTCTAAATCAACGATTTTTTCTAAAGCGGCTGGCGTTAGGCTTTGAAAGAGAACGATCTCGTCAATGCGATTTAGGAATTCTAGTTTAAAGTGGTTTTTAAGTATTTTATCAATTTTTTCCTTCATTTCCTGGCCCCGGAATTTAGTTTCTTGATCATCGGTGGTAGCATCATTAAAACCGATAGAGTATTGTTTGATAACTTCATTGCCTAAGTTTGAGGTCATGATAATAATAGTATTCTTAAAATTAACTACCCGCCCTTTAGAGTCAGTGAGGCGGCCGTCATCAAGAATTTGTAAGAGCATATTGAACATGTCGGAATGGGCTTTCTCAATTTCATCAAATAGAACTACACTATAGGGATGGCGCCGCACTTTATCAGTCAGTTGGCCGCCGTCATCATGTCCGATATAGCCAGGAGGGGAGCCAATTAGCTTAGCAACGCTGTGCTTTTCCATGAACTCGCTCATATCTAAGCGAATTAAAGCTTTTTCATCATCAAACATGAAGCGCGCTAAAGTTTTAGCTAGCTCAGTTTTGCCGACTCCAGTTGGTCCGACAAATAGAAAGGAGCCAATTGGCTTTTTTTCTTCGTTAATGCCAGCGCGACTACGCCTCAAAGCGCTAGCGATTGCTTTAATAGCTTCATTCTGGCCGACTACTTCTTGATTTAAATCATCCTCAGCGGTACTTAATTTTTTGATTTCGTCTTGAAGCATGCGATTGACGGGAATGCCAGTCCAGCGGGCCACTACTTTAGCGACATCTTCTTCATCTACTTCTTCTTTAAGAATACGTTGTCCCTTTTTTTGAATTTTCATTAGTTCCTCCTGGGACTTATTAACTTTATTTTCTAATTCCGGAATTAGGCCGTATTTTATTTTAGCCACTTCGGTTAAATCAACGCCTTGGCGCTGGGCAATTTCCGCTTTTATTTTTAAATCCTCTATTTCTTTTTTAGAACTGCGGATCTGTGAGATAATATTTTTTTCGTTATTCCAATGTAGCTCTAGCTGGTTGGCTTTTTCTTTTAATTTAGCTAATTCGGCATTTAGGCTCCGTAGCCGGGAAGATTTTTTCTCGGTGGTTAGGAGCCCGGCCTTATTCAGTTCTAACTGGTTTATTCGTCTCTTCAATTGATCTAGTTCATCAGGCATAGAATCAATCTCCATGCGCAGCGATGAAGTCGCCTCATCAATTAAATCAACTGCCTTGTCTGGCAGGCAGCGATCGCTGATATAGCGGTTAGATAATTTAGCGGCGGCGATTAAAGCATTGTCAGTAATACGAACGCCATGATGGACTTCATATTTTTCTTTTAAGCCTCGGAGCATGCTGATAGTATCGTCAACACTTGGTTCATTGACCATTATTGGCTGGAAGCGTCTTTCTAGGGCCGCGTCTTTTTCTATATATTTTTGGTACTCTTTAGTAGTGGTCGCGCCGATAGTTCGGAGTTCGCCGCGGGCTAGAGCCGGTTTTAGCATGTTAGAAGCGTCCATTGACCCTTCGCTAGCGCCCGCACCGATTAAAGTATGCAGCTCATCAATAAATAGAATGATTTGGCCGTTTTGAGCTTTGACTTCTTTTAAAACCGCCTTAAGCCGGTCTTCAAATTCGCCTCGGAATTTTGCGCCGGCTACTAAAGCGCCTAAATCTAGGGTAACAATTTCTTTATTTTTTAAATTTTCCGGAACATCACCGGCGATTATTCTTTGCGCTAAGCCTTCAACAATGGCGGTTTTGCCGGTACCAGCCTCACCGATTAAAACGGGATTATTTTTAGTGCGGCGTAAGAGAACTTGCATGATGCGGCGTATTTCCTGATCGCGGCCGACAACGGGATCAAGTTTTTCCTGGCGGGCTAGCTCAGTCAGGTTGGTTGTATATTTTTCTAAGACCTTATATTTATTTTCCGGGAAAGGGTCATTAATCGTTTGGCTGCCGCGTAATTCTTTTAAGATATTTTTGACATTTTGATATTCCACCTTGAAATTAAGAAGGACGTTTTGCGCCGGGGAAGGAACGCCAATTAGGGATAATAGAATATGTTCGGTAGAAATAAATTCATCGTTCATGCCGTCCGCTTCTTTCTGGGCCCTTTCTAATATAAGAGCTGTCTCGGCCGTTCCCGATACCGCTTGAACCGGTCCATTGTTAGGATTTATTTTTATCCGCGGCAGTTTTTTTATCTCTCGGATAGTATATTCTTCAATTATTTCTGGGTCAGCTTTCATTTTTTCCAAGATTGGCTTAATCAGGCTCTCATTCTGCTGTAAAAGAGCGAGTAGAATATGAAGAGCCTCAATATTAGGCTGGCCGTAAGTTGAGGCGATAATTTGCGAGTTGATTATTGCTTCCTGCGATTTATCAGTAAATTTGTTAAACATATTATAATTATATTAAGGTCTTTATTTTATTAGCACTCTTAATACTAGAGTGCTAATTCTTATGATAATATAAGAAAAATTAGTTGTCAATCAAAGTAGTAATATGTTATGATATTAACATAAAAAGAGATTTTTTTATTTGCCCTATTTTCAATGTTTAACCATAATTTTTTTACTTATTCTGGTCAAATTATCCTTCAAGTTTTAGGAGAAATTTTATATTTTCCGGTCTGGTGGTATAGCCTGGGGCTATGGCGTTTTTCTAAGGCGCTCAGTTTGTTTTGGTTAGGGAGAGAAAAATCTCTTGGTTTAAGTGTTTGGGTTAAGAATATATTCGTGCCTATGTATGGCCAGCGGGATATGGCCAGCCGCCTGATTAGTTTCTTTATGCGGGTGGTGCAAATTATTTTCCGGGGCCTTATTTTATTATTTCTACTTCTAATTTTGCTGCTTATTTGGCTGGGCTGGCTTTTATTGCCTGTCTTTTTATTATTAGCCATGTCTTTTCAGATTATAAGTTAATTTTTCGGAGCGGTTTATATGCCTAAAGAAAAAATAGTTTTTACAGATGAACAAGATAACGGTGGCCGCGGCGCCTGGTTTAAAGGACGGTTTTTGTTTTGGGGAATGTCTTTAAAGCGATCAACGATTAGTCTGGCCAGAATTAAGGAGAAAATTGATCAGATTGCTTCATTTTTTGGCTGGCTAGTTATTTTTACTGGTTGGGCTTGTTTCGGTTTCTGGCTATATCTTCACCAAGCTGATTGGTTGGCTAACCCCATGTCGCTGCTTTTCTTTTGGAAACGTTTTAATCCTTTTATATTATTTTTCCTTTTATCGCTTTGGTTTAATCTTTTCTTGATTTATCGCCATAGCGAGAATAAGGCGGCTCTTAATAAAATTAATTACCGCTTATTTAGCGATAAGGGGAAAAAGAGGGGCAGCAAGAGATATGATGTGGCTAAAGCTTATTCCCCAGAAAGCGTTAGAATGATTTCTGAGGCCTATCTTTTAGCGCGCCGTTTGCGGCAAGGCCGAGTAGAAGTTATTCATTTATTCCGCGTTCTTTTACAGAACAAAGAAATCCAAAATTTATTTATTCGTTTAAACGTTGACGCTAAGAGGCTGGTAGAAATGGTTGATAGACGTTTAGCTAAGCCGCAGGATGATGGCCAGCGCGGCGCCGTAGAATTATCACCCGCCCTTCAAGAGGCTTTGATTTTAGCCTTTACTGATGCCTGCGGAGAAGAGCAGTCTAGCGTTGATGTTTTGAATGTTATTCTTTTTTGCTACGAGCAAGAGCCGATTCTGGCGGAAATCCTCTATGAGTTAGAATTGGACCAGGATAAAATAGCTAATACAGTCGCTTGGTTTAGAGTTAACCGGCGCCTGTCAACCCGTTATCGTAATTATCGCCGTCTTGCCGTTATGAAACCGGGCAGTAATATGAATCGTTCTTATACGGCTATTGAGACGCCGACGCTTGATCATTTTTCTAGCGACTTAACCATCCAGGCTAAATTAGGAAATTTAGAAGTTTGTGTCGGCAGGGATAAGGAAATTGCTAGTATTTTTGATTCTCTAACTGGCGGTCATAACGGCGTGCTGTTAGTCGGGCCGACCGGAGTCGGCAAGAGCACAATTATTGGCGGCATAGCTCAGCTAATGGTGGAAGAGAGGGTCCCCGCTTTTCTTAAAGATAAGCGCTTAGTAGAGTTAGATGCCGCTCGTCTTATCGCCGGAGTTGACGCTTCTCAGATTCAGGAGCGCCTTTTGCATAGCCTGAGAGAAATTAATCGCTCGGGAAATATTATTCTTTATATTGATAATTTAGAAACCTTAATTGGTATTAGGGCCGGCGGCCAGGGAGGCCTAGATTTATCTGAGGTTCTCTCTAATGCTTTAAGCAAAAAAGAAATATTTTGCTTGGCTTCCGCCACAACAGAAAATTATTCCCGCTATATTGAAAATAAGACTATCGGTGATATTATGACGACTATCGGCGTTAAGGAGCCGGAGACTAACGAGGCTATCCAGATTTTGGAAAGCAAGGTTAGTTTTTTGGAGGCTAAATATGATATCTATATAGTTTATAGCGCGATTGAACAGGCTGTTATCATGTCTACTCGCTATCTGCATGAGAAATTTTTACCCCTCAAAGCTTTGAATTTATTAGAAAAAGCGGCAATTATCAGTTCTAAAAAAGTTAACAATAATCCCGCCCAATGTTTTTGCGGCCGGGAAGAAGTGGCTGAGGCAATTAGTGAACTAACCGGTATTCCGGCTAGTAAAGTTACTGCCTCAGAAACGCATAAGCTTTTGAATTTAGAAACAGAAATACATCATCGCTTAGTTGATCAAGTGGAGGCTGTGAGCGCCGTGTCGGCTAGTTTGCGCCGCGCTAGAGCGGAATTGAAAGATAGTAAGCGGCCGATTGCTAGTTTTCTATTCTTAGGCCCGACTGGCGTTGGTAAGACCGAGCTGGCCAAGTCAGTTAGCCAGGTTTATTTTGGCGATGAAGACTATTTGATTAGGCTGGACATGAGCGAATATCAATCGGCTGACAGCGTCCGGAAAATGATTGGTGATGTTGATGGCACTTTAGGGTATTTAACTGAAGCGGTCCGTAAAAAGCCTTTTGCCTTGGTTCTTTTGGATGAAATTGAGAAAGCTAACCCCGATATTCTTAATTTATTTTTGCAACTTTTAGATGATGGCCGTTTAACTGATGGCCAGGGGCGTACTATTAGTTTCTCGGAATCCATTATTATTGCTACTTCTAATATCGGCGCCGTTTATATCCAGGACCAAATCAAGTCTGAGACGCCGCTCCATTTGATTAAGCAGGAGTTGATTGATAACCAATTAAATAAGTACATGCGGCCGGAACTTATTAATCGTTTTGACGGCATTATTGTTTTCAAGCCCTTAAGCGAAGAAGATATTGTCTCCATTACAACTCTCATGCTTAAGAAAATTAAAAAGAATTTAGCGGAGAAGGGAATAAATCTTAAAGCCGATAAAGACGGGGTCAGTATTTTAGCTCATGCCGGTTATGACCCTAAATTTGGTGCCCGTCCCCTGCGCCGCTTACTTCAAGAAAGAGTAGAAGATGGTATTGCTAGTAAAATTTTAGCCGGCGATTTGCGCCGCCGTGATACCGTTATTATTAACCGCCGCGGGGAAGTGGAAATAGAAAAGGCCAGCGAATTATAATTTATGTTTTATTTGCTCGTTTGTTTAGTGGCTTTAGTAATTACCGCTCTTCTGACCGTCCTGGTTAAGCGGATTGCTTTGTCGCAGGCGATTGTTGATGAGCCTGATATATCTAAAATTAACAGCCGTAAAATTCATGTCCAAGCTATACCTCTTTTAGGCGGTCTAGCTATTTTTTTAGGTTATTTCGGATTATTATTTTTTTGGTCTGATCATTTTTTATCGGGCAATTTAGTTTTTAGCCATTTGGTCGGCTTTTTCTTAGGCGCTTTGATAATTATTATTGGCGGAATTTTAGATGATAAGTATAATTTATTGCCGCGTTATCAAATAATTTTCCCCTTGCTGGCGGTGGCCTTTGTTATTTTAGGCGGAGTAGAAATAACTAAGATTAGCAATCCTCTCGGCGGGTTTTTCAATCTTCGCGACTTAGCCTTCTTTTCTCCTTTTGTTATTGCTCTCTGGCTGATGGGCATGATGTATACGACTAAATTATTAGATGGCGTAGACGGCTTAGTTTCTGGTTTGGGAGCTATCGGCGGCTTCATAATTTTTTTGTTTACTATTACTACTCGTTACTATCAGCCCGACATTGCTTTTGCTGCTATTTTATTAACCGGAGCGGCGCTTGGTTTTTTAATTTTTAATTGGCATCCAGCCAAGATTTTTTTAGGCGAAGGAGGCTCAATTTTAATTGGTTATATCTTGGGAGTTTTGGCGATTATTTCAGGCGGTAAAATAGCCATCGCCCTTTTAGTCATGGGAATACCGATTTTAGATGTGGCCTGGACTATAATCCGCCGTTTGGCGGCCGGTCGCAATCCTTTTAAATTTTCCGATCGCCAGCATTTACATCATCGCCTTCTGTCGCTCGGCTTAGGCCAGCGGATGACGGTGGTAATTTTTTATATTTTATCTTTGGTCTTCGGTTTGAGCGGTTTATTTTTACAGAGCAAAGGAAAGCTGTGGGCGCTCATCGGCCTGGTCGTTATAATGTTTTTACTAGTAATCAGTTTTTGGATTGCCGATCGCTCTCAATCTAAAATTAATTAATTTATAATGGAAAATATAAAGCCAAAATTATTATTGCAGATTTGTTGCGCTCCTTGCGGTACCTACATCAGTCATGAGCGCTTAGCGCCACGCTATGATTTGACTTGGTATTTTTATAATCCCAATCTCTGTTGTCTAGAAGAATATGAAAAACGCCTGGCGATGGTTCGCCTTATGGCTGAAAAGTTTAATTTTTCTTTGATAGTTGAGCCTTATAATCATGAGCCCTGGCGCAAAATCATCTGTGGTCGGGAGACCGATCCAGAGCGGGGAGAGCGTTGCCAAATTTGTTACCGCAATCGCTTGGTTAAAACCGCCCAGCTCGCCAAAGAGAAGGGTTTTGATTTTTTTGGCACCACTCTTTTAGTTAGCCCCTATAAAGACACGGAGGCAATTAAAAAAATTGGCCAAGAAATGGCGGGCGAATATGGCGTGGAATTTCTAGGCGAAGATTTTCAGGCCGATGATGGCTATCGCCGTTCGCAAAATTTAGCTAAAGAACTCGGTCTTTATAGGCAGAAATTTTGCGGTTGCGAATATTCTCTAAATCAGAAGTTATGACGAATTTAAATAAGGAAGAGGGTGGGTTATTGTTAAAAATAAAATTAGCAACCAGCTTACTTTTAATGACTGGTTGGTTTATATTATTTCCTGTTTCGGTTTTAGCCCAGGATAATAATTTGGCCGGTGAGCCGGATTTAGTCCAGATTGAACAAACGCCTGGAGCTAGCCTGACTCAGGCGCCCGCCGACTACGACCAGGACGGGTATTCTGATGAGACAGAAATTAAGCAGGGCTATTCGCCTTTTAACGCTGAGCCGGTTAAGGCGGAAAAAAGCGATATTGATAAAGACGGCCTGTCTGATGCTTGGGAAATAAAATTTAAGACTGATGCTTTAAATTCCGATAGTGACGGCGATGGCTTTTTAGATGGTTTGGAAGTTGATTTGGCTTATGACCCCATGTCTAGCTCTACTAAAAAATTATCCCAAAAAATAGAAATAAATTTAAAGAAGCAGCAGCTAGCCTACTTGGTTGCTGGCCAGACTTGGAAGACATTCACGGTTTCTACTGGCAAGGCCGCCATGCCGACGCCCAAGGGCAGCTATAAAATAATAAATAAGAATAAAAAGGCCTGGTCTAAATCTTATGGCCTCTGGATGCCTTATTGGATGGGTTTGGGTAATGGGCAGTTTGGCATGCATGAACTGCCGGTCTGGCCGAGCGGCTATCGCGAAGGGGAGGATCATTTAGGCAAACCCGTTTCTCATGGCTGTATCCGCTTAGGGGTTGGTTCTGCTCAGTATATATATGATAGAGTCGTGGTTGGCACCGAAGTAACTATAAAATAAGTTATTATAAAATAGATGAGATTTGTGTTATAATTAGCTTAGCTATTAATACGCTAAATTTTTTGTTTTATGTCAAAAAAAATTTTTAAACTTTCTCTCAGTTTGTTGGCTTTAGTCTTTTTATTAAGTGCTTGCACTTTGCCTTGGAAAAAGAAGGTGGCACCTGGCTCAGAAACGGTCGTACCAACGGAAGAGCAGGGCTCAACCGCTGAAGAGGTTATATTAACCAATACTAGCCGTTTGAAGAAATTTAATAATTACGAGGAATTGGCTAAATTTTTAGCGGAAAATAGTAATCCGGAAGTCGGGTCAACCAGAGGGTTGATGATAGACAGTGTGATGACCAAAACTTTCGCACCGGTGGCTCAATCTATGGGCCTCGTTAATTCTATGGCAGCGGAAAGTTCAGCCGGCGCGTCTGCTAATAGTAATGTGCCTAATAATTCTTTAGACTATTCCAGTACTAATAATCAGGTGCAAGGAGTAGATGAGGCGGACATCATTAAGACGGATGGGAACTATATTTATGCTTTAGTTAAGAATGAGCTATCTATTATTAAGGCGTCTCCGGCTAGCGAAGCTAGTGTTGTTAGCAAAATAACTTTTAAATCTCGCCCGCAAGATTTATTTATTGATGGTCAGTTCTTAGCGGTTTTTGGTTCGGACTCACAGATTTATAATCAACCAGTTTATCAATCTTTCCGCCGTCAAAACCCTTATACCTTTTTTAAGGTTTTTGATATCAGTGACCCGGTTAACCCTAAACAGGTTCGTGACTTAAATTTTGAGGGTTCATATTTTGAAGCGCGATTAATTGGCGATTATGTTTACTTTATCACTAATACTTATAATAGCTATGTAACTAATGAGCCGGTTGTCCCGCGTGTTCTTGATAATGGCCAAGCCCTGTCCTTGAAATGCGAGGCGGACACTAAGTGTTTTGCTCCTGATGTTTATTATTTTGATATTCCTTACGATTCTTATAGTTTCACAAATATTACAGCGATTAATATTAAAAATAATACGGAGGCTATTAGCGGTCAGGCCTATCTTCTCAGCAGCGGTCAAAATCTTTATGTTTCCCAGAAAAATATTTATATTACCTATACTCAATATTTAAGTGAGTACGATTTAGAACAGGATGTTAAGAAAGAGCTCGTTAAGCCGAAATTGTCAGCCGATGATCAAGATAAAATAGTAAAAATTGAGGCGGCGCCTAATTTCCTCCTTAATAATAATGAGAAGAAGATAAAAATCGCTCAAATCATTGATCGTTATTTAGCTTCTTTGGACGTAGCGTCCCAGACTTCTTTAAGTACAGAAATAGACGAAGCGCTAAAGCAGAAGTTAACCGAAAAGGCTAAGGAGATGGAAAAGACGGTTATCCATAAAATAGCGATTAATGGCAATAAGATAGAATACCGCGCTATGGGCGAGGTCAGCGGCCATATTTTAAACCAGTTTTCCTTAGATGAAAATAATGATTATTTCCGCTTAGCGACAACGCGCAGTCAGCAGTGGTCTCGTCTCAGCAGTGTTTCAGCTGATTCTTATAGTAATATTTATGTGCTTGATGCTGATTTGAAGTTAGTGGGCAGTTTGGAAAATATTGCCACCACGGAGAGAATATACGCCGCCCGTTTTATTGGCGAACGTGTTTATTTAGTTACTTTTAAGCAGACCGATCCGCTTTTCGTTATTAGTCTGGCTAATCCCGCCAAGCCGACAGTTTTGGGCGCGATTAAAATACCTGGTTTTTCTAATTATCTTCATCCGGTAGACCCCGATGGTAAGCAATTAATTGGATTAGGCAGAGATACGGAAGAGACTCCTAATGGCGGAGTTAAAGTTAATGGTTTAAAATTATCGCTCTTTGATTTTACTGATTTAAGCAAGCCGAAGGAGCTAGATAATTATTTAATTGGCGATTCCTCCAGTGATTCTATCGCACTCCAAGATCATAAAGCCTTTTTATTCTCCGCCGGGAAAAACCTTTTATCTATCCCAGCTGTGCTTAGAGAGAACAACCGCTTGTCCTTCGCTGGCGCTTTAGTCTTTAAGTTAGAGAATAATGCTTTTAGTTTGCAGGGAAAGATTGATCATTCGGCGGGCGGGCGCTTCGGGCAGCCAGATTATTGGAACGGCTTTGATTACTATGATAATACGGTTAAGCGCAGCTTGTATATTAATGATCAATTATTTACTTTTTCTAATAAATTTTTAAAGGTTAATAACCTAAGCGATCTAAAAGAGACAAAATCTTTAGAGTTGACTAGCGGCGGAGATGATTATATTATTACGCCTGGACCAACGACTGGATTACCGGAGCCTATGCCTGGTTTAGAGACCGGTTTAAACCCCTCTGGCCCTTCGGCTGTAGTTGAGCCGCCAGTATCATCTCCAGGCGCAACCGCTCCTGCTTCAGGAGCTGGTGCTCCGGGCAGCTTGCCTCCGGCAGCAGCTGAAGCTCCTGCGTCGGTGCCACCGACTCCTTAAAATTATGGTTAATAAGCGACTGATTCCAATTTTTACCCCTCTTGTTATCTGGCTTTTTGGCCAAGCTTTTTTGTTGCAGCCTAAACTATTTTTTTTGGCTTTGCCAATTGGTGCTCTATTAATTGTTTTAAGCGTTAAATACATTATGGGCCGCCATCAAGAAGATTGGCCTTTGTTTATTAGCGCCCCGCTTTTATTTTGGCTCAGTTTCTCCGGCTATATCGCTATCATTACTAGTAGTTTTCTTATC
This sequence comes from uncultured Gammaproteobacteria bacterium, assembly GCA_964470695.1. Taxonomy (GTDB): domain Bacteria; phylum Patescibacteriota; class Patescibacteriia; order Patescibacteriales; family UBA12465; genus UBA12465. The sequence goes on from CAYYDR010000001.1 coordinate 289,875, forward strand.
CAGTTTATTTTATTGTTAGAGCTTTGGTTTATTTTTATTTATTTGCGTGATTTGTATTATTATTCAAATCAGTCGGAAGCAGAGTGGTCCCCCCGGCTTGATAATCTTTTCATGGCCGGCGGCTTCCTTACGGTCTTCGCGGCTGGGGCTGTTTTTTTCGCTTTACCTTCCTTTTTGACTGTCCCGCTTGGCCTATCTTTTTTAGCGCTTTATTTAATTCTAGCTTTATTGCTTAGCCATATATTTGCTAATAAAAAAGATCGCTGGCGTCATTCAATATCTATTTTCGGAGTGGCTCTAGTGGCCTTAGTAGAATTAACAGGGATATTATCCTTGCTTCCTTTAAACTTTAACGTTCTAGCGCTTTTCTTAGCCTTTATTTATTATTTTTGCTTAACTCTTATCCGTTTACATTACAGCGGTAGTTTAAATAGACGGGCTTTAAAATTGCCCTTGCTGCTAAGTATCTTGGCGCTTCTAATCTTACTTTTAACGGCCCGTTGGCTATAAAATAATTTATTATGTCTAAAACATTAGGAATAGAAAAGAATTTTTGGGTTTTTATTTCACTGGCTATTATTTTTGGTTTAGCGTCGGGAAGTTTAGCGGCTATTTTGACTAAGCTCTATCTTTTTAATGATTTTTCTTCCTCTTTCTCTAGCGAATTAAATCTTTCCAATCTTAATGCTAGCAACCCCGGTTTAGTTATCCGCGATGCCAAGAAAGTGGTGGTTAACCAAGATGTTAAAATCGCCGAGACAGTCAGTAACATCCGTCCAGTTCTGGTCGGCCTATTTAAAGAGCTGCCCGCCTCAGCCGCCTCGGCTCTAAGTCCCGAATATTATAAGCTAGATAGCCCTTTATTTTTAGGGTTAATAATTACTTCTGATGGCTGGATAGTCGCCCTGCCGTCTAATGATATAAAATCGGATTTTAAGATTAAGAATTATGTCGCGATTAGCAGTGATCGCCAGATATATAAAATAGATAAAGTCGCCGATTCTAAGGGCTTGCCAGGAGCGCCTCTAGTCTTTCATTTAGCCGGAGCGTCTAATTTGCCGGTTAAAAAAATAGTGCCGCGTTCCGCGCTATCGCTTGGAGAAAGCCTTTTGGCCGTTAATAGTCTTACTTCGGTTTGGCCGACTAGCTTGGTTTCTTTAGATAAGGCAACAGAGATTTTAAATAGCGATACTATTAATGCCCGGCTAAAATTATCCGGCGGCTCAGACGCCGGTCTAAAGAATTCTTTCGTGTTTGATCTAGCGGGAGATTTGGCGGCGATAGTGACTGATAAGCAAGAAATTGTTCCCGCTTTTTCCTATAGTCCGTCCTGGTCATTATTATCCAATAAGAATAAAATCGCCTTGCCTAGCTTGGGCGTAAATTATCTGGACCTTAGCGTTGTTAAAAGTACTAGCCTAAAGTTAGATAAGGGGGCTTGGCTTTATCCGGCTGGTAATCAGCCGGCGGTTATAAAAGGCGGCGCAGCTGATTTGGCCGGTCTTAAAACTGGTGATGTTATTACCTGGGTTAATAACCAGGAAATTGATGCCGGCAATGATCTGGCCGATGTTGTTTCTGCTTATCAGGCCGGTGATAAAATTATTTTAACTTATTCCCGCGCGGGAGTTGAAAAAGAGGTGGAGGTAAAATTAAAAGAAATAAAATAATAAATTTATTTTATGACAGTAAAGTCAATTGACAAACTAAAAAATTTGTCTGGTCAGGCAGTCTTTTTGCGGGTTGATTTTAATGTCCCCTTGCAGCGAGGCAAGATTAGGGAAGACTATAAGATTAAGGCGGGCTTGGAAACAATAGAATTTCTAGCCGCTCAAGGAGCGCGCCTAATAGTCGCTACCCATTTAGGCGAGCCAAAAGGAATTGATAAAACCTTGTCAGTTAAGCCGGTTGCTACGCGCCTCCAATTACTATTAAAGAAGCCGGTAAAATTTTTGAGTTCGGTGTCAGTGGAAAAAATCCGGGGAGCTGTTAATAGCTTAGAGCCGGGCGGGATTGTAATGCTGGAAAACTTACGTTTTAATTCCGGTGAATATAATAACGACGCCGTTTATGCTAAAAGCTTAGCTTCTCTTGCTGATATATATGTTAATGACGCCTTTGCTGTTTGCCACCGGCCCCAAGCTTCGGTAGCGGCTATAAATAAATATTTACCGTCTTACTCCGGTTTATTGCTCAGCAAGGAACTGGCCGCTTTAGATAATATTGTCAGACCGAAAAAACCGCTGGCAATAATAATGGGCGGAGCTAAAATTAATACCAAAGCTCCTTTAATCGCCAAATTGTATCCGGCGGCGGGCAGTATTTTAATCGGCGGCGCCCTCGCTAATAATTTTTTTAAATTTCAAGGCTTAGAAATCGGCCGCTCTTTGTTTGATAAAGATAGTCTGGCGGTGATTAAGAAATTTTTTACTGGCTCAAAATTGAAACCTAAGATTAAGCTGCCGCTTGATGTTGTCGTGCAAGATAAAAAAGGCAAGGTTAGAGTAGCCTTGCCACCAAGCGTTCGCAAAGATGAAATGATATTGGACATTGGTCCCAAGACTATTGCTCTTTATGCTTCAGAAATCAGAGCCGCTAAAACCTTAGCTTGGAATGGCCCGATGGGGAAGTATGAAGAAAAAAGCTTTAAACACGGAACTCTTGCTATTGCCAGTTTAGTGGCGGCCCGTTCTTCAGGGGCGGCCTATGGCCTAGTTGGCGGTGGCGAGACGGTTGAAGCGCTTAAACTTTCAGGCATGTCCGAATATGTTGATTGGGTATCAACCGCTGGCGGCGCTATGCTGACTTATCTGGGCGGCGGCGCTATGCCAGGACTAAAAGGACTTTATCTTAAATAAATTTTTATATAAATTATATGGCCAAGATAAAAAGTATCAAGGCTCGTGAAATTTTAGACTCGCGCGGCTGGCCGACTATAGAGGCTCGTGTTTTTTTAGATAATGGCTTAAGCGCCTCCGCTAGCGTGGCCAGTGGAACTTCCGTAGGACGCCATGAAGCGTATGAACTTCGCGACGGTGATTCCCGGCGTTATAAAGGGCATGGCGTTTTAAAAGCTGTCCAAAAAATTAATGAAGTTATTGCTCCTGAGCTCATCGGCCGCGCGGTAACTGAACAAAGAAAAATTGATGAATCTCTGATAAAATTAGACGGCAGTCTAGATAAAAGAAATTTAGGAGCTAATTCTATTCTAGCGGTTTCTTTGGCGGTAGCGAGAGCGGCTGCTCTGAGTGCTAAACAAGAATTATTTATTTATCTTAAGGAGACTTTTTCTTTAGGCGAGCCGAAAATACCGGTGCCTCTTTTTAATATTTTTAACGGCGGCAAACACGCTGATACCAATCTTGATTTTCAGGAATTTTTGGTAATTCCTAAAAAGCAAAGAGCGGCGGAGATGATTCGTTTAGGGGCCGAAGTTTTTCAAGAGCTCGGCTTAGTTTTGCGAGAGTCTGGTTATGATACTGACACCGGCATTGAGGGCGGCTATGCACCTAATTTAGATTCCAGCATTGAGGCGCTAGAATTAATAATGGCCGCTTCCCTTAGAGCTGGCTATAAGCCGGGGCAGGACGTTAATCTTGGCATTGATGTCGGCTCATCGGTTTTATATGATTTAGAAAGTAAAAAATATGTTTTTCCTTTAGATAATAATTATTTCCATTCTGCTAACTTAATCGGTTTGTATAATGAATGGTTAAAAAAGTATCCATTAATCTATTTAGAGGACGCCTTAGCAGAAGATGAGTGGGATGATTGGCGTGAATTGACCGCTGAGCTAGGCTCTAAGATGCTTATTGTCGGTGATGATTTATTTGCTAGCAGCGCTAGTCGCCTGCGCCATGGCTTGAAAGAAAAGGCTGCTAATGCTATCATCATCAAGCCTAACCAGATCGGTACTTTAAGCGAAGCGATTGATTGCTTAAGCCTAGCTCAGAAGCATCATTATAAAGTAATAATTTCTCAGCGCAGCGGCGAGACAACTGATGATTTTATCGTTGATTTAGCAGTAGCTAGCGGTGCTGATTATCTTAAGGCGGGATCTTTATCAAGGGGCGAAAGAGTGACTAAATATAATCGTTTAATGGAAATAGATAATTTATTGAACTAATTATGACTGAGGAAAACGATGGCAAAGGAGAAAACAATAGTAATCATAAGCAGCGGCCGAGACCGGTCGTTTTGCTTTTGTTAGACGGTTGGGGAATTGCTCCGGCCGGAGAGTCAAATGCCATTAGCGCGTCTAAGACGTCGGTATTTTCCTATTTAGTAAAAGAGTATCCCGTGGCTGTTTTAACTCCCGGCCATAATAACCTTAACGCCCGTTACTTATCGCTAGGGTCAGGGCGAGACATTATTGATGAAAATATGGCTGTGACTGGAACCTTAACGGCCGCCCTATCTGCGGCTGGCTTAAAGCAGATTAAGATTTCTGAGACAGAGCGTTTTGCGGCCTTAACCCATTTTTTTAATGGCCATGCGGAGAATAAATTAATAGGAGAGGATTGGCGCATTGTTTCCTCAGAGGCCGGTGATCATACAGTTAAGCCAGCCCTGGCCATGCAAAGGACAGTTAAGGAGATAATAAAAGCCATTGAAGGGGAAGAAGCTCCGGACTTAATAATCGCGGCTATCCCTTATCTTGATTTAGTGGCGGCTAGCGGAGATTTTGTGAGCGTTAAAAAAGCGGTTTTAGCTTTAGATAAAAAATTAAAAGATATTGTCGCCTCTATTTCCGCTAAAGGAGGCATGCTTATTATTTCTTCAGCTTGCGGCAACGCCGAACGGATGCGCAACTTAGGGATTGATATGCCGGATACGAATTTTACTGATAACCCTGTCCCTTTATTATTTATCGGGCCGGAATTAAAAGGCAAAAATATTGGCTTGGCTGATCCGCTTAATGATGATTTAAGCTTATTAGCCCCCATTGGCAGTCTGGCTGATTTAGCACCTACTATTTTAAATATTTTAGAAGTGCCTGTACCGCGAGAAATGACTGGAACTAATTTAATTGATCTTAATAAAGAATAATAAAAGTAGCTTTTGTCTTTTGAATTTTGGAATAACTTTACCAGTACTAAAAAATCCTGCCGAGCAGGATTTTTTTTGTTAGCTATATGGAGAGTCGCCTAGTAAGAGAATAATTTAAAATAACCAATAGCCCAGCCAGCTAGTTACAGCGCCAACTAGAGCGCCGATTATAACTTGGAGCGGAGTGTGTCCGATGTGTTCTAAAAGTTTCGGATAGCTGCGGTCCAAGAATTCATCTTCTTTCAGGTCTTTAACTAAGATATTTAGAGTCTTGCCGTGTTGGCCGAGATAATTTCGTAAACCGATAGCATCAACTATGACAATAGTGGCGAAGACAAAGGCGGTTGCGAAAATTGGGGAAGATATTCCGAGCTTTAAGCCTAGTATGGAAACTAGAGACACGACGACAGCTGTATGTCCAGATGGCATATCAGAATAAGCGAAAACATTATGCCAAGTTATTTTTTGATGAAAGGATTGTAGCAGGACTTTTGTTCCCTGGGCGAGGATGAAGGCAATAATAGGGCAGAGAAGATAAATGTACATATGTTTTATTTTAAATATCCAAGTTTTCTACTTTTTTAGCGTGAGTCTGGATAAAGTTTTTGCGCGGCGCAACGTTATCGCCCATTAACATATCAAAGATTTGGTCAGCCTTAGCCGCATCCTCAACGGTTACCTGCTTTACAATACGTTTAGCCGGATCCATAGTAGTTTCCCATAATTGTTCAGGATTCATTTCCCCTAAACCTTTGTAGCGCTGGATAGTTATTTTAGCCGGTTTTTTTGTTTCCTCGGCCGCACCCTTTTTACCTTTTTTGCCAGCTGTATTTTCGTCTGTTTCTTCTTCGTTAATGATGACTTCATCCTTTTCTGCCTCATCAGTCTCTTCACCAACTTCTACGGCTTCTTCTAAATTACCACCTAAGTCAACAATTATTTTTTCTTTTTCCTCGTCGCTGTAAGCGTAGCGGACGGTTGTTCCTTTCTTGAGCTGGTATAAAGGCGGCTGAGCAATATACATATGGCCGCCGGCTACTAGCGGGGTAAAGTGGCGGAAGAATAAAGTTAATAGCAGGGTTCTAATATGCGCTCCGTCAACGTCGGCATCGGTCATGATAATAATGCGGTGGTATCTTAATTTTTCTAAATCAAATTGATCATCAATATTTGTACCAAGTGCAATAACCAAATTTTTTATTTCGTTGTTGGCTAACATTTTATCTAAGCGAGCGCGTTCAACGTTCAAAATTTTACCGCGCAAGGGAAGAATGGCTTGGAATTTTCGGTTACGACCTTGTTTAGCACTGCCGCCGGCCGAGTCGCCCTCAACAATATATAATTCACATTCTTCTGGATGACGGCTTGAGCAGTCAGCTAATTTACCGGGCAGAGTCATGCCTTCTAGAGCGCCTTTACGCAAGATAGTGGCCCGCGCGGTCCGGGCGGCTAAGCGCGCCTGGGCTGATAAGATACATTTGCCAATAATCGCTTCGGCCTCCTTAGGATGTTCTTCTAGGAAGGTATTAAAACTTTCGCCGAAAATAGTTTCTACATATCCTTTCATCTCGGCGTTACCTAACTTTCCTTTAGTCTGGCCTTCAAATTGCGGTTCCGGCAACTTAACGCTGATAATGGCAGTTAAGCCTTCGCGCACGTCATCGCCAGTTAAATTTTCCTGCTTTTCTTTGAGAATGTTTTTATTACGGGCGTAGTTATTTAAAACACGTGTCAGAGCCGTTCTAAAGCCAACTAAATGAGTTCCGCCTTCGGGATTATGAATGTTGTTGGCAAAAGCTAAGACGGTTTCATTATATTCATCATTATACTGCAAGGCCAATTCCACTTTACAATCGTTAGTGTCTTTATCAATGTAAAAGACCGTATCATTTTTGACAGTTTTGTTGCGATGCAAGGATTTAACGTATGATTTTATGCCGCCCTCAAAATGAAATTTATATTTTTTAGGCCTATGGCCTTCGCGCTTATCCATGACATTAATTGTAATGCCTTTAGTAAGATAAGCCTGCTGTCTTAAGCGGTCTAGAACTTTGCCCCAATTATATTCCAGTTCGGTAAATATTGTTTTATCGGCCTTGAAAGTAATGGTTGTGCCAGTGCCTTTAGTTGAGCCGACAATTTTAGCGGCTTTTTGCGGTACACCGCATTTATATTCTTGTTCCCAGGCCTTGCCATCGCGGCGCACCTCCGCTTTTAAATATTCGCTTAAAGCATTAACAACGGAAACGCCGACGCCGTGTAAGCCGCCTGATACTTTATAGCCGCCGCCGCCGAATTTACCGCCGGCATGGAGTTTAGTTAAAACCGTTTCTAGGGCGGAGACGCCAGTCACTTTATGTTTTTCAACGGGAATGCCGCGCCCATTATCAGCAACTTCAACTAGTCCTCCCGGGAGAAGGGCAACAGAAACTTCGTTTGCATAACCAGCCATCGCTTCGTCAATACAGTTATCAACTACTTCCCAAATTAAGTGATGCAAACCGGCGGCTGATGTAGAGCCGATGTACATGCCCGGACGCTTGCGAACCGGATCTAGACCTTCAAGTACGGTTATCTGATCAGCGCCGTATTCATTAGTTTTTTTCAATTCTTTGGCCATATGTATTTTTCCACATTAAAACAAAAAATTCCCATTTTTCCGGGTATTTTCGTCTGATTTTTAAGTATATTATCTAGTATTATCTTAGCAAAAAAAATAGGGCTTGGCAAATGGATAAAACCTTAATATTATTGACTTTTCTTTGATTTTATTATAATATATTTTAATAATTTTTCTTTTATAAATAGAAGGTGTGACATGACTACAGACCAAGTAGTTTGGAGTATAATATTGTCTGTTTGTTGGGTAGTTGTCTCATTCGGTCAATATAACCAGGGAAAGAAGATAAAGACCAAAGAAACTACTAAAAATGTTTCAGTAATTTTGCCTCTAGCAGTAATATTTGCTCAGGTTATTCTTTTTATTAAGGGCGTTTATTACTCGGATTGGTCTTTGATTGCCGGAGCTATAGCTGTTAACATTGGAGCTTTATACAATCTTTTTTACCTTATCAAGTACCGTAACCGTTAGGATAATTTATGAAAATAAATTTTTTCTTAACGGTTTTTTCTTTATCAGGGGATATGTTATAATATTTTATATGTCTAAAATCATTGTCACCGGCGGCGCCGGTTTTATCGGCTCAACTTTGGTTGACCAGTTAATAGAACAGGGAAATGAAGTAGTCGTTATTGACGACTTATCTTCCGGTCGGCGCGACTACCTTAATCCGGCCGCCAAGTTTTACGAAGTTGATATTTGTTCTCCGGATTTAGCGAAAATTTTTGCCGCCGAGAAACCGGAGTTTGTCTATCATTTAGCGGCTCAGATAGAAGTGCCTAAATCAATGCTTAACCCTGTACATGATAATAATGTTAATGTCTTGGGCGGGCTTAATATTTTAGTTAATTGCCGTGAATACGGCGTTAAGAAAATTATTTTTTCTTCAACCGGCGGAGCAATTTATGGCGATGCGGAAGAAATTCCGACTACGGAGTCTTATCCGCCTTACCCGGTTTCTTTTTATGGTATCCATAAATTAACCTTTGAAAAATATTTGAACTGTTATTACCAGGTTTACGGGCTTGATTATACTATTTTGCGTTTTGCTAATGTCTATGGTCCGCGCCAGTTTAAAGGCGGAGAAGCGGGCGTAATTTCTATTTTTGTTGATAATGCTGTTAAGGGTCTGATGAGTAAGCAATATGGCGATGGCCAGCAGACTCGCGACTTTGTTTATATTGATGATGTGGTCCGCGCTTTAATTTTTGCAAAAGATATAACTTGTCACGGGGAGCTTAATATTGGTTCTGGCGTAGAAAGTAGTTTGCTTGATATCCGTCGTGATATTGAAAAAGCACTTGGAGCAGCGATGGCGGTTACTGAAGAGCCGGCAAAACCCGGAGAACAGCGGCGCAGTTGCTTGAGTTATAAACGAGCCCAGGATGTACTTAATTGGCAGCCCGAAATTGGATTAGAGGAAGGCGTTAAGAGAACAATTAATTGGGCGAAGAAAGCTATTAATAATTAATTTTATGAAAAAGTTAATCATGGCTAACTGGAAGATGCAGCTTAGTTATAAAGATAGCTTGGCTTTAGCTAAAATTTTTAAACAGAAGATTAAAAATAATAACCACGATTTAGTGATTTGCCCAGATTATCTGTCTCTGCCAGCCGTCGCCACCCTCCTAAAAGGCAGTTATTTACATTTAGGCGCCCAAGATAGCGCTGTTGCCGCTTTAGGGGCCTATACGGGCGAGGTTTCGCCGGCCAACCTTAAGTCACTGGGCGTAGAATATGTAATTATCGGCCATAGCGAGCGTCGTGAGCATTTACATGAAAATAGCGCCATTATTAATGCTAAAATAAAGACCGCTCTTAGCCATAAATTAATCCCGGTTTTGTGTATTGGCGAAAGATTAATTGAGAAAGAAAATGGTGAAGCAAAAAAATATTTATCCGAACAGCTGAGCCAAGCTTTAAAAGGGATTAAACTGAAAAAAGCGACTGATTTAGTAATTGCCTATGAGCCGCTGTGGGCGATCGGCACCGGGCAGGCTATTATTCCTATGGAGGCCAGTATTATTAATTCCTTCATTAAGGATAAGTCCGCTAAGATGCTGGGCAAGACCGTGCGCGTTTTATACGGCGGTAGCGTCAGTGCTAGTAATGCTCCTCTATTTTTAAAGGAGAAGAATGTTGATGGATTTTTAATTGGCGGGGCCTCTTTGAAGATTGAGGAATTTAAAAAAATATGCTCGTAACTATTTCTATTATATTAATTTGTTTAGCGACTATTATTATTTTAGCTATCGTCGTCAAAAAATTTCCGGCCATGGCTATTTTAGATGTGGCTAATATCCCGGGCGAAAAAGAAGCTAAGTTTAAGGAGCAGATTATGAAGGCGCGCGTAGAGCGCGATTTGTCGCGTTTTACCGGAATTGTCGGCAGGATTTGGCTTTCTTTAGTTAAAGGCCTTTCCGCCTTTTTGCAGTCCAGGCAGGCTAGTCTTAAAAAGATTAAGATTAATTATAAAGTAGGTTTAAAAATGCCTTGGCTAGAGAAGCAGAAGCAGATTAGAAAACTATGGGCTGAAGCGGAGGAAGCGCTTAAGAAAGAAGATGAAGTTAAGGGGGAAGAGAAATTAGTGGAGATAATAAGTTTAGATCAGAAAAATTTAAACGCTTTTTTTAAGCTGGCTAGTTTGTATGATAGCCAGAAGAAATGGCCGGAAGCGCGCCAGACCTATGAGTACGCTCTTAAATTAGCCCGCCAGCATAAAGATAGGGAAGAAATTAGCGGCGATATTAGCGCCCAAGAAGTTTATTTTTCTTTAGCTAAGGTTGAAAAAGAGGCGGCCGATCTGAGTGAAGCCTTGGAAAATATCCGCGAGGCGCTAGAAATTGAACCGAACAATCCGCGTTATCTTGATTTAATTTTAGATTTAAGTATAATAAGAAAAGATAAAAATTTAGCCCAGGAGTGCTTAGCTAAATTGGCGGCCGTCAATCCCGAAAACCAAAAACTGGAAGAATGGGAAGAAAAGGTCGGTAGTTTGTAAAAGTTTTTATTAGTTAGGCCGTTGTAGCTCAGCTGGTAGAGCATCTCCATGGTAAGGAGAAGGTCACCGGTTCAATCCCGGTCAACGGCTCAGTTTCAGAGAATCGCTTAATAGGCGATTTTTTGTTTATTATTAGCTTATTTATTAGATAAATAAAGTGTTTTTATCTATTATATTATTGTATATCTATTGACAAAATCTTAAAAATAGTGTATAATTTTATTACTTAAATGAGAATAGGATGCCCCGGCAAAAAGGGCTCTTTTACAACAGAATTCAAAAAAATAAAAATAAAAATGCTCGAGGAGGGCAAAAAGTAATGGCTAATAAAATAGTAGATTTTGCACAAAACTTTCTTTATCATGAATTGCTTGAAGGAGCAATTAAAGAGATATTTAATCTCGGCATGGAGAAAGTGAAAGAAGGTCTAAAAGCAAAGAGTTTTGGATTTGGCATTAATGACGAGTTGTTATTTCTTTCAGCGTGCTATATAGCCAAGAAAGAATTAAACGTTACTGATGACGGAATACTTTTAGTCTGCCGCGCTATTGATACTCTCGCGTCAGGAGACAGAAAAAGAATCATCCGGATGATCGGCGCTAATGAACAAGAGCGCACGGTTAAGGGTCCAGCTCTTGATAAAACAGGAGCGCCGGTAATTGATAAAAAAGGCAACCCGATGAACCAAGAAACAAAGATTCTTGAAAATGTCCGTGGCGCTCAGATGATCAAAATGCTGGCCGATTTGGGCGATACTAATAAGATATTAGAAGTATTTAAGTCGGTGGGAGTTGATGGCAATTCTGATTTTGAAAAGTTTTTTCAAGAAATCAAAAGAATCGCTACTAAAATCACTTCCAGCAACGTCGCGCAAAATCTTAAGTCTAATGCGGACCAATCGCTTACAAATTTGGAAGACGTGCTTAACACGCCTAACCCAATAGGCAGCTTAATTAATTTTTTAACTAATTGAACTGAAAGTTTAGGAGAGAAAAATGTATATAATATTAATTATTGCCGTCGTAATTTTATTGGCCATAGTTAGGCCAACACTTTTAGCAGCTATTATTAATGGCTTGCGGAATATTGTAAGTGAAATTTGGAGCTATCTTGCCCCGATAATTCCTTACTATATCTTAGGTACTTTGATAGCAATCGGCGCAATTGCTGCCTTTATTATTTTAGGGGTAGCCATTAACGTCCCAGTTGTTACAGGTATCTGCTTTTCACTATCTATTGTTTTATTTTATTTAGTTTTTTTAGTCCCCGGTTTATTCTTCCGCTTGATAAGAGTCAACCAAACAGTTTTCCCGCCAGCAATAAAAACAGCCGCCGCCTGGTTAGCCGTTCTTGGTTTCCTTGGTATGTTTTCCCCTGAGGCGCTGTCGTTTGACCTTCTTCTTGGCGTAGGGTTCTTAGCCTTTATCGCCTTAGGAATAGCCACAAAAACTGATTTTTTGACTAAAGTAGCTTATCCGTTAGTACTGGCCATGTGTTTTATCGTGGTTTGGAAATTTGTTGCTCCTGAAAATTTTCGGGCAGCTACTCGTCATTTCTATGCCAAGAACGCCCAAGTTAATTCTTGGAACGATAGAAAGAGCATAGAAGCCGAAGCTGACGCTTTAGTTACATATGCCCGGCCTAATCGTCACATCTCAGTGGTTTATATAGCTACGATGGAAAAAGATGAAGATGGTATTGAATACATCTCAGGAATGAAAGAAAAAGAAGATTTTTCTATTAACGAAAATACTTTGATAAAAGTATATAATCACAAGGGTAATGTAATGCAGTATGAAGGACAGGGATTTGTAATGGTCCAGATTGCTAAGAAAAATGGAAGTTTTGTTAATTCTGGGAAGTATTGGCTGGAAGCTGATTATTTAACAATTCTTTCCCCAGGCGATTTAGCCGAAGAAAGAAGAATAGCTGCCGAGCAAAAACAACGTGCAGCGACTATCGCTCAGCCCCAAGTTCAATTTCAGCCCACCGCATCCACAAAACCGACAGTTTATGAGGCTGTTGGTACTTATACTATAGCGGCAGGCAATCAGGAGTCTGGCTGGGTTACAGTTGCAAACTGCCGGCACTTTAACTTTACTCACTATAATTTTGAAATCGTCTATAAAGACGGTACCTCAAAAAAAGTTTGGGAAGAAAAAAGCCTACCTAGCATTGCTACTTTTAAAGTAATTAATCGTAGCAACGAGCCAGTTGGCTTGTTAGTAAAAGCGTAAATAAAAAGTACATTTGATTCGGCGGACCAGTCTATTGATTGGTCCGTTTTTATTTTTTTAGAGTATATGTTATAATATTAGTAATAAAATTATTAAAAATATGAAGAAGTATTTATTTGCCTTTATTCTTTCCTTATTAATATTAGCTCCAACCGTGGCCGTCTGGGCTATCCCCGATGTTCCTACCCCATGCTCCGGCAATAACTGCCTTAAACTTACTAACCCTCTAAAAGCCAATACCCCACCCGAACTGATAGGCCAGATTATTAATGCTCTTCTAGGCGGAGTTGGTACCCTGGCTCTGGTTATGTTTATTTATGGCGGTTTAACCTGGATGACCTCGTCTGGCAGTCAGGAGAAGGTTAAGAAAGGGAAAGACATCGTTGTTTGGGCGGCTATTGGCCTGGTCGTTGTCTTCTCCGCTTATGCCTTAACCAGATTTGTTCTGGCCACTCTTGTCTCATAATAATCACATCTACTCAATATCGCTCCTTTATCGTCAACGAAAGTTTGACAAGGAGCGATATTTTTTTTATCATAAAGAAGCTTCCTATGAGCAGTGCGCTGGTGGCTCAGGAATATATTAGGGTCGATACCAAAGCGGTCAACTGGGGCAGACTGTAAATCTGCTGGCCTTGCGCCTTCGTTGGTTCGAATCCAACTCGGCCCACTAATATGCCTTTAATAAATCCCGACAAAATTGGTTTAGGACTAGCTAAGATATTTGCGATTGAGCTTATTGTCCTTATCATATTGTTTATCGCCCTCAAGGCTTTCTAATATGCCCGAGCTCCCTGAGGTAGAAACTATTCGTCGCGATTTGGCGGCCATTCTTATTGGCTGTAAAGTAAGCGCGATAAATATCTTATCAGCGAAAACCGCTCAGCCCGATGCGGCTTTTTTTATAAAGAACCTGGCTGGCCGGCAAATTAGCGGTGTAGACCGACGCGGCAAGCTTTTGATTTTCCGGCTGGTGCCTGTTAATTTAAAACCGGATTATTTGTTGGTTCATCTAAAGATGACCGGCCAACTTATTTATCTTAATAAAAAAGCAAGAATTGCGGGCGGACATAGCCTGGGAGCTAAATCTAAAAATGGCCTGGCTAAAGATAAAGCCCAGGATTCTTTTACCGTCTCAGTCGGAGGCGATTTACCAAATAAACATACGCGCGCGATTATTAGCTTTACGGGCGGCGGATGTTTATTCTTTAATGACTTAAGGAAATTTGGTTATTTAAAATTAGTTAATCGCCGAGATTTAGAGAATATTTTAACTAATAACTACGGGCCGGAACCGCTCACTAAAACTTTTACAGCCGATTTTTTGCAGTCCGTCCTTAAAGGGAAGAAAATTAAAATTAAAGCCGCTCTGCTTGATCAGAAACTTATTGCCGGGCTAGGTAATATATATGTTGATGAATCGCTTTATGCCGCCCGAATAAAACCCGAGCGCCTAGCCGGCTCATTAAAATCGGTGGAAATAAAGAAACTTTGGGGCGAAATTAATAAAATAATTAAGAAAGCGATTGAATATCGGGGAACTACTTTTAGCGATTATCTTGATTCGCGAGGCAAAAAAGGTAATTTTTCCCGCTGGCTCAAAGTATATGGGAGGAAGGGAGAGGATTGCCCAAATTGCCATAAGCCGCTCTTAAAAGTTAAAGTAGCGGGGCGCGGCACTCATTATTGTCAGTATTGCCAAAAATAAGCTAAACAAGCCGAAAAATTTGACTTTTCTCCGGTTTTTTTATATTGTTAAAATGTAATAATTGAATAATAATTAATTAACCAATATGTCCCAAGACAACATGATCAAGATGGAATGCACGGTCTGCAAGACTACGACTCACCATTCCCATAAGAACAAGAAAATCATCAAAGAACGTTTAGAGCTGTCTAAGTATTGCAATCGTTGCAAGAAAAATACTCCTCATAAAGAGACTAAGTAATTATCTGCCCGCTTAATCGGGCGGTTTAAATTATATGCCTAAAAATTTAGCTAAGCCGTTTCTACTTATTTTAGTAGCCTTAGTCCTGTTCGGCTGTTATCTGGTGTTTAGGCCCTTTCTAACGGAAATATTCGTCGCGGCAGTTATGGCGTCAGTATTTTACGTCCCCTACGTTCGTTTTTCAAAATTTTTGAGAGGACGTAATAAACTAGCAGCCCTACTGATGTGCCTGCTTCTTTTGATTATTATTATTCTGCCAACGGTTAAATTAATAAGTTACGCCGGCGAGGCTTCGGTTAACACCTATAATACGACCGTTGAATTTTTCAACAATCATACGGTCAGCGATTTATTTCAGTCCGAGTTTTTTCAACGGGGTACGCTTCGTTATTTAAATTTGGGTGGTTATATTAATAACGACACTTTTAGGGACACTCTTTTAAATGTTTTAAAACAGTCTAGTAATTGGCTATTATCTGGCGCTACCTTCGCCCTTAAAGAAACAACAGATTTTGTATTATCTTTAGTATTGATAGTCCTTACCATGTATTTCTTCTTTGTTGACGGCCAGAAAATGCTTAAGAGACTGATGCGTTTAATACCTCTTTCTGACAAATATAATGAGGAAATCTTTCAAAAATTCCGCATTGTAAGCCAGACTACCTTTGTTTCTACTTTTGTGGCGGCGGTCGCCCAGGGTATTATTGGTGCTATTGGTTTTGCTATCATTGGTTTTCCGCCTTTCTTGGCCGGCGTCATGGTTGCTCTTTTATCTTTACTTCCATATATTGGTTCGGCCATGTTTTATGTGCCAGTCGGCCTTTATTATTTATTAATTGGCGATATTTGGCAGGGAATATTTATCTTGCTTTGGGGAACGTTAATAATCGGCACGATTGATAATGTTATTCGCGCCTATATGATTAAAGATGAGGCGGAAATAAATCCGATTTTTGTCTTGTTCTCAATTTTAGGCGGCATTATTTTATTCGGTTTTTGGGGTGTTATCCTCGGTCCGCTTGTTGTCGCTTTAGCGGTTACGGTCTTTCATATTTATGAATTAGAGTTTTGCGGCCTGCTAGAGAATGGGCCTTGCGAGGAAGTTAAAAAGAGTCAGTAAATAATTAAATTCGGCTTAGCCGGTTTATAAAAAATATGGGACCTAAGACCAAAAAAAATTTAGAGGAAGCCTTCGCCGGAGAATCCATGGCGCGTAATAAATATGATTATTTCGCCTCTGTTTTCCGTAAGGCCGGTTATGAACAGATTGCCAACCTTTTTACCGAAACCGCTTTAAACGAAAAAGAGCATGCCAAGGTTTGGGCTAAGCAGCTAGGTTTAATCAGCGCTGATTTGGCAGCTGATTTGAAAGCGGCGATTGATGGTGAAAATTATGAAAACACCACTATGTATCCGCGCATGGAGGCCGAAGCTCTAGAAGAGGGGCATCCGGAAATTGCTAAATTGTTTAAAGAGGTTGGGGAAGTAGAAAAATCCCATGAGGAGAGATATAAAAAATTGCTAGCTAATTTAGAAAAGGGCGAAGTCTTTAAGCGTCCGGAAATTAAAAAATGGAAATGTTTAAATTGTGGATATATTCACGAAGGCACGGAGCCGCCTAAGGTTTGTCCGGCCTGCAGCCATGCCCAGGGCTACTTTGAGATTTGGGTTGAGACTTATTAATTTTAGAGCTTTGTCTCTATACTAATTTTATGAGTAACCGAGTTAATAAGGTTTATTTTTGCGCGGTTTGCGGTAATGAAGTGGAGTTTAAGAAGGATGGCGGCGGGAAACTTATCTGTTGCGGCCAAGAAATGAAGATTAAGAAAGAAGGATTTGACGGAGAAGAATAAGTCGCCTAGAATAATAAATATATTTTTAGCCCCCAAAGGGCTTTAAGCGGGATTCGTATAGTGGTAGTACAGGAGTCTCCAAAACTTCTAGCGGGGGTTCGATTCCCTCATCCCGTGCTAAAAAAAATACAGAGCTAGGTCTCTGTATTTTTGTTAAATATTGACAAATTTCCTTAATAATGATAAATTTATCAGTTATTAGTACATTAAAAATAACAGCTAAAAAACAAAAAAACAGATTATCAAACAACCGAGGAGCACCAAATGGACATCTTAGTTATTAGTCTTTACGTTATTGCTTTAGTCCCTTTATTAATTAACGCCTTTCGGGCTTTTAAAGGGCAGATTAAATGTGATGACGACCTTTATCCCACCTCCAGACAATGGATAAAGAGCCTGCTTATTTCTCTCGTTTTACTCTCCGCATTAGGAGCCTTCCATATCTCTTTATGGGTACATACCGAAGCCTTATGGTTTGAAGAACTTAGGTTTTCGGACGTTTTCTGGACGGTATTGTCCGCCAAATGGGTTATATATCCGGTTTCTATATTAATCATAGCCGTTATATTATGGCTCATGACGGCTGGCATTCCCCAAATGGCTCCGCCGCTTCCGGCGGAATATGAAGGAGAATGGATAAAACGAACCAAGATATTAAAGTTCATGCGCTGGCTAGCTATAGTTATAGTTTCGCCTCTTATCGCTTTGTACCCTTTATCTAGCTGGAAAGAAATACTGATGTATTTTAATCAGGAAGCATCTTCGGTGTCAGACCCTATCTTTCAAAAAGATCTGAGCTTCTATATGTTTTCCTATCCTTTCTTTTCAGATGTTATTACTCTACTTTTCATCTGCTTCACGGTCGGGGTCATTATGGCCGCTATCATGTATTTTTTCTTTTATGTACGGACTTTAGCCGGAAGCATATGGCGTTACGATGGAAGTAACATAGATCATAAAGGCAAAAAATACCGGAGGGCTGATTACTATGTTAGGAATATGATAAAAGGCGCCATGCTTAGATCTTTAGGTCTCCTGTTCCTTGCTTTCTTGTATTTCTGGTTATCTATTTATGGCGTTATGTACGCTAACCGCGGCGCCGTAGTCGGGGCTGGTTATACTGATGTAAATGCTCAGGTTCCGGCTTATGTCGCTTTTATGGTTTTTACCGTGGCTACTATAATTGCCATGGCTATAGCCGCATTCCAGTATCGCCGTAAGCTCGGCATTTGGATCGGGGTCATATGGGTATTCTTTTATTTTTTATTAGTATTATTAATTCCCGTATTGACGCAGGCCATAACCGTGAAGCCCTCGGAACTAGATAAGGAAAAAAGATTCCTAGAATACAATATCAAATATACTCGGCAGGGTTTCGGGATTGATAAGGTAGAGGAAAAGAATTTTCCATCATCAGACCAACTGTCTTTAACTGATCTGCGCCATAATCAAACCACTCTAGATAACGTCAGATTATGGGATTGGCGGGCTCTAGAGCCGTCTTATGCGCAGCAGCAGGAGATAAGGCTGTACTACTCTTTCAGCGATATTGATATTGACCGCTATGTTATAAACGGGCAATACCGCCAGGTTATGCTTTCGGCCAGAGAAATGAATATTGATGAATTAGTTGAACAATCGCGGACCTGGGTTAACGAGAAATTAAAATATACCCATGGTTATGGATTATGCTTAAACCAGGTGACGGAGTTTGAAACAAATGGCGATCCTAAATTGATAGTAAAAGATTTTCCGCCTGTCAGTTCGGCTCCGGAAATAAAAATTACTCGTCCGGAAGTATATTATGGCGAGATGACGAAAAGCCATGTTTACGTAAAAACGGGGACGCCGGAGTTTGATTATCCCAGGGGAGATGATAACGTTGAATGCATTTATTCTGGCACCGGCGGCATTCCGATTGGTTCTGGATTACGTAAATTAGCGTTTGCGCTCCGTTTTGATGGGTTTAAAACTTTGCTGTCTGAATATCTTAAACCGGCTAGCCGGATAATGTATCGCCGAGAGATATTTGAAAGGCTTAATAGCATAGCGCCTTTCTTATCTTATAGCAGCGATGCCTATATTACTATTTCCGGTGGCCGTCTTTATTGGATTTGCGATGCCTATACTACATCAAGCTATTATCCATATTCGGAGAAGCATCATGGCGTTAATTATATTCGTAACTCCGTCAAGGCGGTAGTAGACGCTTATAATGGAAACGTCAGCTTCTATATTTTTGATGATAAGGATGTTGTGCTTAAGACTTGGCGGAATGTTTTTCCGACCTTGTTCAAACCACGCTCGGCTATGCCTTCAGAATTATTAGCGCATATACGCTATCCAGAATATTTCTTATCACTTCAATCCGAAGTCTATGGCACTTACCATATGTCTGACCCACAGGTTTTCTATAATAGAGAAGACGCCTGGACTAAGGCTAATGAAGTCTATAGTGATGGACCACAGCCGATATCGCCTAGTTACGTGATAATAAAGCTGCCGGGATCTAAAAAAGAAGAATATGTATTAATGTTGCCGTTTACTCCTAAAAGTAAGCGCAACCTGATTGGCTGGGTAGCGGGACGTTGTGATGGCGAAGAATATGGCAAACTTCTGGTTTATAAAATGCCTAAGGATAATTTTGTCCTCGGCCCCGAATTGTTTGAGACTAAAATAGACCAGAACGGGGAAATGTCTAGCCAGCTTTCGCTTTGGAAGCAGAAAGGCTCAGACGTCATAAGAGGAAATACCCTAGTCATTCCTATTAACGATGCTCTTTTATATGTTGAGCCGATTTATTTGAAGGCAACCTCTTCACCTATGCCACAATTACAGAAGGTGGTTATCGGCTTTGGTAATAATATCGTCTGGGCCGATGATTTTAAATCAGCCTTAGAGATGTTATTCAACGGCAGCCGAGCACTTAGCTCCGCTCAACCAGAATCAGGAGGCAACGCTAAAAGTCCCGCACCTATTAGTGATAAACAGGCTTACAAGAATGCCCAGCAGCAGTATAATCAGTATCAAAAGCTGATGGGTGAAGGAAAATATCAGCAGGCCGGCAAGGCCCTAGAAGAACTGGGCCGGACGCTTAATAGCCTTAATAAGTAGAATATAGTCAGTTAGCGTTTATGCTAGCGGCGAAACCCGGGAGTTTATTCCGGGTTTTTTAATTTACCCTCTTGACTTTATTAATGGTTTATAATGTAATTAAACTATTAAAACTCTCATTACTTTTAATTCCGAGAGGTTATGGCAATTGTACCTTAACTAAGGAGGGGCTCATGTCTGACCAAGATTTTCTTAACCCGCTTCAGAAAATAATTAAGGATGTGGCTGGGGAAGGTTATTATGAGAAAGATATTTTCTTTGACTATGAAGACGAAGCGCCGCCTGAAGATTTTGTTTTCTCTATAACCCAGCTGCGCCTGCGCGCTAAAACTGCTGAATCTCGTGGTCATTATCTACTTCGCCTGTTTATCAACGGCAAGGAATTTACGCAAAGAGGGCCGTCTGTCCTTAAATCTAGTTTTGATGACGCGGTAATAGTTGCTAGTCGGGTTGAAGATGCCTCAGAAGAAGTTTCTGACCATCCAGAGTTTTTACTGACTTATCAGAAGGCTTCTCCCGGCAAAGTTCTTCGTTATTTGAATAAGCGTTACCCCGCTAAGAAGGAGCGTTGGGTTATTGAATTATCTAGAATGAGCCGCCAATCACGTTGATGCGGCTCTTTTTTATTGCTATAATAGGCTTAATAAATAAGGAGATCATGATGTTCTGGATTTATGCTTTAAGTTCTTTGAAAATCGTTTGGACTGTTTGGCTTATTATTTTATGCCTTAATTTTTCAGTCGGAGACCGGGAGGCCGTTATCGTGCTAATAATTTTGATAGTATTTTCTGACATTATTGACGGTAGAATTGCCTCTTGGTTTAAAAGCAATAATGCTCGGCGCCGTTTATTTGATAATTTCACCGATGTTATTGTTACTCATGCCGCCTATATTGCTATTCTTTACGCGCTGAACTGGCCCGGCTGGTGGTATATTCCGCTTTTTATAAGAGATGGCCTATTAGTACTTATGGGCGTAAAAGCCTCTAAGTATAAAATAGTGGTTTTTCCTGCCATTATCCATAAGTTATCAAGATTGGCCCTCCCTATCAGTGCCGTATTTATGGTTAGTAATTATTATGGTGAAATAGCCTTAATTGTCGCTTTGTCATTATTCTTTTTCGCCCTAGTTGATTATTATGGTTATTTTATTATCATGCTCCATAAAGCTGGTCGTGGTGATTTATCTACTAATGATAAAGGCATGGATTTAAATGAAGCCCATCTTAACTCCTCATTAACAGGGATTAGATCCTTTGCGTCGGCACCGAAATTATTACCGCCCTTTAAACAGTCTAAGTAGTCAACCGCAATTTATTTAAAAATTGCGGTTTTTTATTTTATGTAATTTACTCTGGAGATGCTATAATATTAGACATATGCTGGCCATAAAAAAGAAATCATAGAGAAGGGTATTCAGTTAATTAGCCTAGAATAATATTTATGAGTAATAAGGTTATCTGTCACAATAGGAAAGGAGAGGAATTTTCGGTTGATATTAATAAGTTTTGTTTTCGCCCCTCTGTTTACGGGTTATTGATTAAGGACGGTCGGGTTTTATTATCGCGGCAATGGGATGGCTATGATTTCCCGGGTGGGGGCATTGATTTGGGCGAGACATTAGAAGGGGCGGTGGTGCGAGAATTTTGGGAGGAAACCGGCTTGAGAGTAAAGCCCATCAGGGTTTTGCATGCAGAAACTTCTTTTTATAAGCCGCATCATAGTAATAAGAATGGCCAGGAAACCTATTGGAACTGCCAACTAATTTATTTTGCCGTAGAACTCATAGGCGGAGAATTATCAATTGCTAATATTGATGAATTTGAGAAAGAATATTTAGATTTGCCGGAATGGCTGGATATTAATAATCTTGCGGATAAAAAATTTAAAAATAGCCTAGGGCAGAGAAGCGTTGATTTAATTTTGAAGACAGCTCTTGGCCAATCATATTATGCGGGTTAAGTTGCTAGTTGGCTTGACTGGCCATAATGCTCAAGAGTGTCTGGCTAAAATTGCTGATTTAAAAAATCATAGGATAAAAGAGGCAGCGCTTTTTTTAGAGCAAATTGATAGATCGGGCCGCCGGCAAGTTTACAAAGCTCTAGAGGCAAGCGGTTTAAAAAAGATTCCTTTAGTTCATTTGCGCCATGATATGTCTCGGGCCGAATTGGTTCTTTTGGCTGAAAAATATCAGACCAAATATTTTACTATTCATGAAGATCATTTTGGGATTATAAAACGCTGGCGCGGCTTTTATCAAAATTTATATTTAGAAATGTCTACCGATGACCATGTCGCCCTGAATGTAAAAGTGGAAAAAATTGGCGGTTTTTGCGTTGATTTAGCTCATTATAAGAAACAGTCCATGATGGATAACCGAGACTTCGCCTATGTTTATAACCGTCAGGGTAAGCGCCGCCTGTTTGCCTGTAATCATCTAAACGGCTATGATTATCAAGAGAATAATGATATGCACCGGATCTTTTCCCGTCATAATTTTCGTTACCTGAAAACTTTGCCGCGCTTCGTGTTCGGCCGTGTTATGGCCCTAGAGACCTATAATACTCTGGCCGAGCAATTAAGCTATAAACAATATTTAGAAGTTATGTTAAAAGAACTTTATTAGTCGCTTTGCTATAATCTATGTCCTATTCAAATAACCGATTAAATTTAAAGCCCGGCCAGATTGCCGGGTCACTAGCAATAATGCTGGCCGCTCTTTTTTGGAGTATTGACGGCTTGTTTATTCGGCCGCAATTCTATGTCCTGCCGGCCCAGCTAGTTGTTTTATTGGAGCATGCTTTAGGTTTTATAGTTTTAAGCCCGTTTATTTTTGTTTATTGGCCGAAGATTAAATCGCTGAGTTTAAAAAGCTGGCTAGCTTTGGGATGGGTTAGTTTATTCGGCGGCATGATAGGAACAATATTCATTACTAAAGCTTTTTTCTCGGCCATGGACGGGGAAGTTAGTTTCGCCACAGTTGTTATTTTGCAAAAGCTGCAGCCGATTTTTGCTTTGCTATTGGCCCGAGTATTATTAAAAGAAAAACTAGACAAGAAATTCTATGTTTGGGCGGCAGTTGCCATTATCGCCAGTTATTTTATCGCCTTCGCTAAGACCGGCCTGGATATCTCTAGCATTAATTGGTTATATAGCGGGGCGATATTCGCTTTTATTGCCGCCTTTGCTTTTGGTTCTTCCACTGTTTTTGGCAAGCGCGCGGCCAATCATCTTGATTATAAGGCGGTTGCCGCTTTGCGCTTCGGCTTAACTTCGCTTTTGGTCCTGATTCTAGTATTAATAGATGGCTCATTAGGCAGTATTAGCGCAGTAAGTTTAAGGCAATGGGAGCTTTTAGGGTTAATTGTTTTAACGAGCGGCGCCGGAGCCATGTTTGTTTATTATTTTGGCTTGCGTCGCGTACCGGCTTCGGCCGCGACTGTCCTAGAATTATTTTGGCCCTTTTCGGCTCTAGTGCTTGATTATATTTTTAACCGTAATTATCTTAATTGGCAGCAAATGATTGCGTTAGTTATTTTATTGCTCGCTTTTTACAGAATTTCTATCTTAGGTAGTTTGAAAAAAATAAATTTTTCCGGGCGAGTTATCCGCGGCCAGGGGCGAGGCAAGGGGCTCGGCTATCCGACCGCTAATTTAGATAAGGTTGATTTAGATATCCCGCACGGCATTTACGCCGTTAGAGCCAGGTTAGATAATAAGGCTTATCTCGGTTTAATGCATTTTGGCTTTAAAGATGTTTTTCGGGAAGATGTTTCTTTGGAAGTTTTACTCAAAGATTTTTCCGGCGATATTTACGGCGAAAAATTAGAAGTTGAGGTTCTAGAAAAAATTAGGGAAGTGAAGAAATTTTCTAGCCCTTATCTTTTAGCGGAGGAAATTAAGAAAGACCTGGAAATACTTAAGAAGTTCTAGAAAGCACTAAAAATCATAAATTTAAAACGAGGCTAAGCCTCGTTTTTTAGTTGATTTGAAATAATTTGACAGGTTTTCTCCACAGGAGTAATATATAGGTAACCCCCACCCCAGGTATTGGTAAATGGGAATTGTTAAAATCATGTCTAAATATCTTATTAAAATTGTGGCGAGTCCGCTTATTGCTTTAATTTTTTTACTGGGCAGTAATTTTTGTTGGCAGAATATATTAAATCCGGTTGTTACGCAGGGGGAACCTTTGACCCAGACCAAAGCTTCGGCTGTGGTTAGTTATAATAATTATAATAGCCTGGCTGTTGAAATAGATTATTGTAACGAAGGGCGGGGTGATACTTCTAGTACTGATTTTTTTCTATTATCTTTGGCCGCTTCTCATCATAATACTATTTTACCCTGTTGTTTAAATGAGGGGCAGCCTAATGCTGTTGCCTTCACACAATCTTTAGAAATAAATAAGTCGGCTCCAGCCATACTTTTTTTTAGTCAGCAATTATTAAAAATTGTTCCCGCAATATCTTCTTATCATATTCCTATTATAGCGCCGCCGAAGTTACTAGCGGTTCAGACTACTATTCTTCGTCTATAGATAGAATTATTAGTTGGCAAATGTTTGTTAAGAGTTTTTGCTCAAATTAATAATAATTCTATTTATGTCTCATAATAAATATCTAAAACTACCTATTAAGGGCATGCACTGCGCTTCTTGTGAATTGCTTGTAGAAGAAAAGCTTAAGGAGGTTCCGCATGTTCAATCGGTAGAAGTAAATCATAAGACTGGTGAGGCTATCATATATCATGACTATGCTGTGCCCTCTATGGCTCATCTTGATAAAGCAATTAAGGACTCCGGCTATTCAATCGGCGAGTCAGATAAGTTGCCTCTTTTAACGCGCGACAGAAAAGAATACGCCAGCCTGGGGGTCGCCTTTCTATTTTTAATGGCCGCTTATTTGGTTTTCAAGGGACTGGGTTTAACCGATATTAGTATTGCTACCGATCTCAGCAGCCCAAGCTGGGGTTTAATTATAATAATTGGGTTGGTTGCGGGGTTCTCTACTTGTATGGCTCTGGTGGGCGGGTTATCCTTGGGACTCTCTACTAAATTTGCCGAGAGCCACCCTACCGCGACGCCGACGGAAAAATTTAGACCTCATATTTATTTCGTAATTGGCCGCATCTTATCTTATGCTACTTTAGGCGGAGTTTTAGGCGCTTTAGGCACGATATTTCAACTCTCTTCTGCCGCCAACGCTGCCTTAACTATACTAATAGGAATTGTTATGCTTATTATGGGTTTGCAGCTCATTAATATTTTTCCTCGTTTGAATAAATTTAAATTGGCTATACCTAAAGGAATTGCTAAAGCCCTAGGAATTAGCCAGAAAAATAAGGAGTATAGTCCGGAGCGGGCTATGCTCATGGGGGCTTTAACTTTTTTCTTGCCTTGCGGATTTACACAGGCCATGCAACTTTACGCGATTAGTAGCGGCAATTTCGCGTTTGGCATGATGGTAATGGGCCTGTTTGCCCTAGGAACCGCTCCTGGTTTATTAAGTGTCGGCGGCGTTACTTCTTTAGTCCGTGGTCAATTTAAGGAGCGATTTTTTAAAGTCGCCGGCCTAGCGGTTATATTTTTTGCTTTGTTTAATTTAAATAATGGCTACACTTTAGCCAGTTTAAGTGTGGTGGGGTTGACTGGTAGTAATTTTGGTTCTGAAAAAGTTATTAATGATCCAAACGTAATTATGGAGAATGGGATACAGATAGTACGCATGATAGAGAGTAACCGAGGCTATACGCCTAATAAATTTTCAATTAAAAAAGATGTTCCGGTTAAATGGATAATTGATGCTCAGGCGCCATATTCTTGTGCTAGTTCCATTGTTGTTCCTGGCTTGAATATTCAGAAGAGTTTAGAGGCAGGAGAAAATATAATTGAATTTATTCCTAAGGAAGTGGGGAAATTAGCATTCTCTTGTTCTATGGGTATGTATACAGGAGTCTTTAATGTTTATGATGAAAATGATTCAGTGGGTAATGGCTCAGTAACGTCAGATAGTAATGACGCTAGCCCAATCGTTAAAAGTCCTAAAGGAACTTGTGGTTCTGGGGGCGGCGGAGGAGGCGGTTGTGGCGGAGGGGGAAGTGCTGGTGGTGGTTGCGGCGGAGGAGGAGGCGGAGGTTGTGGTGGTTGCGGAGGGGGCGCTAAAATTAAAACAAACACAGTTGATACGCCCGCTGATAATCAAGGTGGCGTTCAGGTTATTAAAACCAGTTATACCCAGTCCGCCGATATTCAGCCTAATAGTTTTACGGTTAAAGCCGGTAAGCCAGTTCGCTTTGAAATAGAAGCCAAGGAAGATGGTGCTGGCTGTATGGGCGCGATTGAGGTTCAGACTTTATCGGAAGGGCCGCAAGATTTAGTGGCCGGCAAAACCATTGTTATGGAATTTATACCTACGACGCCCGGTAGTTATCTAATTACATGTGCCATGGGCATGCCGCGGGGGACTATAAAAGTGCAATAATAATTAATTAAGAATTACATGAATAATATTAATTTTAAGTTAGCTGGCTTAACTTGTGAAGCTTGTCTTAAATTAGTCTCGCGGAAGTTAAAAAAAATTCCCGGCGTGACAAGCGTGAAAGTTGATTTAGCGTCTGGTGAAACCCAAGTTACTAGTTCGGGCAAAATCGATTTAGAGATTTTGCGAAAAAGCTTAGAGAATACGCATTATTCAATAGTTAAATAATTATATGAGCCAAAAAATAAAATTGAAAATAGAGGGCATGCATTGCTCATCTTGCGAAACAATTATTAAGGAGGAGGTGTCTGAGTTACCGGGAGTTAGCGACATTTCCGTTAGTTCTAAAACTGGCACAGCGGAATTGGTTTTAGACGAGTCAAAAAACAATACGGAGGATATTCTTAAGGCAGTTAAAGAAGCTGGTTATGAGGCGATTGTTCAGTCGGACGTATCTTTAGAGGGCAAAAAAAATATGGAGATTAGACAGCCAGAAATTATTATCTCCGGCAGTCAAGCTCGGGGCAGCGAACCTTTGAAAATTCAATTGGAAATTAAAGTTTCAGTTGATAGTGGTCACAACAGCGCACAGGCCGTAAAGGACAATAAACTAATGACGGTTATTGAAGGTGATAGTTTTATTCAAAACACTAGTCAGGCGGCCGACACAAATTTGAGTCAGAATAATAATTTAAGTCAAAATTCCAACCAACGAACTAATTTGTCCCTTTTTGGCATGCACTGCTCATCGTGCGCTAATATTATTGAGCGGTCTCTTAAGAAAGTCCCAGGCGTCAAACTGGCTAATGTTAATTTTGCTGCTGAAAAAGCGTCGGTTATATATGATGAATCTCAAGTTAAGACTCAAAGTTTAATTGAAGCTATTTCTAAAGCTGGCTATAAAGCGGAAGTGGTGGATCCCAAGGATACCGACTATGATAGAAAGAAGCGGGAAAAAGAAACTAAATCGTACTTTGGAAAGTTTTGGTTTAGTTTTGTTCTTAGTTTACCAATGCTTTATTTCATGCTTCTAGATTTTTTTGCTATTCCAGGCAAAGCTTTAGTTCTGCCATTTGTCGGTGTTATTTCACTGGTTCTAACTGCGCCGATTCAGTTCTTTATTGGAGCGGGGTTTTATAAGGGTTTTTGGTCATCACTAAAAATGAAAACCTTTAATATGGATAGCCTGATCGCGATTGGCACTTCAACTGCTTTCATTTATAGTTTAGTTAATTTTATAAATTACTTTATAAAAACTAAATCAGTTATTGGCTTAAGTGGTAAAATTCCGGAATTATATTTTGAAACAGCTGCTTTCTTAATTACTTTTGTAATTTTAGGAAAATGGCTGGAGATTCGCACTAAAGGGAAGACGGGTGACGCTATTAAAAAGTTAATGGGACTACAGGCAAAAACCGCTCGCATTATCAGAAACGGCTCAGTTATTGATATCCCGGTTGATGAAGTGGTCCGTGGCGACGTTGTTATTGTCCGCCCCGGAGAGAAAATTCCGGTTGATGGAAAAATAACGAAAGGGTCGTCAGCGATTGATGAATCAATGATTACCGGCGAGAGCTTGCCGGTTGAAAAAAAAGTTGGCGATTTAGTAATTGGCAGTACCGTTAACAAAACCGGTAGTTTTGAGTTTGAGGCAACCAGGGTAGGTAATGAAACAGCTTTAGCGCAAATTATCCGTTTAGTAGAAGATGCGCAAGGGTCAAAGGCGCCGATTCAGGGGTTTGCGGATAAGATTTCGGCGGTCTTTGTGCCGACCGTTATTGGCATTGCCATTATTACTTTCTTGATTTGGTATTTTTTACTAGGAGCAACATTATCTTTCGCTTTAATGGCTTTCACGGCCGTCATTGTTATCGCTTGTCCCTGCGCTTTAGGGCTAGCTACGCCAACGGCACTTATGGTTGGCACTGGCAAAGGGGCGGAATATGGAATTTTAGTAAAAGGGGGCGAGCCGCTGGAAGCAGCTTGCCATATTAATGCGGTTGTTTTTGATAAGACCGGCACCCTTACTAAAGGTAAGCCGGAAGTAACTGATATTATTCCTTTTGCGAGTTTAGATGAAGATGAGATATTAGAGATATCCGCTAGTTTAGAAAAATTATCCGAGCATCCGTTAGCAGAAGCGATTTATACTTACGCCAATGAAGAGTCTATTAGTCTAAAGGAAGCGAAAAATTTTTCCGCCATCCCCGGTCATGGCGTTAAAGGAATAATAAATGATATAGAATATTATTTTGGTAATCGCCGTTTAATGGCCGAAGTACTTAATCATTCAATTGATAAAATTAATCGCAAGTTGGCTAAATTAGAAGAACAGGGGAAGACAACAATGATTTTGGCGACTAAAGATGAAATATTGGGTGCTATTGCGGTAGCGGACACAGTTAAGCCAACTTCGTCGGATGCGGTCGCTAAATTAAAGAAGCTAGGCGTCGCAGTTTATATGATAACCGGTGATAATGAACGAACGGCCCGCGCTATTGCGGTTCAGGTGGGAATTGAAAATGTTTTAGCGGAAGTTTTGCCGGAGGATAAGGCTAACGAAGTGAAAAAGTTGCAGCAGAATAATTATAAGGTAGCGATGGTTGGCGATGGTATTAATGACGCCCCGGCTTTAGCGCAAGCTGATTTAGGTATTGCCATGGGTTCTGGTACTGACGTGGCCATGGAAACCGGCGGCATCGTTATTATGAAAAATGATTTGAGCGATGTGGTAACTGCCCTGCAATTATCACGTGAGACTATGAGCAAGATAAAACAGAATATGTTTTTTGCTTTATTCTATAATGTCATTGGCATTCCGATTGCCGCCCGTATTTTTACTAAATATGGTTTAGTGCTAAAGCCGGAATTGGCCGGATTAGCGATGGCCTTTAGTTCAATTTCGGTCGTTGGCAATTCTTTGCTCTTACGCTACTTTAAGCCGAATAAGAGAAATTATTTATCATTAATTGCTCCGGTCATTATGGTTTTAGTTTTCACTTTTGGTTTCTTTGAGTTTGCTAAATTAAGTTCGGGCATGGAAAACCAGGACATGAATGTGGTTGTCTCTGTGGAAAGTGCCTCAACTATTAACACCTTTATAGCCAACGGCGAAACTAAGATTAATTTTGGCGATGGAGATCCTAAATTATTTTTAGGCGCCGACAGCTTGCCGGGCTTACTAAAAATTAGTGAGGGAGTTTTGACCCTTGGTAATGATGAGATGATAATCGGTTATGATGAGGCAATGATGATGAAAAAGGAAAATTTGATTAAGGGACCGGGCGATAGTTTAACTAACTTCTTTGGTCTACCGAGTGTAAAAATAGTTGGCATTTTAGAGCCAACTGGGACTTTGGTTGATAATTATCACTTTGTTAATAAGAATACTCTTGTTAAGATGACTAGCGCTGCCCTAGTTAGATATGTAGCTGAGAAAGAAATTATTAAGAGTTTCTACTTTGACACAGCCACTAATACCCCCGATAAATTAAAGAACGATATTAAAGACTTTGATCAAATTAATTTAGGTGATAAGAAATACCTGCCGATTTATATTGGTTTTAGTGAAGCTAAAATGATGATAGAGGCCAAGTTAATTAGTAAAGTTGGTGATACTATTGATAATTTTTTTGGTAATAATGTAATGATAGCGGGAATTTTACCTGAAACAAAAACAACCTTAGATATGATGCATTATGTAGGGCCAGATTTTGTTGTAAAAAACTAGTATTTAGTTTTGTTGGTTATTAGAGATGGTTGAAAACAAAAACAGCGACCGTTTAGGCCGTTGTTTTTGTTTAAGAAATTATTTGTTAGCTAATCTTAATTATTTTATAAATTTTAGTCCGGTCGGCCAGATTTATTTTTACTTCATCGCCGACCCGCTTATTGATAAGAGCGGCGCCGAGCGGGGAGTTATGGGAGATAACGCCCAGACTAGGATTAGTCTCAGCGCCGCCCAAGATGCGATAGTCCTTTATTTTGCCTTCAGTTTCTAAAGTAACGAGATGCCCTAGCTGGACTCTATCGCTATTAGCGTCGGGCCGAATAATATCCGCATGCTTTAATAGATATTCAATATCTAAAATGCGCTGGTTAATGCCGCGTAGGCGCCCCTTAGCTAGTTGGTAGCCGGCGTTTTCCGAAAAGTCGCCCATGAGAGCAAGGCGTTTTACTTCGGCGGCTTCGCGAGGCCGTTTTACATTTTTTAGTTTATTAAGCTTGGCCACTAGTTCGGCATATTTTTCTTCAGTCAGGTTGGTATCTGGTTTAAGATGGGTATATGGGCCGGCTTTACGAATTGGTACCTGCATAAATATTTAGTTACTCTTATCAGGGTAATTTATGTTATAATACTATCATGAAATATGATTTAGCGGTAATCGGCGGCGGTCCGGCCGGCTTAATGGCGGCGCTTAAAGCTAGCGAGTTAGGCTATAAAGTCGTCCTGCTTGAGAAGAATCAGCGTTTGGGGATTAAGCTGCTCATGACAGGCGGCGGGCGTTGTAATATTACTAATAATATTCCGGATTATAGATTGTTAGCTTCAAGCTTTGGCCCATCGGGACGTTTTTTATTATCAGCTTTTAGTCGCTTCGGCGCGCCTGAAACTATTGAATTTTTTGAAAGTCGCGGGCTAAAGACCAAAATAGAAAAAGTTAATCAGGTTTTCCCGGCGAGCGATAGAGCGGCTGACGTTTTAGAAATTTTAATTAAGGGGATTGAAGATTCGGGCGGCCTTATTATGAATAATAGCCCAGTCCAAAAAATTATTTTAGAGAAAAAAACCATTTCTAAGCTTATTATGATGAGCGGCCAAGAAATATCGGCGGCTAATTATTTAATTGCGACCGGCGGCTTATCATACCCTTCAACCGGCTCTACGGGCGATGGCTATAAATGGTTGCGAGAATTGGGGCACACTATTAAGTCCTTGCGTCCGGCCCTAACGCCGATTTTAGTGAAAGAAAGATTTGTTAAAGATTTAGAAGGCTTAAGTTTGGAAAATGTTTCTCTGCGGCTATACTATAAAAATAAAAAGATTGCTCAAGAGGTCGGCCCCATGATTTTTACTTCAGTCGGTTTAAGCGGTCCGGCGGTTTTAAATATTAGCCGCCAAATTGATCTCAGCGCCGGGCGTGATTATCATTTAGAGATTGACTTGCAGCCGCAGTCCTCTGAAGATAATTTAGTTAAAAATTTAGAAAAAATTTTAGCCGGAAATAATCGGTTGCTGAAGAATATTTTAGAAGGCCTAGTTTCGCCGCGTTTAGCTGAAATAATAATTACTTTGTCTGGACTGGATTCTAATCTGATCGGGAATTCTTTTAACCGTTTAGAGCGAGAGAGTCTGGTTAAAATTATAAAATCTTGGCGTTTTCATGTTAATTCGGTTGAAGATTATAGTCGGGCCATGGTTACGGCCGGTGGCGTTGATTTAAAAGAAATAAATTCCAGCACCATGCGCTCTAAAATAATTTCTAATTTATTTATCGCTGGCGAAATATTAGATTTAACTGGACCAACCGGCGGTTATAATTTGCAATTATGTTGGAGTACCGGCCATCTCGCCGGATTTATGCTATAATGTAGATATAATTATCAAATATGGAATACAATCTTTTTTTGCAAATAAGCGCTCTTTTAGCAGTCACGGTTGGAGTGGCTTTTATTATCCGTTTGCTTAAACAGCCCCTGCTAGTGGCTTATATGCTAGCGGGTATAATTTGCGGACCACTTTTCTTTAATTTTCTTCATGGCGGAGAAAACATGTATGAAGCCTTTGCTAATTTCGGAGTCGTCTTTTTACTGTTTATTGTCGGCTTAGAGCTTAATTTTTCTTATTTAAAAAAGATAGGCCGAACGGCCGTAGGAGCTGGCATCGCTCAGTTTATTTTAAATTTTGCCGTTATCTTTCCGCTCGCACTGGTTTTAGGTTTGAGCCAGTCCGGAGCGGCTCTTCTGGCCCTGGTGTCTTGTTTCTCAAGTACTATTGTCGTATTAAAGATTCTTAATGATAAGCAGGACGAAGAATCGGTTTACGGGCGCTATACTATTGGGTTGCTTTTGGTGCAAGATATTATTTCTATTACCATTTTGATTATTTTAAGTCTGACAACTGGAGGAGGACTCGTTAGAGGAGGTTTAGAAGAAATTGTGAAAGTTGTGTTAGTTATTCTTTTAGTGGCTATCAGCGCTAAGTTTATTTTGCCACGCTTATTAAAAGTTATTGCGACGTCAGGAGAATTTTTGTTTATTTTTACCGTGACTTGGTGTTTTTCGGTAGCTTCTTTGATGATGTGGAGTGGATTCTCTTTAGAAATTGGGGCTATTATTGCCGGATTAAGTTTGGGTTCTTCGCGCTATCATTTAGAAATCGCTAGCCGCATTAAGCCTTTGCGGGATTTTTTTCTAGTCATCTTCTTTATTATTTTAGGCAGTCAGGCGGATTTTCGTGATTGGCGAGAGGTTGTGATGCCGGCTATTTGGCTGTCAATTTTTATATTGCTTGTTAAACCATTTATCCTTTATCGTATTTGGCGGTTTTTTAATTTTACTAGGCGCAACAGTTTTTTATCAGCGATTTCTTCGGCTCAATTGAGTGAATTTGGCTTTATAATTTTGTTTGCTGCGGCTGGAGCCGGCTATTTGTCTGGCCGGGAGCTAGGAATATTTACTATCGCGGCTATTTTAACGATTTTTGTTTCGTCTTACGCGATGGTTTATGGTTATAAAATTTATGAAAGATTAACGCCCGTTTTTAATTTTTTTGGCCGGGATAATAATTTGCAGCCGGAAGATGTTCGGGAGAAGTTTGACGCGATGATTTTTGGCTATCATAGAACTGGCTGGAAAATCGGGGAGGCGCTCGCTAAGCATAAAGTTAAATTTGCGGTGGTTGATTTTAACGCCGAGAATATTTCTAAGTTAGAGAAAAAGGGGTTGCGTGTTTTTTTTGGCGACGCCTCCGATATTGAATTTTTGCATGCCCTACCTTTTGATAAGGTTAAGATTGTTGTTTGTACTGTCCCTTCGCCTGAAGATCAGTCTATTCTTTTTGAATACATCCGCTCTAAAAATAAGAAGGCTATTATCATCGCCTGCTTGTATCAGAAGAAATATCTTAAGCAACTTTACGCGGCGGGGGCCGATTATGTCCTTTTGCCGCATTTACTAGGCGGTTCTTGGCTGGCCGGCTTAATTACCAAGCATTCTTTAATCAGGCGTGACGCTTGGGCTAAATTGCGCCAGCAGCAGGCTCATGATTTAGAATAAAACCTGGTCCTTGTATTTATTATCTTTTCAACTCTTACTAAGCCCTGGGCCTAGTTAGAAGTAAATTGGCTAGCCGGGCGTATTATCTAGAAGTTACTATAGTCTTATGGCCAATCAGGCGGATTTTTCGCAATCTAAAGATGAAGAGCTAGTTAAACTAACCCTGGCCGACCGGGATAATTTTTTGTATCTTGTTAATCGTTATAAAAATCGCTTACTTAGTTATATTAAACGCCTGACTAATGTTAATGACGATGACGCCGAAGATATACTTCAAGATGTTTTCATTAAAGTTTATTTAAACTTGAATGATTTTAATGAAAGTTTAAAATTTTCTTCCTGGATATATCGTATTACCCATAATCAAGTAATTAGCAATCATCGCAAATTAAAAGCCCGTCCCGAGGGCTATATGGCCAGTATTGATGATAATCTGGCCCAGAGTCTTTTAGCCGATACGGATATTGCTGCCGGAGCTGACCTGGGTCTTTTGCGTAAAAATATTTCTAAAATTTTAGATAGCCTTGATTATAAATATCGCGAGGTTTTAGTTCTAAAATTTTTAGAAGAGAAAAATTATCAAGAGATATCTGATATTATTAAGAAGCCTCCCGGCACAGTTGCTTCTACTATTAATAAGGCCAAAGAAGAATTCCGGAAAGAGATGATTAAACAAAAAATTATCCTATCAGTCGGCTAAAAGCCAAAAAACAAGAATCTGAATATAGACATAAATAATATGGACATAAATAATTTTGACCAGAAATTGGTCAACAAAATCAAAGAAGAGCACATAACGCCCCGTCCGCGCTGGCATTTTTTATTAAAAGATTATGTGGTTAAATTAACGGGGATATTAGCACTCTTGGTTGGTGCCGCCGCCGTCTCAGTCATGATTTATCTTCTGAAATATAATGATTGGGAAATACGTGAAGAAACTCATAAAAATATTTGGGAATTCTTTTTACTGACCCTGCCTTATTTCTGGCTGATTTTATTGGCTTTTTTCATATTTCTTTTATATTATAATTTGCAGCATACTAAACGCGGTTATCGCTATCCAGTCTGGTTTATTGCTAGCGCCGCTTTTTTGGCCAGTATAATTTTAGGTTCAATTTTTTACTTAGCTGGCTTAGGTGAAAAGATTGATCTCGTTTTAGGAGAAAAAGCGCCGCTTTATGAAAAAGTTATCAATCGTCATTTTGATTTTTGGTTTAATCCGTCTGAAGGTCGTTTAATTGGCGTAGTCTTGTTGAAGAGTAATGAACAAAGTTTTGTTTTACTTGATCCGAGCGGAACAGAATGGCAGGTTACGGCTAAAGAAGGTGATTTTCCGGTAGAGCTACTTCGCGTTCAACAGCCGGTTAATTTAACCGGAGAGATAACTAGTGATAATAAATTTACTGCCGAAAATATTCATCCCGTTAAGCCGGGCCGTGGTTTTTGGTCGCGTCCGCGGCCAGGGCATCCGAGAGCCTGTCAGTCAGGGTCCTGCCCGATGCGTCCGAATTTGCCAGGCGGCAATTTAAAGTCGCCATCCGGAGGTAATTTAATGCCAACCCCGCAATATTAAAAAAATCGCCCGCGAGATCGGGCGATTTTTAAATAGCACGTGGTAGTTTTTAAAACAAGGCGTTAGTGAAGAAAAAATATTTAACCGGCGTACTATCAAAGGTAGGGAGGTGAGATCTCAACTTAAATTAAAAAATAAATTAATAAATTAAATTATAAATATATGAAAAAGAACAAACTCATGAAAGGGCTGGTTGCTTTATCGGTTTTAGGGCTAATATCAGCCGGCGCTTTAGCAGCTAGCACAACTTTAGCCGCCTCTAATCAGTCAACCTCTAAAATTAATAGACCCGAATGGGCTAAGGGGCAGGGCATGAAGCGGGGAAATGCTCTAACTGAAGCGCAGAAACAGGAACTAGAAACTAAGCAGGCGGCGGTTAAGACGGCGTTAGAAGCGGGTAATTATGATAATTGGGTTACAGCTGTTAAGGCGGTCAATGCTAATGCCCCTATCTTAGCTAAGATAAATTCTACTAATTTTAACCGTTATGTAGAGGCTTATAAACTGAGAGTTCAAGCCGATGCTGTTATGAAGGAACTGGGATTAAATCAGGGTAAAGACTCATTCGGTTTTGGTAATCCGGGGGCTGGGCTAGGTCTCGGCAATATGATGGGCAAGGGCTGCGGGCTTGGATTAAAAACTCAAAATTAATTTAGTTAAGAGGCTATTTAATTAGGCTAGGAAGATAAATAAAATAAAGTCAGAGCAAAAAACAGCCTTATATTGGCTGTTTTTTGCTAATTAATATGAAGAGCTATATTTACTATTTGTATTATTTTTCTTCTATTACCTTAATATTGCCAGTATACATGCCCATAGAGCAAGAGAAGGGAATATCACCTATTGTGCTAGGAGTAAATTCAATAATATTTTCCCCCTTCTTCATAAACTTTTGGATTTTTAGAGAAGGAACAATAAGGGCGCTAGCGCAAGAATAGGGGGCTTGTGCATCAATAACCCAGCGAACCGGCCGCCCTTTAATAACTGTGAATTGATTTGGGGAATAACCGCGATTTGTTTCAATCATATTGATTATTTGGACCCTATTATTTTCTAAATCAGAATTATTTTTATTTGTCTGTTCATCCAAACTAGAATTATTTTCGGTAACCAATATTCCGCCCGTTGTTAGACTTATTAATTTAAAACCGTTCTGTAAATTAAATATAGCGAAAAGGATAACAATCCCGCCGGCTAGCTTAAAGAACCAGCGAGATTTTTTCTGGCTGACCAGAGAAACTATGCCGCCTATTCCTAATAAGCCAGGCAGAGTACCGATCGCGAAAAGAGCCATAGTCAGGCCGCCGTTTATAAAGCTGCCGCTATTTAAAGCATATATTTGCATGGCTTGAGTAAAGCCGCAGGGCAGGAAAAAAGTTAGAGCTCCGAGAATAATCGGGTTATTAGCTTTTATTTTTCCGCCTAATTTTTTTGGCAGAGAAAAATCTAATTTATTCAGAGCTGAAGAGACATCTAAAAGTTTTAGTCCTAATATTAAGACAACTAATCCGACCACGACAGTCAGGATGCCATTAAAGAAAGATGATAGCTTAAAAGTCTGTCCGGCTAGACCTAAGACGCCGCCTAAGACGAAAAAACCTAAGACACGGCCCAGATTAAATAAAAGGTGGGGCTGAAATTTTTGAAAACGACTGGCTTCGGGATGATCTTTGGCGTAGCTCGCTGATAAGCTAAAGACTAGGCCTCCGACTAAGGCCAGGCAGGTTGAGAAGCCGGCTACTAGTCCGACTAAGGCCGCTAGTGATAATGAGAACTCTCCTTTTAGCAATCCGCTAGCGTCGCCTAAAGGCAATTTTCCTATTAACCAGTAAGCTAAAATCAGGGAGAGAATGATGAGCGGCCAGTTAGCTTTTTTATTTTGAGATGGTAAATCACAATCAGGGGTGCCATTTAATTTTACCCCTTCTTCGTTTTCAGAATTCTTTATTTCGCCTTTAAATTTATAGCCGCCGTCTTCTATGGCTTGCTTAATTATTGCTAAATTTGGTTTGTCGCCTCGGTAAGATATTTCCGCTACTCCGTCGCGATGGTTAACGTTGACTGAAGTGATATTAGGTAACTCGCCTAAATTTTGTTCATTTAATATTTCGCAAGCCTTGCAATGTAGGCCGCCGATGCGGACACTAATTTTTTTTGTCATATATAAAAGCAACTTACCGGATTAGCATTAATCTAGTTTTGCCGCTGATAATTTTTGTAATTTTATTTAGAGGCTAACTTATTTACTTTTAATATTTCATCAACCATGCGCGCCTTGAGTTTTTCGTTCTTGGAGGCCATAGCATTTTTAAAACAGCTATTAAGATGACCAGCTAAGAGCATTTGGTGGGCTGATTTAAGGAGACCGATAACAGCAAGGTTCTGCTGCATAATATCAATGCAGTATTCACCTTCTTCGGTCATTTGGATTATTTTTTCGGTTAAACTCTTGGCCTTTTTAAGATTAGTCAGGATGTCTTGTTTGTCTCTAGTCATATTTTTTAAAAATT
The DNA here is from genome assembly GCA_964470695.1 of uncultured Gammaproteobacteria bacterium. Taxonomy (GTDB): domain Bacteria; phylum Patescibacteriota; class Patescibacteriia; order Patescibacteriales; family UBA12465; genus UBA12465. The sequence goes on from CAYYDR010000001.1 coordinate 327,538, forward strand.
ATTATACCTATACCCCAGGTGTTAGTATTAAGAATTATAGCAAGACTAACTGGCCGAGTCAATTAGCCGATTACCTTGCCTTTTTTCGGCTAATTTGCGATACTTCTATTAAGATGGTCGCCAGTTTAGGAATTTAAATAGCCACCATATATAATATATTTTGTTAAATTCATATGTCTCTTTATCTTTATATTTTCGGTAGTGTTTTTTTAGTTTCCATCCTATCTCTTTTAGGAGTTCTTTTTTTGTCTTTTTCTAAAGAATGGCTCCAAAAAATTATTTTTTTATTAGTCAGTGTTTCGGCCGGAGCTTTGATTGGCGACGCCTTTCTTCATTTATTGCCGGAAATGGCGCGCGATAGTCAGGATGGAATAGGCGCTTGGCTTTGGGTGATAGGGGGCTTGATGGTATTTTTTGTCTTAGAAAAAATTATCCATTGGCGCCATTGCCATATTACGACTGGCCCCGATCATCCCCATCCTCTAGGCATTATGAATTTAGTTGGCGATGCCTTGCATAATTTTTTTGATGGCGTGATTATCGCTGGTTCCTTTGTGGTCAGTATTCCTCTAGGCATTTCCACTTTGGTGGCCGTAGTGGCTCATGAGATTCCGCATGAAATTGGTAATTTCGGGATTTTAGTTTATGCGGGCTATTCCAGAGGTAGGGCCATACTTTTAAATTTTCTTTCCGCCTTAGTGGCGATGCTCGGCGCTTTGGCAGCGGTTGTTTTTGCGGCTAGCCTAACTAATTTTACAAATTTTATTATTCCGTTTACCGCCGGCGGCTTTATTTATATCGCGACGGCCGATCTAATTCCCGAGATGAAGAAAGAGACCGGAGCGGGCAAATCAATTTTGCAGCTACTCTGTATATTAATTGGTATCGCCATTATGCTCGCCTTAAGATATATTTTTGAATAGGGAAGACATTTATTAGTTTTACTTATAAAAAAGAGTCAAGAATGGCTCTTTTTTCTTTAATTTTAGCTGGTTGACAATAATATAGTTAATTGATAAACTATATTATTGTTTTATCATCGCCTTTAATTTTAAGAAATTATGGCCCTTAAAGAAAAAAAATTTAATTATCAGGAGTTAAGCGTGCCGAGTTTAATCGGTTTAACTTCTTTGCGCCTAGAAGCGATTGCTGATCGTCTTATTTTTAAGCCGCTTAAATTAACCTCGGCTAGCTTCCGTATCTTGGCTGTAATCGGCGAGCTTGGGGAAATCGCGCCTAAAGAAATTTTAAGTTATTTGGGCGGCACTAAATCTAACCTTACCCAGCGTCTTAATTATTTAAGCCGCCTGTCTCTAGTAAAAATAAAAAAATCAGACTCTGGCGACCGGCGTCAGATTAAAATATCTTTGACCAAGCAAGGGCAGGCTAGTTTATCTAAAATAAAGGCCAGCATTGACCATAATCAGCTGCATTTGGAAAAATTTTTTACCGCTCTTGAGCTGAAAAGTTTTTTATCATTCATTATTAAATTAAATAAGAAATTGGACGCCTGTGGCGGACATAGTATGGAAATTTGTAAAAATAAATCATGCCAAATATGAAAATGCCAAAATTATCTCTCGGTTTATTATTAATTTTGTTAACGTTAACTTTAAGCGCTTGCGGTTCGCCAACCGCGGAAGTCGCTGTTCCGCCTCAACCCCTGGCGGTTAAAGGACAAACAGCTGGCGCTAGTTTTAGCGTTAAGCAAAATTTGTCATATCCCGGTTTAGTGGTTGCTGATAGCGAAGCGACTGTTAGCGCTAAGTCCAGCGGCAATTTAACGGCGGCTAATTTTAAAGTTGGCGATAAGGTGTCTTTAGGCCAGGAAATTGCCAAGATTGATGATGTTAATTCCGCCTCTTTTAATTCGGCTAATTTTAACACCAATCAAATTAAGCAGGCTAAAATAATCGTATCGCAAGCAGAGGCGGCCTATAATTTAGCTCGGACAAATTATAATAATATCTTGATTTCGGCGGTTAAAGATTTGCGGAGCGCGGAGATTTCCCGCGACCAAGCGGCTAAGGGGCAAAGTAATTTAGATATTACGACTGCCGAAAGCCTGAAGAGCGCGGAGTTAGCTTACGAAACCGCGCAGATTGCGACCGAACAAGCTAAGACGACTTTAGCTAATCGGGAAAAATTAGCGGTCCAAAGTTCTCAAGATGCTTCTACTAACGCCGACTTAGCAGCTAGCTCGGTAGTTAGCGCGGCTGGCTCGGTTATTACTAATATTAATAATTTAGCCGCTTTTGATGATAATAATATTGTTTCTATCAGTTACCGTTCTAATTTAGGGGCTTTAGACAGCAAATCTTATGATATAGCCGAAGAGGCTTATAAAAAAGCCAAAAATATTTATGTAGATTATGGCGCTAAAAAATTAACAGCTGTCAGCGAGAAGGTGGAAGGAGCAATTATAGTAGCTAACGCTGCTAAAGCCGCCGCCGATGCTACTAAAGATTTATTAGATAAAACAATTTCTTCCAGTGCTTTGCCGCAGAGTTCTGTTTCCGGTCCGTCTCTATCAGGGCTGCAGGCTGCGGTGGCTGGTTATCAGGCGCAAATGAATGCCGCGGTTAGTCAAATTAATGGCGCTAAGCAAGGACTGGGAAATATTGATTTGAATAATTCTACCCTGCTTGATAGTTTGCGCCAGGCTTATAAAATTGCGCAGCAGCAAGAGGCCAGTGCTAAACAGAATTTAGCTAATTTAAAATCCGGCAATACTAGCCAGCAGAATCAGGCTGGGTTTGTATCTAATTTAGCCCAGAATCAATATGATAATGCTAAAGTTAAAATTGAATCACAGGTTAACGCGGCTAGGACGCAGATGGAAACAGCCAATCTCCAGTATAGTAATGCCATTGTAGCTTTGCAGAGTTTATATGACGCTCATTCTGTAATTTCTCCGATTGACGGCACGATTACTAAAGTTTTTATTACTGACGGCCAATCTGTTGCCCCCGGCCAGCCGATTGTGACTATTTCCCAAATTCAAAATATCAAAGTCCAGTTTTATGTTGAGGCTGATAATCTGGCCGATATTAAGCCGGGCCTACCAGTTAAAGTTGTAAACAGTGATAATATCAGTTATACGGGCGTTGTTTCCGCTATTTCGCCGCAAGCCGATCCAATGACTAGGCGTTTTTTAGCGGAGGTGAAATTAGAAAATCCCGAGGGCCTGCTTTTGGGTACGGTGGCGACTGTTAATTTAGAGATAACCAAGGGGACGGCTTCGGCGGGCGTAATAATTCTGCCCCTGTCGGCCGTGACTGTCGGCCAGAATGGCAATTATATTTTTATTGCTGAAAATAATCAGGCTAAAAAAGTAGAGGTTACTATTAAAGAGGTGATGGGCGAATTAGCTCAGATTAAGGCTGATTTGCCGGCTAGTGCTTTTATTATTACGGAAGGAAATCGCTTATTGCAAGAAGGCCAGGCTGTTTCTATTACCCAATAAGCATATGAATATCCATATTAATCATAATCAGCCTGAGCCTAAAATTTCTATGCCGGTTGAGACAATGGCCGAAAAATTTTCCCCAGCCGGCTCTACGCCGCCTGCGCCAAACGCTAATTCCTCGGCTAATAAAACCTCTGATCATTTGTATTTGGAGCGTTTAGAATTTAGGCCAGAGCTTCGTAAAAGTTTTATTAATTTTTTTATTGTTAATTTCCGGGTAGTAATACTTTTGATTTTAATTTTGACCGGGGCAGGGATATATTCTTTTTCGGTTTTACCGCGCGAATCTAATCCGGAGGTAAAAATTCCTATTGCCGTTGTTATGACGGTTTATCCGGGCGCTTCTCCGGCGGACATTGAGGAATTAGTTACTAAAAAATTAGAGACGGGAATTTCCGGCGTTAAAAATATTGATAAGATAACCTCTAATTCATCTAATTCCGTCTCGGCTATTACGGTTGAGTTTGACTCTAAGGCCAACCTAGATGATTCCATCCGCAGCCTGCGCGACGCGGTTAATAACGCTAAAGTCAATTTGCCGAGCGCGGTTAACGAGCCGCTCGTTAAAGAAATATCGCTAGATGATTCGCCTATTTTAACTATGGCTTTGTCCGGCCCATATGATGGGTTTGTTTTGCGTCAGGCCGGCGATCAAATTAAAGATGAATTAGAAAAAATTCCGGGTGTCCGCGAAGTAAAAATTTCCGGCGGCAACGAAAGGGAATTCACGATCAATTATGATCCGCAGAAATTATCTTTTTATAATTTATCGCCCGCCCAGGCTAACCAGAAGATCGCGAGCGTTAATTTAGCGATTCCGGCTGGGACTTTTGAAGGACGGGAGTACTCTTATCCGGTGCGGGCGGACGGCCGTTTTTTTACGACTCAGGTTTTAGCTAACACGCCGATTATTCATACCGATAGCGGAGCAATTATTTACTTAAAAGATATTGCCGAAGTTAAAGACGCGGCGATTAAGAAGACGGTTTATTCTCGCCTGTCTTCGGGCGGACAGGCCGCCGCCGATGACGTCACGTTGCAGATTATTAAGAAAACGGGAGGTAACATTATTAATACCGTTGATGAAGTCAAGAAGAAGACGGAAATAGAATTAGGTAAATTGCCCGCTGGTTTGCATTATGATACGACGGTGGATATGTCGCAGCAGATTGTTAAGGATTTTAATCAATTAACCCATGATTTTACCTTAACTATTATTTTAGTTTTTACTATTTTATTTTTAATAGTCGGGTTAAAGGAGGCGCTAGTCGCTGGCTTAGCCGTCCCCTTAGTTTTTTTCGCAACTTTTGCGGTCATGCTTTGGACGGGAATCAGCCTTAATTTTCTGTCGCTCTTTTCTTTAATTCTCGCCTTGGGCTTGTTAGTTGATGATGCCATTGTCGTCGTTTCGGCGACCAAACAATATTTAAGAACGGGGAAATTTACGCCGGAAGAAGCCGTCCTTTTAGTTCTTAATGATTTTAAGGTCGTTTTACTTACTACCACTTTAACTACGGTCTGGGCTTTCTTACCGCTCTTAATGTCAACGGGCATTATTGGTGAATTTATTAAATCTATTCCGATTACGGTTTCCGTTACTTTAATTTCTTCTTTGATTATTGCTTTAATTATTAATCATCCCTTGGCGGCTGTTTTAGAAAGAATTAGAATGACGCGTAATTTTTTCTTTAGCTTGTCCGGTCTAATTTTAGCTCTAGCTATCATTCTAAGTGTCTTCGGCGGAATAGTAGGAATTATGTTTGGTTTAGCTTTACTCGGCGTAGTCGTCGTCCTTATTAACTGGTATAGGCAGGGCGGCCGGCGTAAATTAGAAGCTAATGCTGTGCTTATGGATAGGGAATGGGCGGATGATAATTTAATTAAACATAAATTAAGAGAGCAGGGCCGACATGATCATGAAGATTTTTACCATCGTTTATTGCATGGCATTGTTCGTTTTGATGTTTTTTTACCGATTTATGAAAAATATTTGCGAATTTTGCTCGCTACTAAAAAATCACGGCGTTTAACTTTGGCGATAGTGGCTGGATTGTTTTTAGTCGCGATGGCTTTACCGATTTCCGGGATAGTCCAGAGCCAATTTTTTCCTCCCTCAGATTCCACTATGGTTAATATAACCTTAGAGGGTCCGGCCGGCTTGAAATTAGATGAAACCGATAAGATTGTGCGCCGGGTTGAAGAAAAACTTTATAAATATCCGGAAATAGTTAATTTTACTACCATTGTTGGTAATGGCGGCTCCGCTTCCTCGTTTTCTAGCGGCTCTAATTCTTCTAATTTAGCCTCGTTCACTCTAAAATTAAAGGAGTCGGCTGATAGGGAGCTAAGATCTTATGAGTTAGCTGATAAAATTAACGCTGATTTGGCCGAGATAAAAGAGGCGACGGTTAAAGCCGAGGCGCCTAAGGGCGGTCCGCCTTCTGGCGCGGATTTCCAGGCGCAGATTAGCGGTGAAGACCTTCAGACGCTTGATAAAATTGCGCGGGAGTTAGAAGTGACTTTAAAGAGTTTGCCGGAAGTTAGTAAAACCGATATTTCTCTTAAAGACTCGCCGGCTGATTATACCTTTACGCTTGATCCGGCTCGTTTAGAGCTTTATGATTTAAACGCGGCCTATGTCGGCTCAACCTTGCGCTTAGCCATCTCAGGCACAGAAGTCACTAAAGTAGTTATTAATGGTAAAGAGGTGAAGGTGCTAGCTAAATTCGCGCCTGATAAAATACCCAGCTTAGAGGCGATTCAAAATTTACAGATACTTAATACCAAAAATCAGCCTATCTTTTTGAAAGATGTGGCTAAGATAGAGTTGAAGCCGTCAGTTGCGACTATTACTCGCATTGACCAGCGCCGGACTGTTCTTTTAACGGCGTCTCTTAAGGGCGGATCTAACGCCTCTCTAGTGGTAGCCGAGTTCCAGAAAAAGACCAAGAGCTATAATTTTCCATCCGGTTACGAGATTGGCTACGGCGGCGAAAATGAGCAGAATGCTGAATCAGTTAAATCAATACTCCGAGCGATGATTGTGGCTTTTTTCTTGATTATTTCTACTCTTATTATTCAATTTAATTCTTTCCGCCAAGCGTCTATCGTTTTGGTAACTATCCCGCTGGCACTTATCGGCGTTTTCTTCGGACTCGCGATGGTACGTCTGCCTTTATCATTCCCAGGTCTTATCGGTATTCTTGCCTTGTGCGGCATCGTTGTTAAGAACGCGATTATTCTAATGGATAAAATAAATCTTAATTTAAAAAGCGGCATTCCTTTTAAAGAGTCAATTATTGATGCTGGCAAGTCGCGTTTAGAAGCCATATTTATCACTTCCATTTGTACCATTCTCGGCATTATCCCGATTACGATGTCTAATGAAACTTGGCGGGCACTAGGCGGCTCAATTATTTTCGGCCTGATGCTTTCCTCATTCTTAACCTTATTTATTGTGCCGACCATGTTTATGTCTTTCATTAAGGATAAAAAGAGGTATAATTAATTATAGACGGGTTATCCGTCTCTAATATTTAAATAATCTTTATGTCCAATCCCATTAAACCTAGTTTTAAAACAGAGTGGCTGTCCGTTGCTCTTATTATTCTAAGCGTTGCAGTCGGAATTTATTTTTATCAGCATTTCCCGGCTAAGGTGCCGAGCCACTGGAATATCCGCGGTGAAGTAGATGGTTATAGTTCGGCGGCTCTTGGCGCCTTTCTACTGCCTGGCATAATAATCGCGATGTACCTAATGTTCATTATCATGCCTTATTTTGATCCGAAGAGAGAGCAGTATGCTAGTTTCGCGCCGACTTACCATCGTTTTAAAGATCTAATGGTCGCTTTCTTATATATTTTATTTTTGATGACGGGCTTAAACGGCCTCGGTTATAAGGTTGATATCGGCTTTTGGGTGCCGCTTTTAATTGGTGGCTTATTTGTTATCATTGGCGTGATGATGGAGAAAGTTAAGATGAATTGGTTTATGGGCATTAGAACCCCCTGGACTATGTCTTCAGAAGCGGTTTGGGATAAGACCCATAAGCTAAGCGGCAAAATTTTAATGGCGGCCGGCTTATTAATCGCCGCGACAGTTTTAGTGCCGCCGACTGGTAAAGTTATTTTATTTATTTTAGCGATTGCTTTAGTAATAATTACTCTGCCTCTTTATTCATATGTTTTATTTCGGAAAGAGGAGAGGAATAGGAAATTTTCTTCGGCCCAGAAATAAGTCGGCCCGGCATCTTGCTAAATAAAAACTTAAAATTAACAATTGTTAAATAAAAAACGGAGTCTTAATCGGCTCCGTTTTTTTTCAGTTGAGATTATAATCTCTAACCGAAATTGTCAGCCCGGGTATTGGGCTAATATTTTTATCTATTTCTTCTAGTAAATTTTTGTGAGCCATTAATACCTCAAGTTCGCTTATCTCCAGAACTTGGGCTGCTTGTTTATGATCTAATTCTTCATAAATAAGTACGGTTAGTATAGTCTGTCTAGGCGGTGCCATTTTTTTAATAATGTTTTTTATGGTTTCTGCCCAAGCCGGATCTTTGAAGATTGGCTTTTTATAATTTTTACCTAGATTTTCATTTTTCAAAAGAACCCTCAGCTATTTATTATTGATAATATCGGGTCTAATTATAAAATATTATTAATTTGCTGTCAAGAATTCCCCTGCGGTCGGAAAAGAGCTAGAATGGTAGATAGATATGCTTAAAGATTTACCATTACCAACTTATTTCCGCCCTAAAAAATTAGACGAGTTTGTTGGCCAAGTCAAAATTATCGGCGCCTCTAGCTGGCTTTATCAGGCGATTAAGAATGACAAGGTTCCGTCTTTAATTTTCTGGGGACCGCCAGGGAGCGGTAAAACGACTCTGGCTTTTATAATTGCCAAAGAAACTAAGGCGGAATTTAAGGAATTAAGCGCGACGTCCAGTGGCGTAAAAGATTTAAAACTAATTGTTGATAGGGCTAAAGAAAGTAAGCGCTTGGGCGTTAAGACTATTTTATTTATTGATGAAATTCATCGCTGGAATAAGGCGCAGCAGGACGCCCTTTTGCCGCAGGTAGAAAACGGCACGATTATTTTAATCGGCGCGACTACGGAAAATCCTAGTTTTGCGGTTAATGGCGCCTTGCTTTCTCGCTCCAAGGTTATTGTCTTAGAAGCTTTGACATCGGAAGATTTGGAACTTATTATTTCTCGCGCCGCTAAAGAATTAAAAATTAAATTAAGCGCTGAAGTTAAAGGCTTAATTGTTAAGTTTTCTAATGGCGATGCCCGCAAGGCGCTTAATATTTTAGAAAGCGCGGTTGAGGTCGGCATTAAGATTACTCCCCAGTTAATAAAAGATATTATTAATAAGCCGAACTTGCTTTATGATAAGAATGGGGAAGAGCATTATAATTTAATTTCCGCTTTACATAAATCAATGCGCGGCGGGAGTGCCGACGCGGCCATTTATTATTTAGTCCGGATGATAGAGGCGGGCGAGGACCCTCTTTATGTGGCGCGGCGCTTGATCCGTTTTGCTTCCGAAGATATCGGTTTAGCCAATAATAGCGCGCTCATGCTGGCTACTGCCACTTATGAGGCTTGCCAGAAGACGGGCTTGCCAGAATGCGGCGTTAACTTAGCTCACTGCGCCGCTTATTTAGCTAAGTCGCCTAAGAGCATCGCCGTCTATTCAGCCTATCAAAAAGTTCAGGCCGAAATCGCTAATTCCGGTAATCTGCCTGTCCCGCTTCATTTACGAAACGCGCCGACCAAACTAATGAAAGAATTAGATTACGGCAAAAACTATAAATATACGCCGCTAGAAGATGATTCTAGCCAGGAGTATTTACCAGATAAGATAAAGGGGAAGAAATTTATGCCTAGTTCAACTAAACTTTCTCCCCCCGGAAGTAGCCGCCCAGCTTAGTTAAAGACATTTTATAGCCGCGACCGGTAAAAGTATGAATTAGGTCGCGGTTTTTGTTTATGTTAAGCTTGCGCCGCAAACTTGCTAGATGAGTTTCCACCGAATTAGAAAAAGGGTCGCAGTTATAGTCCCAGACATGATCCAGAATTTCATTGCGGGAAACGATTTGGCCGCGACGTTTCATTAAATATTCCAGCAAGGCGAACTCACGCCTGGTTAAATATATTTCTTGCCCGCCGCGCCGGACGATTTTACTGCGCGTATTTAAAGTCAGATTATCTAACTTAAATAAATCACCCTCTATTTTACTAGGCCGCTTGAGCAGGGCGCGAACGCGCAGCATCAGCTCTTCAAATACGAAGGGCTTAGTTAAATAATCATCGGCGCCGAGTGAAAACATCTCTTCTTTGCTAGCCATCTCCGAATTAACCGTAATCATAATTACTGGCGTATGTTTTTTATCCTGCCTAATTTCTTTTAGGACATCGGCGCCGTTCATTTTTGGCAAGTTATAATCAAGGATGATTAAGTCATAATGACCGGTCCGTCCTAAGAAAGCGCCGCGTTCGCCGTCAACCGCACTTTCGGCCGAGTAGTTCTGCGACTCTAAAGATTTTTTTAACAGATGAGCTAAGCCTGGGTCGTCTTCAATGATAAGAATTTTCATAATTTTTATGAGTTAATTTATTAAATGCTCTTATGAGCTTATCTATATTATAGAAAACCCGACCTGAAATATTTTTAAATTTTTTTTAAAGAAAAAGTAAAGGCTTGGCCAGATTTAGATCGGCCTATATAACTAGAGTTAGCTTATGGAAGCAGAAGGATAAAATGGTTTTTATTTAAATAATTTATCTAATATTAAATATAAATTTATTGATTAGTGGGGGTTGACAAAATTTGAAATTATATGATATATTCTCCTCATAGTTCCAACATTTTTTAACTGTTATTGGAGTAGTGATGCAAACACCAGGAAACATAGCCGAAGTTTCTTCAGCCGAAGAAAAACAACAGGTAACTATACCAACAATTTTTCTCAGCAAAGAGGAGGTTGAGAGATTATCTAAGTTCCTTTTATTAAAAGCCGGATGTTGTACTAGCCGAAAAATTAATAGCACCACAATTTTAATGAACGCTTGTGGAAGCAATTGTAATTTTAAGGAGGTAGACATCAAATATGATGTTGATAAAATAGGTTTCAAGCCTAATGAATTAGTGCAGTTTCCCGAAGAAGAGGGCGGCGGCATTGCCCTATGCGTTGGGATATCGCTTAATGCCAAGGAGGTATATTTCATTCATGAAAAACACCCCCAAGGTTTGTCCTATTGGCCAGGATTAAATACGGCTGAACAATTTTTTCAAAAGGGATTTGCTAAGATCGGGACTTCGGCTGTCTGATCTGGTAAATCTAAAAGGCCCCTCTCCATGACGGGGCTTTTTTCATTTTATTTTCATTTGCTAAAAAATACGGGAAATAGTAAGATAAAAGCATAAAATATAACAATATGACCAAAGTTTTATCTAATCAAGAACCAAAAGGAACCCGGGATTGGCTGCCGGAGGAGTTTTTGATTAGAAAATATATTTTTGATACCTGGCGCCGTGTTTGTCTCCGTTATGGCTTTGAGGAGTATCTGACGCCTTTAGTAGAGAGCGCCGATATTTATCGGGCCAAATCTGGAGAAGATATAGGCGGAAAAGAGCTGGTTACTTTTACTGACTTAGGCGGGCGAGAGCTTTCCATTAGGCCAGAGATGACTCCGTCAGTTACTCGTATGGTTACTAAAGTTTATGGCGCCAGCCCTAAACCTCTGAAATATTTTTCCATTGCTAATTTCATGCGCAATGAAAAGCCGCAGCGAGGCCGTAATCGGGAATTTTGGCAACTCAATTGTGATATCTTCGGCTCGGACAATAAAAACGCTGATATTGAAATAATGCAATTGGCCCTAGATTTAATGTTAGAGTTTGACGCCCCGCAAGATTCTTTTATTCTTTCCATTAATAACCGCAAACTAATTGACGCGGTTTTAGACTTAAGCGGGGCGGGGAAACTAGCTAAAGAGCAAAAGACGCTGGTGGTTAGGACCTTAGATAAATGGGCAAAATTAAGTCCAGAAGATATTAAGGAGCGTCTATCAGAGGCGGGCTTAAATGAGAAATCAGCCGAGATTATAAATAAATTCATGTCTAGCCGCAGCTTAGATGAGCTAGCGGAAAAATTACCTGAGCTAAAAGGCAATGAGGGGCTAGAAGAAACGGTTCAGGTCCTAGAGACGCTGGGCGATTTGGGCTATAGCGAGTTATTAGAGTTTAATCCGACGGTTATTCGCGGTTTTGATTATTATGATGGCTTAGTCTTTGAAGTCTTTGATAAGAATCCGGAAAATAATCGGGCGATGTTCGGCGGCGGACGCTATAACGGTTTAGCGGAAATTTTTGGTGAGAAGAATTTTCCAGCCGTCGGCTTTGCGCCAGGCGACGAAACGACTAGATTATTTTTGGAAAGCTGGGGTTTATTAGGGCCGGTTTCTCAAGATACGCCTGATAGATATTATTTGCCTTTATTAAATACTGATTTAGAAGTAGAGCTTAATAAGTTAGCTAAGGAATTAAGAGGGCAAGGTAAAAATGTTTTAGTCGGCTTTGAAGAGCAGAAAATAGGCAAGGCTCTAGAATTTGCCAATAAAAAAAATATTAACCAGGTTATTATTTTAGGCGAGGACGAAGCTAAGGCCGGAAAATATAAGATAAAGAACATGAAGAGCGGGGAAGAAAGCGAGGGACAACTATAGATCAGATTTAGTAAATAAAGCGTTATAAATAAAAAATGGCTAGTAATAGCCATTTTTATTTTTATACTATTGACTAGGAGCAAGTTTTGAGGTAATGTAGCTAAGGCTAATAATAAATATTTGTTTCATTCACAATTCAAAAAGGAGATTTAAATTGAATAAAAACAAAACTTTAACGGTAGTTAGGTCCATTGTTTTTAGGGAGGACTTAATATTTGAACAAGTTAAAAAACACAGCCAAGATCTGGCTAAATTGTTTGAAAAAATCATTAAGGCCGATATCAATGTCACTTTTATTACTAGTGACATCCATAAGCTGTTAGTCGCTTTAAGCAATGTTAAAGTTAATGAGTTTAAAAAACTCGTTTTACTTAGCGACTTTGACGATGCGCGTCATAGTAAGAAGAAAAATCTGAAGAAGATTTTGCGCGAGGTTTTAGATAGTAGTGGCATTGAAGCATCGGAAACCATGGTCATCAGCAATTCTAAGGATGATATTCCGTATGCTAGCGTTTTGGACATGCAATTTGTACTAGTAAGTCACAAAAAAGTAGATAATTATAAAAATGTGATTAATGTCTCAAATATTTCTCTTTAATCGTTTTAAGAAAGGGTTGAAAAAATTAGCTAGACAGCGTCTTTATTAATAAGACGCTTTTTTATTTTTCGGTTGACTAAGGCTAGCAAAAATGGTTTAATATTGAAATAAATAGAGACTACCTAAAACAGCCATAATAAACTTATTCGGTTAAGGAAAATATGGAAAATAAGCCATTAATTTCTATAGTCGTACCGATTTATAATGAAGCGGAAAATATTCCGAATTTTTTTGTGTCTTTAGTAAAAATTTTGCTCGGTCTAGAGACAAAATATGATTGGGAAATAATATTTGTTGATGACGGTAGTCGCGATACTTCAGTTAGTGAATTAAGTAAAATAAATGATAATAGAGTTCGTGTTATAGAATTATCCCGTAATTTTGGTAAAGAGGCGGCACTGAGCGCCGGGCTTAGCCAGGCCAGAGGCGAGGCGGCGATAATGATAGATGCCGATTTCCAGCACCCCATGGAACTTATTCCAGAATTAGTTAAGAAATGGGAAGCGGGCGCTGAGGTTGTAGTCGGAGTGAGAAATAAAAATAAGAAGGCCGGCCTTATTAAACGCGCCGGTTCTTTTGTTTTTTATAAAGTTATTAGTCATATCTCGGCTTTAGAAATGAAGCCTAACGAAACGGATTTTCGCTTGGTTAGTCGCGAGGTTATTAATGCTTTCAATAAGCTAACAGAAACGAACCGGATGACTAGAGCGCTTATTGATTGGCTCGGATTTAAGCGGGATTATCTTTATTTTGAGGCTAATGAAAGGGCAGACGGCCATGCCGGCTATAGTATTCCTAAGTTGATTAGCTTGGCCCTTAATAGTTTTGTATCTTTAAGCTTGTTACCTCTTAAACTAGCGGGGTATCTCGGCATATTTATTACCATCACCATCGGACCATTCGGATTTTATGTCATGATAGGGAAATATATTTTTAATTGGGTCTATGCCTCTAGTTTTTCTGGGCCCGCTCAACTCGCCCTACTTATTACTTTTTTAGTCGGAGTAATTTTAAGCTCCTTAGGTTTAGTCGCTCTATATATAGCGCATATTCACCGCGAAGTTTTAGGGCGGCCGCTTTATATTATTAGATATAAGAAATAACCATAATTTTATGTTTAATTATCATTTAGATGATCAAATAGGTAAAGACCATTTAGTTAACGAATCTAAGAATGAGTATAAAGAGCTAGAGGATAAAGACCCAGGTGACGATGATTTAAGCGAAGAGGAATTAATGAAGTTGCAGAGTGATCCAGATAGAGGCCATTTAGAAGCAGAGAAAATTACCGAGGAACGCCGCTTGGCGGAGTTACAGGCTAAAAAAGATGAAGAAGAATTAGAAGAAATTCGCCGTAACCGCGAGGAAGATATAGAACAAAATAGAAAAGATAATGTTCGTTTTTAGATTTTTAGAATTATTAAAAATTAATTTTTTATACTAGCATGAGCAAGGCGAAAGCATTGGTCGGGTTTATCGGCCAGGGATTTATTGGAAAAAACATGGCGGATGATTTTGAGGCGAGAGGATATAAAATAGTTCGTTATGATAATGAAGGATATAAGGCTAATAAAGATTTAATTAAGACCTGCGACTTTGTTTTTGTTGCTGTGCCGACACCCAGCACGCCTAAAGGTTTTGACGCTAGTATTTTGCGTGAAGTCTTGCGGCTAGTCGGAGATGGTAAGACGGCCGTTATTAAATCAACGATTAAAATCGGGACAACGGAAAAATTTCAGAAGCTATATCCGAAGAAATATATTTTGCATTCCCCGGAATTTTTAACCGAAAAAAATGCCGTACGCGATACGAAATTCCCGCCCCGTAATATTATTGGTTATACCAAAAAGTCTAAAGTAAAAGCGGCCGAAGTTTTAAAATTATTGCCTAAGTCTCCTCATAACTTTTTAGTTAATAGTCGGGAAGCGGAATTAGTTAAGTACATGGGTAATAATTTTTTATTTTTAAAAGTAATTTTTGCTAATGTCGTTTATAATTTAGCGAAGCGAAATAAAGTTAACTATGATATTGTCGCTGATATTGTCGGGCATGATTCTCGCATCGGCCATAGCCATTTAGCCGTCACGCATCAGAGCGGACCGAAGACAAAAATGGGCCGTGGCGCCGGCGGACACTGTTTTCTTAAAGATATGTCGGCTTTTGTAGAAATGTTTAGAGAGGCAAAACTTAAGAGTAAGGAAGATAGAATTGCACTGGAGTTTTTAAATCAAGCCGTTAAGTTAAATAATCAGCTGCTCTTAGATACAGGGAAGGATTTAGACTTATTAAAAGGGGTTTATAGAATAAAAAAATAGATTATGAGAATTCTTGTAACCGGCGGCGCTGGGTTCATTGGTTCACATCTTTGCAAAAGACTTTTAGACGAAGGTCATGAAGTAATTTGTGTTGATAATTTTTTTACTGGTAATAAGGAAAATATTTTATCGCTTTTTAAAAATCCAAAATTTGAAATTTTGCGCCATGATGTTACTATGCCACTATATGTAGAAGTTGATCAGATTTATAATCTAGCTTGCCCGGCTTCCCCGGTTCATTATCAATTTGATCCAGTTCAAACTACTAAGACCTCGGTCCACGGCGCTATTAATATGTTGGGACTGGCTAAGCGAACTAAGGCTACTATTCTTCAGACTTCCACCTCTGAAGTGTATGGCGACCCTGAGGTTCACCCACAGTCGGAAACATATTGGGGTAAAGTTAATTGTATTGGTATTAGATCTTGCTATGACGAGGGGAAGCGTTGTGCAGAAACATTATTTTTTGATTATTACCGTCAGTATCAGGTTGATATCAGGGTGGTTAGAATTTTTAATACTTATGGCCCAAACATGCATCCGCATGACGGTCGCGTCGTTTCTAATTTTATTGTTCAGGCTTTAAAAAATGAGAATATTACAATTTATGGTGATGGTTCGCAGACTCGGAGCTTCCAGTATGTTGATGATTTAATTGAGGCGCTAATTAAAATGATGAATAATCAGGGGAAATTTGTCGGGCCAGTTAATATCGGTAACCCAGGGGAATTTACCATTAAAGAATTAGCGGATTTAGTTTTAAAATTAATTCCAGAGAGTACTAGTAAAATAGTTTATAAAGACTTACCGGCCGATGATCCAAGGCAGAGGAAACCTGATATATCATTAGCGAAAGATAAATTAGACTGGGAACCGAAGATTAATTTAGAAGAAGGCTTAAAAAAGACAATTGAATATTTTAGAGGGAAGATATAAATAAAATTTTGTTATGTCAGCTAGCCCCAAAGTTTCAGTATTAATGCCCGCTTATAATGCTGAGAAATATATTGGCGAGGCCATAGAAAGCATTTTAAATCAAACTTTTAAAGATTTTGAGTTTATTATAATTGATGACTGTTCTACGGATAATACATGGGGAATTATTCAGAAGTATGCCGAGAAAGATAATAGAATTGTTATTTTGAGAAATGAGAAAAATAGTAAAATACCGAAGACGCTTAATCGCGGGCTATCTATTAGTAGGGGAAAATATATAGCTAGAGTTGACGCTGATGATTGGAGTTATCCATATCGTTTAGATAAGCAGATCAATTTTATGGAGTCTCATCCGGAAGTTGGTGTGAGTGGTGGAAACATGGAGGTTTGTGACGAAACCATGAATAAGATAGGTCTACGTCGGTATAATTTAGACGATGGAAAAATTAGAAAAAAAATTTTTCGGTATAGCCCATTTTCTCATCCTTTAATTATATTTAGAGCTGATGTCGCCCAGAATCTCAGAGGTTACAACGAGGATTTATCTGACGCGGAAGATTATGATCTTTACTTTAGAATCGGCCGCTATTATAAGTTTTCTAATCTTGATGATATTTTGCTCAAATATCGTGTGACTAAAAATTCTTTTTCTCATAGTCGTGTTAAAAAACAAGAATTGGTTACTTTATATGTGAGACTAAAAGCAATAAAAGAGTATGGATATAAAATGGAGTTTGGAGATATTATTTATTTTATTTTTCAATTAGTTGGTATTTTTTTAACCCCCGGGTCGGTAAAAGTTTGGTTATTTAATTTTTTTAGAAATGAATCTTAAAGATAAAAAGATAGCTATATATACACATAATTCTGGCGGGACAGGTAATTATGACGATGAGCTGTATAGTTTCTTGATAAAGAATAGTTGTCGCAATATTTTAAAAGTTGATTTTCCTTTTGGCCAAAAATCAGTAAAATCAATTAGAGTTAAAGAGTTTAAAGATGGTAGAACTGTAAAAGATTATCAATCTTTTATCAAGTTTTCTACGCCCATTTTGATTTCTTATTTTAAGGATTTTGTCTATGGTATGATTTTTGGTTTTTTTTCTTTACGTAAAACAGATTTATTTTTTGGTATTGATAATTTATTAGTTTTTGTTGGCATACTATTTAAAAGAATAGGCTACGTTAAAAGGGTTGCTTACGTAGTCTATGATTATACCCCGAGACGTTATAATAATAAATTATTAAATTTAATTTATTGCAATTTAGATCGTTTTTGTCTTTATAATTCAGATTTCGTTTTGCCATTAAATAAAGAAATGATTGAGGGGAGAATTAAAGATAGAGATTTAGATGGTTCAAAAATAAATTATATTGTCTGTCCATTTGGTAATAATTCTCTCGCGCCGATTGGAGGCATGACGACTGATAATTATGAGAGTCGAAAAATAGTTTATTTTGGCCAGGTTACTAAAGATAAAGGAGCCGAATTATTTGTGCCAATTGTTAAATCGTTATTGGAAAAAAATTTTATCGATTTCAAACTCGTTGTGATAGGTGGGGGAGATACTGAATATTTGAAGACTGAAGTGGCTAAAAATAACTTAGATCTATACTTTAATATTCTAGGTAGGGTCAATGATGTTGAAAAAATAGAAAAAGAGTTGCGTTCCTGCTCCTTGGCTTTAGCCCCTTATTATCCGGAGGATATGAATAATTTTTCCTATTATGCCGATCCGGGGAAGGTTAAGTTTTACTTAGGCTGTGGTTTGCCAATTATTATAACCGCCGTGCCACCTATAGCTAAAGTTTTAGAATCTAATGGTTCTGGCATTATCTCAAGGTATGATGCTGAAGAATATTCTATGCACATTTCAGATTTGCTGTCTAATCGGTTAGAATATTTGAAATTTAGAGATAGGGCAATTATTTTTGGCAAAGAGTTTGATTGGAATATAATTTTTGCTAATTTATTTAATAGAATATAAATGTTCAAAGATTTTTTAAATTACATATGTTGTCCTGTTTGTAAAAGTGATTTACTGATTACGGAAAATATTTTGTCATGCCAAAAATGTTGTAAGGAGTATTTAGTAGATGATGGAATTATTAAATTTGATAGCTCGTTATCTAGCGATCTATTACTATCTGCGGAGAAGTGGAATAAGCTTTATGACCATCAATTAATGAATGGTGGCTATATAAAAGAGTTTGATAATTATAACAAAACATATTCAGATAGTACAATAGGGCAAATTCTAGATGTGAAATCTAATAGGGAATCATATCTAGAAATAGGTTGTGGTCCGTTTTTTAATGGAGTAAGGCTGGGAAAAGAATTCAGTGTGATAATAGGCATAGATATTTGTTTAAGTTCTCTCGTTGTGGCAAAAAGAATATTTTTAGAAAACAACATTAAAAATTATATTCTGATACAGGGAGATATATTAAATATGCCAATTAAAGAAAATACAATTGATTTTATTTATGGCGGAGGTGTGATTGAGCATTTTAAAAATACCATGCAATGCGTAAAAGAATTATATCGTTGTTTAAAAAACTCTGGTATTAGCATGAACA
This sequence comes from uncultured Gammaproteobacteria bacterium, assembly GCA_964470695.1. GTDB lineage: Bacteria > Patescibacteriota > Patescibacteriia > Patescibacteriales > UBA12465 > UBA12465. Next base: position 346,169 of record CAYYDR010000001.1, read on the forward strand.
CAATTCCATATCTTAATATAGGATCCTTAACTTATAGGCAGATTTGGGGAAATATCCCAAATTTTCCAATAATTAGGGAAATGGCTGAAATAGTCCATTTGAGGTTGCTGAGAGGTAAGCACATGACATTTGGTTATGAATATTCTTTCACGATGTCTGGCATAAAGAGGGTGCATGTGTCGTCTGGTTTTAAAAAAAATAAAATAAAAGTTGAAAAACTAGAAGTTAATTTAATTTTTGAATTTTTGCCAGCGCGGATAAGGTGTGCGGCAAGGTATTTAGCTAGTCACTCTAGATTATTTTGGCCAATGATAAAAATCATAGCTATGAAATGATATGAATATAATAACAAAAACTGTTAGTTATTTTTTTAATCAAATAGCACATTTATATTTTAGAAAAAAAATTATTTTTGGCTCAAATACTTTATTTTATTATCCATTTTTTGCAATAGCAAAAAGAGGAAGAATTATTATAGGTAATAATTGTAAATTAAATTGCTACTTAGTGGTAGATGGGGATGGTCTTATTAAGATTGGGAATAACTGCTCTATAGGGAAAAATACATCAATAAGATCTTCTAAATCTATAGAGATGGGTAATCATGTTTTAATTTCGGCGGAGGTTATAGTTTTGGATAATAATAGTCATTCCTTAGATTATTTAGAAAGAAGAAAAGATATAGATTTTTCTAGATATGGTTACAAAACGGCACAATCAAAATCAATCTTAATAGGAAATGATGTTTGGGTTGGTAGAAGAGCGTTGATACTAAAGGGTGTCAGAATTGGAGATAGATCGATTATTGCAGCGGGTAGCGTAGTCACTAAAGATGTGCCGGAAGATTGTGTTATGGCTGGGAATCCGGCAATAATTGTTAAACATTTATGAAAATTTTGTATCATTTTCCATCGCCAGATACCACCAATGCTTATAGAACAATATATAATGGTTTTAAAAACGCCTTTATTGATCTTGGTCATGAATTTTACGTTTTAACAGCCGATGGCAATTTAGAGAATATATTGCGCGATGTAAACCCGGATATATTTATAACTAGTAGCCATTTTTTTTATCAGAAATATCTGGATTATGATTTATTAAAAAAATATAGGGATCGGGGTATGATTGTTTTTACAAAAATTGATTTTTGGAATTCACCATTTGGAGTGACCTCATTTAATGAGGCAAAAAGTTTAAAGAATGATTATAAGACCGTTTCTTTGATAAAGAAAAATTTATTAGGCGACGTTTTTTTTCATGTGGTAGAGCAGGGCGATGAAAGAATGAGTGGGTTTAAAGAGGCAACTGGTTTCGATTATTATACTATCCCGCTTGCTGCCGATAAAATAGTTTTAAAAAATGAATTTGATAGTAAATTTAAAGCTGATATTTCTTTCGTCGGGACATATTTATCTCAGAAAAAATTATTTTTTGAGAATTACGTTTTTCCTTTAAAAGAAAAATATCGTCTTAAAATATATGGTCAAAATTGGTCCCGCTACGAAAGATTTGTTAACTTTATACAAAAGATTGGACAATATTTTAATATTCCATATTTAAAATCAGTTATCAAACCGAAACTAAGTTTAGAAGATGAAGGTAAAATATATAATTCTTCTTTAATCTCAATTAATGTCCATGAAGATTATCAAAAAAAATATGGTGGAGATTGTAATGAAAGAACTTTCAAAATTCCGCTTAGTGGTGGATTCGAAATTTGTGATGATGTCGCTTGTATAAGAAAATATTTTAAAGAAGGTGAGGAGATTGTGATAGCTAAAGACAGAGAAGATTGGTTTAATAAGATAAAATATTATATTGAAAATCCGAGGGAGAGGGATAATATTATTAAAAGAGGTATGGATCGAGTATTGTGTGATCATACCTATCATAATAGAGCTAAGCAAATTTTAGATATATATAGTCATGTAAAATATGGAAAAAATTAGTTTAAATGAAGATGAAGCCAGGGAGGTCCGGATAAACCAGGACTTAGTTCTAGAAATTTCTTCTGAGGTTAGAGATGATTATAATAAAAAATATGATAATTTTGTTTATGAGGACCATGACGGAGCCGCTTTTTTGTTTCTTCGTAAAATCAAGGCGATGATTGATGCCTTTTTATTTGATATTAAATTTGGTAGAGTCAATAAGGAGCCTGGCAATATTTTGGATATCGGTTGCAGTACTGGCTTATTTTTGAAATATTTAAGCAGGAGATGGAATAAACATGGAGTAGAAGTTAATAATAGGGCCGTAGAAATTGCCAAAGAAAAAAATGGGCTTGTTAATGTATATGAGTCTAGTTTTGAACATTTTAATACCGAATTAAAGTTTGATATTATTAGGGCTAATCATGTTTTAGAACATATTAAAAATTACGATATATTTTTTTCAAAAATATATAGTATGATGAATGATGGTGGAATTTTGATAATAGAGACCCCAAATTATAATAGTTTTTCCTTTTGGTTGTTTAAAAAAAATTGGGACGGTTTCCATGATAGAACTCATTATAATATATTTAGTATAAGAAGTTTTAAAGTTCTATGCGTTAAATATAATTTAAATATTATTTCTTATAGAACTAACTATTGTTGTTATTTTGGTGGCAGCATTCTTAGGTTATTTAATATAAATAATAATTTTTTAAGTTTGGTTATATATTTTTCTTTATATTTAATTTACTTTCCGATTTCACTAATCGAGTTATTATTGAATATGGGCGACTCTGTTAGCGTCGTATTAGAAAAGAAGCTATGAAGTTTATAAAAAACAAGACAAACATTTTAATTTTTATTTTATATTTGTTAATATTCTTTGTTATTTTTTATAATAGAATATTAAATATATATAACGGCTATGGGATGCCTGATGTCGATACGGACGGGACTCTATGGTATTATTGGGCGAGAGTATTTTTAGATCAAAAAAATTTATTTTTTAATTTTAATGTGCCGATTGCTTACCCATTTGGATATGATGTTTCCCATATACCATATTTTAGCCTATTTTATGAATTTATAGTTTTGATAGTAAGAAATATTGGCAATTCGTTTAATAATATAATATTAGTATCAAATATTTTATCTTTATCTAGCTATCCGATATCATCTTTTTGTGTTTATTTTTTATCTCTTTATTTATTAGAAGATAAAATAGCTAGCTTTTTTGCTGGCCTCATTTTTGGTTGTTCATTTTACTTTATTTTAATGAGTGGTGGGGCTTTGTCTAATAATCAGTTATTTTTAATTCCATTGTATTATATTACCCTTTTTTATTTTATTAAAAAGAGGAATTTAAGCTCTTTGATGGTGTCGGCTTTTTATTTTGGGATATTTTTTATGACTAATGTCTATTGGTCATTTTTCTCTATAGCATTTTCTTTACCTATTTTTTTATTCTATTATAACGATAGTTCCTGGCAGAAAAAAATGAAAAATATTTTTTTATATTATCTTACGGTTTTGAGTGTAACATTTTTTTTAAATATCGGGTTTATTTATCAGAATGTTTCAGATATAAATAAGTATGGTAATGCTGTTAGAATAATAAACCAGCACGATCAATTAATCAACGTTCTTTCATATTTTACTCCATCTAAAAATAATTTTCTCTATCAAAATTTTTTAGCTGGGTTTGGAGATAATTTTATGGGATATGGCTCCCTATTTATTTTGTTTTTAGGTCTTTTTACTATTTCAGATAAAGAATATCGAAAGACTTATAATGTTTTTTTGCTTTGTTTCTTGTTGGCCATTTTATTTTCGTGTAATATACCCGGTTTTACTTTTTTAAATGATATATACTTTAAAATATTTGGAACGTTTAGGGCTGTTTCTAGATTAAATATATTTGCCTCTCTTTTTTTGTCTCTGATAGTCGGTGTAACAATAAAGTATTTTAATAACTATAAATTCAAATATATTATTGGTAATAAAAGATATTATGCATATGCAGCGGCAATTTTTTTAGCTATTTTTATTATTTTTGAAGGCTTGAATATTGATTCTTGGAGAAATCAGATTACCGGCGTAAAAGAGTTAGAAAATACTTATTTGCCAATAAAAAATAACAAGAGCATTAAAATTGTTGCCCAATACCCGGTTTGGCTCTCTAATGGAGTTGATGGGTTCCCACCGAGTTATCAATTAATCGCTCAGATTATTCATAATAAAAATTTAGTTTCAGGTGCCGATCCATTTAATAATGAATCAATTCAATATTTTAATTCTATCAAAGATGTTTTAAATATAGATACTATAAATAATCTATCTAGATATAATGTTGATACAATAATTATAAATAAAAATCTTTACCCTAATCCAGATGAGGTGGTAAATATTCTAAAAAAGGATAATAGGTTGTTGTATCTAGGTAATTATAAGGGTGAGTATGACAAGGACGGCTTTTTGTCTACTAACGAATTATCCCGAAACATTGAAGTTTTTCAAATAAAAAAAGTTTTAGAAAGAAATAAATAATATATATGAAAAGAGCATTAATCACCGGTATTACCGGTCAAGATGGATCGTATTTAGCGGAATTTTTATTAGAAAAAGGTTATGAGGTCCACGGGATAATCAGACGGTCGTCAAGTTTTAATACTTCGCGAGTTGATCATCTTTATATTGATCCCCATGGCACGGGCATAAAATTATTTTTACACCATGGCGATTTAGCGGATTCTGGTAACCTAGTAAGGATTATTGAGCATGTTAAGCCAGATGAAATTTACAATCTAGGCGCTCAAAGCCATGTCCGCGTTAGCTTTGATATTCCGGAGTATACCGGCAATATAGATGGCCTTGGAACGTTAAGAATGCTAGACGCTATTAGAGATGCGGGTATAAAAACTAAATTTTATCAGGCCTCATCTTCAGAAATGTTCGGCAAAGTTCAAGAAATCCCTCAGACGGAAAATACGCCGTTTTATCCGCGCTCTCCTTACGGCTGTGCCAAAGTCTATGCCTATTGGTTAACGAAAAATTATCGGGAAAGTTACAATTTGTTTGCCTGTAACGGCGTGCTGTTTAATCATGAGTCGCCGCGCCGGGGACGGACTTTTGTAACTAGAAAAATTACTAGGGCCTTAGCTAAAATTAAGTTAGGGTTAGATGAGAAATTATATTTAGGCAATTTAGATGCTAAGCGAGACTGGGGTTATGCTAAGGATTATGTTGAGGGGATGTGGCTTATGCTACAGCAAGATAAGCCAGATGACTATGTGTTAGCTACTAATGAGACTCATTCAGTTAGAGAATTTGCCGAAGAGGTTTGTCGAGTTTTTGGCATGGATTTAGTTTGGGAAGGGGAAGGGTTGGATGAAAAGGGGATAGATAAGAATACGGGGAAAGTTATTATTGAGATTGATCCTAAATATTTCCGTCCGGCCGAAGTTGATCTTTTGCAAGGGGACTATTCTAAGGCTAAGAGGGAATTGGGCTGGGAGCCAAGAGTTAAATTTAAAGAGTTAGTTAAAATAATGGCTGAGGCTGATTTGGAAAAAGAAAGATTAGCCAAAGTTTAAATTATAAAGCTTAAATTATATGGAAAAGAATTCTAAAATATTTGTCGCTGGTCACCGCGGTTTAGTCGGTTCGGCGATCGTTAGAAAACTAGAAGAACTGGGATATAATAATTTAGTTTTAAAGACTCGGGCGGAGTTAGATTTAATGAGCCAGACAGCGGTGGCTGATTTTTTCAAGAGTGAAAATATTGATTATGTTTTTTTAGCGGCCGCTAAAGTCGGCGGTATAGTCGCCAACCAGAAACAAAAGGCGGATTTTATTTATGAAAATTTACAGATTCAAAGTAATATCATTTTTAACGCTTATAAATATGGTGTTAAGAAATTATTATTTTTAGGATCGTCATGTATTTATCCGCGTAACTGTGCTCAGCCGATTAAGGAAGAGTATTTAATGACCGGAGAACTAGAAAAGACCAATGACGCTTATGCTACGGCTAAAATCGCCGGCATTAAAATGTGCCAGAGTTTTAATGAGCAGTATGGCACGAATTTTATTTCGGTTATGCCGACCAATTTATATGGCCCTAATGATAATTTTGATTTAGTGAGTAGCCATGTTTTGCCGGCCTTAATCCGCAAGTTTTATGAGGCAAAAAATAATAGCTCTAGTCCGGTTGAATTATGGGGGACTGGAGCGGCCCAGAGAGAATTTTTACATGTTGATGATTTGGCTGACGCCGTCGTTTATTTAATGAATAACTATAACGATTCGGCTATTGTTAACATTGGTACGGGCGAAGATTTAAGTATTAAGGAATTAGCCCTAAAGATTAAAGACATCGTCGGTTATCAGGGCGAGATTAAATGGGACTCCACTAAACCAGACGGCACGCCACGGAAATTATTAGATGTCTCTAAGTTAAATAGTTTGGGGTGGAAATATAAAATTAGTTTAGAAGAAGGTTTAAAAAATACTATAGAATGGTTTATTGAGAATTATAATAATATCAAAAAATAAGGTGATGGACTTAGTGAAAAAAATAAAATTAAACCAGCTGCCCGTTTCTTTTTCGGCTTATCTTTTAGTGGTTCTGGCAATTGCGACGCCCTGGTTTCTGAAGCCCGGATATCTTTTTTTAACTGATAATATCTGGGGCCCTAATATTAGGCTGGATTGGACTAGCCCCTGGTTCCTATTTAATTTATTAGTTAAAGGTTTGTCTTTTATTTTTCCAGTTGATTTTATAGAGAAGGTTTTTATCGCCGGAGTTTTTATGCTTATTTTGTTAGGGGGGCGGATTTTGGTTGAATCAGTGCTGAAAAAATATAATGATTCGTCAATCGCCTCCGAGCCGTCTCGGAGCTTAGTTTTTGTTATCAGCCTTTTTGCTTTATTTAATCCCTTTGTTTACGATAGAGCCTTGTATGGGCAATTTGGCGCCCTAGTTTCCTATGGTAGTTTATTATTTGTTGCCGCTTATTTATTTAGAGCCTGGGAGATTTTAGATTTTAGAAACATTTATTTAGCTGCCATATTCAGCGCGATCGCTTTATTGTTTTCCGTCCATTTCATTTTTTTCTTATTTCCTTTTTATTTATTATTTTTGGCGGGATTATTAGCAAAGCGCCAGGAAATAAGGCGGGAAAATAAATTCAAAAGACTTTTTTTAACTGGTATTTTTTCTTTATTAATTTTTCTAGTTATTAATGCTAATTGGCTGGCCGCGGTTGTTGTTAAAGCCTCGTCTCTCACTAATTATATAGAAAAGGGGATTACCAGCCAGGATTTGGTTGCCTTCCAAACGGCCGGTGAAACTTCTTTAGAAACTTTTACTAATGTTTTAATGATGAGCGGTTTTTGGGGTAAGGACCAGCACCGCTACTTTGATCTTACGGATTTTAATGGTTGGCAAAGGAGCTTTATTTTTTTATTGCCGATAATATTTTATGGCGTATATTTAAGTTTTCGTGGCCGCAATCGCGAGACTAAGATACTTAGCCTAGCACTGATACTCATTTTCGGTTTAGCTGTTTTATTGGCAATAGGAAACAAGCTGTCTGTGACGCGCCCGTTAACGATATTTTTTTATAATTATCTCCCCTTGTATAAGGGGTTGCGAGAGCCGCAGAAATGGGTCGCGGTGGTAGTAATGATTTATATTTTCTATTTAACTATCGGCTCTGGTCGTCTTTTTAAAAAAAATATTATTTCTAACAATCGCTTAGTGAGCGGCCTGATTATGATAGCAGTGATTATTATGCAGGCCCCGTCTTTGCTTTGGGGATTTAACCGCCAAGCGAAGCCGATTTCATATCCTAAAGATTGGTATGAAGTAAATAGTTTATTGGTTAGCCGGTCTGATCAATCTCGCGGCTGCCATGATAAAATTTTATTTTTGCCTTGGCATGCCTACATGAGTTTTAATTGGTTAGGGAAAATTGTTGCTAGCCCAGCCCAAGTTTTTTTTACTTGCCCTGCTATTATAGGCACTAACATGGAGTGGGGCGGAATTTATGATAATAGCAGAAATCCTGATAGCATGATTATATCTGATTGGATCTCGGTTTGGGGGGCTAAAAATCCGCCCCTGGTTTCCGGGGCGCCTATTCGTTATATTATTCTAGCTAAGGAAATAGATTTTCCTTCCTATTTTTGGCTTAATAATTTATCCTATCTAAAATTGATTAGAGATACCGAAACATTGTTTGTTTATGAAATTAAATATTAGAAATTTATTGCAAGATAAGTTTATCCGCGGCACCTTTTTCTTAACGGCGGCTAGTTTTGGAAGCGCCTTTTTTAATTATTTAGTCCATCCAATTTTAACTAGGCATTTGTCGGTTTCCGCTTATGGCGATTTTCAAGCCATTCTTTCCTTCATTATGATTCTGAGCGTTATTGCCTCGGTTATTAATACTACCTTAATAAGAGAGATAGCTGTCTTAGAAGCAAGCCGCCCAGGAGAAATAGACATTTTGAGAAGGCGAGCTGCCGCGCGCTTTTTTTGGCTCGGCGCCATCTCTTTTATTTTAATTGTCATTTTTATTCAGTTTTTTAATAATCTTTTTAAAATTAGCGAGAGGACTATTTTAATTATTGCCTCTTTAAATTTCCTTTACCTTTTCCCGCTAGTTGTTAATCGGGCTGTTTTAAGCGGTAGGCAAAATTTTTCCGGACTAGCCCTGAGCAATTTTCTTGATGCCTTTTCTCGTTTATTTTTTATCGTTATTTTAGTAGTTATTTGGCCATTAGGCTTAAGTGGCGCGGCCTGGGCAGTTGGTTTGACCGGATTAGCCGCCTTTCTGGCCAGTCTTTACCAGATTAAAAAATTAAAACTGCCGGCGCCATTATCTGATTCGCGGCCTACTTTGCGTAATTTTTGGCGCTATTCTTTGCTTGTTCTATGGTTTATGGCACTCACTCAGTTTTTTTATAATTTTGACATGCTTTTGGTCAAATCTTATTTTAGCCCTGAAGAGGCTGGGTTGTATGGAGCTCTGCTTACTATTGGCAGAATAATTTATTTTGTGGGCGGTGTTATTCCTCTAGTTATGTTTCCAGTAGTTGCTAATTTAAAAGAAGACCGCAGCTTGCGCCGCTATATTGTCTTAGGAAAATCTTTCTTATTAATGTCGGCCTTGGCCGTCCCGGCTTATTTAATAATTTCTTTTTGGCCTGAGTTTATTATTAAGGTTATAGTCGGGCCTAAATATTTATCCATTGCTCCTTATTTGCCAATCTTTGCTTTAGTTATGTTGGGCTTAACTTTATTAACCTTCCTGTCTAATTATTTTTTAGCTTTAGCCAGGCGGCGCAGTTTGCTCGTAATGACTATAGCCGCTTTAGCAGAAATTATTTTATTAAACTTGTTCCATAATAATTTATGGCAAATCATTTATTCTCTCGGCGCAGTTTTCGGAATTACATTTATTTGCTTGTTGATTTTAGTTTGGCTTGAATATAATAAAACTCAGAATTCTCTTTATGACCAAGAAAATTAATTTAAAAGTATTAAAATCGGAGATTAGGTTGCGGGTTAAAGAATTTTATCCCTATTTTTTGGGTTTTTATTTTTTGTCTTTAGTTATCTCTTATTTTTCTAAAATTTGGTCCGGGTTTTTTTATTGGCCGGCTTTTCATGGTTCGGCGATTTTCTTTAGTTTATTATTTATTTTGACTTTTGAATTTAATTTTAAATTTAGAGATATTAAAGATCATTTTGAGGCGGTTAAAAATTTTCGTCTTAAATTTGGTCTCCAGATATTTAGTTTGGTTAAAGCTTTGTGGCGCCATAGCCAATCCCAGTCGGCTTATTATTTTAAGCTTATCTATTTTAAATTATCCGGGCTTAGTTCGGATACTTGGCGCAAGATAAGCTTAATTGCTGTCATTTTATTTTCTTCGCTTTTTCTGGGAATTAGTCCATTAGGATTTTTAACATTATCTTATGCCCTAATTTCTTTTATCTTTATTTTAGATAGCCGCTGGTCGGCTAGTATCGCTATTATGTTTTTGGTTCTTTGTCCTATTTTATTATTTTTTAAGCAAGATATTTTAGCGGAGATAATGGCTATTTATGCTTATTATTTTTTACTTATTACGGTTTTAACTCAGATTAGAGAATTAAGGGAGGGGCTTTAAATAGTTACTTGTGGATAACTTCATTTTAGACCATTTGTTGTTAAAGTTGTAAAGTGCTATAATTTTATTATAAAGGTCGAATTAAAAATATTAATTTTTAAATAAATAATCATAAAAATTACGTAATTTTATTATTATTTATTTCTACAAAAAATGAACAAGATAAAAGGTTTTATCTTTTCGGAGAAGAGGCTGTCGGGGGCGATTTTTGGCTTTTTGGTCATCGCCGCTTTTGTTTTGGTGTTTGGTCCAAATATCCAAAACATTTACGCGCAATTCTCTCGTCAGGATGGTCCGACTGGCTGGGGCTATGGTTACGGCTATGGTTACGGCTACGGCGGTGGTTTTGATGGAGGACTCATCTCTGGTTATCGTACTGACGGCAGTGCTAACCCGGATATCTATGAATATGGTCATGGTTATGGTTATTTAGATAGTGGTGTTACTTATAGTGCTGGTAATGGCTATGAGGTTACTCCGTCTAATATGTCTAACCTAGTTCAGAGTGGCGTTATGGTTCCTAATGCAGGAAACATCAATTCTACTACGCAGGTCGCTTTCCAGGACAAGGTTACTATGACTGTAGCAGCTGGCACTACTATCGCTATTCCGAGCGGAACGACTTTCACGGCCGGTTCCACTGGCGACTTTAGCGCTTTAGCAGCCTCTGGCACAGTAGACACCAGTGCTTTAACTGGCGTTGATTTAGCTGGTTCAATATCTTTCGGTCTGCCTAACTTAGGTTTGACTGTTAGCCCGGCTATCACTATTTCTATAAATGTAGGGACTAGCCGTAATGGCCAGACTCTGAAGATTTATCGTAAAGACGCGGGTGGTTCTTGGGTGGAAAGTCCGGCTAATACCGACGCTACTTGTTTAGTAGCTTCTGGTATTTGTACTTTCACGACCACTCATCTATCATCTTTCTCGGCCGGTAATAGTTCTGGCGGCGGTAGCGGCGGTAGTAGCGGTGGTGGCAGCAGTGTTAATGCCACGACTTGCGCTAACGTTGTTTATAGTGAGTACGAAACAGCTTGCTTTGCTGGTTACCAGTATCGCACCGTTGTTTCTCGCACTCCATCTAACTGCTCCATGACCGTTGCTCAGCAGGAAGCTACTAAACGCGCTTGCGTTAATACAGTGCCTCCTACGGTTGAAGAGCCAGTAGTAGTTGATACGAGCAATCTAAACACTAGCAACTTTATTGCTTTAGAGAGATCTTTAGTAAAGAAGATTAATAAGTTGCTGACTGGTCGTTTAGCGGGCCGCATCCTATTACAGGTTGAAGGTCAGGGTCAAGCTTGGTATGTTAATCCGGTTAATGGTTCTAAGTACTTCTTAGGCCGTCCGGCTGATGCGTTCGCCCTCATGCGTAAGTTGGCGTTAGGCGTCAGCAATAAGACTTGGGCAACCTTTAAGAATGGCAAGGCCCCAGCTAAACTAGCTGGTCGCATCCTCCTTAAGGTTGAAGACAAGGGCATGGCTTACTATGTTAATCCAGTTGACTTAAAGTTGCATTACTTGGGCCGTCCGGCCGATGCTTTCTCAGTTATGAGAGGCGTTGGTCTAGGTATCAGCAATGCTAACTTGCGCCAGATTAGCGTAGGCGAAGTTAAGTAGTTAAACTTTGTCGGATTGGGAATATAAAAGGCTCGTGTTAACGAGCCTTTTATTTTTGTTTTTACTATTTTTTTTCCATCATCTCCTTAATCGGGCTGAAACTGAAGCGATGCAAAGGGCAGGGGCCTAATTCTTTTATTTTGGCGAAGTGTAGTTTGGTCCCGTAGCCCTTATGTTTATCAAATTCATAGGCTGGATATTTTTTAGCAATTTCGGACATCATCCAGTCCCGGCTGACTTTAGCGATAATAGAGGCGGCCGCGACTGTCCAGACCGTCGCGTCGCCTTTGATAATCGCGGTTTGAGGTTTATCTAGTTTAGGAATTTTGAATTTGCCGTCTAAGATTATATAATCGGGGCTAACCTTAACTCCGCGTATGGCTCGCCGCATCGCTAAAAAGCTGGCTTGCAGAATATTTATTTTATCAATTGCTAAATTATCAACTACGCCGATTTCAACGGCTAAAGCCTTAGATTTTATAACGCTAAAAAGATGTTCGCGTTTTTTAGCGGTTAATTTTTTAGAGTCGGCAATCAGTTTTAGATCCTCGTCATCAATTTTAAAATTGGCATCAATCACAACGCAGGCCGCGACTACTGGTCCGGCCAGTGGCCCGCGTCCGGCTTCGTCTACGCCGCCAATAAGCTTATAGCCGAGGTCAAAAAACTTTTTTTCTACTTTTAAGTCTAACATAGTTTTATTATATCATAAAAGCCAAAATTAGGCTTAAATTCGGTGGAAAAAGGGGTATTTACAAGTTCATATTTATATGGCAAACTATATTTCATAAAGAAACAGATTTTTAGAGTCTGTTCGCCTGGGTGGTGAAATTGGTAGACACACAGTGTTCAGAACGCTGCGGGAGCAATCCCATGGGGGTTCAAATCCCCCCTCAGGCACTGTTCTCAGTTCTTTGAGAATGATAAACAAATAATCAAATTCACAAACAAAAAGTGTGAGGATCTATTATGATTACTACCGTACCCACCGAACCGTTTTTATTAGACGGAACTCGAAATCTCTATTTGGAGAATCTTCTCTTTGATAATCCAGACGCTGCTCTTAAGTGGATGGATGAAAGTTCGCCGGCTTTAGAAAATCATCTAAATTTTTTATTGGAAGCAGGCGAAGATATTGAGGCAATTCCATATTGCCCATACTGCAAAAAGAATAAGGTTAAGAGTTTCGTCTTTGTTGGCGGCGTAGCTAGTTACGAATTAACCAGCTGCAATAGCAGAGAGTGTCGCAGACAGCTATTTAAAAATAGCCCGAGTGGCGTCGTGTTCCCAATCAGCACATCTACACTATTCCTTTTTGCTGATCAGCCGGAGTACAAGCGTAGAATAGGAAAATTGATAAAGGATATGCTTGGCTTGGGTCGCGAAGCCTCGGCGGACAAGATACTTAGCAAGATGGTTGAGAATTATCGTAATCGTTCGGTGTTGTTGGCTTCATAGTTTAGATTTTGTTTATTTTAAAACGGCCTTTTGGCCAGTAAAGCCCCGTTCTAGCAGCGGGGTTTTTTATTGCCCTAGCCCTTGTATTTTTATTTTTTTGGTATAGAATGAAATTATTGAATTTTATTGGTTTTTAGCCCCTATTAAAGTAGTCCTTTGAAAATATAATTAACCCATATAAAACATTTCAGAACTAATTAGGAGAGTACAGAATGAGCAGCAGAAACGGTTCCGGTAGTAATGGCTCCTCGTCTTTAAGCGCGCCCGCTTATGAGGTGAGTTTCGGTCATTTGTATACTTTGGGCTTGTGTAATTTTCCGGCCTTGGTAAAGACTCAGAAAAATGTTGATAATTATGATCGCAACAAAGCTAAACATGTTAACTTTATCCTAGCTGTCGCGCCCATCAATTTGCCGACGAAAGTCTCCTGTCCCCATTGTCATCAGAAAACCGTCAAGTATTTTTCTCTGAAAGATGATAAGTTGACCGCCTGCTGCGATAATCCTAAATGCCGTCAGAGATGTCAGTGCGGAACAGATGAACTATTCCCGTTTTCTCTAGAAACTTTTAATCACAGCAAGTTTAAGAATAGGAGCCAAGAATTAGCCTTATTCTTTAAATCCTGCTTCGGTTTTAATAATAACCTTCGCGCCGAGGAAGTCTATAATTTTTTCAAGAAAAGCTGTTGTTCTAATTAGTTAAAATCAAAAACCATAATTGGTTGGGAGAAAAAATGGATACAAAAAGCAGAAGGCCCAAGCGGCCACGGAAGAAAGTAGTCCTAATTCCTAAATTCAACCCTATGTTTGGGGATCTGTACCTTACCGCTCTGGAAAATTTCGCTCAGATTATCTGGGCGAAGCAATCTATCGGTAAACCTGGCGCTATCGGTCCCACTTCAGGAAAAATTGAACATATTAAGTTTTTGGCTTCATTTGAAGCTTTTCAGCTACAAACGGACTGGCCCTGCGAAGTCTGCGGGCGGATGGTTTGTAAGTATTTTGGTCGTCTTAACGAAAAAGACTTAAATGCTTGCTGCGAAGGCTTTAAGCGTAATAGTCATGAAGGCACGGTATTGTATCCTCTGTCTTTGGGCGTATTCTTGAGGAAGGAATTTTCCTCCTCTTCGGCCCAAAAAGAATTGAGCAACTTTTTCAAGAGAATCTTTAATCTTGAAAAAGCGTCGGCTGAGGATATCTATAATTTCTTAGTATCTCAGTGCAGTCCAAAAAATGTTTAGCTCACCCCCTCCTGGCTCTATACATACGGATGCCCTCCCCGTATGCGTTGTGTGTGGCCCCGTCTGCTTTATGGCGGGGTTTTTTATTGCTTAATTTTTGCCTTTTAGATTATAATCTATAATATAATAGACTGGCCGCGTTAATATTTATCGGTCAGCCTTAACGGTCGTTTGGCTCAGCTGGTTAGAGCGCCGCGTTCACATCGCGGAGGTCAGTGGTTCAAATCCACTAACGACCACCATATGAATTTTTCCATTCTTGATTGGAATATCCAGGGGACTAGATATTATACTAGTACCAGCCTAGCTGAAGTTACTCCTGACTTAGAGAAGTCTGGCGCGGATATTTTTTGTTTACAAGAAGCGCAGGAAGTTAGAGAGAAGAGACCGGGTTTTATTGAGCAGCAGAAACTTAATTGCATTTTTTCTGAAGACAAGGAAAATCGTAATGTTATTCTTAGTAAATTTCCAATTATCGCTAGCGGGGAATTAGCTTTTCCACCCTTCAAAGACCCTAAAGATAGCCAGAACTCTTCGTTTATAAAAACTGTCTGGTCAAACATTAAATATTTTTTGCCGCCCTATACCGGCCTCGCGCCCGAGAAAGCTCTTTGGGCGGATATTAAAATTAGCTCAGAAGTTATTAGAATTTATAATTGCCATTTTGAGATAGTCGGGGTTGGCCCCAAAGAAAGAGTTAATCAGCTTAAGTTAGTTATGGCCGATGCTAAAAGCCATCGGGGGCCAGTTATTATTTGCGGTGATTTTAATACTACTATTCCGGCGGCCGGATTCGGTAGAAAATTTATTCAGTTATTTCATTTAGAATCAAATAGGAGTCTAGTAGTAGATGAAAAGCGATCCCCGGATGATGAAAGATATACTATAGTTAAGGTGGCCGAAGAGGCCGGGTTTTATGACGCTTTGGATATTACTAAGTCCACCTGGTGTATTATGCCGTTTAAATGGGAAATATTCAGCCTTAAATTAGATTGGTTTTTAGTGCGCGGCCTTAAAATGCCGCAAATTACTTTAGGTGAATATATTTCCGACCATCGGTCAGTTTTAGCTAAATTCTTAATTTAGAGCCTATTTTGGAATAAATTTGTGTGTGTAATATAGTAGCTATAATGGCTATTTTTTTATTAAAAAAGTGGTTTTTTTCTTTAAAATATGTTAAAATATATCCATAATTAAATAAATAATCATATGAAATTTATTATTCGTTTGTTAATAAATGCTTTATTTTTGTTGGTCGCGCCCTTTATTATTAGCGGTGTAGTTATCTCTGGATTTTGGACGGCGGTTATAACCGCTTTATTTTTGGGTATTGTTAATGCAATTATCCGACCGCTTTTGATAATTCTGACTTTACCGATTAATATTTTAACTTTAGGGCTGTTTACTTTAGTAATTAATGGCCTGCTCGTCTTACTGGTCTCTAGTGTGGTCAAAGGTTTCTATGTTGACGGTTTATGGAGTGCCATTGGCCTGTCTCTCTTGCTCTGGATAGTATCTTGGCTTAGTAATGATTTTATCGGCGGGGAACGATCTAAAGTAAATCGTTTTTAGATTATTATTTTTCAAAATAGGCGGATAATTTTTGCACAAAAAATATGATTAATCAACAGCTGCTAGATTACATTAAGCATCAAACTCAGCAGGCGGGCATTAACAATGACGAAGTTAAAAAGACTTTAATATCCGCTGGCTGGCAGGCAGTAGATATTGATGAGGCTTTTAAATCTTTAACCCCCTCGGCGCAAATAAGTAGCCAGCCGCTAGTAGTTACTAAACAGCCGGTTGCTTCTATTGCTTCCGCTACCTCTGCTCAGACGGCAGCTTCTTTCGGCCAAAAATCCGAGGCCAAATCCTCGGTATTCACTGGCCAAGTTAAGGCCGCTAACCCCGTCTCTTCACCGGCGTCCGTGACCGCCTCATCTCAAAAATTTAAGTTAGATAAAAAAGTAATTATTGTAGTCGTCGCGGTAGTCGCCGGCCTGTTGCTACTTGGCGGCGGCGTTTTTGCTTATTTTTCCTATTCCCAGTCGCCGGAGAAAATCGCCCAACAGATGTTTGAAAAGATATTTGCTGTTAAATCTTTGGAATATGCGGGTGATGTTGAGTTTGATTTAGAGATGGACGTGTCTGGGTTGTTGGGTAATAATCTCAGTTTTTTTAACGGCGGGAATAATTCTTTGCCAGCAACAGCAACTTCCACAATTAAAAAAACCGGCAGTATCTCGTTAAATTTTAATGGCGCTTCTGATTGGCAAAACTCCGCCGCGAAAGGTTTATTTGCCTTTACAGTTAAAGTAGATGCTCCGACTTTAGGCGAATTCTCACTTGGCTCAGAGGTTAGGACCGTCAATAGAAATATCTATGCTAAGCTGAGTAAAGCTCCAAATTTAATGATCTTTGATTTAAGCTCTTTGGAGAATCAGTGGGTAAATTTTGGCTCAGTGGCTTTTGACGACCTGGATGAAGAGAAGAAAAATTTTTCCGATGAGGAAGTAGCTCAAATAAAAGACGCTTTTAAACGGGCTAATATTTTTAAAATTGTTGCAAAGCTGCCCAGCGAAAAAATTGATGGCCTAAATGCCTACCACTATAAGTTTATAGTTGATAAAGAAAATTTGAAAAATTTTCTTATTAAGCTTGATGAGATTTCAGCGGAAATTTCCTTAACAGTTAAGGAAAGAGAAGACTTTGAAAAAGAGTATGCTAAATTTATTGCTCCAGAAGGGGAAATTTGGATAGGCAAAGATGATTTATTGCCTTATAAAATTTCTTTGAATTTTGTGATACCGGAAACCGGAGATTCAAAAGCTTCTGGTAATATTAGTATTGTGCTATCAGCTAAAAATTATAATAAGCCCGTTGCGGTAGAAGTTCCTGCGCCGGTTAAGACGACTGAAGAAATTATGTCGGGATTCATGCGCGGCTTGGGAGGATTTGATTCTGGCAACACTCCTCCATCTCCAGCATCAATCGGCTTAGAGCAGGAGCTTGGTAATGGCCCGAGTCTTGATACAAGCTCCTCATCTCCGGTAGTAGAGCCAGTAATAGATCCTAACCAGAATTTAGATTCTGATAATGACGGGCTTAATAATTCTGAAGAAATTTCGCAGTATAAGACTGATCCTAATAATCCTGATACCGACGGTGACGGCTTTAAGGACGGCGATGAAGTAAAAAATGGCTATAACCCTAATGGTTCAGGGAAGTTACTGCAATAATTTTATGTATAGCGAAAAGTTGCCAGGTTTAAAAATAATGGGCAAAGTTGATTTGGCCGAGGAAACCGCTAAAGAGGGGAGTGATTTTAAGGCGGAAAAATCCAGAGATCCCCGCCTAGAAGAATATTTACCGGATTTAAAAATGAGCTTAATGTCTATAGCGGCGCGCTTCAGCACTGAATATGGAAATTTTTTTAATGCCGAAGCTCAGATAACTATAGATGGTCCGGACGGGGAATATGATAAAAAAATAGTGGCGGATAAAGAATTAGAGTTTGCGACTGATTGCCAAAAAACGCCAGCCGCCTGGCGGGCTAGTAGAGAAAAAAATCCTTCCCATATTACGGAATTAGCCTTAACGGTCTTGTTTAATAAAATTTTAAAGGGTAAATTTATTATTGTTCGCGCTTCCGATTACGATGACTATGAGAATGGCGCCGATATGTTTATTGTTGATACCGACACCGGCGCGGTTATTTGCGGCGTAGACGACGTTATCCGCTACGACGGGGATGATGTTGATAAGGATAGTAAAACCGGTAAAAAGCCTAAGGCCGAAAAAATAAAAGAAAAAATGGAGCATGGCGGCGCTTCTATTAAATATGGCGCAACCTTTGTTGACGGCCAGCTGGCTAGAAAAAGTTTGGAGCATATCCCGTTATTTTATTTTTCTATCAATAAAAAGGATTTGGATGATTTATTAGTAGATTTAACGGAAAGGCGCCAGAAAATAAATCCTAAAGAAAAAGAAGTCTTTGCCGAATTAGTTAATTCTTTAGCTGATCAGTTTTCCCAGTTTTCTCAAGACAAGAACCTTAATTCCAGTCTAAAAAATAATTTGCGGAATTTTAAGCCGTCTTTAGAAAAGATGGTAACTTGTTCTAAGGCATAATAATTAATTATTATATTTTATGAAAGCTTTAGTTGTTTATTATTCTCGGACCGGCTTAACTAGGAAGGTCGCCGATAAATTGGCGGTCGAGCTAGGCGCTGATAAAGAGGAAATAATTGATAAGACTAATCGGATGGGGGTCATGGGTTATATAAGAAGCGGCAAAGAAGCCTACCAGAAAATTTTAGCTGATATTGAGGCCCCAAAAATTAATCCGTCTAATTATGATTTGGTCATTGTCGGTACGCCGGTCTGGGCGGCGACCATGTCTTCGCCAGTGCGCGCCTATTTAACAGCTCAAAAAGATAAAATAAAGCGCGCTGCTTTTTTTGCTACCCAAGGCGGTAGTAGCGATTGTAAGGCCTTGAACCACATGGCTGATCTAGCCGGTCTTAAGTCTAGCGGTTCGTTTGTTGCATCAAGTAAAGAGGTTGTTAAGGATGACTATCGGGCCAAGTTAAGCCAGTTTGTAAAAATCATTAGAGAATAATAAATATTAAAGTCTTATAATTTATGTCACCCTTGTTTTTATATAATACTTTGTCTCTCAAAAAAGAAGAATTTCAGCCGATTATGGCTAGTTCGGTTGGTCTCTATACCTGCGGACCGACGGTTTATAATTACGCGCATATCGGTAATCTGCGGACTTATTTATTTGAAGATCTTTTGGTACGTGTTTTAAAATATAATGGATATAAAGTAAATCGCGTCATGAATATTACTGATGTTGGCCATTTAACTGGCGACATGGATATGGGCGAGGACAAGATGGAGAAAGGAGCGGCGCGAGAAGGGAAAAGCGCCTGGGATATTGCCGCTTTATATACGGCTTCTTTTAAAAAAGATTTAGCGATTTTAAATATTTTAGAACCAGATGTCTGGTGTAAGGCGACTGATAATATTCCCGAACAGGTTAAGATGATTCAGGATTTGGAGGCAAAAAATTATACTTATCGGACGAGTGATGGCATTTATTTTGATACTGCTAAAGTTAAAGACTATAATAAATTAAGCCACCTGCCGTTAGAAGAATTAAAAGAAGGGGCGCGCGTGGAGAAAAATGAGGAAAAGAAAAATTTAACAGACTTCGCCCTTTGGAAATTTTCCCCAGCCGGAGTTAAGCGTCAGATGGAATGGGAATCGCCTTGGGGGATTGGTTTTCCGGGCTGGCATATTGAATGTTCAGCTATGAGTTTGAAATTTTTAGGCGAGCAGTTAGATATCCATTGCGGCGGCATTGACCATATTAATATTCATCATACTAATGAAATAGCGCAAAGTGAGTCCGCTACCGGTCAGAAGTTTTTTAATTACTGGATGCATGGCGCTTTCTTAAATATTAAAGGCGGCAAGAAAATGGCTAAGGCCACGGATAATTTTTTAACTATTGATAACGCTTTTAATAAGAAGGGGATTAATCCCTTGGCTTATCGTTTTTCGGCTTTGCAGGTGAATTATCGTAAACCAATGGAATATAGCGAGGAGGGAATTAAGCAGGCGGAAGACGGCTTAAATAGCCTATTAAGCCAAGTTGCGGCCCTGGGAGATGAAATCGGTTCCATTAGCGTTGATTTTAAAAATAAATTTTTAGAGGTTATTAATAATGATTTGAATCTGCCTAAGGCTCTAGCCCTTATTGCTTCCGTTTTGAAATCAAAATTAAGCGCGGCCGATAAATTAGCCACGATTATAGATTTTGATCAGGTCCTGGGTCTAGGCTTAAATAAGGCTAGAGATATCATAGCTAAAGATTTGGATTTAAGTATTTTACCTGTTAATGTAAAAAACTTAGTGGATGCCCGCCAAGAAGCCAGAGCCGCTAAAGATTGGAGCGAATCGGATCGGCTTAGAAAAGAGATTGATAATCTCGGGTATATAATGGAAGATACTAAAGACGGTTATAAGCTGAGTAAGAAATAGGAGTAATATGTCTGTAAATTTTTGGGTTAAACTAAAAAAGAGTAAAAAGCCGATTTTAGCTTTGGCGCCTCTAGCCGGTTTTACGGATTCGGCCTTTCGCCAAATTTGTAAAAAATATGGCGCGAATGTTTTATACAGCGAGATGGCTTCGGCCACCGCGCTTTTTTATACGGCGGGAAAGATTGATAAGGATAACACGACTTTAGGGTTATTGAAATTTAATCGTCCTAAGGAGAAATATTATGTCGTACAATTATTCGGCCCTAACCCTGATCATTTCGCGGTAGCGGCGCGAATAATTACTGATAAGATAAAGCCGGACGGGATTGATATTAATTTTGGTTGCCCCGTGCCAAAAATAGTGAAGCAAGGAGCTGGTAGCGGTCTCATGAAAGACCTTAAGCGTTCTCGGGCGGTTATTGAAGCAGTGCTCGCTAACACTGATTTACCGGTGTCTATAAAAATAAGGGCTAAGGCCGGAGAGGTTGATGCTTTAAAATTTTTAAAAAATATTTCTGATTTACCGGTTGCTGCCGTTATGATTCATGGCCGGACTTTAAATGAGGGCTTTGCCGGACCAGCTAATTGGCAATTGATAAAAGAAGCGCGCCAATATTTTAAAGGCGTTATTTTAGCTAATGGCGGAATTAATAGCTTAGACGACGCTCAGAAGGCTCTTAAGGCTAGCGGAGCGGATGGTTTAGGGCTAGCGCGCGGCGTTTTAGGCCGCCCCTGGCTTTTTAAAGAGATTAAAACTAATAAACAGATAAATAAAAAACCGAAGCAGATTTTTAAAATTGCCGTTGATCATGCGACCTTAGTTAATAAGCTAAAAGGGAAGATTGGTTTAGTGGAGCTACGAAAGCATTTAGTTTGGTATGTGGCTGGTCTGACTGGTGCAGCGAAGATAAGGGAGAAGTTGGTAAAAGTTAATAGCTTAAAAGATGTTAAAGATATTTTAAAATAATTATATGACCCTCTATATTAATACTGCTTCCTATGATCAGATAATCATTGCCCTAAGAAAAGGGAAGGTGGATTTGGTAAAAAAAGTTATTAAGGTTAAAAATAATCAAGCCGAAAAATTAATGCCGGCCATTGAAGCTTTGCTTAAGTCTAAAAAAATAAAATTAAGCGTTCTGAAAAAAATCGTTGTCGCTAATCGCGGCGGTAGTTTCACTTCGCTGCGCATAGGAGTAATTAGTGCGAATGCCTTAGCCTATGCTTTGAATATTCCAGTTGAGGGAGAAGAAAAACCTCTGAAAAAGAACAAAAAATTCGGTCGTTATAGTTTAGTAGAACCGATTTATGATAGGGAGCCTAACATCGGCCAGCCTAAAAAATCTCTTTTAGGCTAATTTAGCCCCTGTGCGTTAGTTGTTGAAAACTCTGGTATATTTTTAATAAAATATTTTTAATTTTTGAAGCCACTTGTTAACAAGTGGCTTTTTGTTTCATTTTTTAGCTTATTTTAGAAGAAAGACTAGTGTTGACCCTAGGTGACAAGTGGTGTATAATTAAACTCATAAGGTGAATTGTGGGGTAGAGTGGTGAAACTTTGCTTGTCATCACCGCTCTACTCAACAACTTTTATGTTTATTGGTGAATACAATCACAATTTAGATGACAAAGGACGTTTAGCTATTCCGGCTAAATTTCGCGCCATCTTAAAAAAAGGAGCAGTCGTTACTAAGGGTTTAGATAACTGCTTGTTTTTGTATTCTAAAGAGCAGTTTGCGAAAATGGCGGCTAAGTTCGCCGCTTTGCCGATTAATCAATCTAATGCCCGCGCTTTTTCTCGCCATATGCTGGCTGGCGCCATGGATTTAGAATTTGATAATCAGGGCCGCATTACTTTGCCGGAATATTTACGGACTTTTTCTGGTTTGAAAAAAAGCATTATTATTGCCGGCTTGTATAATCATCTGGAAATTTGGGACGAAACAGCCTGGAGCCAATATAAGGCGGAATCGGAAAGAAATAGCAACGCTATCGCGGAGGGAATGGGTGATTTAGGAATTTAGTTTATGTATTCGCACGTCCCGGTCATGCTTGAAGAAGTGCTGGAATATTTATTACCAAAGCCCGGACAGAAATTCATAGATTGTACTTTAGGCGGAGCAGGGTATACCTTGGCTCTAGCGGAAAAAGTCGGGCCAAGCGGTAAAGTTATCGGCATTGATTTAGATGAGCTAGCTATTAAAAATGCCGAAGGAGAAATAAGTTTGCGTCAGTTTAAGAATATTGTTCTTGTCCAAGATAATTTTCAGAATTTAGAAAACATTGCGGCTAAGGTGGCGCCGGGTGATAAGTTTGATGGAATAGTTATGGATCTAGGCCTTTCCTCCGCCCAATTAGCGGATGAAGCCCGTGGCTTCTCCTTTAAAGGAGAGCGCCCACTGGATATGGCTTTCGGTCCGGCCAATAATCTTTCCACGGTGGCCATTGTTAATCAATATCCGCTTTTAGAATTAACCAGGATTTTTAAAGAATATGGTGAGGAGAGACAGGCCTACCGAATCGCTAAAGCGATAGTAGAAGCGCGCCGGCACAAGAAGCTAGAGACAACGGCTGATTTAGTGGCGGTTATAGAGAGTGTCATCCCATTTCGATTTCGGTCCAAGATTCATCCCGCGACCAGAATCTTTCAGGCCCTGCGCATGGAAACAAATCAGGAGTTAAAAGTTTTGGAGAACGTTTTGCCAGTTGCCGCTAAACTTTTGAAACCAGGCGGACGCCTAGTAACAGTATCTTTCCATAGCGGGGAAGACAGGATAGTAAAAAGATTTTTTAAAGCTAGCAGTGATTTAGAAATATTAACTAAGAGACCCTTAGTTCCCTCCGATACAGAAGTCGCTGATAATGCCCGGGCCCGGAGCGCTAAACTCCGCGCGGCCTCCAAAATAAATAATTTTTAAATAAATATATATTTTGCTTAATGCTATGACCAAAATAGCTAACGGACATGTTTCCGCGCTCGGCCAAGCTGCGACCGGCTGGCGTTTAGACTTGAAATATTTCAATGTCGGCTTATTGTCCATAATTACTATCTTAGGGGCGATTTATCTGGTTAATATCAGTGATTTAACGGTTCAGGGTTTTGTGCTCAGAGATTTGAAATCAAGAGTAGCGACCATAGCCAGTGAAAAGATGGAGAATGAGGAAGCGGTCAATGCAGCTCAATCCTATTACTCGCTCAGCACCAGAACCAAGAGCTTAAATATGGTCGCCATCGGTAATGTTGAATATCTATCAAATAGCGGAGTAGCCGTTGCCAAGAAGTAGCCTAGTTAGACAGGCACTTCATTTTTTTATCCGAAATTACGTTAAGGCCCTAAATTAGTTGTGTATGTGGAGTAAATTTAAAAATTCTTCCCGGCCAGTCATGAGCCGAATTAGTAGTAGTCGCTGGCGCTTAGTCGTAGCGATTATTTTTTTATTGTCTGGTTCTCTGATTTATAAATTATTTAGTCTGCAAATTAAACAGTGCGATTTATATACCGCCATGGCGGCGGGGCAGCAGCAGGTATCAAGCAAATTAAAGCCCGAGAGAGGTAAGATATTTTTTACCGAAACCCTCAATAAGCAGGAGAAACTTTATCCCGTGGCGACTAATAAAGATTTAGCCGCTCTTTATGCTATTCCCAAGGATGTGGCTGATCCGCGTTCTTTGGCAGAAAAGTTTTTTGAATTCTTTGATAAGCCAAAATTAGAGAAAGCTTTAAGAGAAAAAGCCACTGCTACCAGCACCCCGATTCAAATCGCGACCAGTACTAAAGAGGAAATTATTACCGATTATTTAAGGCATCTTGATAAGCCGGGCAGTCTTTACGACCCGCTTTATAATCGTAAATTAGATAATGAAACTCTTTTAAGCCTTTATGCTTTTTTAGCCAGTAGCCCCACTTCAACTCCGGTCAGCGCCTCGGATTTAGAAATAAAAAATTATCAGGTCTATTTTAAAAATAGTGTTTCCAGTACTACCCCCAGCACGACACCGAAAATACTAAAAATACCGGGCATTGATTTCAATATTGAAAATTCCCGCTATTATCCTGAAAATGAAATCGGCTCCCATCTGTTAGGTTTTGTCAGCTATGCTTCCGGTGACGGTCAAGGGAAGTATGGGTTGGAAGAATTTTTTAATGATGAGCTTTTCGGACAATATGGCTCGCTTAAGTCAGAAAAAGGCGGGAAGGCTAATGTTATTATTGTTAACGATCGAGAATATGTTAAGCCCATTAAGGGTTCTGATTTAGTTTTAACTATTGATAGAAATGTGGAGTTTATCGCTTGCCAGAAATTAGCGGAAGCAGTTAAGAAGCATGGCGCGACTGGCGGCACTGTTATAGTCATGAATGCTAAAACGGCTGCTATTATTGCGATGTGTTCATTGCCCGATTTTAATCCTAATAGTTATAAAGAAGTTAATGATATCAGTGTTTATAACAATCCCGCTCTTTTATATCAGTATGAACCAGGATCAGTATTCAAGACCGTAACCATGTCTATCGCGCTTGATCAGAATAAAGTTTCGCCATCTACGACATACAAGGATGATGGGCAGATAATGATTAAAGGTTGGCCGAAGCCGATTAAGAATTCTGATTTTTCTACTCATGGCGCGCATGGTGTGGTTGATATGAATTTTGTCTTAGAAAATTCTCTTAACACGGGAGCGATTTTTGCGATGCGCCAGGTCGGTCCGAAAATTTTTTCCGACTATGTTAAGAATTATGGCTTCGGAGAAAAAACCGGCGTTGAATTGGGAGCTGAGTCTAGCGGTGAGATTGGCAACTTATTAGTTAAAAAAGTTAAAGAGATAGATGCTGCGACCGCTTCTTTCGGCCAGGGTATCGCCGCCACGCCGCTTCAGATGATTATGCCTTACCAAGCAATTGCTAACGGCGGCGTTTTAATGAAGCCCTATGTCGTTAAAGCGATTATTAAAGGCGATAAGCGGGAAGAGATAATGCCTAAGCAATTGCGCCGCGTGATTAGCACTAAAACAGCGGCCACCGTTTCGGCCATGCTTGTTAATGTCGTTGAAAATGGCCACTCTAAAAAAGCCTATATCCCCGGCTACTATATTGGCGGTAAGACCGGTACGGCCCAAGTGGCTGTTGGCGGAGGATACAGTGCCGATAACTATATTCATACTTTTATTGGAATTGCGCCTATTGATGAACCGGCTTTCGTAATGTTGACTAAGATAGATGCTCCCAAAGATGTTCAGTATGCGGAAGGGTCAGCTCTGCCTCTTTGGACGGAGATTGCCGACTTCATGTTGAAATATTATCAAGTCCCTAAAACTAGAAAATAAGTATGAGGGATATAATCCAGTTAAAATTAAAATTTTTAGCTCAGCTGATTTTAAAAAAATATCAGCCGGTTATTATTGGTATTACCGGATCAATCGGTAAAACTAGCACTAAGGAGGCAGTTTATGCCGTTTTGAAAGATAAAATGGCTGTGCGGATGAGCCAGAAGAATTATAATAATGAAATCGGCCTACCCCTAACTATTATCGGCATTGAATCAGGCGGGCACAGTTTAATGGAGTGGCTTAAAATATTTTTTTACGCTTTGCGTTTAGTGGTATTTAAAGACAATAAATATCCGCGCGCTTTGATTTTAGAAATGGGCGTTGACCATCCAGGCGATATGGCTTATTTAACTGCTATTGCTCCGCCCATGGTCGGCTTAGTCACGTCTGTTAGTTATTCTCATTTAGAATCTTTTGGCAACGTAGAAAATATTAAAAAAGAGAAGCAAGTTTTAATTGAAAATCTTGATAATAAAGGTTTGGCTATTTTAAATTATGACAATGAGCTAACTAGAGAGATGGCTGGAGCCAGCCGAGCTAAAGTTCTGACCTACGGCTTGCGGGATGGCGCCAATCTCCAGGCTCAGGATATTATTTTTAACTTTGCTAAAGGCACTTATGAATTGTCGGGTCTTAATTTTAAGATGAATCATAATGGTGCGGTTGTGCCGGTTTTTATGCCAGGAGTGATGACTGAGAGCGCTCTGTATGCCGCACTAGGAGCGGCCGCTGTCGGCCTCTATTTTGACATGAATTTAATTGAGATTGCCCAGGCTCTCAGTGGCTTCCATTTACCTAAAGGACGGATGAATATCCTGCCCGGTATTAAACATACTTTTATTATTGATGATACTTATAATTCGTCGCCGGAAGCAGCTATGGCGGCCTTGGATATTCTGCGGCGCATTAAAGTTGATGAATCAGCCGAAAAATATGCGGTGTTAGGGGAGATGCTGGAGCTCGGCGCTTATACAGAAGAAGGACATCGCCTGGTCGGTGAAAAATTAGTTCAGAGCGGTATTAGCAATTTAATAGCCGTGGGCGAAAGAGCGCGTGATATTATTAGCGGTGCGACCGCTGCCGGCATGGCTGATGATTATATTTTTTATTTTGACAGCGCTATTGAGGCGGGGCGTTTTTTGCAGAATCGCATTAAGGCGGGCGATATAATTTTGATTAAGGGATCGCAGGGGATTAGAATGGAAAGAGCGGTTAAAGAAATAATGGCTGAGCCGGAGAGGGCAGAAGAATTGCTGGTTAGACAGGGTAAGGAATGGGAGGGGAAGTAGGACGGAGCTTGCAACCTAATTTATTTTTTAATAATGAAAAAGGCCGCTGTTTAGGCGACCTTTTTGGTTTGTGTTTCTTTTTTAATTATAGAATAATTCCTAATTCTTCAGTGAGCACTCTTTTTACCTCAGCAACTGCATTAGGCGAATTAAGTAGCTGGCGACCCATTACTAGTTTAGTGGCGCCATTTTTTTTCGCTTTAGCCGGAGTATCAACTCTTTTTTGGTCATTCTTTTCTGCTCCTTCAGAACGAACTCCCGGAACGACGAATTCTTTGCCCGGAAAAGCCTTTTTTAACATTTTTACTTCTTCAGCAGAACAAACAAAGCCATCCGCTCCAGCATCTACTGCAATTTTTGCTAATTTCATGACCTGTCTTCTTGGCAGGCGGCTGTAGATTTCTTGGCAACTTTCTTTGTCTATGGATGTTAACACCGTTACAGCCAGAACTTTAGTGTTTGTTCCTGTTAGCATTGAACTAGCCGCCCTTATCATTTCTGCCCCGCCGGAAGCGTGAACTGTAACTGCCCAGGGATTATATCGGCGTAGTCTGCGACAGACATTACTTACCGTGTTGGGGATGTCATGTGATTTTAAATCAGCCATGACGCGGCCGTAGATAGAAAGATTTGGCAGTAATTGTTCCATGCCTCTTTCAAATAAGGCATCGTTAACTTTTAAAATACAGCCGGTTGTTCTTAGTTGGTCTATGATTGGCAGCATTTCATCCCAGTCTTTATTGTCTAAGGCAACAATAATAGGATTTTTTTCTTCCATATCTGGATTGCAGCTCTGCATCAAGCCAAGCTCAATTAACTGGCGTCTTACATCATGAAGAGTAAGACCAGGCCAAACATTCATTGGCGTATTGTGAATCATTAGATTTTTTTCCCAGCCCTGTTGTCTATCCACCAGGACAACTAAGGCTTGAGTGTTGAGTTTGAGACGTTTACATTCCTGATGAGGCGCTATTTTGCTAGCTCCGTCTGTAATAACATCATCAATAATGCAAATACTTTCCCCTTCTGAACATTTACCGATTATTTTTGCATCGGTGGCGCGGCCTTCTTTTGCTTGTTCGCGTATTGTTAGATAGGGGATGTTTGTTTCAACTGATAGAAGGCCGGCGAAGCAAGACACTGAATCTGGTATTTCCACAAAACGATCCGGTTGCAATCGTTTAATGGGAATAGCAAAGAGTTCAGATAAAAACAAGATAGCTTCCGGGTTATTTCTGGCGTCTCTTAGATTAATATAAACGTCAGTCTGTCCGCCGCTTTTTAAAGGTAACGATCTGTCATTGCTGAATTTTATCAATCCCAGCTTGAACAGTTTCTCTACTACTTCTCTGTGCTCTTCTGGGAAGAGCCAAGGTGTTGATAGAACAGTTTTCATTGTTCCTCCTTATTAGGATGGTTTTTGTTTAGTGGAGCATGAAGAAAATAATGGTTTAGATTGTTAAAATACTATTGATTAATTAATAAAAATACCATATTTAATCTTTATTTGTCAATTATTTTTGTTTCCTCTTTTTTATCTTCAAAATCTGATATAATATAAATATATGACTATTTTAATCTTGGGCGGCCGCGGAAATCTCGGGACGCAATTAACTAAAATATTATCAACCGACTACGAAACCGTTTCCTGGGACAGGGAAGAGCTAGATGTTTTGGATTTTCCTTTATTAGCCGAGAAGGTTAGAGAGTTAAGGCCGGGCTTAATAATCAATACCGTCGCCTATAATGCCGTAGACCGTTGCGAAGACAAAGCTGAATATGTTTTAGCTACGAAATTGAATAGTGATTTACCGGGCGCTTTAGCCGATCTAGCCCTAGAAATAAAGGCGGTTTTAATCCATTACTCTTCAGACTATGTTTTTAGTGGGACTGAAGATAAACAGATATTTGCAGAAAGTGATACGCCTAATCCTATTAATAAGTATGGTGAAAGCAAGTATCGCGGCGAGCAGGAAATTATTAAAAGAGAGGCGCGCGGCCTACAATATTATCTGATTAGAACTTCAAAGCTTTTTGGCCCTCTTGGCGCAAGCGCGCAGGCTAAGCCCAGTTTTTTTGACATAATGCTTAATTTAGCCCAGAATAATAAAGAATTGACCGTAGTTAATGAAGAACTCAGCTGCTTTACTTATACGGTTGATTTAGCTGAGGCTACTAAGCGTCTCTGGGAATTAGAAGTTCCTTTTGGTTTATATCATTTGGTTAATGAGGGGCCAGTAACCTGGTACGGAGCGGTTTTAGAACTATTTCGTCTGAGCAAACTAAAAATAAATGTCCGGCCTCTGCGCAGCGAAGATTTATTAAGGGCCGCCCGGCGGCCGAAATTTTCCGCCCTCCAGAATACTAAAGTAAAAAAGTTACGGCGCTGGGAATTAGCGCTTAAAGAATATTTAAATAATTAGTCGCCTATTTTTTGGGCATTATAAAACTATATAAAATTATGCGAGGAATAATTCTTTCCGGCGGTTCTGGCACTCGCCTTAAGCCGCTTACTAAAATTACTAGCAAACAGCTGTTGCCGATTTATGATCGGCCCATGATTTACTACCCTTTAAATACGCTGGTTAAGGCCGGCATTAAGGAGATATTAATAATTGTGGCCCCAGAAAGAGCGGGGGACTATTTAAACTTATTAGGATCGGGTAAGGAATTCGGAGTTAAATTCACTTACGAGATTCAGGATCATCCGGAGGGGATTGCCCAGGCTTTTTTAATCGGTGAAAATTTTATTGATAAGGAAGATGTGGCTTTAATTTTAGGAGACAATATCTTTGAAGATGATTTTGTGGAGGATATTAAAAATTTTAAGAGTGGGGCCAAGGTGTTTGCTAAAAAGGTATCTGATCCGGAACGTTTCGGTGTTGTCCGCTTTGATGATAAAATGCGCGCCCAGGAAATAGTGGAGAAGCCTAAAGAACATATTAGTGATTACGCGGTGACTGGTTTATATCTTTATGACAAGCGCGTCGTGGAATGCGCTCGGAGCATGAAACCGTCCGCGCGCGGCGAATTAGAGATTACGGATGTTAATAATTGGTATTTACAGAAAGGGGAACTGGAAGTCGCTCTCGTTAATGGAGAATGGCTTGATACTGGAACCTTTGACAGCCTTTTAAAGGCGCAGAATTTTGCTAAAGAAAAGATGGCTGGCAAGATGGCCGTTTAATATGAAATTAGTCGTAGGATTTTTAACTTATCAAGAACTGAGCGCCAAGTATTTGACGGATTTTTTGCCGAGCTTAGAGGCGGCTTTAGGTTTTTTGTCTCCAGATGACTATCGGGTTCTAGTTTTTGATAATAGTCCGTCTGATGATCAATCTAATATTTCTATTTTAGAAAAATTCAATGCGGGAGAATTGATTACTAATGATAATCGTTGCGCATCAATCCCCAGAGTAATATTCCAGCATCAGACAGTTGGCCAAAATATTGGTTTTAGCCGCGCTTATAACATTTTAATTAGGTCTGCCTTATCGCTTCAGGCGGAATATTTTTTAATCATTAATCCTGATACGTTTATTGAGCCTGGTGCCATCCAAAAATTAGTAGCTGCTTTAGATAATAACGCTTCTTTAGGTTCCGCTGCTCCAAAAATTAGACGCTGGGATTTCGTTCATAAAATTAAAACTAATTTTATTGATTCCGCCGGTTTAATTCTGAAACCGGGTTTAAAGTTTTTTGATTTGGGCCAAGGCGAAGAAGATAAGGGACAATTTGATAAAGCTTCTATCATCGGTCCCTCTGGTGCGGCCGGCTTATTCCGTCTGAGCGCTTTATCTGAAATAGGGGAGAGGGGCGACAGAGAAGCTGATTGGCAATATTTTGATGAGCACTTTTTTATGTATAAGGAGGATTGTGATCTGAATTATAGATTATTTTCCGTGGGTTATTTTAGCTGTTTAGTCCCCGAGGCTCTAGTTTTTCATGATAGGACCGCGGCTTCCTCAGGACAGTCCTTGCCTTCAATTCTGCTTGATAGGCGGAAAAAAAGCCGGCAAGTACGTATTTGGTCCTTTGTCAATCAGCACCTTCTTTTCGTTAAACATTGGAAAAAACAGAATTTTGCCGTTCGTATGATTATTATCTATCGTATTCTGGTAATGTTTGTATTTTCGCTTATATTAGAGCAATATTTGTTGAAATCTTATTGGTCAATATCTAGGCTTTCCGGGGGGTTGACTAATATAAAATAATATGATAAATTAGGTGGTAATTACTAGATTTATTGGTTTTATTTTTTTTATATGGCTAACTTACTAGAAAAAATGATTCAGGAAAAAAAGGCTGAAGAGCTGACTCGCCTAGACGCGATTAGTATCGTTGATTCTTTATTTTCCGAACTATTAGACCGAGAAAGAGATATCTTATCTCGTCGTTTTGGTTTAAAAGGCGATAAGGGTGAGACTCTAGAAAAAATTGGCAGTCTGCATAAATTAACCAGAGAAAGAGTGCGCCAGATTGAATCAGCCAGCATTAAAAAAATTAAAAAATTAGAGAAATTAGAGAGTTCTGTTTCTTTATTGAAAGAGGTTGTCCAGGGTTTACTTGAAGAACATGGCGGTCTTATTCGCCGTGATTATTTGCTTGATATCTTAACGGTTATCTCCTTGGAGATTAACGGCTCTGATTCCGGCGATAAAGAAGTGAATCGTCAGTCTTATCGCAACCACTTCAACTTTTTAATTTCTAAATTGATGAATGATGATTTGGAATTAGTTGATGAATCAGAAGATTTTAACCCTTCTTTCAAGAAGAAAAATGATAATGTTGACCATTTAGCTGGCTTAGCCAAGGATTTAATGTCTAAAGTTGATGGTCTTAAGAAAACATTGACAACTGAAGAATTGTTAGATTTATTAAAGCAGTTAGACTCTTATAGCCAAAATCAAGGCAGTTTTAGCCGGGAAAATAGTGCTGATTTTACCCCTGTCTTTAAGAGCCAGATTTTTCCAGATAAGGCGGAAGTAATCAATAGCAATAAAATTCTGTACTCTTTAATGCAGGCCGTTAAGAATTTGGAGCAGAATAAGTATGGCGAATGGGGTGTTGCTCATTGGGGCGAGGTTAAGCCTAAGACCGTCAATGATAAGATTTATCTAATCCTGAAGCATGCCGGAGCTCCTTTGCATTTTACGGATATTGCCAAAAAGATTAATGAGATGAAGTTTGATAAGAAAACGGCTAACGCCGCTACCGTCCATAATGAGTTAATTCTTGATGACCGTTACGTATTGGTCAGCCGAGGTACTTATGGCCTTAAAGAGTGGTCAAAATAAAATTTAGCTAGTTATATTATCGCTTAGATATATAAAATCCGATTAGTCAAATCGGATTTTATTTTTTTAGTAGAGTATGGTAAAATAATTACTGTTAAGACCTTAGTAATTAGCGATTTTTTCCATGGATATTGTTGTCAATACATCCCGTATTGATCAATTCTTAAATTTACCGGCCGACCAGATGGTTTGGGTCTTTTTTATTAATTTTGGCTGGCTTATTCCGGCCTTTATTTATCTTTACGGCGCATTGCAGCTTTATCTTTTTTGGTTGAGAAATCAATGGGAAAAGAGCCATAAAAATATTTTGTTAGCTGTTGATATCCCCCGCGGCAACGAACAGTCACCTAAGGCGGTTGAGAATATTTTTACTTATTTAGCTGGGGCGCATGGTTCAATTAATTTTTTTGAAAAATGGTTTGAGGGCAAATTCCAAAAAGCCTTTAGTTTTGAAATAGTGAGTCTGGAAGGCTATACCCAGTTTTTGATTTACACGCCCGCCGAATTTCGCAATTTAGTAGAATCAGGCGTTTATTCTCAGTATCCTGACGCCGAAATATCTGAAGTTGATGATTATACGACCGCTTTACCGCGCCATTTGCCCGATGAAGAGTATGATGTTTGGGGATCTGAGTTTGTTCAGAAAGACTCCTGGGTTTATCCTATAAAATGCTATCAGGAATTTGAGCATACTATGGGGCCGAGCGAAACACAGTTTAAAGACCCGATGGCAAGTTTAATGGATCTCTGTGGTTCCTTGCGGCAAGGGGAGCAGTTGTGGCTGCAGATTATAATAATTCCGACTGGTTTTGACTGGGTTAAGGATTCTAAAAAAGAAATTGATAAGATAATGGGCCGCAAAGCCAAGACTAAGCCGGGGCTAGGCATGAGAGGGGTGGAACTATTAGGAGAGGCGAGCGAAATGGTTTACTCAATTTGGGGGGATATTGAAGCTAGTAAGAAGGAGGAGAAGGCTAGGACTATGATGGATTTGACTCCTGGCGAAAAAAGAAAGGTGGAAGGAATTCAGCTTAAAGCTGGTAAATTAGGATTTGAAGCTAAAATCAGGGTTGTTTATGTAGCCAAGAAAGATTCAATGAATAAAGCTAAAGTGGCGAATGGTGTTGTTGGCTATATGAAACAGTTTGCCTCTTTAGATCAAAATAATTTGAAACCGGATATTGACATGACTTTTACTAAAACGACCTACTTTTTTACCGAGGCGCGGCTTTTGGAAAAAAAGCGTAAAATTTATACGGCCTATATTAAACGTTCTGATAATAGAGGTCGCCGCCCAGGTTTATATAACATTGAAGAGCTAGCGACTTTATGGCATTTCCCAATTGAAGCTAATGTTAAGGCGGCGATGATGCAAAAAGCACCCGGCCGCAAGGCTGACGCCCCCGCCTCATTGCCTATAGAGGAAAAGAAAGCTCAGCCACTGCCAGATATTTTTAAAGCGCCGGCTAAACAGCCCCCAGTGGTGAATGAATATACCAATAATTCAGTCGCTTCGGAACCGCCCAGGCCAGGCTCTGAAGATTTGTCTGTTTCCGAGCCGCTGCCACCAGATAATTTGCCGTTTATTTAAATTTAATAGAATGAAAATAGGGATTGACGCCCGCTTCTATGGCCCGATCGGTAAAGGTTTAGGGCGATATACTCAGGAAGTGGTAGATAACATAATTAAAATTAATAGCGCTAGTGGCGACGAAGCTTTTGATTATGTTATTTTTCTTGGCCCGGCTAATTTTGATGAATTTAATATTGACGAACCGCATGTTAAAAAAGTTCTAATTGATTGTCCCTGGTATGGCTGGAAAGAGCAGATATTATTCCCTTATTATTTATGGCGGGAAAAATTAGATTTAGTTCATTTCCCGCATTTCAATGTACCGATTCTAACTCCGGCCAGATTCGTCGTTACTATTCATGATCTAATTTTAACCCATTTCCCGACGGTCAGGGCGACGACTAAAAGTCATGTTTTATATTATTTTAAAAATTTTGCTTATCGTTTAGTAATTTTTTCCGCTCTGTGGCGCGCCCGGCAGATAATTACCGTTTCCGAATTTACTAAAACCGATATCATTAATAAGTTTAAAATTAGCCCCGATAAAATACTGGTTACTTATGAGGGGGTGGCTAATTTAGCTAAAGGGCGCGATTCTTTATTTGTCTCAAAACTTAACAGCCAAGAAATTCTAGATCAGTATCATATTCCGCATGATTTTTTATTGTACGTCGGCAATGCCTACCCGCATAAGAATTTAGAAGCTTTACTGAAAGTATTTAGTAAGCTGCATGCCGAAAAGCCGGAAAGACGTTTAGTTTTAGTCGGCAAGGCAGACTATTTCTATGAGCGGGTCCAGGAGGTAGCGCGCGTTTTAAATCTTTGGCAGAAAGGCAATGCTAATAGCGTGGTTATTTTTCCTGGCTATGTTCCCGACTCCCAGTTAGAAATACTTTATTCTGAAGCTAAAGTCTATGTTTTTCCGTCTTTATATGAAGGCTTTGGTTTGCCGCCCTTAGAGGCGATGGCTAATGGCTGTCCGGTTGTTAGTTCCGACCGCGCCTCTTTACCGGAGATTTTAGCAGAGGCGGCCATTTATTTTAATCCGGAAGATGAGGCGGATATGTTAGCTAAAATTCGTTTTGTTTTGGATAATAATGATAAGCGCTCTGATTTGATTAGCC
Organism: uncultured Gammaproteobacteria bacterium; assembly: GCA_964470695.1. Taxonomy (GTDB): domain Bacteria; phylum Patescibacteriota; class Patescibacteriia; order Patescibacteriales; family UBA12465; genus UBA12465. The sequence continues at coordinate 381,265 of CAYYDR010000001.1, forward strand.
GCGGTTTGGCACAGGTTAAAAAATATAATTGGTGGGAGTGCGCGAATAAGACCATGGCTGTTTATAAAAAAGCTTTATTGTAATTTTAGATGTTTAATAAAAATCTTAATAGATCTAATAGCCAGGCGCAAAGGGAAAGATTCTCTAATTTTGTTGTTGATTTGCGCCAGGCGGCCGCTAACGTTAGTTCTACTCATCCGGCTAAAATTCCGGCCACGACTAAGTTTAAATCGCGGTGGAATAATATCAGTAGCGCGGTTAAGAAAATTAGGCCTAATCTTCTTCCTAGAGAGAAAAGAAATATTTTTGCTTTTTTAAAATTTAAAAAGACTAAAGTAAGTTTTTGGGAGAAATTTAATAAATGGCAGCCCGATTTATCTTGGGCCTGGTTTAAGCCGGCCCCACGCTCTCCTTGGCAGAAATTTGTTAGATCGCAAGAAAAAATCTTTGACTCTTGGTCACCCGCTCGTTTGAAAAAGAAAAGCGGCCGCCGGGAAATTAGAGAAGAGAGGCCGTTTATTTGGTACAAGTCGCTGTTATCTTTTATCTTTCTTTTAATAATTATTATCATTCCTTTTAAGTTGCTAGCCTATTTTCAATTATTTGACCTATCAGCTTTAGAATCCCGGATTATTAAGCGTTCGGAGCTAGCTATTAATAACTTAATGGCCGCGGCCGACTCCGTCTCCCATCAGGATTTTAAAGGGGCTGATTCGGAATTTCAGGCGGCCGGCCTTAATTTTTTAGCCGCTCAGGAAGAGCTAGGACAGATTAATGACTCTATTTTATCCCTAGCCTCCTTATCTGATGATCCTAAAATAAAATTAGCCGCGGAGAGCAAGAAATTTTTAACCGCCGGCGCAATTGCTGCTTCTTTAGGGCGCAATTTAGTTTTAGCAACCGATAGTTTGTTTAACAGTGATAAAAGAGATTTCTCCCAAACTCTGGATAATTTTTTGTCTCATGGTAATTTGGCTGTCAGCGACGCGCAAAGCCTGGAAAAAAAGATTAAGGCGATTGATCAGTCTAATTTGCCAGTCGCTTATAGAGCTAAATTTGAGTCTTTGAGTAAAAAGGCTAGTTTGCTGGCAGATAATTTACGTAATTTCATTTCTACTGGCGAGAAATTTAAAGAGGTTCTCGGCTTAAGCCGTGATAAAAGGTATCTTTTAATTTTTCAGAATAATTCAGAATTGCGCGGTAGCGGAGGTTTTTTAGGCAGCTATGCCATAGTTGATTTTAGGGACGGCAAGATACGTAATCTAGAAGTACCGGGAGGGGGTTCCTATGACACTGAGGGTGGCATGAGAGTTTCGGTGGCGGCACCGCCGCCGCTTTGGTTAGTTAATCCGACGTGGCATTTCTGGGACGCTAATTGGTGGCCGGATTGGCCGACTACGGCTCAGAATTTAATGTGGTTTTTAGAGAAAAGCGACGGACCGAGCGTTGACGGAGTCATTGCTGTCACCCCGACAGTCGTTGAGCGCCTTTTGGAAATTACCGGCCCGATTGATTTAAGCCTGGAATATGGCTTAGTCATTGATTCCAATAATTTCTGGGAGACAGTCCAAAAAATTACCGAGCAAAAAAACTTAAATAAAAGCAATCCGGACGCAGTTTCTCATTTACCTAATAATTCCGTTCCGGTTAAATCAGATTTGCCGCTTAAACAAGGACTAGAGGTTAACTCAGCCAATAAGCCAAAAAAAATTATCGGTGATTTAATGGCTAAGATTTTAGAGGTTCTGCCTAAAAAGTTAAATCAAGCTAATTTAGTAAAAATAATTGCCGCCTTTGAGGAAAACATGGCAGAGAAGCAAATTCTTCTTTATTTTACTGATCCGGCTTTACAGGCTGAAGTGGCTAGCCGTAATTGGGCGGGGGAACTCAAGGATACGGATAAAGATTATTTAATGGTTGTTAACACTAATATTGCCGGCCAGAAGTCTGATCGTTTAATGACGGAAAAAATAGAGCAGTGGAGCGAAGTGGAGAGTGATGGGACAATTATTAATACGGTTAATATAACCCGGACACATACGGGCGTAAAAAATGAGCCGCTTACCGGGGTTCGTAATGTTGATTGGTTGCGTGTCTATGTGCCTAAAGGCAGTGAATTTTTAGGCGCTGATGGTTTTAGGGCGCCCGATCCCGAGTACTTGCTTGATAGGCCAGAAGCTAGCGCTCAGATTTTACCGGTTCTCCAGGCGGAAATGGCCGCTCGGATTGACGAGACAACCGGCACTAAAATATATGACGAAAACAATAAGACCGTTTTCGCTAATTGGTTGATGGTTGACCCGGGAGAGAGTGCGTTTATTACTATTAGATATCGTTTACCTTTTAATTTCTTAGCTTACCCAGCTAGCAATAACTGGTTGGAACGCCTTAACTCTTGGCTTAACCCGGAGGCTGAAAAGTTACGACCTTACTCTCTCTTAGTGCAAAAACAGCCGGGAGCTAAGCCGAGTTCCTTTAGCAGCCATTTGATTATGCCTAAGGAATTTAAAATTTTTTGGCGTTATCCTGAAAATTTGGCTGGCGATCAGGGCTGGGAAATAAATTCCGCTTTAAATAGTGATAAATATTGGTCAGTTTTGCTTGAAAAAAATAAATAATAAAAATATGGCAGAAATAAAAAAAATCAAGCGGGTGCTACGGGTGGGGCGAGCTGAAGATTCCAGTTTGTCATCTTTTGTGGAGCGTCCCGTGCCGACGGAAAAAGAAGTAGCCACTTTTGAGCGCGTGGTTGGCCGAGAAGTGCATGAACAGGAAATAGATTCTAATCTTTCCGAGATATATAGCGATAAACATGGCAAAAAAGTTGATGTCGGCCGAGTTGAAGCTAAAAAGAAACCCTTTTTTCTGGTTCGTTTGTTTCGCCGCTTGCTAGCTTTGATTTTAGTCGGTTTAGTTGCTTACGGTTTATATTTTTATTTTTTTGAAAGTAATAATGATGTTAGTGGTTTAGATTTTAGCCTAACTGCTCCCGAGAAGATTATGGCCGGTGAAGAATTTTCTTACCAAATCAGTTATCATAACCCGACTAAATTTCCTTTGAGTCATTTGCGCTTAGAATTGCAGTATCCTGAGAATTTTGTTTTTAGTTCGGCCACTCTTGCGCCTACTAGCGGTAACTATGGCTGGGATTTATCTAATTTAGCGCCAGGCGAGAATGCTAGCATTACGGTAGTTGGACGTTTAATCGGCCAGCCGGACTCGGTTAATGTTATTATGGGGCACTTGAGTTATTTACCAGGAAGCTTCACCAGTGAGTTTAAAAAAGAAGCCTCTGCCTCCACATTAATCAGCGGTTCTGGCTTTAGAATTGATTTGAGCTATTCGGGCACAGCTTTTCTTAATCAGGATAATGACATGTATTTAGTTCTGTCCGATATCCAAAATAATTATTTAGGGGATTTTAATATTACTTTCACTTTGCCGAATGAAGCGAACGCGGCGGTGGTCATCTCTGGTGATGGGAAAACAGCTACTAGCAGCCAGCCAGCCGCTACTAGCAGCCCGGTAGCAACGGCTACTAGCAGTAGAAATATTATTGTTACTAAGACTGGTGGCAATGTCTGGCAGGTGACTGGACTAAACCCCGCACTCGGAAGACAAGAAATACCTATGACTTATAAAATAAAACAGAAATCGGATAATTTAGAAATAAAAGTGCGCTTAGAGAAGAAAATGGAGAACGGCGAATCTTATATTTTCTGGGAAAAAGCTTTCCGACCCGAGCTAGTTAACAGTGATTTAAATTTAACCCTACTACTTAATGGCTCTAAGAATGATGGGGCAGTTGATTTTGGTCAGCCTCTCAATTATTCCTTAACTTATTCTAATCGCGGTATTAATACCTACAAAGATGTCGTAATTATGGCCGCCCTATCTAGTGATTTTTTGGACTGGGGATCTTTGAAGGATGAGAATAAAGGAGATGTCCAAAGCGGCACTATAATTTGGACCAAGAATGAGATACCGGCTTTAGCGGAAATAAAACCGGGGACAGAGGGAAATATTGATTTTTCCATTAAGCTACGCGGCTATAAAGAAAGCGATTTAGGCAAAAGCATGTCTGTTTTATCTTATGGCCAGTATGGGATAAATAATAAACCAACTAAAGGAGAGGAGAATAAGAGCAATACCATCACTAGTAAGATAAATAGTGATTTGTCCTTATCAGAGCAGATTCGTTATTTTAATGATGATAATTTGCCAGTGGGCTCTGGGCCTTTGCCGCCGCGCGTTGGCGAAACGACTAGCGTTAAAGTCTATTGGACAGTTAAAAATAATTTACATGAGCTGACTGACACTAGAGTAGTTTTTGCTTTACCAAGTTATGTCACCTGGAATAAAGGCAATACTACTAATGTTGGAACTTTATATTACGATGAGACTAGTCGCCAGGTGATTTGGGAAATAGGCCGATTGCCTCTATCTGTTTATCGGGTTGATTCTGAATTTAGCCTTAGCCTTACTCCGTCGGAAACAGATCGCAATAAGATATTAGTTTTATCGCCTGGTTCGGTCGTCAGCGCTACTGATACAGAAACAAAAAATACGATTACTAAAAAAATAGGATCAAAAACCACGAGACTAGAAGATGATGATATCGCCGGCTTAAATAATTCCGGTATTGTCCAATAAATTGTTTCGGGTAAATTGAGTAGCTATTTTAGTTGTTAAGATTTATGTTTAAATTATTAAAAACTACCAAGCAGGGAATACGCCAGGGCCGTTTACAAACGGCCCATGGTTTTTTACGGACGCCTTTTTATATGCCCGACGCCACGCGCGGTTTTGTTAAATTAACCGATAATGAAGCGGTCAAAAGAACTGGGACAGAAGCCATGGTGGTTAACACCTTTCATCTTTATTTGCAGCCGGGACTGGAGATAATAAAAAAAGCCGGCGGTATTCATAAATTTATGAATTGGTCCGGCCCCTTATTATCAGATTCCGGCGGTTTTCAGGTTTTTTCTTTAATCCATAAAAATAAACAGTTGGGTAAGATTACTGACGATAAAGTAATTTTTAAATCCCCTTTGGATGGCTCAACTCATGAATTGACGCCAGAAAAATCTATCCAAATTCAATTCGCTCTCGGCGTTGATATGATGGTTTGTCTTGATGATTGTCCGCCTAACGAATTCTCCCGTCCGGATTTGGAAAAAGCTGTTGCGAGAACTATCGCCTGGGCCAAGAGATGTAAGATAGAATATGATAAGCAAATTAAAAAAAGACGTCTAGTTGGCGCTAAACGTCCGCTGCTATTTTCCGTTATCCAAGGTGGCGCGGAAATTGATTTGCGGGAACATTGCGCTAGAGAGCTCGCTAAAATTGGTTTTGATGGCTATGGGTTCGGGGCGCGACCGGTTGATAAAGAGGGAAATTTTTTAGGCGATGTTTTAAAAAAGACGGCTGATTTTATTCCGCGCGATGCTTTGCGTTTTGCGCTTGGCATTGGTACGCCAGAGGATATTGTCCGCTGCGCTAAAATGGGCTGGGATATGTTTGACTGCGTTATTCCGACCAGAGAGGGAAGGCACGGAAAATTGTTTTCTTTGGGTTCGGGTTCATTAGGCTCAGGGTTTAAATATAAAACTTTTAATATTAATAACGCTAAATTTGCCAAGGACTTCACGGCAATTAATAAATCTAGCCATTTAGTTGAGTTAAAAAATAATTCTCGCGCTTATCTTCATCATCTGTTTCGTCTTAATGAACCACTCGGTCATAAATTAGCTAGTTTGAATAATTTAGAATTTTATCAGAGTATAATTCGCGCTCTTTATAAATAATCTCGGCCAATAAAAAAGACCAAGCTTGGGGCTTGGTCTCCTTGGGGCACTTAGGGGGTGATATGAGGTTTAAATTTTTTTGGAGAGGACTAAATTTTGATGATTAGGGCTCTACTTTAAAGAGAAATATCCAGTTTTCCATCAGTAGAGAAGAGTATTTCAATCATTCCTATGATGGGGATGCCTTCATCAACAATAGTAATTTTTATTAATTGGCCTTCTTTGGCCTCATTGTAGCCGAGACCAAGTAAGAATGGTCGTCCGCCTATTACTAGTGACTTATCCTCTAGGCCGTATAGAAAATTGTGGGTGTTAGGGATAATCCATTGTTCCAACGGAAATGTAGTGCCATCTGCTAATAAGGCAACTTTTTTTCCGTCCTTGATGTCAGAAGAATCGGGCGAACCGCAGATCGGACTATAGGAATCAGCTGTTAAATCCAGATATTTCATTGTTTCCAGGTGGCGTTTTCCGGTGCCACAGATTACTTTAGAAATTTCAGCTGAAACTTTAGTCGCCGCCATTTGTTCTATTTGCATCATACCCTTAACCGTTAGGCCTGGGTTAGGTATATTGGGGTGTTTTTCCCCGTGGGTGATCACATAAATCACTTTTTCCATTAGATGTTCCTTTGTTTAATGAACGATTGTCGGTTAATTATCAACTAAACCATTATACCACAATATATATTATATGTCAAGAGATAAATATTTGATAATGCGTGACAGGACCACCCGGCTTAACCCGGTTTATTTGAATGGAGTTAGCGAAAATTCTGCTTTGAGCAAGAAAATTTATGGTCGTAATGTCCGCCAGGTTTTTGCCTTATTAGAGGAGGGGCGGAATTTGTTTTTTTTCTTTAAAAAAGATTGGGATGAAACAGCGGAGTATATTGCTAAGCGATTTTTGAAAGATCAGTCTTATTACCCTCGTATTGCTAGTCATATTAAGACGGCCGAGGAAAGGATGGAAAAATTTATTAAGGCAGCCAAGGTAATAAAATTTTCTGAACTACCTTCAGCGGAGTTGATAAGCTGGACTAGTCGTTTTTGCCGCGAATGGGTTAATCTTGATGCCGCTAATACTTTGAGCTGGTATGTTGCTGGCGATCGTTTTCTATATTTAGCTAAAGAAAAGCTCGGCTTAAGCGATGAAGAATTTGACCTGGTCTCTTTGCCGACTCAGCTAACTAGAGCGAGCCAGATGGATATTGAATTAGATGAACTGGCAATTAAAGTAAAATCCGGTCGCTCTAAAATTAAATCAGCCGCCCAACTTTTAACTAATAAATATGGCTGGCTGCCCTTTGGTTATGACGGCCCTGATTATTGGGATGGGGATTATTTTTTAAAGCAAATTACTGAGAGAATAAAAAACTGCCAAAAAATTTCTCGCGCCCTCGCGGAACAGAAGAAAAATAAAGATATTATAAGCCGTAAGCGCCGAATGATAATGAGGAAGCTAAGTTCAGAAAATAAGCGACTGGTTGAGATTGCCCATCACTTAGCTATTTGGACTGATGATAGAAAATATTATCACTTTAGATTGCACTATCATTACGCACGGCTGATGCAAGAAATAGCCCAACGTTTCTCTTTGGACTATTGGCATTTGAAATTGTTGTTTGATTATGAAATGCCTTTATTAATTAAGGATTTTTCTAAAGCTAAAAAAATTATCTCGCAGCGTTTAGCTAAAACTACAATCGCTTCTTTTAAATCGGGTCAGATTAAAATATTGTCTTCGTCTCAGACCAGTAAAATAGTTAAGTATATTGCTCAGCAGCAAACCGGCAAGATTATTAAGGGGACGGTCGTTAGCCGGGGTAGCCAAGAAAAATATCGCGGTTCAGTTAGGGTAGTTCTTCAGGCTCGTGATAGTCATAAAGTTAAACCCGGTGAAATACTGGTCGCCACCATGACCACTCCTGATTATATTATTGGCATGCAAAAAGCCATTGCTTTCGTAACTGATGAAGGTGGACTAACCTGTCATGCTGCAATTGTCGCCCGAGAAATGAAGAAGCCTTGTATTGTTGCCTCTCGCTTTGCTACTAAAATGTTAAAAGATGGCGACAGAGTAGAAATTGATATAAAACAGGGAACGGTTAAATTCGTGAAATAAAAAAGAGGTCGCGTGTGTATACGACCTCCTCTGTTGCTGTGATGCAGTAACAACCGCCTACCAAGCGATTCGTAGAAATTAAAATTGATTGAAGACCGGTTCCCCAGAGAAAAGAACTACATAGTCTCCAGCTGTTTTGCTTAGCGGCCAGTCATAGCCTTTAGCCGGATCAATGTTTACTTCCAGCAAAACACCATTGTAGGTTGTTGGAGAAACAAAATTCGGCTCAACAATTAAGAGGCTGTTGTCGTCTAAGCTACCTATTAATTCTTGGATGGCTCTGTAATTTAAATCTGCGCCACCGCAGATTTCTGTTATTTGACCTGGCTGAATTTGGAGACCGAGCGCCTCAGCCGTTTCACTATAAGCTTTCCCCTTGCCGATGAAGATTGTCTCGGGTTTCTGGAGTTTACTCCACTCGTCAGAGATAAAAATTTCGTTGGCTTGATAAAGGCCATTTGGCGAGAGACCACGGTCGCTTAAACCATCATTTTCGGCTGGTTCGCCGATTGTAACAATAACTATTTTTTTCATTCAGCACCTTCCTTTGGTTTGAAATGAACGTTAAAAATGATTGCTTTAATTGAAGTTATTTATGCCGTTACTTTATAATTAATTTTAATATTTGTCAAATAAGCAACACCTCCAAGACCTTTTTCAACTTGGCAAAATTTAACTTTTCCTTTATAATAAGGTTGGCCATTTAGGCCGTTTATTTAAGGGGCGTCAATCAAGATGTCTTTATTTTATTAGTTTATTATGAGTACTAAAATTATTGCCACCATTGGCCCAAAAACCGAGAGTCCTAAAAATCTTTTAGCTATTTTTAAGGCCGGAGTTGATATTGTCAGAGTTAATTTTTCCCATGCCACTTATGACCAGTATAAGGGTATTAAGAAAACTATTGATGACTTCAATCGTCATTCCGACCGAAAGGTATCTTTAATGCTTGATCTTCAGGGTCCGCGCATTAGAGTCGGTATTATGCCAGAGGATGGGCTTAATCTAAAAGAGAAAGAGGTTTACCAATTCGCTTACTCTAAATTACCGTATAAAAATGGCGGTATCATTCCGATCAATAGTCCTGATCTTTATTTGGATATTAAAAAAGATGAGCCTTTATTTTTATGTAATGGGGCGATTGAGCTTTTAGTTAAAGATATAAAGAGAAAAGTTATTACCGCTCAAGTTGTGACTGGCGGCCTCTTGAGCTCTAAAAAAGGGATTAATGTTCCTTATACTCACATTAAAAAGGGCGGCTTAACCGCCAAAGATATCCAGGATGTTAAGTTTGGTTTAAAGGCGGGCATGGATTATGTGGCTCTGTCTTTTGTCCAGACGGAAGAGGATGTTATTCGTTTGCGCCGCTTGTTAGGAAAAAATAGTAAAGTTAAAATAATTTCTAAAATTGAGCGCGCCATTGCTTTAAAAAATATTGATAAAGTTATTAGCGCCTCTGATGTAATAATGGTTGCCCGCGGTGACCTGGGCATTGAAGTACCGATTGAAGATTTGCCAATTGTCCAGAAAAATTTAGTTAGGCACGCCCATTGGCATGATAAGCCGGCTATTATTGCTACCCAGGTTATGACCTCTATGATTAAGAATCCTCATCCGACCAGAGCGGAAATTTCTGATATTGCTAATGCCGTTTTTGATGGAGCGGATATGGTTATGTTATCTGATGAGACAGCGGTCGGCGATTACCCAGTTGAAGCTATTAAAACTTTACGCAAGGTTTTAGATAGATCAGAAAAATATATTTATAAGTCCAACGTCATTAACTAGTAATAAAATAATTAGCAATTAAAATTATGAAAATAAAAGATATTACCGCTTTAGAAATATTGGATTCGCGTGGCAACCCGACTGTTTCGGTTACGGTTACTTTAAATAATGGCGCGATTGGTACGGCCATGGTTCCTAGCGGCGCCTCCACTGGTAGCTATGAAGCGGTAGAACTTCGCGATAACGATACTAAACGTTACAACGGCTTAGGAGTCTTGACGGCTATTAAAAATATTAAAGACAAAATAAATCCCGCTTTAATTGGTTTAAATCCAGAAGATCAGGAGGATATTGACGATAGAATGATTAAGTTAGACGGAACGGAAAATAAAGCTAAGTTAGGCGCTAACGCTATTTTAGCTGTGTCTTTAGCGGTTGCTAAAGCGGCGGCAGCTGGTTTAAAAATGCCGTTATATGAGTATTTAGCCAAATTCAATCCAGACTTTAACAAGGAATATATCATGCCGGTTCCGATGATGAATGTTTTAAATGGCGGCAAGCATGCTAATTGGGCAACTGATATTCAAGAATATATGATACTGCCTATCGGTGCTAAAACTATTGCTGAAGCGGTCAGAACTTGCGCGGAAATTTATCAAACCTTGAAAAAGGTTTTGAAGAAGCGCGGCTATAATATTACAATTGGCGATGAGGGCGGTTTTGCGCCGGCCGTGGCGAGCAATGAAGAGGCTTTTGTTTTATTATCAGAAGCTGTATCAGAGGCGGGCTATACTTTAGGCAAAGATATAATTTTTGGTATTGATGCGGCTGCTACGGAATTTTTCAAGGACGGCTCTTATCATCTTCATAAAGAGAATAAGGTTTTAAGCGGCGCCGAATTAATTAACTTTTATCGCGATTTACAATCTAAGCATCCGATTTATTCTTTTGAAGATATTTTTGCGGAGGATGATTGGAATAATTTTCGTGAATTTACGGCTCTTAATGATAATAAGGTCCAAGTGGTCGGCGATGACTTATATGTGACTAATGTTGAACGGTTAGAAAAGGGAATTGAGACTAAGGCTAGCAACTCCATTTTAATTAAACTCAATCAAATTGGCACCCTGACCGAAACTATTAAGACTATTCTGCTCGCTAAAAGAAATGGCTTAACCTCAGTTATTTCCCATCGTAGTGGTGAAACTGAAGATACTTTTATTGCTGATTTAGTTGTTGCTATGGGCACGGGACAGATTAAGACCGGCGCGCCCGCTCGCTCGGAAAGAACCGCTAAATATAATCGCTTGATAGCTATTGAAGCGGAGCTAGGCGATAAGTCTAGTTACGCTGGTTTTCCCTTTATTAAATAATCTTGGCCAGTCTCTGGCTTATAGATAACAGATAGTTGATATGATGCAGCTTGTATTTTTTGCCAGCTCTCTCATCGCCCTATTAGGCGGCCATGCTTTATTTTGGTTTATTTTTATTAAGTTCTTTCATATTACCGCTAGCTCTGATCAGACAGTCGCCGGTATTATTATTGGTATTTTATTTGTAGGGTTTATTCTATCTTCATATTTAATACATAAATGGGATAATTTTTTTACTAGGGTTTATTACATTTTCTCCGGCTTATGGATCGGCTTGTTTATGAACCTTTGTTTAATGGCCTTCCTCATAATATTAATTAAGCTGGCTGGTCCGCATTGGGGTTTTTATTTAGAGGAAAATTATCTGCGCTTGATATTTTTTGGCGGGTCATTGCTTATATCAATTGTTGGTATATATAATGCGATAGTGCCTAAAGTGACCGAATATGAGGTCAAAATTAAAGATTTGCCTGAAGCCTGGGACAATAAAACCGTAGTCCAGATTTCTGATGTCCATCTCGGCCCGGTTTATCGTAAGGAATTTTTTTATAATTTAATTAAACAAGTTAATAAATTAAATCCGGAAGCGGTTTTTATCACGGGCGATCTGTTTGATGGAATGGAGGCGGAATTTTCTTGGATGAATCATCCTTTTAATAACTTGCACGCCCCGCGCGGCACTTATTATAGCTATGGCAATCATGACTTATATCTCGGCTATAGGCGGGTAAGGAGCCTATTAGAAGGTAATCCAGTTACGATTCTTAATAATAAAATGGAAGTGGTGGATGGCTTGCAGATAATTGGTATTAATTATTCTTTTAATAATGACTTTGATTTAGAGGAAGCAATTTTAAAGCAGGTAGATTATGACTCCAGTAAACCTAGCATTCTTTTATTTCATGCGCCCCGTAATATAAATTTAGCCAGAAAAGTCGGTATTGATTTGCAGCTATCTGGGCATACTCATGACGGCCAAATGTTCCCTTATAATATTTTGACTAAATGGGCACATGGCGGCTATGGCTATGGGTTTTTCCAGAAAGGTGATTTTAATTTGATTGTGTCAGCCGGAGTTGGTTCTTGGGGGCCGCCGATGCGGACCTCGGCGCGTAGCGAGATTGTTAAAATAATTCTTAAGAAAAAATAGTTTAAAAATATAAATATTATAAAATGAATATTTCCGATTTAAGCAAAATTTTAGCCGCTGAACCAAAGTATCGTTACGCTCAGATTAATCAGGCCTTATGGCAAGATTATATTTCTGATTGGAGTGAAGCCTCAAGTTTGCCTAAAGCTTTGCGGGAAAAATTAGCCCAGTCATGCTCCTTGGAAATTAAGGCGGAATTGCTTAAGGCGGCTAATACTAAGAAAAGTGAAAAAGCGATTATCACAATGGCTGATGGGGAAGCGATTGAAACTGTTCTTATCCGTCAGAAAGATGGGCGCAATACCGTGTGTGTTTCCTCCCAGGCTGGCTGTCCCTTGGGCTGTGCTTTTTGCGCGACCGGCATGAATGGTTTCGGACGTAATTTACAGGCAGAAGAAATAGTGGAACAAGTAGTATTTTGGGCGCGTCAGCTAGTTAAAGAAGGGCGGGGCGAAAAAGTTGATAATATTGTTTTCATGGGCATGGGCGAACCTTTTCTTAATTATGAGGAGTTTATTAAAGCGGTAAAATTTTTGAATAATCCGGAAACTTTAAATATTGGCGCCCGCCGCATGTCAGTTTCTACGGTCGGAATTACCGAGGGAATTAAGCGCTTAGCCGGAGAAAAGCTACAGATTAATTTAGCTATATCTCTCCATGCCCCTGATGATGGCTTGCGAATGTCTTTAATTCCGGTGGCTAAAAAATATCCGCTGCGAGAAATTTTTAAAGCCGTGGATAATTATATTACTAAGACTAGCCGCCGCGTGATGTTTGAATATTTAATGATTAAGGGAATTAATGACAGAGACCAGGATGCCGAAGAACTTTTAGAGCTCATGAAAAAACCCTTATATATGGTTAACCTTATTCCTTATAATCCAACCGGCAAATTCAAAGCTTCTAGCCGAGAGAGAATAGAGGCCTTTAAGGATATTTTAGAGAGGGGCGGCGTGCCAGCCACCATTCGCTTGAGCTTTGGATCAGATATTTCTGCCGCTTGCGGACAGTTAAGAGGCAAGAGAAAGCCCCGCGTTTAACGGCGCTCTTCGGTGGCCGCGCTTTTAAGCCAAGAAATTTATTTTAGAAATAAAAAACCCGGCTGATTAAGTCGGGTTTTTTAGGTTCAAGATATGAACCTAAGCGTTTACAAAACTGCGGATTATTTCCGCGTTAATGCATTTAAGAACGTTATCCTTGCTCAGGTTTAGCTGGAAATAATAATTGAGTATATCATCAATGTCTATTTCCTTAGATCGGCCGGATAAATATTCTTTTCCTTTAATACTGTAATCCAGTATAACTAGCCATGGGAATTTTTTTATTCCTTCTTCTAGTATCCCAGTTATATCAGTATATTCGCCAACCTCGCCCAGTTTTAGATAACCGACTGGGCGTTTAACTAGTTTAGCTTCGGCAAAGTGAGGAGAGTCATCTGATAGGCGGTTTATAGCCTCCTCTGCCTCCTGGCGTGCCAATAAGCCTAAGTCAGCTAAACAGCTGATTTCCGCGTTATTTTTGCCATCAGCTATTTCCTGGACTATGTTCCAGAAAGTCTGGACATAATAGTTATTATCAAGGTGTTGATCCATGGTCCAGCTCACTTCAAGAGACAAAAAATATCTCTTAGCAGTTGGATTCTCAAAGATTGTTGCTTCCTTTTTTGAGCTCAATGATTTCTCCACCATCTGCCAGCTTATTGGTATTGGATACCAATTTTTGAGTGCCATCATTGCGCCTATTGCCGATAAATCATATCTTTTCATCAGGCAATACTTCCTAGCTTGTTCCCAGCCAGATTTGCTCCAGGAGTGGTTATCTAGACAGAAAACAACTGAGCCTTGATGTCTTTCCAAAAAAGTAAGCATGAATTCTTCCTCATCTTGATTTTTTGGGCCTATGCCAAGAATGTATATTTTTTCTTCATTTTGGCTATCCATGACCCCTGGCATTGGCAAATCATAAACGATATTCTGGACGCTCTTCTCATTGTTGATGTTGCTTGGTATAGCGGGAATGAAGACGCTTATTTCTTCGCGGCCTATTTTATTGAGGATAGCGGCGACAAGATATACAAGGCCTGGTTGGTAAGCATCAAAAAAAATCTTATGGATTGTTCTCATTGTCCCATCCTTTATTTTAATGAACGATTGACAGCATTAATTAGTAGTATTAATAATAAAACGATTTGTTGATAATGTCAATTACTATTGGCAAAAAATTGGTAAAATGGTGTATAATATAAATAAGATATTTCTAGGTAAATATTTTAAAATTAAAAATATGAAAACTAAAAAGCGGAAAGCCCTGCCTGTTAAAGGTCGGTTTAAGCTTAAAACGACTGAGGCTCTGACCATAGTCGTGACCGTTTTATTTTTAGAGGCTATTATTCTTGGTGTTAATTTTTATTTGAGCCATACGTCTCAAAATAGCCATGGCCAATTGTCTTCTATTGCTGGCATAAAAATAGCTGAAGCCGCTCCGGCTAATATAGATGTTTATGCAATTGAAGAAATAACTAATTCTAGCTGCCGCCAGGATGTTGATTGCCAGGTTCCGGGAGAATACTTAATTCAATCTCGTTGCCAATTCGCCTCAAAATGTTTAGGTAGCTATTGTGCGATAGTCTGCCCAGGATTAAACAATTTGACTTGGAATGAAGCCCTAAAAATTATTAATAATGGAGATCAGAGGCCAATAATGCTTAGGCCGCACCAGCTCTAAGTTATGACTCACGAAACTAAAATAAAAGTTACTCTAGGCGATATTACTAAGATAAAAGCCCAGGCTATTGTTAATGCTGCTAACCGTGATTTATCAGGCGGCGGCGGTGTTGATGGTGCTATTCATGCGGCGGCTGGGCCGGAATTAGCTGAAGAGTGCCGCGGCCTAGGCGGCTGCGAAACTGGCCACGCTAAGATTACCAAAGCTTATAAATTACCCGCTAAATATGTTATTCATACCGTCGGGCCAGTTTATGGCCACGAAGAAGGGCGGGAAGAATATCTATTATCCTCTTGCTATCGTAATAGTTTAATTTTGGCGAAGGAACACGGAGCCAGGAGTATCTCTTTCCCTTGTATTTCTGCTGGTATTTTTAAGTTTCCTCATGATCAGGCCGCCGAAATAGCTGTTAGGACTGTTACGGAATTTGTTGGAAAATACCCCGAGGCCTTTGATCAAATTATTTTTGTTACCTATGAAGAAGACGACTATCAGCTATATGAGGCGGCTATAGCCAAAGAGCGTTTCAATAAGCTAAAAGCTATTTGCGAAGCTTAGCCTAGTCTCTTGACTATTGTTTAAAAAAAAGTTATTATATTGTTGACCTAATTAAAGAAATTACGTCAGATACGTAATTTTTTTATTTACCCCTTAAATTAATTTTATTACTGTTTAATCTTATACTATGGATATTCGCAATATTGCCATTATCGCTCATGTTGACCATGGCAAAACAACCCTAACTGACGCCTTAATGCGCCAGACGGGCATGTCTGACGCTAGTGTTAGCATGGACTCTAATGATTTAGAAAAAGAGCGAGGAATTACGATTTATTCTAAGAATACTTCGGTCTTTTATCGTGATACTAAAATTAACATTGTTGATACCCCTGGCCACGCTGACTTCAGTTCTGAAGTTGAGCGTATTCTGCGTTCCATTGACTGTGTTTTGCTATTAGTTGATGCTCAGGAGGGGCCTATGCCTCAGACTAAGTTTGTTTTAAAGAAATCTCTGGAGCTTGGCATTAAGCCAATTGTGGTTATTAATAAAATTGATAAGCCCGCCGCTCGCCCTGAAGTTGTCGGCGAGATGGTCTATGAATTATTTTTAGACTTAGGAGCGAGTGACGAACAGTTAGATTTCCCGGTTATTTACGCGATATCTAAGCAGGGTATTGCTAAAAAGAACTTAGCTGATGAATCAACGAATCTTGATCCGCTTTTAGATTTAATTTTAGAACATGTCAGTCCGGCTTCCAGTATTGAGTCAGAATCTAAACCACTTTTAGCCCAGCCTTTTAATCTCGCCTATGATAATTTTTTAGGTCGCTTAGCTATCTGCCGTATTTATCAGGGCCGAGTAAAAGCTGGCCAGACCGTTTATATTGAAAATTTAAACGGCGAAACTAGGCAGGGTAAAATTACTAAATTATTTACTTTTTCCGGTTTGGCTCGCAAGGAAGCGGTTGAAGCAACTGCTGGCGATATCGTAATGGTAGCTGGCCTGCCGGATATTTATATTGGTGAAACTATTGCGGAAGCGGCTGATCAATCGCCGCTACCAGCTATTAAAATTGATGAGCCGACTATTTCTTTGGGATTTTTGGTTAATAACTCGCCTTTTGCCGGCCGCGAAGGGAAGTTTGTTACCAACCGCCAGATTAAGGAGCGGTTAGAGAAAGAATTAGAAGTTAACGTTGGTCTGCGTATTGATTTTTCTGATATGAATTTTTATAGAGTCTATGGACGCGGCGAATTACATATTGCAATATTGCTAGAGAATCTGCGCCGGGAGAATTATGAATTACAGGTTTCCCAACCCCAGGTAATCATTAAAGAGGAAAACGGAGTGAAGTTAGAGCCGTTTGAAGAAGTAACAATTGATATTCCGGAAAATATGACTGGCGTTGTTATGGAAAAAGTTTCCGGCCGCAAGGGTTTACTTAAAGATTTGAAAACTCATAATGGTCAATCGCGTTTGATTTTTGATGTTCCGACTCGCGGCTTGTTAGGCTATCGCAATGAATTTATTGTTGATACGCGCGGCGAGGGCATTCTTTGTACTCATTTCGCGGGCTTTCGCCCTTTCGTCGGCAATATTGAAAGAAATAGGTTAGGGTCAATGATTTCTATGATTAGCGGCAAGGCCTTGGCTTTCTCTCTCTGGAATCTTCAGGACCGAGGAGTTTTATATATTTCCCCAAATGTAGAGGTTTATGAGGGCATGGTTATCGGTAATGTCGCCAAAGGTAATGACATGGCCGTTAATCCGATTAAAGGTAAACAGTTAACTAATGTTCGCGCCTCTGGTTCTGATGAGGCAATTATTTTGACTCCGCCTTGGGATTTGAGCCTAGAAAGAGGGCTCAGCATTATGAATGATGATGAGTATTTGGAAATAACTCCTAAAAATATACGCTTGCGCAAGCAGCTCTTAACCGAGAACGACCGCGTTAGAGCGAAGAGATAAAAAATGGATATTTTACAATATCCCTATGTTACTTTCTAAAAACCAAATAAAAATAGTTGTTTTTCTGACCGCCTTAGGCGGTCTTTTTGGCTTGATTTTAAATAATCGTCCGGCCTTAGCGGACAACACGGCCAAACCTTTTTCGGAAAAAGTGCCGGTTTTGATGTACCATTACATATCTGCTGCTCCAGCCACCACGACCTTGCCCGGCCTTTATCTTGACCCTAAAATATTTTCTAATCAACTAGCAGAATTAAAAAAAGACGGCTATAAAACTATTTTTGTGTCTGATTTAGCCATTAGCCTAAGAGCGGAGGAAAAGTTGGCTGATAAGCCGATTGTGTTAACTTTTGATGATGGTTATGAAGATTTTTATACCCAAGCTTACCCTATTTTAAAAGAGTACGGATTTAAAGCAACTCTTTATGTTATTATTAATCGTTTAGATACGCCCGGTTATTTAACAAAAGAGCAGGTTAAGGAATTGGCGAGTGGCGGTATGGTGGAAATTGGTTCCCATACTTTTAATCATCCCGACTTAAGGACATTGAAAAACCGGGCGGCTGGGTTTGAAATAAAAGACAGCCGAGCGGCCTTATCTAAAATATCCGGAGCATCCATTTTAACCTTTGCTTATCCTTTTGGCTATCAAACGCCGGCGGACTGGGCAATGGTTTCCTCAGCTGATTATTTAGGGGCAGTAGGGACTCAGCCGGGCGTTTGCCAGTCAATGAGTGATATTTGGCTTATTAAACGTTTGCGGCCAGATAATCGTCAGGGGCCAGTATTTTCTAAATGGCTCGCGGATTGGTTAAAATAGACCGGTTAGAACGCTCAAATTATTTTGTTTTAAAGGTTTTTTGTGGTATAATAATAAAAATTAATTTAAAAAAAATATGAAAAAAACAATTTGGATCGTTATTATCGCGCTGGTTGTTTTAGTCGGCGCTTGGTTTTGGTCTTCTTACAATCGCCTAGTAACTGCTAGCGAGATGGTGGACGGGCAGTGGGCTCAAGTAGAGACCCAGTATCAAAGACGTTTTGATCTTATCCCTAACTTAGTTTCATCAGTTAAAGGGGCGATGGGTCAGGAACAACAGGTTTTCGGCGATTTAGCTAAAGCGCGTGAGAATTACAGTGGCGCTAAGACTGTTAATGATAAGGCGGCGGCAGCTAGCGAAGTAGAGGGAGCTCTAGGACGTTTGTTGGTAATAATGGAAAATTATCCACAGCTTAAATCTATTGATACTGTTAATACCCTGATGGCTCAACTGGAAGGAACGGAAAATCGTATTAGTGTTGAACGCGGACGGTTTAATGATGAAGTCAGAGGTTTTAATGTAATGATTAAGCGTTTCCCGATGAACATGATGTCTGGTGTCTTTAATTTTTCCGAGAAGACTTATTTCCAGATAGAAGAAGCGGCAGCTAAGGCTCCGACGGTCAACCTGGAGTTAAATAAATAAAATAGCGATAATTAGATGCGGCGCTTATTAGTATTTTTTAGCCTAATTTTGTTTTTATTATTTGGATATTCTGTCCATGCCTATTCTAACCCAGGAGAGCCGACTGGTTTTGTTAATGACTATGCGGCTCTTTTGTCATCCGAACAAAAATCAAACTTGGAGGCCAAGTTAAAAAAATTTAGCGAGGAGTCTAGTAATAAAATTTCTATAGTTACTATTAAAAGTTTAGATGGCGACTATATTGAAAATTATGCGGTTAAGCTTTTTAAGGATTGGGGCATAGGGAAAGCTAAGCAGGATAATGGTGTTTTATTGCTAGTGGCGCTAGAAGATAGAAAAATGCGGATAGAGACTGGCTACGGTTTAGAAGGGGCTTTGCCAGACGCAACGGCTAGCGAAATCATTACTAAAACTTTACGACCGGCTTTTCAAGCTGGAGACTATTATCAGGGCATTGATAGGGCAACAGATAAGATAATTGACGCAACAAGAGGAGAATATAAGGCCGACATGTCTCTTCCGTCAAATATCACTAATATCTTCAAATTTAATTTAGAGTCGCTTTTTTGGATAGGCCTATTTATTTTTTATGCTTTAGGTTCTCTCTGGCGGCGCTTAGCGAAGAGTAAGGCTTGGTGGGAAGGAGGAATAATTGGCCTGGTTATAGGTTTAATAATTGCTTTAATATTTTTTAGAGCCCTATTAACAATTATTATTCTGCCTTTAATTCTAGGGGGATTTGGTTTATTGCTAGATTTCTTAGTTTCTAATATATTACCTAAACCTCCCGTTCCTGGTAAGAGAAAAAATCATTTTTGGTTTTTGGGCGGACCGGGTGGTTTTGGCGGACATTCAGGGGGCGGTTTTGGCGGCGGAGGATTTGGCGGTTTTGGCGGCGGCTCATCGGGCGGCGGCGGATCTTCCGGCAGCTGGTAGATAAGAGACTAGCAGCCAGAAAAAAATATTAAAATATTTAGCCAATGAAAAAAGCACTTGTTTATGACAAGTGCTTTTGTAAACCTAAAATCAAGAGGCCCATTAAATTATCTTCTGTAAATCAGGATCATTTGCCATATCAATATTGATAGGTTCGTTAAAACGTCGGTAGGAATCAACCATAACCCTAATTAGCCAGCCTATAAATCCGAGGCCTATGTAAAGACCAAAGAATAACCAAACAGCTCCGGCTTGTTGGCTGAATAAGCCGAATTTAAAACCGGCTACCATCCCCATACCCATATTTACTATTAAGCTCACAGCTATTGTTACTATAATTTCCATAGCTTCTATTTTAGCATCGGCGGCACTATTTACTATTACCAATATTGCGGCGATGCTAGCCATAGATGCTAAAGATCCGAAAACTCCGACAGCCGTTATTTCGTAGACCCCAGATAAGGATATTATTATCCAGTTTATGAAATATATCAGCATCATGGATATGGTCAGGATTATTGCCGAAGTCAGGGAGAAGGCACCAACAGCCTTGGTTTTTTCTTTTTTCTTCATACCCCTTAGGGTCCAGAATAAAGCTAGAAATATGATAGTGTCAGCGATTATAGTTATAGTATATCCGTCGTCGCCGTCATATTCAATTCGCTTCCTATCCCTTACAAGCTTACCTGACTTTAGGGAGTAGTAATCATTGTAAGCAATTTCCAAGGTTCCGAATAAGGGGTAGGTTATGTTAGGAGCACTGCCGATTGCTTCGCGCCGGAAAATTTTCCAGCCCTTGAAGAGATTGTCTATCTCTTGGTCGGAAAAATGAGAGACGGTCTGTCCGCCGTCAAAACTGGCGTCAAATTGATCCAGTATTTTTGTTTGCATTCTTACCGCCGTCCCGTCCTGGCGAACAATAACGGTATCTCTTGTGTCCTGCGCGGATGCGGTAGCAGATGCGGCGATTGTAACGAATAGCATGATAAGCAACATTGTCTTTTTCATGTGGTCCTCTTATGGGTTGATGGTTGATTTATTTTTTATTTTAAAAAAGAACTTAGTTTAATAGATTATATTGCCATATATAATAAATTTTGTAAACAGTTGAAATTCTAGCCTTTAGGGCTAGAATATATCCATATTATAAGCTAACTATGTTATAATTTTATCATGCTAGATATTACCATCATCGCGGTCGGAAAATTAAAAGAAAAATATTTTCAAACTGCTTTTGCGGAATACGAAAAACGTCTGCGTCCTTACGCTCGCCTTAAAGTAGTAGGGCTGCCGTCCGCGCCTTTTTCTAAATCTACTAAAGCTCAGGCTAAAAGATTTGAAGGCGAGACTATAGAAAAATATTTAGTCAAGGCGGAAAAGGAAAATAATCCGGCCGTGGTTTATCTGCTGGCGGAGCGGGGCAAGATTTTTTCTTCACCGGATTTTGCGTCCTGGCTGGTTAAGAAGCAGCCGCTTATATTAATAGTCGGCGGGGCTCTCGGATTCAGCGATGAGCTTTATGAAAAATATCCGCAAATTTCTTTATCGCCCCTTACTTTTCCGCACGAATTAGCGCGCGTTGTCCTTATTGAGCAGATTTATCGCGCCGCTACTATTCTTAGTAATAAAGAATATAATTATTAAAAATATTTATTAAAAGTATGTCCGTCGCTAAAGATAAGCCCAAGATTAAATTTAAGACTAAATCCGGGGCTAAGTCCAAGACTAGGTCTGAGACTAAATCCGAGACTAAGTCAGGACCCGGGATTAATCAGTTAACTAGGGAATTATCCTCGTACGCCAATAAGCCTCAGGCCGCTATTTTACAGCGTTTTTTTAAGACTGGACCGGGCCAGTATGGGGCCGGAGACCGGTTTTTAGGCCTAAAAGTGCCTCTCCAGCGTCAAATAGCTCAGAAATATAGGGAATTAGACCTAAAGGGGATTAAAACGCTTCTGGCTAGTAAAATTCACGAATTTCGTTTGGTTGGTTTGCTAATTTTAGTTGAACAATATGAAAAGGCTAAAAATTGGCCGGAAAAGAAAAAAATTGTTGATTTTTATCTAAAAAATACCAAGGGAATAAATAATTGGGACTTGGTTGATTTATCTGTTTATAAAATCTTGGGAGATTTTCTCTTGGGACAGGAAAAAGCAATAATTAAGGGGGCTAGGGCTTTATCTAAGGGGGCGGTACATATTATTAGAGAGGCTGGCGCCATATCTTTAGAGTCAAAAAAAATATTGACTAAGCTGTCTGAATCTAAAAACCTTTGGGAAAGGCGTATGGCTATGGTCGCTACTTATGCTTTTATTAAAGCTGGATATTATAAAGAAACTTTCTCTTTAGCTAAAAAACTCCTAAAAGATGAGCACGATCTTATTCATAAAGCAGTCGGCTGGATGCTAAGAGAGGCTGGTAAGAGAGTTAGCCGAGATAAGCTGCGGGAATTTTTAAATGAACACCATCGTTTGATGCCTCGGACGGCCCTGCGTTACGCCATAGAACATTTACCGGCTCCGGAGCGGGAGCACTATCTGGCTAAATAAGTCTCGGGCAGGCCGATTTTTATTGTGGTTTTTTAAGGAAGTGCTATAATATCAATTACGAATTATTAATTATTAATTTTATGTCTGAAGAAAATATGAAAAAATGTTGCGGTGGTAAATCCGGAGCTTGTTGCGAAGACAAGTCTGGAAATTGTTGTGATGATAAAACGGGCGCTTGCTGCGACCATGGTCATGGCCATAAGTTGTTTCGCTCCATCACGGTTATGCTCGGTTTAGTTCTTTTAGCGGCCATTATTATTACCGCTATTTTACGCGATCGCATTGTTAATCAGCAGTTTAAAAGTGTTACTGTCACGGGTCAGGGGAAGGTGGCTTATACACCTGATTTAGCTATTGTGACTTTAGGCGTTCAAATTGATAAAGTTTCTAAACCGGAGGATGCCTTGAATCAGCTTAATACTAAGGTAGCTAGTATAATGGAGGCTGTTAAAAAAGCGGGTATTGCTCCTGAAAATATCCAGACTCAGAATTATTCCTTGTACCCCCAGTATGATTATAAGGATAATGTTTCAACCGTCTCCGGCTATAATGCTAATGAGCAGTTAGTAATTAAAGTGGTCGGCTACGATAAAGATCAAAATAAATTATCTCAGGTAATCGCCGCTGCCTCTAAGGCGGGCGCTAATCAGGTTAATAATTTAGCTTTTGACGCCTCTAACCTAAATGATTTAAAGCAACAGGCCCGCGTTAAAGCGATTGAAGATGCTAAGGCAAAAAGCTCGGTTTTAGCGACCACGGCTGGCGTGGAACTAAAAGATATTACTGGCTGGTACGAAAATTTTGTTAATCCGGTGCCGATGTATTCAACTGATTACGCGAGCGGTAAAGGTGGCATGGGCGCAGGAGCCGCTTCTCCCTTAACTCCTTCTGGCGACCGAGAAGTAGTAATTGAAATTGGGGTAACTTATAATATTAAATAAAATTTTAATTAAAATATAAACCAGCCGGAAATATATTTCCGGATAATATTTCAATAACTAATTATGAACGGAAATGGCAATTCGGACTCTAACCGTAACCCCTTAGCAGGTAAAACGGTCTTGATAGTTAACACGTCAGGGGCTAACGACCCGCTCCATTCTAAAAAGCTTTTCGTCAAGAAAGTAAAAAATTTAGGACTAAAAATATTAATCCTTAGCAAAGAAGCTAATACTTTTCAGCCTTATGTTGATTATTGTGTTTCTGCTGACACCCTGAATTATGCTGAAGCGATGCTTACTTTGGATAATTGGCTTAAAAATAACCCCGCTATTAAGTTAGATGGGGTTGTTACTTTTTTAGAGGACGATGTTTTGTTGACCGCCAAGATCGCTGATAAGTATAAGCTTATTAACACGCCGTATAAGGTTGCCAATCATGTTCGTAATAAATATGCTTTTCGGGAATTCTGTGTTAATAATGGCTTGCCTACCGTCAAATTTAGAGAGTTAAAGAATAATAAGGACTTAGAAGAAGTTGCTAAGCTATTTAGTTTTCCACTCGTTGTTAAGCCGGCCTATGGCGCGGCTAGTGCTTTCGTAGTAAAGGTTAATAATGAGGAGGAACTCAGGGAGAGCTATAATTATATTAAGAAAGATATTTCGCCCAAGGTAGAATCAGCCCTTAATGATGGTCTAGATGTTTTTGTGGAAGAATATATTGACGGCGATGAGGTGGACTTAGATATATTGATTCAGAACGGAAAAATAAAATTTTGCGCGATTAGTGATAATGGCAAGACTAAAGAGCCATTTTTTATTGAAACAACCCGCATCACCCCGTCTAATTTGCCAGCTAAGAATCAGGCCGAACTTCTCGCCATGGCTGATGAAACTCTGGAGAAATTAGGGGTTTTAAACGGCTGCATTCATTTTGAGGCTAAGTCAACTCCGCGCGGTCCAGTTCCTTTAGAAATAAATTTACGCCTGGGCGGTGATGAAATATTTCCTAGCATTAAAGGCGCCTGGCATGTTGATTTAGTGGAGAATCTGCTTAAGATTGCCTGCGGTATTTATATCCCTAAATTTGATTTTCCGGACGGCCCTTATGAATATTTAATTGCCCAGACTTTTTCTTCTGATTATTCTGGTATTATTGTTAACTTAGAAATTAACGAAGATTTACGGCGTCGTCCTTATGTTAAGGAATTCCAGTTTGAAAAGAAAATAGGCGACTCAGTTTTATCGCCGCCAGATGGTTATGAATATCTGGGTTGGATTTTAGTATCCGGCTCTAATCCTCTTGATGCTCAAGATAATTTGCATGAAGCGGAAAAAGCGGTTAACTATGAAATTGCCAAGTTTCATCCCGCCTCTTCTATCGGTAAAACGACTCGCCGTTCGCCCTTTTCCGTCTCGGCGATTAACCTGGATATTCTAAAGCGCGGCTCTAAGATTGAAAAAATCCGCCGCATGGCGATTTCTAATCAACGCAATCTACATGTGGGAATTGCTTGTAATTTATATGAAGAGAATGCCGCTGATCAGGAAGTCGTAGTGGAAAATGATTTAACGGTTATTGGCAAGGATATTGAGAAGACTTTAAAAGAGCGCGGTTATAAGATTAGTTTTTTTGATTTTAATGACCTGCCTAAGGCTTTTAATGATTTACGAAATAGCGACGTTGATTTAGTATTTAATGTCTGCGAGCGCATTAATAATTCAAGCTTGTTAGAACCGCACGTCGCCTCAATTTTAGATACGCTGCAAATTCCTTATACCGGCTCTAATCCTTTTACCCTCGGTCTTTGTATTGATAAAATTAGAGTCAAAAAATTACTCAGTTATCATAAAATTCCTACCCCAGAATGGGATTATGTCTATTCTATGGACGATGACATCCGTGATGATTTACGTTACCCGCTTATTGTTAAGCCGGCTAATACGGATAATTCTATTGGCATTACTAATGACTCCGTCGTTCGCAATAAAGAGGAGTTAAATCGCCAGCTAGAAAAAGTCTTAAAAGAAATCGGCCGGCCAGCTCTAATTGAAGAATATATTGATGGCGATGAATATGATGTACCGATTATCGGTTCGGAAGACGATGACTTGCGTATTCTGCCTTTAGCGCGGTCTATCTTTGATAATTTACCTGAAAACCTTTGGCATATTTATCCCTTTGAGTCTAAATATACTGATGGTGGAGAGTATAATAAAATTGTGGTCCAGCGTCCGCCTAAGAATATTAATAAAAAATTAGAAGCTCTTTTAGGCGAAATCGCGCTAGATACTTATAATATTTTAGATTGCCATGACTACGGCCGCATTGAAATCAGGGTTGATAAGAATAATAACCCCTATGTTTTGGAGCTTAACCCCAATCCGTCTTTAGACGCGGAGGGAACTTTTTCGGCTTCGGCCGAGGTTATCGGCTTGGATTACGGCGATTTTTTGGAAGAAATAATCCGTTTAGCCATTAAGCGCTATAAGGATAATCCGCCCTATTATCATCTGCAGCCGAACGTGATGTAATTTATGATAGAGATTAGAGAAACAACCGACTTAAAAGAGGCGGAAAAGTTATGGCGTTCTTTATCGCCTCATAAGACTATTTTTGACGAATGGGACTGGCGTTATTGTTTTTATAAATACAATCCTCATCCTTTAAGATTTATGGCTGCCTATGAGACGGGTGGCGGTAAGGGGGCGGGTGGAGATAAAGCAGAATTGGTTGGTCTTTTGCCTTTAGCGCGCCATCCTAAATATGGCTTAGAGTTTTTGGCCGAAGATCCTTGTGAAGAGAACCGTTTATTTATCAAACCAGGGCGAGAGGATGTTATTCCTATTTTATACGAAGCAGTTGATGAGCCGGCCAAATGTTATGATATAACCGGTGACGATGAGTTTACTAGAAACTTACCGTTAGAAGACTATAAATATATTCTTCCTTTGCAGGGGATAAATTCTTTTTCAGATTTTTTAAATAGCCGTTTATCATCTAAGCGCCGCCGTTCGCTAGCTAAAGAATTAGAGGAATTAGAGAAGATTTCTCCAGAATCTTTACTGGTAGATAAGGGGCAGTGGCCGGAGTATTTAGAATTATTGTTTCGTTTCAATACGGATAACTTCGCCGGCGAGTCTTATTTAATTGAGAATGAACAGGCCGCTTGGCGAGATTTACTCAAGCTGTCTTTTAATTGGCGCTTTATAGCCGTCAAAATAAAAAGCGAAGTTCAGGCGGTATCATTAAGTGTTTTTTATAAAGGAGAGTGGCATTATTTAATTACGGGGGTGAATTTTAAGGATTGGCCGGGGCTAGGGAAATATTTAGTTAAAGTAAATATAGAAGCGGCTATTTTGGCTCAGGCAGAAATATTTGATGCTGGCTTGGGTGACTGCGGCTGGAAGCATCTTTGGCATTTTGATAGAATTCCGCAGCATGAGTTTAGAAAATTAGTTGATTAATAATTTTAAAACTATGTTTCTGATATCGGATGAATATTATCAAATTAAAACTACTAATAAAAAGGGCCGGGGAGTTTTTGCTAGGCGGGAAATTTCGGCCGGCACTATCATCGGCGATTATTTAGGATTGGTAATTAAAGATGAAGAAATAGACGGTAAAGAGAAAAAACATGGCAACTCTTGCTATGCTATGGATTATAATGATAATGGTTTGTCTATTTTTCCGGCTGATGTGAAAGCGGTTGGTATCCATCTCATTAACCATTCTTGTTCGCCTAACTGTGACGCCTATTTTTATTATGGCCATACCTTATATTTTGCTTTGCGTCGTATTTGGCCGGGTGAAGAAATAACAGTTGATTACGGATTTGATGCGGAGGGAAGTCAGGACAAAGAATTGCTTCATCCTTGTTTTTGCGGCAGTCCATTTTGTCGCGGCACTATGTATACTAATGAGGCGAGACTTAAGCTTTACGGTCGGTTCTGTCGTCAGGAAACTAAGGGTCAAAAGTTTAAAGCATTATCCGCTGGTCAGATACTGCCTCCTTTAAGTAAATATCCGAGAGTCATAAAAGATAATAATATTTTTAATTTATTCGCGAATTTAGAAAAAAAATCAGTAAGCTATAACGATAGTAGAATGCCCTCGTTATCAGAATTAAGAAAGCGTTTACGTTCTAGCGGTCGCCCCTTAAGTTTTAAGAGGTTAGGGGTAAGTATTTTAGCTATAATAGACGGCCGTTTTGTCGCTGGAAAGTAAAAAAGGCCGGTATATTGGCATGTTTTTATTAGGTGTGCTATAATATACTTATAAACATTGAGTAATTTAAAAAGGGCTGTGTAAAAAGCCCGCCAATATTGAATAAAAGCTTATTAATTAATTTTAATTATAAAATTATTTTTTAAAATTGGCTTTGTTATTAAAGGATTTAATTATTCTTTATTAATAATTCCCATGCAAAAAAATTATGTCAAAAATGACCAAATCACAGATGATCGCTGGCTTAGCAGAAGCAACCGGCTTAAGCAAAAAAGAGACTGGCGCTTTCATGGATCAGTTAGCGGAATTAGTTTACAAAGAAGTTAAGAAGAACGGCGAATGCATCGTTCCTGGCTTCGGTAAATTAGTAAAGGCTAAGAGAAAGGCTCGTGAAGGCCGCAATCCAGCGACTGGCGAAACCATTAAGATACCGGCTAAGACAGTTGTAAAATTCCGCTTAGCTAAGGCTGTTAAGGACACTGTTCTATAGTATTAGTTTGTTAGTAGTTTGTTCCATAGGCCTCGCTTCGGCTTAGTCTATGGTATAGATTTAGGAAACAATTTCGTTTCTCAATAAAAAAAACATCCTGTCGGAATCCAGGGTGTTTTTTTATTTCCATTCTTTGACATATTGGCCGAGGCCGAAGTCCTTAAGCTTATTATAAAGTTTAGTATTCTTATTTAGGAAGGATAGAAGGGAGCCTAGTTCTATTTGGTAGCGATTCTTGACTATTTTATATTTAAGGTTAGGGTCGGATTTTATAGCCCGGCGTATAGTCTTCCCGGTAATTCCGCCTAAGCCAGCCGCCTCAGAAACAGAAAGCCAGATAGGGGACTTAACCTCAATAGTGGTTTTTAAGTTAAAGTCTAGCGGTTTGATTATTTGGGTATCTTTTTCTTGCATTTAGGTAAATTATAGTATTTAAGTCTAATATATTGTAGACTTATATAATAAAATTAGCTAATAAAAAAGTAAAATTATACTTAAGTCTAATTTAATATAGACTTAAATCTATATAATAAAAGTAAAAATGTCAAATAATCTATGTTTAAAGATTAGGTCAGCCCTAACTAAAAATAATTTTTTAGTTAAGTCCAAATATGGATAGACTTAAGTCTTAATATATTAGTCCTTTCTATTTAAAAGTCAAGGATTTATAAAATATTTATTAGGGTTCGTTTAGAAGAAAAATAGATCTGAATTAATAAGAAATAGGGGCCGGGTTTAAAGATAAATAAGGCAAGAAATAATGCTGGTTGGCGTACTATATTATGTTGCTTTTCAATATTTATTGTGTTAATATATTTATAATAATTGAAAGATAATTTTGGGGTGGCGGGCCGATGATTTCCCGTTATTTTTTGTTAAGATGAGTTAACGCTTTTTTAGTGTATAGAAATTGGTTGTTTAGCAAATTAATGTAATTGATTATTCAAGAAAATGCCTAGTTTAGTCCAAAAATTTAAAGATAAGCAAGCTCTTAGCCGCCTTAAAAGCCGCGATAAAGAGGCTTTTATTGCTGTTTATGATGCCCATGTTAAGGATATTCATCGTTTTGTTTATTTTAAAATAGGGAACAAGGAGGAGGCTAATGATCTAACCTCAATGATATTTTTAAAGGCCTGGAATCATATTCAAAATAAGACTTTAGAGGATGCTAAAACTTTGCGCGCTTTACTTTATAAAATTGCCAGAACATCCATTATTGACTATTATCGCGAGACCGGAAATAAGTTAGTTGCGTCTTTAGATGATGAGGAGAATAAGATAGAGGTTGTGGATAACACTATTAATCCCCAGGAGCGCTTAGATCAGGAGTCCGATTTAGATCTGATTAAGAGTAAGCTGCCACTATTAAAAGAAGAGTATAGGGAAGTTATAGTGATGAAGTTTATCAATGATTTGACCCTTGAAGAAATAGCTGAAATTAGCGGAAAAACCAAGGGAAATGTCAGAGTTTTGTTGCATCGCGCCCTGAACGCTTTAAGAGAGCTAGTGGAAAAAGGTGAAGGAAAGAATCAGGAACTGTAACAATTTAGCGGATACTACGTATATTAAGGTGTATGAACAATAAGGACCTTATCGGAAAATTAAATAATTTGAAAAAGATAAGCCCCGATCAAAATTGGCTTGATAGCAATCGGGAGCTTTTGTTATCCCAAATTTCTAATTCCGGAGCTGAGAATCTATCGGTTTGGAGAGCGAGCTTTATTAACTTTACTAGCGCCATGAAATCCTTATCTCAGCCGGCTTTCGCGCTGGGAGTTTTTGTTGTAATGCTGTTTTCCGGGGCCTTGTTTAGCCAGGGGCTACTCGCTTCTAGCAAGCCGAATACTTCTTTATATATTGCCCGCATCATTTCCGAGAAAGTTAAATTAAATACGACTTTTAATACCGAAGAGAGAAATAAACTAGCCGTTCAATATGCCTCTGAACACGCCCAGGATATTAGCACTGTTTTAGCTGATCCGGCTTTTAATACTGAAGCTAACCGTGATCAGGTGGCCGCTTTAACAGATAGTTTTGAAAAAGAAGTTGATACTGTTAAGACTCATATTAGCCGCATGCCCGTCGTCGTCAGAAAACCGGCCGTAAGCGATATTAATAATAACGATGTTGTTATCGCTGATAGTTCTAAAGATGGCCAGGGAATCCAGTTGGCCGAAAAAACCAATGTTAATATTCAGACTACTTTAGAAAATAAGGACTTCTTAGCTACTGGCGCCGCCTTAAATGATAATGCGTCTTTAACAGCAACCTCTGCCGCTAGCTCAACTCCGAAATTAAATATTCCTGTTAAAGAAACTTCGGATGCGGAGAAGATAGTTGATGAAGCCATAAAGTTATTTGATTCTAAAGATTATAGTAAAGCGTCTGATAAGTTAAAAGAAGTAAAAGATATAATTAAATAATAAAGCGCTAGCTTGTTAGTTTATCTCTGAACTCCGGTTAATCCGAGCCAAGAAGATTCGTCCTCTACTCCGGACAGCTGAGTGAGATAAATTAACAAGTTCGCGTTTTGGACTTAGTCCTAAAACGTGGATTGGCAAACCCGTTCAATGGTCGAGCCCTGTCAAAAGGGTGGTTTGTCCCTTATAAACTTTATTCCTCTGATTCAAAGCTCTGACGGTTTATTTCTGGTAAGAAGTAAATCGGTTAAGCTTTTCTCCAGCCTTCGTGCAACACGCGCTAGGTTGGCAGAACTTATGATTTAAGGTCAGTCAGCCTTCGCCTTAAGCCTAAAAAGGGCTGGTGGAGCGGGATTCCGACTGATTTACGGCTAACCCCTAGAATATAAATCAATCAGGGCAGAGGATTAGACAACATGTCATTTTGATCAGTTCCGACTACTATTGTCGGGACAATCAAAAATGACTTAACTATTACTTATGAAAAAATTACGCAAGTTCTTAACTATCGGCGTAATGGTATTATCGGTAATTGCCATGAGCGGCATCGTAGTCGCTCCAGTTAATGCGGCCGCCTCTACTGGCGACTTAATTAAAATGGCTGGCAATGCTTCCGTTTACTATTTAAGTGCTGATGGTAAGAGATACGTCTTCCCTAACTCTACTACCTATTTCTCTTGGTATTCCGATTTCAGCGGCGTGGTAACCATCCCAGCTTCTGAATTACAGAGCTACCCATTGGGCGGCAATGTTACTATGAGACCAGGTACGAAGTTAGTGAAGGTTACTACTGATCCTTCTGTTTATGCCGTTGAACCTAATGGCACTCTCAGAAAGATCCAGAGTGAAGCCCAGGCGGCTGCCTTATACGGCACCAACTGGAACAAGAGAGTTGTTGATGTTCCTGATGCTTTCTTCACCAACTACACTGTTGGCGCAGCTTTAGCTAATGGCGCTACTCCAGTTGGTTCTTTAGTAAAGACCGCTGGTTCTTCCAGTGTTTATTACTATGATGGTACTAATTACAGAATGTTCGCTTCGGAAGCAGCTTTAACTGCTAACCGCTATGCGATGAGCGATGTTTTGACTGTTGCTTCTGTTACTGCTGGTGGTTCTTCCATCACTGGTGCGGAAACTGCTTTAGTTAAGACTTCACAGGGTGGTGTTTCTACCGGTACTGTTGTAACCGGTTCTGGTTTAATGGTTTCATTAAGCTCTAACACTGCTTCTGGCAGCACTTTAATCTACGGTCAAGCTAATGCAAATTTAGCTACCTTTAACTTCACTGCCGCTAATGACGGTGCTGTTACTGTTAAGACCTTAAAGGTTAAGAGAACTGGTGTCTCTTCAGACGCTTTGTTAACTGCCGCTTATCTGTATGAAGGTGCTAATCGTTTAACCGATAACGCCACTGTTAGTGCTAACTATATTACCTTTAACAATGCTGCTGGTTTATTCACCGTAGCTGCTGGTCAGACCAAGAGCATTACTGTTAAATCTAACATTTCTAGTACTACTACTGATGGTGCTAACGTTGCTGTGTCTATCAATGCCGCTTCTGACGTTACCTCCACCGGCGCCGCTGTTACTGGGGCTTTCCCATTAACCGGCAACACCATGAGTGTTTCTAGCGCTACTTTAGCGACTTTCGCTTTTAACGCTACTACTAATCCGTCTGCTGCTGGCAACGTTGATGCTGGTCAGTCTGATTACACTTTATGGAAGAACGCAGTTACTATTGGTAACCGCGATATCGTTCTGTCAAGCATCCGCTTACGTCAGATCGGTTCTGTCGCTACTACTGATTTGAAAGATTTATCTTTCTATGTAGATGGCGTTAAGAAGGGCACTACCCAACAGTTGGGTACTGACGGTTATGTTACTTTTGATTTCTCTTCAAGCCCAGTTACCTTATTATCAGGTGGCCGCACTTTAGAGTTACGTGGTAGCATCGTCGGTGGTTCTTCTAAGACCTATTCTTTCTCCTTACAGCAAGCAACTGATTTAGTCGCTGCTGATTCACAATACAATGCTTACGTTACTGCCACTGCAGTTCCGGCTACTACCGGCACTCAGACTGTTAACGCTGGCACTTTGACTGTTACTAAGCTTTCTGACTCTCCATCTGGAAACATCACTAAAGATGCTTCTGGTGTTACCTTAGGTAAATATGAGTTCAAGGCTTATGGTGAAAGCATGAAGGTTGAATATTTAACTGCTGGTTATACATCTAATGATGCTACTATCGGTAAGTTAAGAAATGGTGCTTTGTATGCTAACGGCGTCCAGATCGGCTCTACTGCTGATTTAGTTAAGGATGCTGGCGGCACTACTTACAGCTTAGGTTCATCTTTAATCATTACTCCAGGTACTCCAGTTACCGTAGAAATCAGAGCTGATATCTATGATAACGATGGTACTAACAATGTAACTGCTGGTGATACCTTTGTTGCTGACTTAATCACCTATACCAATGGTGCTCAGAGACAGTCTTCTCTTGGCTATGTTAATGTCCCATCCGCTCAGGTTACTGGCGGTACTTTAACTGTCCAGACTGGCACTATTTCTTTAGCAGCTCAAACCACTTATGGTAATCAGAACGTTGTTGTTCCGAAGACCAATACTAAGTTGGCTGCTTTCACCTTAACTGGTAACAACATTGAAGACACTACTATCAATTCTTTTGAAGTAGCCTTCACTAGCGTTACTGGTGCTACCTTCAGCAAAGATGACTTAAATGATGTTTATTTGAAGTATGGTTCAAAGAATTCAACTGTAAAATCTACAGTTAACGCGACTGGCAATGTCTGGTCCATTTCTGAGACCTTGGCTAAGAATGGCAACATGGTCATTGAAGTTTGGGGCAATATCGGTTCAACCGTTACTGCTACTCACTCTATGAAGACTAGCTTATTAGTATCTGGTACTACTGTTGGCTCTTCTCAGACCGTTACTACCAATGGTAATGCGGTTTTAGATGGTCAGACTTTAACTGCTCAAACTGGCAGTATTGCTTCTTCTTTGGACGCGACTACCCCAGTTAGCAAGGTTGTAGTTGGTAATGGCGCTCAGGACTTAGGTGCTTTCCGCTTTACTACTACTAACGACAATTACACTTTGACTGAAGCTGTAGTTAAGGTTGCCGATGCTGCCGCTGCTTCTAACATCACTTCTCTTTCTTTGAAAGATGGAGCTAATGTTGTTGCAACTGCTCCAATTTCTGGCACCTCCGCTACTTTCAGCGGTTTGAGCTTACCGGTTGCTGCTAATAGCTACAAGGTATTGACTGTTGTCGGTAACTTGGGTGTTGTTGGCTTCGGTGCTGGTAATACTGGCGCTGCTGTTACTGTTACTCTTGATTCTTTCAAGGCTAACAATTCACAGGGCACTGAGACTGCTGATGCTACTGATAGAGCTGGTAATGCCATTTATGTTTACAAGGCTACTCCAACTATCGCTACTCAGACTTTACCATCAACCTTACTAAGTGCTAGCACTATGACTATCGCCAAGTTATCTATCACTGGCAATACTGATACTATTGCTTGGAAGAAGTTAACTGTTGGCGTTACTAAGACTGCTAACCCAACCATCGCTGCTTTAGCTGGCGCTAATGGTACTGGTTCTGTCACTTTATATGACGAAACCGATACTGCTATCCCAGGTACTATTGCCTTCGCTGGTTTAGTAGGTGGTGCAGCTAGTGCTAACGTTGTCTTCACTGCTACTAACGAACAGTTAGTAAGCGGCAGCAAGACCTATACCTTGAAAGCTACTATCGGTGGCGCTCCAGTTGCTGGCGACAGTGTCAGCACCACTTTAACTCGTGGTGCAGTCGCTTATGCCGCTTCTGCTGCTTACACTGGTACTGCTGATGGATATAACGGCTTCGTATGGTCTGATCAATCTGGTGATACCACCACTCCTACTCACAGCTTAACCTCTGCTGATTGGAGCAACGATTGGTTAATCAAGAACTTACCAACCGATTCTCAGACTTTATCTAAATAATATTTAGTTAAGGAAGAGTAACGTTGGTTTAAAAACGCCCCTCCGGTTTTCGGAGGGGCGTTTTGTTTATAATCGCCTATTTTTATGGTATACTGGGGGATATTAATAAACATCTAAAAATATGATTAAAAAATCCAGTATTTTTTTAAGCCTAGCTCTAATGTTGGGAATTTTACTCTTAAGCTTCTCATCTGTTTTTGCTGCGAGCGATCTTAAAGGCCGTTTGCTTCTCCAAGTAGAGGATAAGGGGAAGGCCTGGTATGTTGATCCGGCGACCGGTTCACGCGCTTACTTAGGCTCTCAGGAAAATGCTTTAAAAGTAGTGCGGAGTTTTGGCATGGGGATAAGTAATGCTAATTTAGATAAGATTGATAAAGATTCTAAACTGGCTAAGAAGTTAGCCGGAAAAATTTTGTTGCAGGTTGAATCACGCGGGGAAGCCTGGTATGTCAGTCCGGTTGATTTGAAAAAATATTATCTAGGTAAAGCGGCTGATATGTATGGCGTTATGAAAAAATTAAGTCTGGGAATAACTAA
Source organism: uncultured Gammaproteobacteria bacterium (assembly GCA_964470695.1). Classification (GTDB taxonomy): domain Bacteria; phylum Patescibacteriota; class Patescibacteriia; order Patescibacteriales; family UBA12465; genus UBA12465. The sequence continues at coordinate 416,216 of CAYYDR010000001.1, forward strand.
CATAAATTTAGCTAAAATTTCTGTTTTGTCTAAATATAATGAAAGTTCCAGTGGAGAAGTGGTTGTTCCAGTTACTCCGCCGGTCGTGCCAGTAGCCACAACGACTCTCCCAGTAGCCACTAGCACGCCCCCAACTCCGCCTACTGTCCCCGTAACTCCAACTTGTTCTTCTTGGACTTATAGCGACTGGTCGGTTTGTGATGCCTCTAAATTACAGACCAGGACGGCTCTTAGCGCTTCTCCGGCCGGTTGCGTCGGCGGTACACCTGTTTTGAGCCAGGCCTGTGAGTTAAGTTTTAATGTTAATGTTTCAGCGGGGAATACGCCATCATTTATTATTACTGATAAGGCGACAGTTGAGGTTGTATATAATATTGAAAACGCTTCTAAAGTTTATCCGATTAGTATTACTGGTATCGTCTTTGAAAATAATTTAGATACTAGCGGTACTACTTATTATTATGACAAAACATTTTTAAATGTTTATGACGCTCAGAATAAAGTTTTAGCGACTAAAAATTTAGTTAATAATGCGACTAATGATTTAGTATTTAGCAGCCCGTTGATTGTTAACGCTCAGAGCTCATCTACTCTAAGAGTAGTAATGGATGGTTTTGCGGGAGATTTTGGTACTCCTCATATGATAGTCAAATTACTGAATATGAGCGTAAGCCCGGCTAAGGCTGTATTAAAGGGTTTGTCTATTGATTCTAATATCTATCGCCGACAATAAGTAAAACTATAAAAAAGAGCCCCTTTGGGGGCTCTTTTTGTTTTTATAAAAGCCTTTTAAAATAAGGCTTTTTTAAAACTCTTGCGCTTCGGTTTTGTTTCGGGTATAATATATAGGTAAGGCTTAATATGAGCCCTTAAGATATCCACAGCTTTATTATTATAAATAATAATACGGCCTAAAAAATATATGACAACTTTAACCAAAAAACAAAAAGAGATTTACGACTATGTCGCCTCTCAAATTGAAAAAAATGGCTACGCGCCCTCCTTAACAGAAATTAAGGATAAGTTTAAAATTGCTACTATTTCAACCATCCATGAACATATTTCTAACTTAATCGGTAAGGGGCTCTTAAAGAAGGCTAAGGGCGTAGCACGCAGTTTGGAGCTCGTGAAACTTAAAAGCGTCGCTATGATGGCTATACCGGTCGCCGGCGTTATTACGGCCGGAAAGCCGATTGAAGCGATTGAAGTCTCCGACCAGGTTATTGAGATTGCCCGTGACCGTCGTTTCGTGGCTGGCGAATTATACGCTTTGAAGGTAAGAGGGAACTCCATGATAGGCGATGGAATTTTTGATGGCGATTTCGCGATTATTAAAAAACAGTCCTGGGCTGATAATGGTGATACGGTTGTGGCGGTTATTGATGATAATGAGGCGACTTTAAAGAGATATTATAAAGAAAAGAAACAGATTCGTTTGCAGCCAGCTAATCCGACTTTTGATCCGATTTTCCGCAAGGACGTAGAAGTTAGAGGCATAGTTGTTAAGATTATTAGAGATTTTCAAAGGGCGTAGTTTTGATTATTTGTATTATTATTTTAAAAAACCTCCTGATCGTCAGGAGGTTTTTTTGTTAGACTTATGACATAAATTCACCCGGTTTTTGCTGATTGATTGGGGAGTGGATTAATGCTATAATTATTTTTACCTCTCTATCATTAGACTGGGTAATAAACAAGACACAAGAGGCAATTATTAATCTGAGCCTGGTTAGGCTCCTATAATTGCCAGAGCTCTAAAATTAATCAGATTTTAGGGTGGGCTAAGAGTTTATGAGTACGACTCATGTAATGTTGACGGCTGAACAGTTCAGTCAATTAGCGACGAAAGACGACCTTAAGAACTTTGCAACGAAAGACGACCTTAAGAACTTTGCAACGAAAGACGACCTTAAGAACTTTGCAACGAAAGACGACTTAAAGGTTTTAGAAGGGAAGCTAGAGAATTTTGCGACGAAAGACGACTTTAGGAGCTTAGATAAGAAGATTAGTGATTTAGACAAAACTTTCGGTGATAAATTTGGTTATTTAGACAAAAGGGTTAATGATTTAGACAAGAGATTTAATATTAAGCTTGATTGTTTGAATAAGAAGTTTAATAATTTAGACCAGAAGCTTGATCTCAAATTCAACCAGCTTGACTATAAAATTGAATCATCATTTGATGATGTACATAGCCGGCTGGGACAAGGTATTAATAATCATGAGAAAAATATTAGCGAACTTAACCTTATCACGGCCGACCATGCTTCGCGGATAAAGAAATTAGAGTTTAGGGCTTACTGACTTTTAAGGGATATTTATAATATTAGGAGATTACCAAATAGCCGTCGACACGATGTCGACGGCTATGTTATAATTATACCAGTAATTTAGACTAATCATTAAATAATATGCCAGTCAAAGCTTATTTGCGTATTCTTCAGGGAGGACTTATTGCCTCTCTCCTAATAGTATTTCTTGTTTTTCCGGATTTGCTTTTTCCTTACATTACCTCAAAGCAACTGCCATTTAATATTTTAATGGAGTTTTTATTTGCTTTTTGGCTAATATTTATTTGGCGTTATCCGGCTTATAGGCCTAAAAAAAGTTATATTACCTGGGGCTTGTTAGCTTATTTTTTAGCTATTTTAGCTTCTTGCGCCGTTAGTGTTGATATAAGCCTTAGTTTCTGGGGCGATGCGGAGCGTATGTTAGGCCTTTTTCATCTCTTGCATTTCCTAATCTTTTATTTGGTTGCTATTACGGTTTTTCGCTCTTGGAGCGACTGGCGAATTTTCTTTTTTTCTTCCGTTATAATAGCGACTGTCGTTAGTATTATTGGCTTAAATGGGAAATCGGCTGGTGAAGTTTATGCTACGATTGGCAACACTGCCTATGTTTCTGGTTATTTGATTTTTAACATTTTTTTCAGTCTATTGTTATTTTTCCGGAGCAAGCCGGGTTTCTGGCGTTGGCTTTATACTGTGCCGGTCTTAATAATGCTGGTTGAATTTTGGAATTGCCATACTTCCGGCGCTATCATTGGTCTGATATCTGGGCTGCTTTTAATATTTTTATTGTTAGGCTTGTTCCATAAAAATAAGGGCTTACGTCGTTTTTCTTTAGTCTTATTCGGACTGGCCATAGTTTTAATTTTATTTGTATTTTCCCAGTCTCAGAGCAGCTGGTTCCAGAATAGTTTTTTAAGGAATCTTAGTTCACAAAAAGCGACTTTTCAGACAAGGCTTATTTCTTGGCAGGGAGCGGCGGCTGATTTTAAGAATCATCCCATGTTAGGGACGGGCTTTGGGAATTACGCGATAATATTTGATAAGCATTTTGATTCTAAGTTTTTCAATTATTCTAAGACAGAAACCTACTTTGACAGGGCCCATAATAATTTAATTGATATCGTTTCAACGACCGGGCTAATCGGTCTCTTAACTTATTTAAGTATTTTTGTGGCTGCCCTGTATTATCTGAGACAAAATTTTAAGAATAACGGCCCCTATGCTGGCACTAAAGAGGAGTCTAGCCGCCGTAATCTAGAAATAATAGTTATTTTAGGACTGATGGCCGCTTATTTCATCCAAAATTTAGCCGTTTTTGATTCCTATGTCACTTATATAGGCTTAATGGCGACTCTTGGGTTTATTTATTGGCTCCATGAGGGTAATGACGATGAAAAAAATCTTGAAGAATTAAACGAAGCCGGACGCTGGCGCTTGTCTCGCGATTTAGAATTTTTGGTAATAGTGGTATTTTTAGTTGCTACCTTTATTTTTACTAACCAATATAATCTTAAGCCTTGGCGGATGTTTATCGGAGTCATTGGCGGTTATGATAAAATTTTGACCGGTAATTTTCCAGAAGGCCTAGCCGCTTATCAGAAAGCTTTAGTCGGTACGCCTTTAGATCATGACGGACGAGTTACTCTTATTAATATCATAACTTCTAGCCCCACTCTTTTAGGCACCATGTTCACGGAACAGGCTAATGCCGCCCTTGATTATGCTATTTCTCTGGCGGAAAAAAATGTGGCGGAAAATCCCAGAGATAGTTTAACTCAGATGCAGTTGGCGCAACTTTTAGATTCAGCTGCTCGTTATAATTATGAAGACATGACTCGCTTTGTTAATTATTCCGATCGGGCTATGGCGGCTATTAATAAATCTATTGAAGCGAGTCCGGGCCGGGCGCCAGTTTACTTTACTAAGGCGCAAATGCAGTTAGTCAGAGGTGATAAGGACGCGTCTATTAAGACTATTGAGTATGGTATTAACCTTAACCCTACTTATCCTGAAGGGTACTGCCGTTTGGCCCAGTTCTATTTATTCCTTAAAGATAGTAGTAAAATCGCGGCCGCGTTAAATGAGTGCGTGGATAGGGGCGGAGTTGATAATATAAATTCTGATGCCTTAATGTTGAATGCTCTTAAGTATTATTCGGAAACCCGCGACTATCCGAGGGCAATAAAGATTTCCGAGCGCTTAGCGGCTTTAAATAGCCGAGAACCGCAGATTTGGTTTAATTTAGCTAAGTTGTATTTAGTTTCCGGGGAAGCGGCTAAGGCTCAGGAGGCAGCCGATAGGGCCGCTAAGCTGGATGTTAAGCTTAAGGAGGAATGGACTAGCTTTATGGACTCCCTGAAAAATCTGTCCGCTTCTAGCACTAAAGCGACTAGTACGGGAGGGGAGAAGTAGAATTTTATATTGAGTATTCAATTTCGAGTAACTCTAATTACAGGAAATAAAAAATTATTATGTCTAATTTTTCAAATATAAAAATTGAAAGAAAAAATATATTAGATTTGTTAATATTGGTTACTGCGATTACTATGCTCGCAAATTTTTTTACAAATTTTGCGAGCTGGGGGATTAACAGCGATATTATCAAGAATCAACATTTTTTAAATATACAGGCGAACGTATGGTTATGGTTTTGGTTAATATTTTTTTTCATAATAATAGGACTTTGGAGAGCCTTAAAGTCTCCATTATTCTCTTTCAAATTAAGAAAACGATTACCTTTAATATTTATCTATGACAAAAAAAATAAAAATCTTTTAGGGATAAATGACTACCGTACTCCATACTATAATGCTTATTATGGTTTTCAGGAATTATTAAAAGTAGACAAGAACTTTAAAGACTCGTTACCATCCATGGATGATAAAGGAATAGGGAGTGATGGATTTAGAGATACATTGCAGGGAATATTTGAATACGGGATGTTGGCAACGATAGGTTACCTTTTTTGGGGCGGTTACAAAATTGAAAATGAGCAAAGTGCTTTCGGAATTACAACATATGACTCAGCAAGGGATGGCGTTAAAATTACATTTAACGATTTACCAGCTAAATTAAGGGATGGAAATATTATATTAGAGACTTTTAAAGATAATTTTCAAAATAAAAAAAATGGGGGAGGTTTGACATGGCTTGACTTTTCGTTGCCACCAAAGATAAGTTTAACATACGAAAACAAAAAATTGTTCTATAAAAATAATTATATCGAATTCATTATAGATTTTTCGGGACGAGGGGGTATGACGGGAGTTCCTATTAATTTATTAAGTAATGCCTCTGAAGAAAATGATAGGTTTATAACGTTGATATTCGACCCAATAATTTCTGTAAAAATTATCCCTTATTTAGCGTTGTCACCAAAATCAGAATTTTATGCTGATTGGTCGGCGCAGTATATAGAAAGATTGGAAAACCTCATGATTACAGATGAACGAGAATACTCTGATAAAATAAAAAAAGATAACCCCGATGTAATTTTTTAAAAAATTGCTTTTATTCCCCATAATCCTAATTACGAGCACTAGTTTAGTGCGTGTATATAGAATAATGTATAAAGGCGCCCTATCTCCGGCGCAAATAAAGAATATTTACTCTAATACTAGATAAAATTAGCCACCTACGGGTGGCTTTTTTCTTGCTTTTTTTTATCTTTTATTGTATTATAAAGTCGTTATTAGGGTAAGCGGGCGATCGCTTTATTTTTTATTCTTAGCCTCGGTTAAGCTTAAAAATGAAGAGGAAAGTCCGGACTTCGCAATTCGCCCGGGGAAACCTGGGTGACACGATAGTGGGTAACGCCCACCGGCTCGTTTTTCGGGTCAGGGAAAGTGCCACAGAGACAATACTAATCCTGGAATATTTAACAGGATAAAAGGTGAAAAGTAACTGGATGTCCTTCGGGGCTACCGGTTTCGGCCTCCGGCGACGGAGAGCCCGTGGTAAACCCTATCGGAAGCAAGAGCAAACTGGCGTCCTTCAAAAGGCGCCAAGACAAGTGGCTCGCTTGAGCCTATTAGTAATAATAGGCCTAGATAAATGATCGCTAGAACAGAATCCGGCTTACGGCTGCCCTAATAACATAGCTTATCATTATTACATATGAAGAAAATTGAATCATTCTTTTCCGTCCTCTTTGTGCCGGTTGATTTCCTGTTGGTAATTTTAGCCGGCATCTCTGCCTATTACTTAAGATTCTCTAGTTGGTCAGTCACGGTTAGGCCGGCTATTTTTAGTCTGCCTTTTGCTGATTATTTCCGTTCCGTTGTTTTTATCGCTATTTTTTGGACGCTTATTTTTGTTATCGCTGGACTTTATCAGATTAAGGCTGCTAATCAATTAGCTCAGGAAATCAGAAAAATATTTTTGGCTTGTTCTACGGGGCTAGCTTTAATAGCGATTATGATATTTTTTCAACGTGAATTATTTGATTCACGTTTTATTGTTTTAGCCGGCTGGTTATTTGCGGTTATTTATTTGATTTTGGCCCACGTTTTCATTCGTTGGCTGCAGCGCTTTTTATTTCGCTATGGCTTAGGCGTTCATAAAGTAATCTTAGTCGGAAATTCTAAGACTACTGATAAATTAATTACCGAATTTTCTAGCAATAAAAAGGCCGGGTTTGAGGTCGTGAAAAGGGTGCGTGATTTTTCTTTAGAGACGGTCCAGGAGCTAGCGGAGTTTATTAAAGATAGAGAAGTAGATGAAATTATTCAGAGTGACCCGAATTTAAGCAAGGCGGAAACTTTACGCCTTTATGATTTTACCAATGAAAATCATATTACTTTTAAATATGTCGCTGATTTATTAGAGGTCAAGGTTTTGCGGACTGAGGTCGCGGAAATTATCGGCATCCCAGTCGTAGAAGTAAAGCGGACGACCTTAGAAGGCTGGGGCCGGATTTTTAAGCGTATTTTTGATATCGTTGTTTCGGGCTTATTAATTATTATTTTTTCGCCTGTAATATTAATTACCATTATTGCCATTAAGCTTGACTCGCGCGGGCCGATTTTCTTTTCTTTCCGTGACGACGGCCAACCAGTAACTCGGGTCGGCGAAGGCGGAACTTTATTTAGATATTTTAAATTTAGGTCCATGACCCCTAATTCTGATAGCATGCGCTATAACGAATTAGCCGATCGTAATCTGCGAGCGGACGGGCCAATGGTTAAAATTAAAGATGACCCGCGCGTTACTCGCGTCGGCAAGATTATCCGCCGCTGGTCTATTGATGAGCTGCCAGAATTATTTTTAGTTTTTATCGGCCGCATGAGCCTTGTCGGTCCGCGCCCCCATTTGCCGGAAGAAGTCGCTAAATATGAAAATTATCATAAGAAGACTTTAACGATTAAGCCGGGTATCACTGGCTTAGCCCAGGTTTCCGGCCGCAGCGACTTGCTCTTTGAAGAAGAGGCTAAGTTAGATATTTATTATATTGAGAATTGGACCATGTTATTAGATTTATCTATTTTATTTAGGACGCCATTTGCGGTGCTGAAGCATCGTGAGGCCGAATAAAACCATGCGAGTCGCTTTAATCCATGACCACCTAGCCCAGGACGGCGGGGCTGAAAAAGTTTTAAAAGTGCTAGCGGAAATGTTTCCGGAAGCGCCTATTTATACTTTGTTGTCGGAAAAGAATAATGTTGATAAGTATTTCAAGAATAGGCATATAGAAACTTCTATTATCCAGAAGCTGCCCGGCGGCATTAGCCATTATCAGTGGTATTTGCCTTTCATGCCGATGGCGGTGGAATTTTTTGATTTGCGTGAATATGATTTAGTAATTTCTGATACTAGCTCTTTCGCTAAAGGGGTTATTACCACGCCTGATTGCCTGCATATTTGCTATTGCCATACTCCGACCCGTTATCTTTGGAGCGATACGCATCAATACATTAATGAGCTCAAATATAATAAATGGTTTAAGAAGGTAATCTCCATGGTTTTAAATAGTATTCGTCTCTGGGATAGAGCGGCGGCTGATCGGGTTGATTTATTTATTGCCAATTCTAAAACTGTTCAGAAACGAATTACTAAATATTATCGTCGCGATTCCGAGGTTATTTATCCCCCGGTTGAAACTGAGAAATTTAAGATTAGCGATTTAAGCGAGCAGAAAGATGAGGACAAATATTTTTTGGCCGGCTGCCGCTTAGCGCCCTATAAACGCATTGATATGGTCGTGTCGGCTTTTAAAAAGCTGGGCCATGGTTATAAATTAAAAATATTTGGCGATGGAGTTGATTTGGAGCGCCTAAAAGAATTAGCGGCTGAAGCGGCTAATATAGAATTTTTGGGTCGGGTGACCGAAGAAGAGAAGGCTAGATTATTTAGTGAGGCACAAGCTTTTATTAATCCCCAGGAAGAGGATTTTGGCATTACCGTTGTAGAATCCTTAGCCAGCGGACGTCCCGTAATTGCCTATCGCAAGGGCGGAGCCACGGAAACCATTATTGAAGGGAAGACTGGTTTATTTTTTGATGAGCAGACCGATGAATCTTTATTAGAGGCGGTTAAGAGTTTTAAGGCGGAAGATTTTAGTTCTGAGGAAATTAGAGATCAGGCCCTTAAATTTTCGGTAGCTAATTTTGAAGATAAAATTAGGAAATTTATTGCGGAGAATAAAAAATAGGGAAGAAAGCGCGTTAGCCCTGTCTTCCCATATAACATAGCTTTTTCAGAACCCGTCGGTTACAGTTGGCTTATTTATTTAGCCGCCCTCTGTTAAGACAGTACAAAATTAAGTTGAATCGTTTAATAGATAATTTTGACTGCTAACTCGGCGTCAAGCGCAATGCGGTATAACCCGGTCATCTAGCCTGCTATGCTTACCCTCATCTTAGTCCAATATATATAATTGTCAAGACCCAGCAAACTATGAAAATCGGCGTAGATATTAGAGTATTAATGGATGAATATTATAGCGGCGTTTCCGAATATGCCGCTAATTTGTTAGCGGCTATTTTAAGGCGGGATAAGAATAATGAGTACAAATTATTTTATAATTCTTGGCATGATTTAAGCGGGCGTCTAGGGTCTTGGAATGGTCCTAATTCTAAGATTATTTCTACGGCCTGGCCTAATAAATTATTTAATTATCTTCTTCAGAAAACCTTGCATTATCCTAAAATTGACCGCGTTTTAGGCGGCGTCAATGTTTTTTGGTCGCCCCATTTTAATTTTTCTAGTTTGAGCCGTTCATCCTCTGGTTTAAAAAAAATAGTGACTGTCCATGATTTATCCTTCTTGCGATATCCTGAGTTTTTTAGTTTGCGGAAGAATTGTTGGCATAAGGCTCTGGGTGTCAAAAAAATTCTCCGCTGTGCCGATCATATAGTAGCCGTTTCTAGAAATACCAAAAATGATATTGTAGAGTTAACTGGCGTTAATCCGGATAAAGTATCAGTCATATATTCTGGCAATAATATTGTTAAGCGCGAAGTCGCTCAATCGGAAAAAACCAATTTTTTAAAACCACTTGGATTATGGGATGAAGATGGCGGAGCGAAGCCAGCCCCTTTTATTTTGTATCTCGGTAATATTGAGCCGCGTAAAAATATCTGTGGCCTTATCGCCGCTTTTAACCAGTTAAAAAATGATAAATTAGTAGTCGCCAGGTTTCCTAATTTAAAATTAGTTTTAGCGGGAGCCGGGGGCTGGAAAAATGAGCAGATATATTCTGATTATGAAAATTCGCCCTATAAAAATGATATTAAATTCTTAGGTTATATTAGTAGGCAGGATAAAGATATTTTATATAGCACTGCCCAGGCCTTTGCCTACCCCTCTTATTATGAGGGCTTTGGCTTTCCGCCTTTAGAAGCTTTGACTTATGGGCTTCCCGTTGTTTGCTCCAATGTTTCTAGTTTGCCGGAAGTCGTCGGCGATGCGGCTTTACTAATTAATCCCTTCAAAATTGGCGAGATTACCACTGGGCTTAAATTAATTTTAACTGATGAAAATATCCGCGCCCGTTTAATTAAAAAAAGTAATGAGCGAGTCAATTTATTCTCTTGGGAAAAAGCGGCCGAGGAATATTTAGAATTATTTAAGGATGTTTATGAAATTAAGGCCAAATAAAAATAAAAAACCCCGCGTCTTGGTCGCCATGTCCGGCGGCGTTGATTCTTCGGTGGCGGCGCAATTATTAAAGAATCAGGGCTATGAGGTGGCCGGCGTCTTTTTGCATTTTTGGAAAGATGAATCTGCTGGCGCCGCTAAAGAAAACCGTTGTTGTTCACTGGAATCACAGCTTGACGCTAAAGCGGTAGCTGATAAAATTGGCATTCCTTTATATACCTTTAATTTTTCCGAACCCTTTAAAAAAGCAGTAGTTGATAATTTTTTAAACGAATATGAGGCCGGCCGGACCCCAAATCCCTGCGTAGTTTGCAATAAGCAGATAAAAATTGGCTTACTTCTTAAACATGCTCGCGCTCTCGGTTATGATTATGTCGCGACCGGGCATTATTTACGAGCTAAGAAAGCCGGTCGGGAATACCAGCTTTTTAAAGCTAAAGATAAAAATAAAGATCAGTCATATTTTCTGTATACTTTTAGCCCTGAAGAAGTAAAACATCTGTTATTTCCGCTAGGTAATTATACTAAGCCGCAAGTCCGCCAGCTAGCCGAGAAATTTAATTTAAAAGTTGCCGCTAAGCCCGAGAGTCAGGATATTTGTTTTTTGTCCGGCGATCATAATAATTTTTTAAAGAGGCATTTAAGCTTAAAGCCAGGCGATATTAGAATTCTAGAAACTGAAGAAAAAATTGGTGAACATCAAGGACTATTTTTGTATACTATAGGTCAGCGCCGCGGACTAGTCGGCGGTACCGGGCCGTATTATGTCGCTAAATTTGATTATAAGAATAATATTCTTTACGTAGTTAAGAATTGGAATGAAGTAATCTTATATCAGCCTGGTTTAATCGCTAAGAAGGTTAACTGGTTAAGCGGTAAGGCACCGAAGCAGACACTAAAATGCGGCGCAGTTATCCGTTACGGCCATCCGGCTATTCCTTGCACGGTTGAATTAAAAAATAAGTCTGAATATCTAGTTAGATTTAATAAGCCGCAAAGAGCGGTTACTCCGGGGCAAAGTGTCGTTTTCTATGATAAGGAGAAGATTTTAGGTGGGGGGATTATAAAATAAGCGGAATTATAAAGCGAATTGTTAAATAAAAAATTCCCGTCATTTAATGAGGGAATTTTTGCAATTGTTTGATGATTGCTAGAGGGGTTAGTAATAGTATTATTAAATCTTTGGTAATAGTCCAATCTTTTATATAATTAAGATTGGTTCTGGTCGTCTCTTCGGGGGAGAATAATCTTGCTCCGCTGATTTGTGATGCCCCGGTAACGCCAGGCCTAACTACTAAAAAATTACGATAGCTGGCGGGGTATTCACGAGCCTTAGTTCTAGTTAGTGGACGGGGTCCGACTAAGCTCATGTGTCCAGAAAGGACTATAAATAACTCCGGGAGCTCATCTAGATGATAGCGCCTTAGGACGCGGCCCACTTTAGTAACTTCGCTTGATTCGAACCTTTTTTCATCATGAACCATGCTTCGGAATTTGTAATATCTGAAAGGCTTACCGTTTAATCCGATTCTATAAATCAGGAAGCGGCATTTAGTTCCGTATAAAATAGGGCCGGGCGAATCTAGTTTTATAGCAATGGCCACTAGAATCATAATTGGCAACGAAATGATAATAGTGAGGCCAGCTATTATTATATCCAGCAGTCTTTTTGTTTTTTTCACGTTTTCTCCTTTTTAAAGAATTATTAATTTTAAGATGAATATGTATTTTTGTCAATAGATAAAAAAATTGAAAAAAGATCAGAAAATGTAATCATAATTCCGGGATTATTTTTTATTTTTATTATGCTATAATAGCTCACGTATTTAAAAATTAATTTACGATAACTATTATGTCCCAACAGCTCCCCGATGTCTTTAAAAGAATCCAAGATAAGAAAAAAGAACAGCGCGAATTAAAAGCCATGTATCGCGACGCCTTATCGGTTAATGGCGAGTATGTCCAGGTTAAAGAAGAGTTAGAGGCATTAAAATTAAAAAAGAAAAAGATTGAGGCTAATGTTCAGGCTGACTTTAAGTCGGAGTTTGATAAATTAGAAGGCTTAAAATTAAATATCGCCGGCGATAACCAATTATTGAGCGATTTAGCCGTTACTCAGCTAACAAGCGGAGAGCCAGTTAAAATAGTTGATGAAAATAAGGTGGAATACGAGCCAGTATTTACGGTTAGATTTAAGAAGGTGTCTTAGAATTTCGCGCCAGATGCAATAAATCAAATAAAAAAAATAGGCTTGAATGGCCTATTTTTTATATTTAATGATTAATTTTTAACGAAATTTATTATTTGTATGAAGTTATTTACATCTTTTGCTAATCTTATATTATATCTTGTTGAATGGCGCGAATTTATTTTATAAATATTCGCATTAAATCCTAGATTTTTTATCATTTTTATAACATTTTCAGCTAACCCCGGTATGATTGTTACAAAATTAACCATTTTGTAACCACGGTCTTGATAGATTGAGCCATCAGTTTCCAATAATCCACGGAGACAGGAAATTGAATATTTTTTATTTCTCCTAATCCAACCAGGGACCGTGATATTCTGTTTATATTTTGGTCCGCCTTTAGCCTTCCACCCGAGCCAATTTTCCCACCTATTTGAATAGCAGCTGATATCACAAAATGTTTTAGCTCTTTTTATTATTGATACCTTATTCGTAGGCAATAATTCTTGAATAGCTGAGAAAATTTTCTTTATGAGATTTTTATATTTTGTGTCGCAAGTTATCCGGAGTCTAGTTGCTCTACCATTGGGGTTAGAAAGATTACCATCACCCAAGGCGACGCCGATTACATAAGCCAGGTTTTTCTTATCTTGAGACATATGTATAGTGTGCCCGAGGTGGGATTCGAACCCACACGGCCGTTAAGCCGCACGATTTTGAGTCGTGTTCGTCTACCAGTTTCGACACTCGGGCGATAAAATAGTTGAAAAAGCGCCAGTAAATTACAAAAGTTAGTATAATAAATATATTCTTAATTGTCAAAGAATTTACTTTAATATATAATAAGAATATTGCTGTTTAGTTTTTCTCTATCTATACTTATGGGCAAAATTATTGCCATTGTTAATCAGAAGGGTGGCGTTGGCAAAACAACGACGGCCGTTAATTTAGGTGCTTACCTAGCTTACTTGGGCAAGCAGGTGCTTTTAGTTGATATTGACCCTCAGGCTAATGGAACGTCTGGCCTGGGTTTAGACCATCGTAATTTAGAGGCTGGTATTTATGAAGCCTTAATCGGCCAGAAACCGATTAGAGAAATAATAAAAAGAACGGTTCAATCCGGTCTCCAGGTTGCGCCGGCCACCATTTCTCTAGCCGGGGCAGGCGTAGAAATGGTTAGCCTTGATAATAGAGAATTTCGTTTAGCCAGTATCTTAGAGGAAGTTAAAAAAGATTTTGATTATATAATAATTGATGGTCCGCCTTCGCTCGGTCTTTTAACGGTTAATTCTTTAGTAGCGGCTGATGAGGTTCTCATTCCTATTCAGAGCGAATACTATGCCTTAGAGGGGCTGAGCCAGTTACTAGAAACCATCAGTCTAGTCCAGAATAATTTAAAACCGACTTTAGGAATAATGGGCGCCGTTATTACGATGTTTGACCGCCGCAATAAATTATCAGAGTCAGTCATGGGCGAATTATATCAGTATTTCCCCAATCGTATTTTTCGCTCCGTTATACCGCGCAGCGTCCGCTTAGCGGAAGCGCCTAGTTATGGCCGGTCTATTTTGCATTATGATCCAAAGTCCAAGGGCGGCAAGGCTTATGAGGGTTTGGCTAAAGAAGTTTTGAGTTTAGAACATAAATATTAAATATATGGCACAAGGCTTAGGCCGCGGACTCGGTTCGCTAATTCCTAAAAAAACCATGACTTACGGCCAGAATCCGTTTAAGGCGGAAGTGGCGGAAGAGGAAACGGTTATTCTTCATGATGGCGATAGGATACTGCGGATAAGTCCGGATAAGATTAGTATTAATCCGCAGCAGCCACGGACCCATTTTTCCGAAACGGCTTTAAATGATCTAGCTGAGTCTATTCGTCAGCATGGTATTATCAGTCCGCTGATTGTTACTAAAAAAGACGATCATTTTGAGCTTATTGCCGGCGAACGTCGTCTGCGTAGCGCCAAGCTAGTCGGGCTTAAAGAAGTGCCGGTTATAGTGAGAGCGGAGCAAGAACAAAAGAAATTAGAAATTGCTTTAATTGAGAATCTACAGCGGGAAGATTTAAATCCTTTAGAAACGGCCGTCGCCTATAAGCGTTTAATGGATGAATTTAATATTACTCAGGAAGAGGCGGCCAAGAAAGTTGGCAAGGCCCGCTCCAGTGTCGCCAATGCTTTGCGCTTATTAACTTTGCCAGAAGAAATTCAAATTGCTTTAGCCGAGGGAAAAATTAGCGAAGCGCATGCTAAATATTTATTGGGTTTGGAGGGAAAAGAAAAGCAGTTGAACATGCTTAAGAAGATATTGCGCCAGAATTTAACCGTCGCTGAGACTGATAAGGAAATAAAACGTTTAGGAGGGACCAAGGCTGCTAAGCCGAAAGATTATTTTGATAGAGCCAAGGAAGAAGAGCTAGGAGAATTCTTTAGTACTAAAGTAGAATTAAAGCGGCAAGGGAAGGGCGGTAAGATTATTATTGATTTTTATAGCGAGGAAGAACTGAATGATATAATTAAGAAGATGAAGTAATAGTGAACAATTATTATGAAATATAAACGGCTTACTAATATAAGCCGTTTTTTATAAAAAAGGCTGGCGATTAAGCCAACCTTACGGAATTAATTTTTGTCATGGTTTATTACCATTTTCATCAGCAAAAAAATCTTCGCCAATTTCATTTAATATGCATCTGGCAATACCCTTAATTTTATAGCCTTTGTATGAACCGACGTATAATCTACCTACTTTTTTAAAATTATATTTTATTATTTTTTCGGAATTATCGTATTTTTTGTCAAATGATAATTTTTGGTCCGATATCCGAATATTGCTAATAGTAGATGGTCCAAAATAGTCAGATAGGCTTCCCCCGTATTGTGTTTCATTGCCAATAACAGGAGCTATTACTCCACTAAAAAGGGAATAATATTTACCATCTCTCATTACCACAACCGCTCCTTCTGCCGGTTTGTATGCTATGTCAGGGGCAGTAGATTCATAAAAAAATATTCCTTGGATTAAAAAAAGTTTTTTGTTAATGTTCATGTCTCCACCTTTTATAATTGTTGCTAATATATTAGTGATTAATTGCAAGATAGTCAAGTTTGCTTTCCTCAACTTCTTATACTAAAATGATAAAGTAAAATATAAATTTACCCCTTATTTTGATAAGAAAGATTTAAGCTAATATAAGACCATAACTCATGTCTTTTGTCCATCTCCATAACCATAGCCATTATTCTTTGCTTGACGGCCTAACTAAGCTGGATGAGATGGTTAATTTTGCCAAAGAGCAGGGATCACCAGCCGTGGCCTTAACTGACCATGGGACTATGTATGGCGTGATTGAGTTCTATCAGAAGGCTAAAAAAGCCGGTGTTAAGCCTATTATTGGGGTTGAGACATATTTAGCCCCTAATTCTCGTTTTGATAAAAATACGCGCGAAGACGGCCGCAGTTATCATCTCTTGCTACTAGCTAAGAATAATACTGGCTATCGCAACCTAATTAAACTAGTTTCTTCTGCCCATTTAGAGGGTTTTTATTATAAACCAAGAATTGATTGGGAGCTTTTAAAAAAACATCACGAGGGCGTTATTGCGTGTAGCGCCTGCTTAGGGGGTGAAATACCGCGTCTAATTTCCGCTGACAAACTTATTGAGGCCGAGAAAAGGATCAAAGAATATAGCGAGTTATTCGGGCCTGATAATTTTTACTTAGAGATACAAGACCATCCCGAGCTCCCTGGTCAGGAAAAGGTTAACGCCCAGCTTATTAAATTTTCTAAAGAATTAAATATTCCTTTAGTCGCCACTAATGATTCTCATTATTTAAAGAAAGAAGACGCTGAAGCTCAGGATATTTTACTCTGTCTGCAAAATAAGAAAAAAATTAGCGACCAAGACCGGATGAAAATGATTGGCTTCGGTGACTATTCCATGCGGCCTAATTTTGAAATGATTGCCGCTTTTAAAGAGACGCCTGAAGCGATTGCTAATACCCTGAAAATTGCCGAGATGTGTAATGTAGAAATTGAGCTCGGTAATACGCAGTTGCCGCATTTTGAAGTGCCAGCTGGTTATGATGGAAATTCTTATCTTAAAGAGTGGTGTGAAAAAGGTATTGCTAAGCGTTTCCCAGATATTACTCCTGATGATGAGGTAAAGATTAAAGAGCGTTTAGATTATGAGTTGGCAGTTATCGCTAAGATGGGCTGGCCTTCTTATTTCTTAATCGTCGCTGATTTTATCAATTGGGCCAAGGATAACAAGATTGTAGTCGGGCCGGGCCGCGGTAGCGCCGCCGGCTCCTTAGTTTGTTATTTAACCGGCATTACTAATTTAGATCCGCTTAAATATGAATTACTATTTGAGCGTTTTTTGAACCCAGAGCGCATCTCTATGCCTGATATTGATATGGACTTTGCCGATGTCCGCCGAGGCGAGGTGCTTAACTATGTCGGCGACAAATACGGCCATGACCATGTCGCGCAGATTATTACTTTCGGGACTATGGCGGCGCGGGCGGCAGTGCGTGATGTCGGCCGGGTGCTGGATGAGCCTTATGATTATTGTGATAAAATTTCCAAGAGCATCCCGATGTTTATGAAATTAGATGAGGCTCTTAAGACTGTTCCGGAAATAAAAGAGATGTATAATAACGAGCCAGCCGCTAAGCGGATTCTGGACTATGCTAAGCGTTTAGAGGGCGTTGCCCGCCATGCCTCAACCCATGCCTGCGGCGTTCTTATTACTAAAGATCCTCTGACTGAATACGTGCCAATTCAATATGCTTCGTCTTCTGACCGCAGCATCATCTCTCAATATTCTTTGCACCCGATTGAAGATTTGGGCTTATTAAAGATGGACTTTTTAGGCCTTAAAAACCTGACTATTATTGAGTCGGCTCTTAAGATTATTAAAAATACCCGCGGCCTAGAAATTGATATTGATGAAATTCCCTTAGACGATGCTAAGGCCTATAAGTTGTTCCAAGACGGTGAAACAACTGGCGTTTTTCAGTTTGAATCCTCGGGCATGAAACGCTATTTACGCGAACTCAAGCCGACCGTCTTTGAGGATATTATCGCCATGGTCGCCTTGTATCGTCCCGGACCGATGGAGTGGATTCCTGATTATATTGCCGGCAAGCATCAAAAGAAAAAAGTTGTTTATCTCCATCCTAAGCTTGCGCCAATCCTGGAAAAAACTTACGGCGTGGCTATTTATCAGGAACAGGTTATGCAGATTGCTCGTGACCTAGCTGGTTTTACTATGGGCCAGGCCGATGTTTTGCGCAAAGCCATGGGTAAGAAAATAGCTTCGCTTTTAGCTGAACAGAAAGAGAAGTTTGTGGAAGGGTGCGTTAAGAATGGTGTTTATAAAGAATTGGGCGAGAAGGTCTTTTCTTTCATTGAGCCTTTTGCGGGGTATGGTTTTAATCGCAGTCATGCTGCCTGTTACGCTATGATTGGCTATCAGACTGCTTATTTAAAAGCACATTGGCCGGTAGAATTTATGGCCGCTCTTTTAACATCTGACCAGGGTGATACCGATCGCGTCGCAATTGAGATTGAAGAATGCCGGAATATGGGCATTAAAATTATGGCGCCGGATGTTAATGAGTCTTTTGGGACTTTTACGGTAGTGACGGCCGGGACTAAGACTAATACCGTTGTTGATAAGAATGCGGTGATTGATACTATCCGGTTTGGATTAAAAGCCATTAAAAATGTCGGCGAGCATATTGTTGAAGAAATTATCAGAGAGAGAAAAGAGAATGGTCCTTACCAGGATATTTTTGATTTATTGGAGAGAATTACGGATAAGGACTTAAATAAAAAGTCATTAGAGAGTCTAATAAAGAGCGGAGCCTTGGATAATTACGGGGAACGCGGTGAGCTGCTGTCTAATATGGATAGGCTTTTGAGTTTTAATAAGGAACTGGCGAAAAATAAAGATAATAAACAAGATAGTCTTTTTTCGGATTTGCCTTCCGCCGGTCTTAGCCGTTTAAGCCTTATCCCATCCGCGCCAGCGGAGCAGAATGAGAAATTAATTTGGGAGAAAGAACTCTTAGGTCTCTATGTTAGCGAACATCCTTATAACGCCTTCCGGCCTTATTTAGTTAATTATGCTATACCGCTCATAGAACTTAATCGGCATAAAGGAGATGACCGCGTGATTGTTGCCGGAGTAATATCAACTATTAAAAAGATTATTACTCGTAAAGGAGAATCAATGTTATTTGTTAAGCTAGAGGACGCTACTAATACCGTAGAATTATTGATTTTTCCGCGCCTCTTAAAAGAAACAGTTAATCTCTGGGTGCCGGGACAGGCGGTAATTACCGATGCTAAAGTTTCCGAAAAAGATCAGGAAGTAAAAATTTTAGTGAACCGCGCTATGCCGCTAGATCCGTTAGCCGCCCAGAAGTCAGTTGATGCTTTTAAGAAAGTTTTATTAGAAGCGGGGCCGGTTAAGCCTAGCTATCGCAATAACTCTTGGTCTAATGGTGTTAATAAAAGCTCTAATTCGGCCTCAGTTAAAAAAGAAGCTAACTCCTTGCCAATACCATCAAGCATTAAAAGGCCGCTTCGCTTAATATTTTTAGATGGTTTTCCGGCCACCGGTCTAGAACAGCTGCAACAGGCCTTTTCTTCATACCCTGGGAGCGATGAAGTATATTTCCGTTTGCAAGAAAGTGGCCAGGACAAAGTTATTAAAACTGGTTTTAGAATTAATAATAATCAAAATTTACAGAGTGAACTGAAGCGGGTGTTTAAGACAACGATTAAGATAGCAGAGTGAGTTTAAGAGCTGGTTAATAAATTGTCGGGATTTTAAAATTCTGTTATAATAAAGTCAGCTTAATAAGCGACTTTATTTTTTTTATTTCTATCTTTGATTAAAATTTTTGTGTCCTATGCCTAGAACTAAATCGGCCACTTCGGTTAGCGCGGTAAAACGCCCGCGAAGTGAAAAAAAGACAGCGATTAGAACCCTTCATCCTAAAAAGAAAGTTAAATCTGTTTTGGTTGACGTTATTGAGGATGAAGATATTGATTCTTCGGCTGTTTGGCCTGAAGCGGTTGCAAACGAATCAGAACCGCTAGAAGAAACTATTTCAGCGCCAAAATTTGACCGTTCTGAGATTATTGAAGATATTGATAAGCAGAAAAAGTTTTTTTCGGACATGGTAACTGAGATAAAATCTCGTAGCGGTAGCAGTGAAATAAAGAAAGACGTTAAAGATAATAGCGAATCATCTAAGAGAAGCGTAATTTTATATCGCCGTTTAGTAATTAAATTTTTAGTTTTAGTCGGACTCCTAGCTTTAGTGGTAGCCTATTTCTCGTTTTCTAAATTGACGGTTACAATTAGCCTGAAAGGCGAACCTTTAAATGATAATGTTCTCTTAAAAGTATC
Source organism: uncultured Gammaproteobacteria bacterium (assembly GCA_964470695.1). Lineage (GTDB taxonomy): Bacteria > Patescibacteriota > Patescibacteriia > Patescibacteriales > UBA12465 > UBA12465. The sequence continues at coordinate 436,228 of CAYYDR010000001.1, forward strand.
GGATAATTCTTGGCCGTCAAATGCGGCGACTTCAACCGATTTATCTAGCCAGACTGATCCGCGCCAAGATATTGCCGGCCAGATTAAGGAAATAAATTCTAATGTTGAAAAAATCTATCAGGCTAGCGGAGAAACTTATTTAGGAGAGGACGTTAGCGGGCAGGTTAGGATTATTAATAACTATAACAAGAGTCAGGCTTTAGTCGCAACGACCAGAATACTTAGTCCTGATAATAAATTATTTCGTCTAAAAAATGCCGTAACTGTGCCGGCGGGCGGAGAAGTACTAGTTGATATCTATACGGAAAAACCCTCTGAAGAAATGGCGGTCGGCCCAACTAAGTTTACTATTCCCGGCCTTTGGCTTGGTTTACAGGACAAGATATACGCTCAGAACGATAAAGCCTTTACCTTTAATAAAAAAGTTAAGCGTTACGTAAACTCTAACGACTTAGAAAGAGCTACTCAGGATATCAGCGATACCTTGGCTAAAGCCGCTAAAGCGGACGCCGGAGCGGGGTTAACGGCTAATAATTGGCTGTATTATACGCCAGAAGCGCCCGTGATTACGATTAGTGCTAAGGTCGGTGATCAGGTGGGAGAATTTACGGCTAAGGCTACCGGCAAGCTGGTAGCAGTTTCTTTCTCTAAAGATCAAGCCGCCCAAATAGCAATGGCTAAACTTAATTTAATTATTCCCGATGATAAAGAGCTAGCGGAATTTAAGCCTGATAATATCGCCTATACTCTAGAAAGCTATGATTCATCTTCTCATACAGCGACCGTTAAATCTTCTTTTAGTGGTACCATGGTTTTAAAGAGCGACGCTACGGTTGTTAATCCGGCCCAGCTAGTTAATTTGACTGATATCCAGATTGGCGCCTATTTAAAGGATCAGCCGGAAATAAAGGATTATAAATTATCGTTCTCGCCTAGTTTTATTAAAAAAGCCCCGAGCTTAGTAGATAGAATAAAAATTAAAATCAGTAAGGATTAAAAATAAAAAATAGTAAAATAGTTAAATAGTTAAAATAAGACCCGATTAGTCGGGTCTTATTATTTTAATAATTTATTTTGTGATACCAATCTTTAACTTCAGGCCTTAGGTTAAAATATCCCTAAGAAACGACTATTCTTAGTTGGGGTTGTTTTTGTTTTATTATAAATCAGGTTTGCCTCTTTAGCCGTTGCTCCTTTCCAAATCATAGCGCCTAAGGCAGATGCTAAGCGGCTAGCCTCCTCTAATGATCGCTGATGTAAATTGCGGCCAATAGCCATTCCGCTAGTACCGGAAATTTTTATTTGCCGGCCTAGCTGTTCCAGTAATTCTCTTGCGGGCATTTTTCCGCTCCCTACGCAAATAACTTTTGTGAGTCCGGCGGCGCCAGTTACTTCGCGGAAATTTTCTGCTGCTAACTTTTTATCTTTTAATTTATAAGGATATTTAACTTTGACAAAGTCTGCTCCGAGCGAGGCCGCTACTCCTGACCCGCCGGCAATGGTATGGATATCTTCTTCTTTGATATTTTTACCGCGCGGATAAACCCAGAGGATAGCCACTAAACCGGCCTGATGGGCCTGGAAGATGGCTTGAGCGACAGTGGCTAGCATTTCTGCCTCATAAGCGCCACCTAAATATAAAGTATAGCCGATGCCGCCAATTTTTAGGCCGCTTTGTTTTTTGAACTTAATAATATCATCAACTGTCCACCAAAGACGGCTAGAGTTTTTGTCATCATTTAAGCCGAGATTAGTTTTTCCGTTAAGCTTAACAATATAGGGAATTTGGCGATATTTATGGCCATAGCTGGAAATAAGGCCTAAGTGAGTAGCAAGAGCCCCGCCTTGAGAAGCGGCGGCTATTTTAAATAAATGTTCGGGATTATTGTCTTCCGGACTTATGCCTGATCCAAAAAAATCAGTATTAAGATGTTCAATTTTTTGATCGCCAGCAATCAGCAAAAGCCGGCCGCTATTATTAGTTAGGTTTGAGTAATTACGATGATATTCACTGCGCTTAGCCGCTGGCACGCTTGCCGGTATCTTGATGTTAGTCATATGTCTTAAAAAATTTATTGATTCATGCTAATATATAAAGCATATAGAGCTATTATATCATAAATATGCCAAAAGATGAAAATCTAAATCAAGATATTGATTTAAAAAAGTATGATGACCCGACCGGTGTCAGCTTACGGGAAATGAACATCGGCTTGTGGCTGTCCGAAAATCACCAGAAATTAATGAAAATTCTGACGATTTTTTTAATTAGCATTTCCGCTTTTTTCTTTATATTTTCTTCTTATAATTATGTTATATATTTTTTATCCAGCGATCCTGGCGCTCAGTTAGTTGATGATAATTTGCCGACCTCGCCCCGCCAAATCGCCGAGAATATAGAAATATCGCCGGTTCAGACTTTAGCTAGCGGCGAGCGCTATGATTTAGCGGTTAAATTAAAGAATCCTAATGATAAATTTATTACTACTTTCCGTTATTGTTTTTCCCGAGCGGGCCAGGATATTTCTTGCGGCTCCTCTTTCTTGTTACCTAGCGACGAGAAATATATTTTAGCTTTAGGACAGGATTTATCCTCCGGCTCGGAAGGAATAACGTTTAGTGCCTCTGATATATTTTGGCAGCGAATTGACGCGCATAAAGTGCCTAATTGGGCGGATTATTCTGCCTTAAGGCTTAATCTGCCGGTCTCTGATTTAGACTTCGCCTCAGGGGATAATAGCGGCTTATCTGATAAGCTTAGTTTAAGCAGCTTAGGATTCTCAATTAAAAATAAGACTCCTTATGGCTACTATGAGGCGCCTTTAAATATTTTGCTTTTTAGCGGTTCAGAGTTAGTCGGAGTCAATCGTTATATTGTCCAAGATTTTTTGCCTGGCGATAGCCGGGAAGTTAAGATAAGCTGGGCGGCTAATTTACCTTCAGTTAATAGAACTGAGGTCAAGCCGGATATTAATATTTTAGAAGACGCGGTCTATCTGAAATATCGCGGCGAAGCGTCTAATTAGCCTATGCTAAATCATCTCAAGGTTTATTTAAAGAATTTTGATTGGATATTATTTTCCGCCGTTTTGCTTTTGGTGGTTTTTGGCTTAGTGGAAATATATAGTGTAGCCTTGGGGCAAGGGAACTTAAATTTACTAAATTTCCAGAAGCAGATAGTGATGGCGGGGGCGGGTTTTTTTCTTTTGTTTGTCTTTGCTTTAATTGATTCTTATTTTTTGAAAAGCTTAAGCCGTTATTTTTATTTTTTAGCTATTTTAATATTATCGCTAGTTCTTATTTTCGGCTCAACTATTAGAGGGACTAAGGGCTGGTTTTCGGTGTTCGGTTTTGGCTTGCAGCCGGTAGAATTTGTTAAGATAGTTTTAATTTTGTTTTTAGCTAATTTTTTTTCTAATCTCGCCACCAAAATAAAAACGGTTCGCCATTTTATTACTTCCGCTTTAAGTGTCTTTCTCTTAGTAGCACTCGTCCTCTTCCAGCCGGACTTTGGCTCAGCTTTAATTCTAAGCGCCATTTGGTTGGTAATGATTATGGCGGCCGGATTTGATAAAAAATATTTTTTACTCATAGGCCTGACTACCATTATTTTATTTATTATCGCCTGGTTTTTTCTATTTAAGGATTATCAGAAGGAAAGAATAATGAACTTTTCTAATCCCGGCGCCAATGCCCAGGAGTCCGGCTATAATATATCTCAGGCGATAATTGCGGTCGGCTCAGGCGGTCTAATCGGCAAGGGGGTCGGTTTCGGTTCCCAATCTCAGTTAAAATTTCTGCCCGAAGCGCAAACTGACTTTATTTTTGCAGTGGTAGCTGAGGAATTAGGGTTTTTGGGCGTTAGTCTAATTTTAGGCTTTTATTTGATATTTTTTATCCGCTGTTTTAAAGTTTTGCCTAAAATTAACAATGATTTCGGGATATATTTCCTGATTGGCGCTGGAGGCTTGATTTTTATTCAAATGTTTATTAATATTGGTATGAACCTGGGAATAATGCCGGTAGTCGGCTTGCCCCTGCCTTTTATCAGTTATGGCGGCAGTTCCTTGGTTTCTCTGTTAATTCTGGTCGGAATAATAGAGAATATTATTATTAAGTCAAAAATCAGTTATTAAGCTAAAATTAAAAAAGATATGGAAATTAAATTAGCGGCTCAACTACGCGAGAAAAATGAAAAAATCAGTGTAGATTTGATCCCGGCCGTTCTATACGGCAAGGGTTTAGAAAATAAGAATTTAAAGCTCAAGAAGGTAGAATTTGAAAAAGCTTTCAAGGCGGCTGGCGAATCTAATCTAATTGATTTGGATTTTGGTTCTGGCCCAGTAAAAGTTCTTGTCAAAGATGTCCAGCATGATGTCATGAAGAATTTTTATACCCACGCCGATTTTTATCAGGTTAACATGAAAGAAAAAATTACAACTGAAGTGCCTTTGCATTTTGTCGGCGAGTCTAAAGCGATTAAGGAATTGGGCGGCACTTTAATTAAAGATATGGACTCTTTGGAGGTAGAATGTTTGCCAAGCGATTTAGTTGATCATATTGATGTTGATATTTCTGTTTTGAATACTTATGATGATGCTATCCGCGTTAATGATTTGACCCTGCCTAAGGGCATCGTTTTAGTCCACCATACTAATGATATGGTTGCGGCTGTTAAGGAGCCTAGAGTGGAAGTAGAAGAGCCAGTTAAGACCGAGGCTGCTCCAGTAGCTGGCGCCCCAGCGGCTGGCGCCCCAGCGGCTGCCGATGCTAAGAAGCCGGAAGCTAAAAAGTAATTTTTAAATAGTTATAAAAAGCCCCGATTTATTCGGGGCTTTTTTGTTTATTGCGATTGGTTAATATTTCAGTTAATACTGTTAATGATTACCAGCCGATTTTTTTTAGCTAAATCTTTTTTTATAACCGCCTGTGCTTGTGGTAGTATTTTTTTTGCTAGCATAATAATCGGTCGTGATTGGCCAGGATCTATTTCGCATAATATCCTAAAAGAGAAATTTTGTTTTTTGAGGACGCTGGATAATTCTTGAAATAACTGACGGTAATATTTTAGGCCGTCCCGGCCGCCGTCTAGCGCCAAGCGTGGTTCGCGGCTGATGCTCGGTGATTTTTTAATTTGCGCCGGAGTTAAGTAGGGAAGATTGGCTGCAATTATCAGGGTTTGTCTGGTTAGTTTTTTCGTTTCTAATTTTAAGGGAGCTAATAGACTGCCATGATAAAACTTTATTTTAGAATTTAATTCATGGGTTTTGGCATTCTGCTTGGCAATTTTAAGAGCGGTGGCGGAAATATCAACAGCCGATAGTTTTATATTTTTAAACTGAATAGGGAAGAGGCGTCTTATTTCGCTGCCAGTCGCGCTTATAATGGCGCCGGAGCCGGTACCGAGATCAATGATATGGGGAATGGCGCGTTGCTCGCTAACGTTATTAGTGCGCCCTTTAACCATTTCAATAATCTCATCAACAATCATTTCCGTTTCTGGTCTGGGCATAAGGACGGCGGGAGTAACTTTAAAGTTTAAGCCATAAAATTCTTTGCTTCCTATTAAATAGGCAATCGGCCAGTTTTTTAGACGTTTTTTCTCTAGTTCCTTAAATTTTTTATAAATCGCTAGGCTGATTGAAGTCTCGGGATGAGTCATTAAAAATTCCCGTCTTTTTCCTAATAGAAAAGAAATTAGAATTTCGGTCTCTAATCTAGGCAGGGAAGATTCTTTAAAAATTAGGCTAATGTTATGAATATTTTTAGCTAATTTAGACATCTTAATATAGTAGTTTTATTTTCCAGTCACTTCCGCTCGGGCGGCTTTCTTTAAAGATAAAACCATCTCGTCTATTTCTCCATCCATAATTCTCGGAATGCTATGCCAAGACATATTGATTCTATGGTCAGTGACTCTATCCTGGGGGAAATTATAGGTGCGGACTTTATCGGCTCTATCGCCAGCGCCAACTTGGGTTGCATGGGCAGTAGAACTAGCTAAGCGTCTTTCGTCTTCTTGACGGGCCAAGAGACGTGAGCGCAAGACCTGGAAAGCTCTTTCTTTATTCTGATGCTGCGACCGTTCGGTCTGCGAGCTGACCATAATTCCGGTTGGGATATGGACTAAGCGGACAGCGGAATAAGTCGTGTTAACGCTCTGGCCGCCCGGACCGCTGGAGCAGAAAGTATCAATTCTAACATCGCCAGCCTTAATTTCAATATCCACCTCCTCGGCCTCAGCTAAGACGACGACAGTGGCGGTTGAAGTATGAACGCGGCCTTGCTTTTCGGTCTCTGGTACCCTTTGGACGCGGTGCGTGCCCGCCTCAAATTTTAATAAGCCATAGGCGCCATCGCCCTTAACTTCAAAAATTATTTCTTTGTAGCCGCCTATACCGATAACGTTGGAGTCTATTAGGGCTAATTTCCAGCCGCGGCGCTCGCAGTAGCGCGAATACGTCCGGAATAAGTCACCAGCGAAAAGAGCCGCTTCGTCTCCGCCCGTACCGGCTCTGATTTCTAAAATAGCATTCTTTTTATCATTAGGGCTGGAGGGATGGATTTCCTCGTCTATTTCTTCTTTAAGTTTTTCTTCGCGTTCAGTTAGTCCAGCCATCTCTAGTTGCGCCATTTCTTTAAGCTCGCCGTCCTCATTAGAAATTATTTCACTGTTTTGTTTAATATTATCAGTAACTTTTTCCAATTCTAAAATCAGCGCCATGGCTTTTTTGAGGCCGGCGTGTTCTTGGGAAATTTTAATTAATTCTTTTTGGTCGCTGATTACGGCTGAGTCCATCAGTTTTTTCTCTAAGTCAGCGAATTTTGTCTTAATATCGTCGTACATATGGGGGCGCGCTTTATAAGGCGCTTTTAGCTTAAATAAGATTTATATAATAAAAAACAACTGGCCTTAGAACAATTTTAGCATAAAAATGCCAAAATTAAAGCCAGCTGTTTTTATAAAAGCTATTTTTTGTTCAATTTGACTTGGGCGATCTTCTTCAGATCTTTAGTCTTAACGACCACTTCTTTCTTAGCGCGAACTTCAGCGCGGGCGGCTCGCTTAACTTTCTTACCTTTCTTAGTCGGAGCAACTTTGTCCTTAGCTGTAACTTTAGCTGTATATTTCTCAACGCGGCGGGCAGTATCAACTAACTTCTGCTTACCAGTATAGAAAGGATGACAGGCGGAACATAGTTCAACCTTAATCTCCGGTTCTGTTGAGCCAGTTAAAAAGCTATTGCCACAAACGCAGGAAACCTTGCATTCTGGGTAATACTTAGGATGGGTGTCTTTTTTCATACCTTAGAGTTAAAAAAAATTTTATTGATTTTAAATAAAATTTCCTCTATTATTATTTAAGTTTATTTTATGGTAAGATATTATCATAACTTTTAAATTTAATCAAGGGTTGGTATAATTCTCTTGGGCCCTTTAGTCTATGAATAAAATCGGAAATATCGCGAAAAATACCTCATATTTGACCTTAGCTCTGATCTTGCAAAAGGTCATTTCTTTTACCTATTTTACCCTTTTGGCCCGTTATGTCGGTCCTGCCAGCCTTGGCAAGTACTATTTAGCCATCTCGCTCACTACTATTTTTGCTATTTTTATTGATTTAGGCTTCGCTAATGTCTTAACTAGGGAGATCGCTAAAGACGCTAGTAAGGCCGGACGCTGGCTAGGAAATATCCTAACCCTTAAACTTCCTTTATCGCTACTGGCTTTGCTAGTAGTTTTTTTGTTAATTAATATTTTGGATTACGACCCTCTAACCCGTTCTTTAGTATATATCTCGGCCATTTCCATGGTTCTAGATTCATTCACATCAACTTTCTTCTCTTTAGTAAGGGGTTTTCATAATTTAAAATATGAGAGTATTTCTTCTGTCGTATTCCAGCTGATAGTGCTTGTCGCCGGTTATAGTGCCTTGCTCTTGGGCGGAGGCTTAATTCCGGCCATGGCAGCCCTAGCTTTAGCCAGTCTTTATAATTTTATATATTCTTGGGCCATTGTTAAATATCGTTTAAAAATTGCCGTCCGCTTGCTGTATGACAAACTGCTTATTAAAGAGATTCTAATTATCAGCTGGCCTTTTGCCGCCTATGCTATTTTGCAGAGGCTATATACTTATTTAGACTCGGTTTTGTTGTCAGTTTTGGCCGGCGATGTTTATGTCGGCCTTTATCAGGTGGCGTTTAAGATTATTTTTGCCTTGCAGTTTTTGCCCATGGCTTTTACCGCTTCATTATATCCGGCCCTTAGTTCTTATTGGCATAATAATAGGGAGCAGCTGGTTATTTCTTTTGAAAGAGCTATGAATTATTTAATTATCATTTCTTTGCCGATTATTGTAGGAGCGATTGTTTTGGCTGACAAGATTATTCTTATCTTTAAATCTGGCTATGACGGCGCCGCCTGGCCGCTTAGAATTTCTATTATTTCTTTATTTTTTATTTTTGTTAATTTTCCCATCGGTTCACTGCTTAACGCTTGCGATGCCCAGCGTAAAAACACTAAGAATATGGGTGTTGTAGCTATAGTTAGCATACTATTGAATTTTATCTTAATCCCCCAGTGGCAGGCGGCGGGAGCCAGTGTCACTGTTTTAGTTACTAATTTTTTGATGTTTATTCTAGGCTTATATCAAGTTAGAAAAATTATTGTTTACAAGGCGAGGAAAAATATTTTAACTTTCATGAAGGTCGCTCTGGCTTCTTTAATTATGGGGATCATAATTGGCCTTGGTAAAGCTTATTTAAATATTTTTGTGACTACTATTTTAGGGGGAATCGTTTACTTTATCTTTTTATTTATTTTAGGCGGCTTTAGCCGCGCTGATATCTTAAGCGTTTATCAATCATTCCGGCGGGTAGATGCTTCTCCGGAAAAAATCAGCTCTGATATATGAAAACCTTATTATTTACCTTAGAATTTCCGCCTTTTAATGGCGGCGTCGCTAACTATTATGGCCATTTAGCTAGCTACTGGCCGATTGAAGAGCAACTGGTGGTCTTGAATAATAACCAGGGCGAATTGCTGTATAGCCAGGGCATGTTTGCCTGGCGTAAAGCATTTTGGGCTTTAGATAGGAGGGTGAAGAAAGGACAGATTGATTATGTCTTAGTCGGCCAAATATTGCCGCTCGGTACAGTCGCCTGGTTTTTATCGTTTTTCCGTCCTTTGCCATACGCAGTATTTTTACACGGTTTGGATTTTAGCTCCGCCCTCGCTTCTTGGCGCAAGAAGTTATTAGCCAGGTTAATTTTAAGTCGGGCGGACAAGATTATCTGCGCTAATAGCTATGTGGCCTCCAAGGTTAATGAATTTTATGAAGCGGGAAAAGGAAAATTATCCATAGTTAACCCAGGCATATTAAGCGGCGTGCCGCACGTTAGTCCGGGCGAGTTAGCGAATTTAGATCAAGAATATGGTATTGCTAATAAAACTATTATTTTCAGTTTAGGGCGCCTAGTGCGCCGTAAGGGCGTTGATCAGGCCATTAAGGCTATAACCACGATACCTGAGCCTTTAATCAATAATATACGTTATTTTATCGCTGGTATTGGTCCGGAAGAAGAATATTTGCGTCGTTTAATCCCTCCGAAGTATAAGCAAAATATTATTTTTCTGGGGTCGCTGACAGAAATAGAAAAATGGCTATGGTTGAATCGGACTGATATTTTTTTAATGCCGGCCCGTGATATTGCCGGAGATTTTGAAGGTTTCGGTATTGTTTATTTAGAAGCGAATCTTTGCGGTAAGCCAGTCATTGCCGGACGAGCCGGCGGAGTCAGCGACGCCGTCGTTGATGGCCAAACCGGACTAATGGTTGATCCGGAAAATATTGAAGATATTAAGCGGGCTGTTTTGGAGCTGGTTAATGATCCGGAGCGCCGTAATCAATTAGGGAAACAGGGGCAGACCAGAGCCTTGGTAGAATTTAATTGGGAAAAACAAGTAGCTAAAGTAGCTTCCATTTTATTTTTTGATAATGAATCTTAATTTATTTTTATGATCTCTATAATTATTCCTGTTTATAACCAGGCGAAAAAATTAGCCCGGACTTTAACTAGCATTTCCGGGCAGACTTATACTGATTATGAAGTTATTATTGTTAATGATGGTTCTCATGATGGACCGGAATTAGTTTTTTCTAATTTTTTTAAAAAATTAAAGGCTGATAACCGTTATTTATTTATTAATCAGTCTAATCAGGGTGCTCCCGCGGCGCGTAACCGCGGTGCTCAGGAGGCTCAGGGAGAATTTTTATTTTTTTGCGACGCTGATTCTGATTTGAAGCCGGAAGCCCTGGCTGTAATGGTTGAGCAATTATCTAGCAATCCGACGATTAGCTATGTCTACCCGTCTTTTTATTGGGGGAAAAAATTATTTAAGGTAGGCGACTTTGATCCGGATAAATTAAAGCAGATGCCCTACATTCATACCATGGCCCTTATTAGAAAAGCGGATTTTCCCGCTTCTGGCTGGGATGAAAATATCAAAAAGTTTCAGGATTGGGATCTTTGGCTGACGATGCTGGAAAAAGGGAAGACTGGCCTCTGGATACCGCAGGTATTATTTAGCATAGTGCCCGGCGGCCTTATCAGTTCCTGGCTTCCGTCTTTCGCCTATAAATTAATGCCCTGGCTTCCTAGCGTTAAAAAATACCAGACAGCGCTTAAGATAATTAAAACCAAACATGGCTTGGCCTAAAAATAATCAAAGCGGCAGTTATCGGTCAATCTTTATTTTAGGAGGAATTTTTATTGCTTTTTTTGCCTTGTGGCCGTTAGTATATTTTAAATTATTTATTACCAGCCCTAAGCCAGCCGTACCGCTACCTCTGATTCAAAATATTAAGCTAGCGGGTTATAATATTAGAGCCGAGGTGGCTGTGACGGCCTCGGAAAGATATCAAGGGCTAAGTGACAGAGATTCTCTCTGCGCTGATTGCGGCATGCTTTTTAATTTTACCGATGACTCGGAAAAAAGTTTTGTAATGCGTAATATGAAGTTCCCCTTAGATATTATTTTTATAAATCAGGGGGAAATAAAAAAAATTGCCGCGAACTTATCCCCGGAAGGTGCGCGTCCGACCAAGTCTTATGATAGCGATGACCCGGCCACCCAGGTTTTAGAAGTAAACGCCGGTTACTGCGCTTCCCATAACATAAAGGTGGGCGATAGATTAGAATTAAATTAATTATTATGCCTCAATTTTCCCATAAGAAAATTATTTCCATTATCGCCTGTTTTTTAGCGATTGAAATTTTGTCTTTCTTTAGTTTCAGCCAGCCTTTTTTAAATCAGTCTATTTTATTTATTATCGCTTTAGGAGTACTCGTCGCCTCAGTTTACCGTTTAGAATATGGCTTACTAGCGGTTTTAGGGGAGCTTTTCATTGGTTCCATGGGCCATCTTTTTTATTTTAATTGGTCGGGCCATATTATTGGCTTAAGAATTGTTATTTGGCTAGTGTTAATGCTGGTTTTCCTGGCCATAATTATTTATCAGGCTTTTAAACGGACGGGAAATGATTCTTATTGGTTAAGCTTTAAAAATTTTTCTGGCCGAAATTATTTTTTGATTCTGGCCACCTTTATCTGCCTAGCGGTGCTAAATGGCTTAATTCGTGGCCATAGCCTGGGCCTTGTTTTTTCTGACTTTAACGCCTGGATTTATTTTTCACTTTTAGGACCGGTTATTGCGGTTTACGGCGGACGGGAAGAGGGCCGTCTAGGACGTTTATATAATTTATTTTTAGCAGCGGCCATTTGGCTGAGCCTTAAAACTTTAATTTTACTTTTTATTTTCACTCATGATTCGGCTTTGTCACCGGATATTTACTTATGGCTGCGTAAGACCTTAGTCGGGGAAATGACGCCGACTAAGACCGGCTGGCCGCGCATATTTATCCAAGGGCAGATTTTTTCGGCCATCGCTTTTCTTCTGGTTTTCTGGCTTAACTCCGCTAAGTTGAAGTTGGACGGATTTTTTCAGCGCTCTAACATAACCGCGCTGACTCTGGCCGCCTTATTTCTAAGTTCAGTCTTAATTAGTTTTTCTCGTAGCTTCTGGTTAGCCTTAGTTAGTTCTTTAGCGCTTAGTTGTCTGCTTATTTGGCGCTTGTCATCTTTTAAAAAAGCGCTCGGTGCGGCCCTCTGGCTGATTGCTACTGGCGTAGTCAGTTTTTTAATGATGTATCTGGTCGTCGCCTGGCCCTATTTCCAATCGCAATCCGGAAATTTTAGCGCTGATTTTTTAGATAGAGTAAGTAATGGTAACGAAGCGGCCTTAGCTTCCCGCTGGTCTTTGCTGCCAGTATTAGCCGGCGAGATAAAGAAAGAGCCATTGCTAGGACAGGGCTATGGCGCGACTGTTACCTATTTTTCCCGTGATCCGCGCATTTTGCAGAATAATCCTAGCGGTGAATATACTACCTATGCTTTTGAATGGGGGTATTTAGATCTTTGGTTAAAGCTGGGTCTGCTGGGCTTGTTAGCCTATTTGCTATTGTTATTTAAACTTCTATTTACCGGCCTTAAGAGGGGGTTTAAAGAGAAAGATTATTTATTATTCGGCTTGACGTCAGGGCTATTATTCCTTATGATAACTAACGCTTTTACGCCTTATTTGAATCATCCCCTGGGAATAGGTTTTTTGCTCCTCGCCTCTTGTTTAATTTGGCTAAATAAAGTATATTAATCATTATCAATCCTTAATTAATCCTTATAAAAATAAATTTATGAACGAGCAAATCATTTCCCAAGAAGGCTATGATAAATTGAGAGATGAACTTAATTTGCTGTCAGTCGTTCGGCGCAAGGAGATTGCCGAAAGAATTGAGAGAGCTAAAGAGTTAGGTGATTTAAGCGAGAATGCCGAATATAGCGAAGCTAAAGACGCCCAGGCCCTGAATGAAGGAAGGGTCTTGGAGCTGACTAACACTTTAAAAAACGTCACAGTGGTTGAAAACGGCCATTCCCATGATGAAGTATCAATGGGCTCTAAAGTAACGGTTAAGTCTGATAAAGGCGAAAAACAATATACTATAGTTAGTTTTAATGAAGCGGACCCGGTTAATGGAAAAATTTCTAATGAATCACCGCTCGGAGTGGCTTTTTTGCATAAGCATAAGGGGGATTCGGTTGAAGTGGAAACACCGAAGGGAACCATGCATTATAAAATTACCAAGATAGACTAATATAAACATATGTCCGCGACTCATCAAGAAAAATTACCGGTTAGTGAGAGAAGCGATCGTTTAAAAAAATTAAACGAACTAATTGCCGCTGGCTTTAACCCTTATCCGGCTAAAGTGGAGCGTGATTTTCCAGTCGCTTCAGTTTTGACTAATTTTGAGGAGCTTAACACTAACCAGAAAGTTTTTAATATTGCCGGGCGCTTAAGATCCAAGAGGGAACACGGTAATTTAGCCTTTGCTAATTTAGAAGACGCCTCGGGCAATATTCAGATTGCTTTTTCTAAGAAAGATCTCGGCCCAGAGAGCTATAAGAATTTTTTGAAATTTATAGATGTCGCCGACTTTATTCAGATTAAGGGCCAGGCCTTTTTAACTCATAAAGGCGAAAAAAGCGTCATGGCTCAGGAGTGGAAGCTTTTAACCAAAGCTTTGCGCCCTATCCCCGATTCTTGGTATGGCTTAAAGGATGAGGAAGAGCGTTTGCGCAAGCGTTATTTAGATATTTTACTTAACCCCGAGTTAAGAGATTTATTTTATAAGAAAGCGATGTTCTGGGAGGTGACGCGCGATTTTATGAAGCGCCAAGGGTTTTTTGAAGTAGAGACCCCGACGATTGAAGTAACAACGGGTGGCGCTGAGGCTAATCCGTTTAGAACCCATCATGATGATTTTGATTTAGATGTTTTTATGCGCATTTCCGTTGGAGAATTATGGCAGAAAAGACTAATGGCGGCGGGCTATGAAAAAGTTTTTGAAATCGGTCGCGTTTATCGTAATGAAGGATCTAGCCCTGATCATTTACAGGAATTTACTAACCTAGAATTTTATTGGGCTTACGCTGATTATGAAATGGGCATGAAGCTGGCCCAGGAGCTATACCAAGAAATCGCCCAGAAAGTTTTTGGTAAAACTAAGTTTACAACCAAGGGGTTTGAATATGATTTAGCCGGTGAGTGGCCGCGCCTAGATTACCGCTCAGAAGTTTTAAAACAGACGGGTATAGATATTTTAAAAGCGACAGAGAAAGAAATGAAGGCTAAGCTGGAAGAACTGAAGGTTAAATATGAAGGCGATAATCGGGAGCGCTTAACCGATACTCTATGGAAATATTGCCGCCGTAATATTGCTGGGCCAGCCTTTTTAATTAATCATCCAAAACTAGTTTCTCCTTTAGCTAAGGCCAAGACTGATAATCCAGAGCTGACGGAACGCTTCCAGATTATTATTGCCGGCAGCGAAATTGGTAATGGCTTTTCCGAATTAAATGATCCAGTGGATCAGGATAAGCGTTTTAGCGAACAGCAGAAATTAATAGATAGGGGAGATAAGGAGGCGATGATGCCAGATTGGGAGTTTGTGGAAATGCTAGAGCATGGTATACCGCCGACCTGCGGTTTCGGTTTCGGCGAGCGTTTATTTGCTTTTTTGGTTGATAAACCGGTTAGAGAAATAACTTTATTTCCGCTTCTAAAGCCAAAATTAGAAGATAAATAAGATTATATGAGGCTATGGAGCTTATCGCCTAAGTATCTTGATAGGCAGGGGCTGCTAGCTGTTTGGCGCGAAGGCCTGCTTGCTAAAAAAGTTTTGGAGGGGAAGACTAAGGGTTATAAAAATCATCCGCAGCTAGATCGCTTTAAGGCAAGTGAAGATAAAATATCCTATATTAAAGCCTATTTACTGGCGATTGTTTATGAGGCAGAGAGCCGCGGTTATAATTTTCAGGCGGCTAAAGTCGGCCTCTTGAAAAAAAAATTAAAAACCATTAAAGTAAATAGCGGTCAGGTGGCCTATGAATTTTCTCATCTTTTAAAAAAGCTTAAAATAAGAGATGAAAAGTTATATAAACAGTTAAAGAAAATTAGTAAACCGCTCTTGCACCCTTTATTCAAGATAGTTAAAGGAGAAATAGAAAAATGGGAAAAGATAAAATAATATATTCGGGGATCGTCTAACGGTAGGACAGCAGGTTCTGGTCCTGCTTATTGGGGTTCGAATCCCTATCCCCGAGCACTAAAATAAAACAACAGCTGTTAGCTGTTGTTTTATTTTAGCATTCTAGGAGTTGGGGATTCGAACAGGTCAGGAGCGAAACAAGCTTGAGCCGCTATTTTGAGCGGCGAAAGCGCAGTTGAGTGTCGCTAAAGCTCTGGGGGAGCTTTAGCGCTGACCCAGGACAAGTGAGCGACGCGGAAGCGGAGCGAGCGCGATAATCCCTATCCCCGAGCAAAATAAAAATACTAGCATAAAATGCTAGTATTTTTATTTCATCTTAGGAGTTTGGGATTCGAACAGGTTGGAAGCGAGCTAGTCGGCGTTCAGCGGAACGACGACGCAGCGAGCGATCGTTAAGCATCCGGGGGATGCTTAACGCAACCCGCGACAACGAAGGCGCGAACTGGTGAGCGCCTGAGGCGGAAATTCCTATCCTCGAGCCAACGTAGATTAAGCGAGGTTAAAGCATCACTTTTTCTATAATCATCGTCAAGTTTTGGCGGTTCTAACCCGGCTAATTCGGCGTTAAATTTTCCAACATTATTTCTTATTGGTAAAATTCAGTTATAATAAGAAATGTTAAGCTTTTTATCAATTATCATTCGGTTCGAACCTAAAAAATATATAGATTCTTTATCCGCAATAGCAAAACGACCTTTGGTAAAGTTTGGTCAAAGATTTAGTCAAAGGTTTTAGCGGTATTTTGGCTAATATTAATTATTAAGATTTTGTTAAAATATAAACAATAATACTTTCCCGATATTTAATCGGTTGATATTATATTTAGTATTATTTTTAACTATAATTTTTATTTAAAATTAAATAAAATTATATTATTTTATTACAAAAGTAATTTAAATAAGCTTATATTTATTATATTTTTATTGTTATCGGTATTTTAATTATTTGACAGCGGTTCCGCTATTTGATAAAATATCACCATAAATTATTAATTGGATAAAAAATATGGCGAAACAATTAATCGAAAACGAAGAAATATTAAAAAGGCTTAATATTCTCATTGCATTAAATCTCCAGTCATTTTCTAAAAAAAAGGAAGAATTAGACACAAGGGGACAGATCGCTTTTCTTTCTGGCTTAAAATTGAAAACCAATGAGATTGCCGAAATCCTTGGAAAAACAAGCAACTATATTAATAAAGAATTATTTTATATACGAAAAGATAATAGATAAATTATATGGAGAAACAAGATATCTTATTTTCGAAGCTTGATTTAATAACGTATTTACTAATGCTAAATTTAAAAAATACTGGTACTATGGATGATAAAATTTTAAAAAATTTAGTAAGCATGTTAGTAAAAAGCGGCTATCCATGGCGAGATATTAGTAGTTTTTTAAATGTTAGCCCAAACACAATTAGCAAGTTAACTAAAAAATAAATCATATGGAAAAAGAAAATTTAGATGGTATTTCAAAAAAGTTGTCGGTTTTAGTTTCACTCTTGATAAGCAGTAACGATAACTATAAGACTACTAAGGAGAGAATTGAATATTTGAAAAAATTTAGCTTATCAAATGTTGAAATTGCTGAAATACTAAATACTTCAAAAAATACTGTAGAAGTAAATTTAACTAATTTAAAAAAGAAAAATAAATAATATGCCTAGAACAAAAAAAGAAGAACAAATAGATAACCAAGAGGCGATCAAAAGACTGTTAGTTTTAATGTTAATTAATGCTGGCGTCGGCTTGCAAGCCATAGCCGATGCATTAGGAGTGGGAATCGCTACCATAAGCAGAATGGTTCCACAAAAAAATCTTAATAAAAAATAATTAAAATAAGATGACCGGATTAAATCCAGAACTTTTAGATTATTTATCTAAGAAGCTCAGGCTATCCAAAAATTCTGTTAGGCAATATGTTTCCAGGAAGCGTATACAGTATAAAGAAAGCACTTTAAATGCAGCGGCTCATCTTTTTGCTGTTGAGAAGGGTGAAAGCGCAAGAAGATTTTTGGACAAAGAAGACAAGAAATCATTGCCTAGTTATGAGACCGAAGCGCCCACCAGAATTAAAATAAAGCAATTAAAAAATCATAAAAAAGGAATAATTAATTTTTTTAAATATGAAACCCCTGATCCATTTATTAAAGGCCATATAGACGAGGTTAATAAGGCATATACTCATGGCTGTTATACATGTGTATTTATTTTTTGCAGAAAAATAATAGAAAATTTAATAATAAATATTTTGAAAAATGAATTAAAAGACAGAACGCTTTATTGGGATTCGTCAAAATCCCGACATTTAGATTTTAGTTTAGTCCTCAAGAACTTATATGATAACAGATCAAAATTTAATCCAACAAAATTGAAGGCTATTGAACGGCTATATCAATTAGCGCAGCCATTCAAAAATGATTGTAATAATAAAACGCATTCCTTATTTCACTTAGTCGAAAAGAAAAAGGAAATTGATGATATTAATGTTAGTCAAATTATCAACCTAATAAAAGTTTTAGAAAAATAGAAATTTTTTTGACTTTTAGCCCTAAAAATCGTAAAATTAGGCCAGAGAATAAGACTTTATCTTTTCTTCATATTCAATTTGCTATAATATGACTACCTCAAAAAAGGCCGTAAAAACTAAGAAAAAAAGCAAAAAAATGTTAGATCCATTTTTTAAGAATAAGGACTTTAAATTATATCAAGCCAATAGCTTGGAATTTTTAGCCACTCTGCTAGAGAACTCGGTTGATATGATATTTGCCGATCCGCCCTATATGCTCTCTAACGGCGGTTTCTCAGTCCATGCCGGCCGTATGGTTAGTGTTAATAAGGGCGAATGGGATGTTAGTAATGGTTTAAAGAAAGACTTTGAGTTTCAATTAGCCTGGATTAAGGCTTGTCATAGAGTTTTAAAGCCGGGAGGTACGATTTGGATTTCCGGTACCTATCACTCTATTTATCAATGTGGCTTTGCTCTTCAAGTAAGCAAATTTCACATCCTAAACGATATTGCTTGGTTTAAGCCAAATGCTTCGCCAAATCTAAGCTGTCGCTTTTTTACGGCCAGTCATGAAACCTTAATCTGGGCAAGAAAAGAATTAGTTCATCCTAAAACTGGCAAGCCGATAACTACCAAACATAAATTTAATTACGACTTAATGAAGAATGGCAATTGGCCGGAAGACTTTTTAAAAAAGCCTAACCTACAAATGCGAAGCGTCTGGTCTATGGGAACGCCGAAACCATCTGAAAAGAAATTTGGTAAACATCCAACCCAAAAACCAATAGATCTATTAGTTCGTATCGTTATGGCTAGCACGGAAAAAGGAGATGTAGTTATTGACCCCTTTACCGGCTCCTCAACGACTGGTTTAGCTTGTGCTCTTAACGGACGCAAGTTTATTGGTATTGATTTAGAGAAGAAATATCTAGACTTATCGGTTAAGAGATATAAGGATTTAATAAAATAATCTATTAAATTTATGATAAAAGGCGGCTTTGGCGGAGCTAATACAAAAACCGGTCTTCACTTTGAAGAAGAATCGGATTTTTTGACTTTAATTGGCAAACAAAAAGGCTATAAGGTGGAAGAAAATGTTATTTTTTATAATAGTAAAAAAGTTGCCTTAACTTTTAAGAAACACGACCTTTATAGATATTTAGAAAAGAATGGAATTGATTATAAAAAATTTATTTCTAAAAAGATTTTGCCAGACGATGCAATTTTTGTAATTTTTAACAACACCTTTTTTATAATTGAGATAAAATTTCAGCATATTGCCGGATCGACAGATGAGAAATTACAAACCTGCGACTTTAAAATAAAGCAATATCGTAAATTATTATCCCAATTAAATGTCGAAGTCCAGTATATTTATGTTTTAAATAGATGGTTTGAAAAACCTGAATATAAAGACGTTTTAGATTACATCATTTCTATTAATGGTTGTTCTTATTATTTTGAGTATTTACCATTACAAAAATTAGGGTTACCGGTGCCTAAAAAATAAAATATATGCAGAAAATTCAAGCTTTAAGGTATAACCAAAAAGATAAAGAAATATATATTTTTTCCGCAGATCCAAACTTTATAAAAAAATTAGTAAAAATTTCTGATATTTCAAAGAATGACAAAAATTTTCAGAGGCCATATGACATTAAGAGGATAGAAGAAATAAAAACATATTTGTTGGGCAAGGATAAATTGTATAAAAAGGGCAAAAATATATACGCCAAGGGCTATATACCAAATTCAATAGTTATTAATTTATCTAATAAATATAAAATCACTGAAGAGAACAAAAATATTTATATTAATTTCCCTAGCGCAGAAGAGGCAAAAAAGTTTGAGAATTCCATTGAAATTATAGACGGCCAACACAGGTTACTAGCCTTTGACGATGAATGTAAATCAAAGTTGAAGAATTATAAGATGTGCTTCGTTGCCTTTACTGGTTTAACGGGCGATGAGAAAAAGGAGGTTTTTATGGTTTTAAACGAAAGGCAAAAAACAGTTGATAAAAATATACTATTAAGGCAGAAAAAACTTTTGAATTTACTCTTGGACGATGAAGAAATTAGGTATGATATCATTGTAAAACTAAACAACGATAATGATTCGCCACTTAAATCAAGAATAGTATTGGCCGGCGAAAAAATTAAATACGGCCTAAAGGCTAAACAGATAGACGAAATATTTGAAAAATCTAAAATAATCAGTACTTTAACTGATTCTAATGGACAACTTTCTGATAAAAAATATAAATTATTGTTAAATTATTTTAATGCATGGAAAAATGAATATTCAAATATTTGGTTCAGCGGGAACAATACATTGACAAAAATTTCTGGTTTTAGGTTTATTGTTTTTTTATTTTCCGGGATATATACAATTCTAAACTCCAAAAGAAATTTTCAAATATCAGAATTTGAAAAAATAGTTAATGAGATAAAAAAAATTTATTTTAATGATAATTTTGATATAAAAAAAGCTGATAAATTTCAGTATTTTCAAGAGAAGAGCGGGACTATTAGACTGGCCGAAAATATTAGTAAGGAGATGTGTGAAAAATATGAAGATAAGGATGAGGATATTTTGGTTTAAATTAATATGAATAATGAAATTGCATCAAAGTTGGACGCTAATATTGTTAAATTTCAGGTAAAAATTAGAAAGAATCTTCAACTTTATCTTTTTTCTAAAGATGCCATTGTAAATTTTACAAAGAGCAGTAAAGAACAATTTAAAGATTATGAATTTAAAGATTTTTTAGGGAAATTTAAAAAATTAAATTTTAAAAAAGATTCTGAAATTAAGAAAATAAGCTATTCTAAAATATCGGTATACGGAGAAAATTTAGTAAAGAATGAGTTGTCAGATCTAATATTTATATTAAATATATCTGATTTTGAGGCATGGTTATCAGAATTTTTTAATCTATTATTTATTTATAACCACGATTTACTCTTGAAATTTATAGATCCAAGTAAAAATCCAGTAGAATTATCTATTATTATTAGATCCGACAACCTGGAAGATGTCTGGAAAAAAATTATTAATCGCCATCTTTCAAATAAATTCTATAAAGGGATGTCTAATATACTGAAAGACTTACTAAAAACTCTTAATGTAAAACTTGATAAAGATTTAGAAACGATTGTTGGGCAAATAAATGAACACAGTCTCTCTAGAAATTTAATTATACATAATAAAAGTAAAGTAAATTCGGAATATATACAAAAATCAGGACAATATAGCAGATTTGATAAAGCGGGTGCAAATATTGAGATATCTGAAGACTATTTATTTCAACAGGTTGATAATGTTTTATTTTTTATGCAAGAGATTAGAAAGAAATTATCGAAAATTAAATCTTTATGAATTGGCTTATTTATTCATTTAATTGTCTAATGAATAATTTAGCACTTCCTCCACGACCCCGAGCAAAATTTACAAAATAGCACTAAATGTGCTATTTTTGGTATATAACAATATAAATATGACTGTCTGGGACAAAATCTACCAAGATTATAAAAATGGCGGAGAAGAATATGCAACTTTAAAGAAGGGTTTAATCCCAGAGTTTTTGGAATTTATTAATAATAATAATTTTACAATCAAAAAAGCTTTAGACGTTGGTTGTGGAAACGGTAAATATTTAGTATTTCTTAAAACTCTAGGATTTGAAGTCGGCGGTATTGACTCTAGTCCGACTGCCGTTGAGATGACCAAAGAAGCCCTAGGAAATAGTTTCGGTATTATCTGTGCTAATATGTATGATTATGATATACCCCATTCCCATTATGATTTAGTTATTTCTATTGCCGCCATCCACCATGGCTTAAAAAGCGAGGTTAATAAGGCTATAAAACATATTTACGATGCTCTTTTGCCGGGTGGACATTTTTTTATTACTTTACCAGATAACGAGGGAAGCTCGCATTGGACTATGATGGCCAGCCATGAAGAGATAGCTCCTGGGACTAGGGTCCCGCTGTCAGGGCCAGAGAAAGGTTTACCTCATAGCGCATTTACAAAAGATGAAATAGAAGAAATGTTTTCCGATTTCAAGAATATTAATTTACAATTATTAGCAGATAGGGGGCGGTGGATAGTTATTGGAGAAAAATAGTTATTATAATCGCGGTTTGTTTTCATATAAAATTTTTAAGACCTAACCGTTTATATGATAGAAAAAATTGTTATTGCCACGCATAATCCTGCAAAAAAAGAGCGCTATGGACGCTTATTATCTTCTTTAGCAGAAACTGTTTTAAATTTAGATGATTTGGGGATTATTGATAAACCAATAGAATCTGGGTCAACTGCCGAAGAAAATGCGGAAATTAAGGCTAGGTTTTACGCCCAAAAATCAGGATTACCGGTCTTTTCCGAAGATGAGGCATTGTATGTGGATTTTCTCCCGTTAGATAGACAACCAGGAGTTCATGTGCGCAGAATTGATGGGAAAGATGAGGTTGATGACGAGGCATTAATTAATTATTGGGAAGGAACAATAAAAGATGCGCCGTCTGATAAGCGATCCGGAAAATGGCATTTCGCGTATTGTTTATATTTCCCAGGCGGGGAAATCAAAATTTTTACTATAGATCGTCCGATATTATTTTTTTCTCCGTCATCAGAAAAAAGAATACCAGGCTGGCCAATGAGTAGCCTGCAGGGGCCATTAAAATTTAACAAACCTCATACGGAATTAACTAATGAGGAAAAAAATATAAATAATCAAACTGTTAACGATTTAATATCTAAAGAATTAAAGAATCTGTAAGTTAATTGGTATGTTAGGTATGGTAAATTTTAAGAATAACGATAAAATTTTATTTATTCCAGGATGGCTAGACACCGGCGGGAGAAATGGTTATCAGAATAGCCTGGATGTTTGGGATAAAAATATTGATATTAATAAAGATTTTAAGGTTGATTACGTCATAGCCCATAGCGTTGGATCCTTGGTGGCTTTGTATAACTGGAAATTATATAAAAATTTTAAAATTATTTTAGTAAATCCAGTAATTTTAAGAAGAGGTATATTTAGAAGATGGTATAAATTTAGCATTTCAGAGGGGCTACCAGATTCCTTCAAAAAATCAATAAAGATACTTCACATTATTACGTCTTTGATTAAAATTGTTAGGTTATTTAAAGTTCCAGTCCTTGATATTATTAATACTGTTCCTAAAGAAAATCTTGCTATTATTTATGGCGAGAATGATATATATCTTTTTGACAGAGAGGCTATACAGAAATTTAGAGAAAAAGGCTTTAGGATTGAAGAAGTAAAAGGATCCGGCCATAATTATGAAGAAAATATAGAGAAAGCTCTTTTGAATATCATTCCATAAAATACTTAGCTCAAAATTATTCCAATTGCGTCTTATCTAACAATAAATAGACAAAATACCACTTTTTGTGCTATTTTTGTTGTATATAAAGAATAAGTATTTATATGAAAACTACTATAATACCTTTCACGTATACTAGAGAATTCTCTTTAATATTGTGTGAAGCTTGGGGCGGAGCATATAATAATTTTTTGGGCGTTCAACTAAAAACCCATCCCCGTTATATTTCATTTATTAATAGGGGCATGGTATCTACGTACCGTAATCATGAGCTTGATAAAGAAGTTAATCTTCTGTTTTTGAGCCATATTAAGGAAAACCCGTCTTATTTCAAAGATTTTTTTGATGAATATATTGATAGGTTTAATGGATTAAAAAATTTTTGGGAAAAGGAATATTTAAGCAGAGAAGAACTCATCTATTTTATTAATCAGTTGATCTTATTCTGGCCAGCAATATATTCCAGTACCTATATACCTAACGATAATAATTTTTCCGAATTTGATTGCCAATTAAATTTAAAATTACGCGAAAAAATTGATATTGCCGCGCATGAGGCTAGTAATATAATAGTTAAGACTCTCCAAGCGATTTATCCTAATTTAGGGGAGCTGGTATATTCTATTAGCATTGATGATTTCAAAAATGATCAAGTTGATGCAGAGAAAGTAGAAAAAATGTACAATAGTACTTTGATTTTGGTAGAAGACACTTTGGTTAGCAAGACTGATCTTGAAGATTTAAAGAAAAAATATAACTTTGAATTAGAAAATGTGGACGCTTTATCAAGTCAGATGCACATAAAAGGACAAATTGCACATGTTGGCAATGTGCGTGGAGTAGCTCGATTGATTTTTAAAAGAAATGAAATGGATAAGATTAAAAAGGGGGAGATATTAGTTACTGGTATGACGACTCCCGAGTTCCTGCCGGCCATGAGAAAATCGGCCGCTTTTATTACGGACGAAGGCGGTATTACTTGCCATGCGGCCATAATAGCCAGAGAGCTTAAAAAACCTTGCATTATTGGCACCAAGAATGCCACAAAAGTTATAAAAGACGGTGACTTAGTAGAAGTAGATGCAAATAATGGGATAGTTAAAATTCTAAAAAGAGTATAAAGTTTTATATAATTAAAATATAAATTTATGAATAAAGTTACACGTTTTAAATTCCCCTGGGACAAAAAGAATAAGTAGACAGAGAAATTATAATGTGTTAGAGTAATTTATTATTTAAACAGTTATTTAAAAATTAAAGCAACTATTTCTAAACAAAAAGAGGTGAATCTCTATGTGGTATTTAATGTATAAGCTTTTTAGACCAATCCAGCCTATTTCGGGCGGCCTAGCGGCTTGGATAGTTTCCAGGGCTTGCGGGGCAGATTTCCACTCATCTTTAGCCGCCGCAATGACTATGGCATTCGGTATTATAGGGGCTAGTTTTTATCACTACGGCGGAGCTAATTGGATGTACGCTCGGAAATCCGAGCGGCTAAAGTTTAAAGACCCTCAGGTAATTATGCTCATCGGTCTCGTTATATTTAGTCTTTCTATTGCTATCGCGGTTCAGTGGTTACCGAAACAGTGCGTCTATATCGCTCTGTTTAACACTATTTCCGTGGCAGCCTATTCGGCCAAGCTTTCGTCGCATTGGATGACCAAAAATCTGACCATGAGTTTAGTCTGCGCTACGCCGGTGGCCATGGGTTGGCAAGCGGGGAATTTTACTCATCCGATAGTGCCATGGGCCATTGCTATAGCTATATTAGCCCATCTTTCTAGGGAGATGATTAAGGATGTCAAGGATATTATAGCCAACAATGGCCGTAGAGTAACCTTGCCTATGGTACTAGGAACCGGCACAGTCCTTCAAATTGCTGGCAGCCTATTATTTATCGTCGGAGTCATCATGATTTTTCTGTTATGGTTTACCGGGAGTGTATTCCAACAGGCCATGGTGGTTATGTCCATATCCCTATTTTTTCTAACGGCCTGGCAGCTTACTATTCATAAGCAGGCGATGCGGAGTGAAACAGTAATTACTATGGGGATGTTCTGCATTTTACTGGCTTTAGTTTAGATTTATTTTAGCTTGGATTCTATGGCTGTCTATTTAAGGCAGCCATTTTTTTATTCATAATTAATTAAATTTAAATAGAGGGACTGTTTAATATGGTTAAATATGATATAATTTTCATATAATATATAAAAAATATGAAAAAAACGCCCGAACAAGCTTTAATGGAAATATTTAACGAATATAAAGACAGAGGACTTATTTCTTTGTATTTATATGGTTCAATTTTAACGCAAGACTATAATGAGGGAGAGAGCGATATAGATTCAATTGGATTTGCGTCTGAGGATATGCCGTTGTCTCTTGAAAATGAAATAAAAAATAAATTATGTGAAAAATCGGATTTTGATAAATTTGGTTTTAGGCTTTTGTATAAATCCGAATTAGATTCCGGGATTATTAAAGGTAATTTAGCTAGTTTTATTCATCCTCAGTTATTGCTTCTGGATTTCCCTTACTGGAAACATGTAGCGGGGCAAGTTTTTTCCAGATCAGATTTTTCATTAGTTGATGTTGATGCGGCTGGGGCTGTAAAAATTAGATTAAATCATTTGGTAAGAATTGAGGATGGCTCATTTAAGACTGCGCCGGGCGATAAGCATATTTTATTTTTGAAAGTATTAGCTCGGATTATGTTCCATTTACAAAAAGAGCGGGGTTATAGTGAGCCTTTTTCATATAGTTCGGTATTTCTCCATTCCAACGAAGAAGAAAAACTAGTTGCCGAGGCCATACTTAACTGTAAAAAAAATAAATGGAGTGAATTGGCGTTTAAAGAGAATGAAGCTATATATAAAAATTTTATTAATGTTTTAAGAAGTCGTTTTATTTGAGTGACATGGCGGTCTATGGTTTTTCTATAAGAAATAGAAATATTTAGGATAAATTCGTCCCAACTATATCTAAACCTTGGAGTAAATAGACAAAATAGCACTAAATGTGCTATTTTTGTTGTATAAATATATGGACAAAATACATAAACTATACATATTTTTGGGGTTAATGGTTTTTTTATTCCCCCTATCGCTAAAAGCCG
Organism: uncultured Gammaproteobacteria bacterium; assembly: GCA_964470695.1. GTDB lineage: Bacteria > Patescibacteriota > Patescibacteriia > Patescibacteriales > UBA12465 > UBA12465. Next base: position 462,383 of record CAYYDR010000001.1, read on the forward strand.
AACAAGATGCTAGGCAATCAGAAATATTTGAGGCTCGAGTAGTAGAAGTACTTCGGGTTGAAGAAAAGAATAGGGAAAATGGCTCTAAGTTTGAGCAGCAAAATTTAAAACTCCAGGGATTAGAGGGGGATTGGCTAAATAAAGAAGTCGTGTATAATGGCATCTCTGAAATTGAGGTCGCTAATGCCAATTATTATCAGGTTGGCGATAAAGTTTTAGTTGATAGACAGACCGATGAGCTCGGCCAAGACACTTTTTATGTGACGGATTTTGTTAGAAGCGGTTATCTTTATTTTCTTTTTGCAATTTTTATTATTATTGTTTTGGCCGTCGGTAGAGCTAAGGGATTTAAAGCTCTGCTTAGTCTATTATTGAGTTTCGTGGTTATAATTGAATTTATTTTACCGCAAATATTGAACGGGGGAGATCCTTTTTTAGTCAGTCTGATTGGCGGTCTAATAATTTTGGGAATAATAATCTATCTCACTGAGGGTTTTAAGCTTAAGTCTCATATAGCCGTATTATCAGTTTTAGTCTCGTTATCAATAACTCTGTTATTGTCAATAATTTTTACGACCCTGGCTAAATTATCAGGACTAGCGCAAGAAGAAGCCGCTTTTTTAATTGGGATAGGCGGCGTGGATATTAATTTTAGAGGTCTGCTATTAGCTGGTTTCATTATCGGAGCAATCGGCGTGCTGGATGATATTATTGTCGGTCAAGTAGAGGCCGTTGAACAAATTAGGCTGGCTAATCCCGCTCTTTCAGTAAAAAAAGTATTTACCATGGCTTATGAAGTCGGCAATACCCATATTGGCGCAATTGTTAACACTCTTTTTCTTACTTATGCTGGAGCGGCTTTACCGCTGCTTTTATTGTTTATTCTGAATCAAGATTCGGGCGTAACATTCGGCCGACTGATAAATACCGAGATAGTCAGCACCGAAATAGTCAGGGCTTTGGTCGGCAGTATCGGAGTGATATTATCCATGCCAATCGCTACTTGGTTAGCGGCCGTTAAATTGAAGGTTAAAAATTAGTTAGCTTCGGTTGTTTAGATCTTAACATAATTAATATATAAAAAATAAAATTATGAAAAAATATTATAGAATAATATTATATTCTATTTTTGCAATATTATTCGGCATATTTATGTTTATATATGGCGGATATGACGATAGCCCTGGCGCGCAGCTTTTGGGGTTAATATTATTTATTATTGGTGTTGTTAGCTTAATAAAAAATAAAAGAAACAATTGTCTTTAGTTTAGGCCGCATCTAAAGTTAATTAAAAGGATTTGACCGCGCCTTGAGTTTATACTTAGAAGCGGTCTTTTTTATTATTTTTAATAATAAGTCCGCGCGAGGTATTTTATATTTTCTTAATATTAAGAAACTTTATATTGGCAAAATAGTTAAAAATATGCTATTTTTGTTATATTACCTCATAATTAAATTGTTTAATCAGGTGAAGAAAAAAATACAAATATTATTATTGCTAATCCGTTTGTCTTTTTTGGGTTTGTTTTTGTATTCGGGTGTTAGATTCTATATTTTTTTATCAAATAACCATGGTCCTCTAAATTTAGCTATCTCCTTTTTTCTGCTTTTAGCTGAAGCGCATTCAATCCTTCATTCATTAGGATTTATAATTAGTGTCGTTCGTCTGAGAGTGCCGGGGGTAAATTATCATCGTCACGCTGAGTTAGATATAAATAATTTGCCATCGGTAACAATTTTAGTCCCGGCTAGGAATGAGCCGGTTGATATTCTAGAGTTAACTTTTATTTCTTTAGTTTCTTTGGATTATAAAAATAAGGAAATATTCTTTCTAGATGGTTCAGATGAAAAATACTTTAAGCAAAACCAGGCTTTAGCTGAAAAATATAATATTGGTTATTTTCACCCTACAGAGAGACCCCGGAGTAAGGCGGAAATAATTAATCGGTATTTACCTAATCTTACTAGTAAATATTTGGCGGTCTTTGACGCTGATCAAAACCCTTTGCCAGAATTTTTATTAGAAACTGTTGGGCTATTGGAATATTCTAAAAGAATAGGCTTTGTTCAGACGCCTCAATTATATTCTAATCTTCATGTTAGCCCAATCGCGCGCGGCGCAGCTTTGCAACAGTCAATTTTTTATGAAAATGTTTGTGAATCAAAGGGTAAATCTGGGGCCATGTTTTGCTGTGGCACCAATTTTTTAATGCAAACTGAAGTTTTGAGGCAAGTAGGTGGGTTTGACGAGAGTTCGGTTACGGAAGATTTTGCCACTTCCGTTAAAATACACTCCCTGGGTTATCGTTCAATCTATTATAACCATGTTAGAGTTTTTGGCATGGCTCCGGAAACTCTGCCAGCCTATCTTAAACAGCAATTTCGTTGGTCGGCTGGATCAGTTGGGGTTCTGCGGCGCTTGTTTTTAGATTCTTTGAGCGGAAAATTGCATTTAAATTTTGCGCAAAAATGGGAGTATTTTTTATCCGCTACTTATTATTTTGTTGGCTGGTCATTTTTTATCTTAATGCTGTGCCCAATTCTTTATTTATTGTTTGGCGTCCCTTCTTATTTTGCTAGCCCTTATTTATATCTAGGGACTTTTGTCCCTTATTATACGCTAATGTTAGTAACCTTCTACGCGACTATGACTAAAAGACACTATAAGATAAGGGATATTTTTATGGGCATTATTATGGGATCCTTGAGTTATCCTGTTTTAATAAAATCTACCACGGCAGCCATCTTCGGCCGAAAAGTTAGTTTTGAAATAACCGACAAGGGAAGAACTGGCAGATTAAGTTTTTGGAGATTATGGCCTTGGACTATTATGATAACTATAAATATATTGGCGATTGTAAATGGACTTTTTCATATTTCGGAAGATTATTATGCTATCGGGATAAATATTTTTTGGTGCGCTTATCATGCTATTTTGCTTTCTTATATATTTAAACTTAACGAAAGCCCCAAGATAGAAAAAGACAATATTTTAAATTACGCTTAATATGAAAAAGAAAAATCAAAAAATAATCTCAGATTTTATTTTGCAAAGCATTAATGAGGCTAGAATTAAAGAAGAATTAGCAATTCCTCTCTATTCCGGTCATATTAAGCAGACTTTGTTCTGGTCTGGATTGCCAAAGGTTAGTCGCGATAAAATTATGTCTGGTTTAACAACTTTAAAGACGGATTCAATAAAACATTGTAAAATATTGAAAAGGGTGGCTGATAATTATATAAAAAATAACAAATAATATGTTTAATAAAAGGGATTACCGATCTTATTTTAAGCAGCTCTATCAAGTTGAGCTAATGATGAAAAAAGAGGGCCGGGCATTATTAAAATTAGTTCCGGATAAAGATTCTAAAGAGCTTCTTAACATTTTAATTGCTGATGAAATTAAGCACGCTAAAATAGTTAAAGAAATGATGAATTTGATTTAATTATAATTTTATGAAAAAAATTAGAACGGCAGTTATTCCGGTCGGCGGTTGGGGAACACGCTTTTTGCCCATTACCAAGAGTATTCCTAAGGAGATGCTCCCCTTGGGTAATAAACCAATAATCCTACATGTTGTAGAGGAGGTTGTCGCCTCAGGAATTAAAAATATAATTTTTGTTGTTTCGCAACATAAGCAGGTAATTGAAAGTTTTTTTTCTAGCAATGAAATGTTGGAGGACTATTTTATTAAACTGGGCGCCAAGGAGCAAGTCGCTAATTTAAAAAAAATTGCTAAACTTGCGGAATTTACTTTTGTTTATACCAAAAGTTCTCATGGTAATAGTAGCGCCTTAGGCGCGGTTAGAAATTTATTGGGAGAGGAGCCTTTTGTTTTAGTTTGGTCAGATGAAGTCATTTTTTCTAAACAAAAGCCGCGTATTAAGCAGTGTCTTGAAGCTTTTGAAAAGTATAATAAGCCGGTTATCTCAGCTATTAGAATTACTGATCCTAAGAAAAGAGCCAGATATGGCATGGCGGCCTTAAAAGATATAAAAGGGGAATCGGAAATTAAGGAGATTACTAGTATTGTAGAAAAGCCCGCTCTAGGCACTGAGCCGTCGGAGTATGCGACTCATGGCGCCTATGTTTTAACGCCTGATATCTTTGAGGCCCTAGACAAGCTGCCTAATAATGATGATAAGGATATTGGAATAGTTGATGTTATTAATATTATGAAGGAAAAGACTGGTTTGCTAGCCAAAATAATACCGGACGGTCATTATCTTGATTGTGGTAATCCTTTAGAGTATTTGTATTCTCAGATAGATTATTATTCAAATTATTCCGAATATTCTGCGGAAGTTATTGGCCATTTAGGAGAAGAGGCCTGTAAGCGATGTTAATTAATTTTTAGATGCAATTAAGATAATTTATAAAATTATTAATAAAATTATGGAAACGAACAAGGGAAAAATATTTTTAAATACCGTTTCTTGGGGTTTTGGGCTTTGGCTTTTTGGTTATATTCTGGGAATATTATTTTTTGCTTTTGTGCCAAAAGAACTCATCGGCTGGTATATTATGCCGATCGCAGTGATTGTAACCCTTTGGGTGCTATTTAAAAAGATTAAGAGAGATTTATTTACTTGTTATATCGGCTTGGGCGTTATTTGGACAGTTATGGCCATTGCTTTGGATTATTTTTTCCTAGTTAAGCTATTTAAGGCCGCTGATTATTATAAAATTGATGTTTATATATATTATTTCTTAACTTTAGTCTTGCCAATTTTAGTCGGAGCGTACAAATTTAATAAACTGAAAAAGTAATTTAATATTTTCAAATTAAAAAATATTAAGATATAAAAATATGAAACATTGTGCTACTTGTGGTATGCCGTTAGAGAAAAAAGAGAATTTCGCTTTGGGTGATGAAAATTCCCAATTTTGTGTTTACTGCGTTAATTCGGACGGTAGCGTGAAATCTGGTGAAGAAATTTTCAAAGGTGGAGTAGAATTTTTTCTAGGAGCTCTGGGCGGCGAAAGAAGTTTTGCTGAGAAAATTACTAGAAAAAATATGAACAACCTGCCTTATTGGCAAGAACATGCCTGCGAAGCTCTTAAAGGCGAAATGGCGACTGACGAAGAATTCCGGGCGGCGATGGGTAGATTGTAGATATTTAAGTTAGTTTTTATCAGTTTATAATTAAAATATGGATTTAAATAATAAAGTCGTAGTTATTACTGGTGGCAGCAAAGGTTTTGGAAAGTCTTTAGCTACTTTTTTAAAAAAAGAAAATTGCCAGGTAATTATCTCTAGTAATAACAGCGAGGAGTTAGAAAAAACCAGACAAGAAATATCTATTGATGCCTTTTTGGCCGATGTAACGAGACCAGCCGACTTAGTAAATCTCGGCCTATATGTTTTTGATAAATATAAGCGGATTGATATTTGGGTTAATAACGCCGGAATACAAATAGCACCTAGTTTAATAGAAGACGTTGATATCAATAAACTAAAACAATTATTTGATATTAATTTTTTTGGTTATTTTTATGGTTGTCAAACCGCCCTTAAATATATGAAAGCGCAGGGAAGCGGGGTAATAGTAAATATAAACTCAACAGCTGGCCTTGGCGGAAAACCAATGATCAGCGCCTATTCTTCCTCTAAGTTTGCCATTAAGGGATTAACGGAGTCTATTAGACAAGAAATAACCGGTGATATTAAAATATATGCTGTCTATCCTGGCGGAATGCAGACAGAAATTTACCAGGAGAAATATCCGGATGATATTAAAGAATATATGTTGACTGATGATGTTGCTCAAAAGGTTATTAATAATTTGAAATCTGATAGTCCCGACGAGGATTTAGTTATTAAAAGACAATCTATTTCTTAGCTACTATTAGTTAATAAAAATAAGTATCTTTTTTTGATTATTATTTAAATTCTTCATCAATTAAAATTTATGAAAAAAGGATTATTAATAAGTACCGCTATAATTTTAATTGTTATCGCCTTAGTAGTGGCGTTGGGAATATATAAATTTAATTTTACTAATGATGATATTTATATTAAAACGGATGACAAAATAAATTCCTTGGATGCCACTAGTACTGACCAGATTTCAAAGACTGACCAATCCGCGCTGATAAAAATAAATAATTTTATTTCTGGCCAGATTGTTCAGAGTCCTTTAATGATTGAGGGGGTGGCGCCTGGTTCATGGTTTTTTGAGGCCAGCTTTCCGGTCAAGATTTATAATGAAAATAGCCAGTTGATTGGAATGGCGATAGCGACGGCTAGCGCCGCAGACGGCAGTTGGATGACTGATAAACTAGTGCCATTTAAAGCGGAATTAAAATTTGATTCCGCCACGAGTACTAGTGGTGCTCTAGTTTTAGAGAAAGATAATCCTTCCGGCCTGCCTGAGAACGCCGCTGAATTACGTTTGCCGGTCAGGTTTCTGCCTACCACTGAGAAAATAAAGATAAAAGTTTTTTTTAGCAATAATAAATTAGATCCAGAGGTCAGCTGCAATAAAGTATTTCCGGTAGAAAGGGAAGTGACTGAGACCCCGGCGATTGCTCGAGCAGCTTTGACTGAGCTTTTGTTAGGAGTGACTCCGCTGGAAAGTGAGGCGGGATTTATGACCAGTCTTAATCGTGGTATTAAGATTCAAAGCTTAACTATAAAAGACGGTGTGGCTAGAGTAGATTTTAATGCCCAATTAGAAGCAGGTTCCGGTGGCTCCTGTCGGGTAGCAGCGATTACGACTCAGATAAGAGAGACTCTTAAGCAATTTCCGAGCGTTAAAGATGTGATTATTTCTATTGATGGTAATAGTGAGGACATTCTTCAACCTTAAAAATTGAATAGTTTTCTGTCTGATTAAGAATTTCCAGCGACTTATTTAGTTAAAGCTATAAAATAAAAAAAAGACTACGTTAGTAGTCTTTTTTTATGTTGCTGAATGATTAATTCTTAGTTGTTAATAAATCATCAACAGTGCGGTCTAGCGCATCGGCGATTCTTTTAACGGTTTCTACTCTCGGATCAAGAGTGGCGCCTGATTCTATCTTAGTAATTGTGTGCAAAGTTACCCCAGCCAGCTTAGATAGCTTATCTTGGGATAATTCAGCTTTTTGGCGGTATTTCTTGATGTTTTTAGCAATCGGTATAGTAGTTTTGTTCATACATTGACATTATAGTAAAGTTTTACTATAATTATTATATAACTAAATATTTACTAATAAATGAAATTTAACCTATCGGCCCTTGTTTGATCAAATTTATTAAATAAATTTAGTAAGCTTTATTAACAAATATCATAATTTAAAAAATATAGCAAATAATTAATTAAAGATAGAAGGAAATTTTATAAACTAAAAGTAATTATATGAAAAAATTTAATAAAATTTTGACAATTATATTCACCATAGTTTTTATACTGGGATTTAATGAACCGATAGCGGTGTTGGCCGCCACGACACCATCCTTGGGGATGGCTAATACCTATAGTGTTCTAGCTGGCACCTATACTAATACGGCCGCCGGAACAACTATCACCGGCGATATTGGCTTTACTACCGGGCCAGCCGTTGTTCCGGCCGGAGCGCATCCTAATTATGGAGTCGGAGCGCCTTATGCCACCGCTGGTGTAGACCAGGATAATGCTTTATCAGCCTTAGCCCTGCAGGCTTGTACTTATAATTTCCCGGCCGGAGCTATTAACCTGTCTACTGATATAACGCATGGCCCAATTGGAGTTTATGCCCCAGGTGTTTACTGCAGCGTTGGAGCGATGGATATAGGCGGCCCCCTTAATCTTAACGGGAGTGGAACTTATATTTTTAGAACCTTAGGGGCTCTTACCTCTACCGCGGGAGCAACCATTACTCTAACTGGAGCATCGGCTTGTGATGTATTTTGGACGCCGACTCAGGCTACTACCTTGGCTGCTAATACGACCTTTGTCGGAACCGTTATAGACGCCGCTGGTATTACCATCGGAGCTAATACTACTTGGTCGGGAAGAGCCTTGGCTTTTGGTGGGACAGTTACTACTGATACAAATACTATTGCGGTGCCAACTTGTGTTAACCCGGCTGCTTCATCTTTTTCTCGTACCGGGACTATTAACGTTGTTAAAGTAGTCATTAATGATAATGGCGGCACTAAGACGGTGTCTAATTTTCCTTTATTTATTAATGGTTCGCCAGTCATTTCGGGAACCACTAATACTTTTCGGGCCCCTGGTGATGTTTATAAAGTTACTGAAACGGCTGATTCTAATTATACCCGGACTTTTTCGGGTGATTGTGATGTTAACGGCGGCGTGAATTTGGTTCCCGGTGATAATAAATTTTGTATAATTACAAATAATGATATAGGCGTTGCTACTATTGCCTCGCCTGTTCCTCCGCTTATTGATGTCATAAAAGTTCCTGACCCTCTGGCTTTACCTAATGGCCCTGGCTCAGTTATGTATACTTATACGCTCCGCAATATCGGAACAGTCCCGGTTACAAACATTACCATGGTTGGCGATACGTGTAGTCCTATCAAACTTATTTCGGGCGACACGAATTCGGACGCTAAGTTAGACCTGAATGAAACTTGGGTGCATCGTTGTTCCACAATTCTCTCGGAAACTCATACTAATACCGTAGTAGCGACCGGCTGGGCTAATGGTTTAAGCGCGACTGATATTGCTAGCGCTAGAGTTGTGGTCGGTTTACCAGTAGTCCCGCCCTTAATTCATGTGACAAAAGTTCCTAACCCTTTAACCTTGCGAGCCGGCGGCGGATTAGTCACTTATACTGAAAAAATAACTAATCCTGGAACAGTCGCTCTGAGTAATGTTAGCCTAGTTGATGATAAGTGCAGTCCCATGAAATATATTTCCGGTGATACTAACGGTAATTTAAAGCTTGAGACTACCGAGACCTGGACCTATACTTGTAGCCAAAATCTTACCAAGACCACCGCTAATACGGCTATAGCTCGAGGTGAAGCTAATGGTCTAGTAGTAAGAGATTTGGCCATTGCCACCGTCGTGGTCGCCGCTGTTTCCCCTCAATTGCCTAATACGGGAATTTTTTCCACGGGGGATGAATTTCCTTGGAGTATGGTTATATTGTCTAGTATTCTAATAGTAATTTCGGCTTCAATTATTTTGACTATGAAGAAACGGGTTCGCTAACTTATAGATGACTCAATTAAAAAAAATATTATTTGTTATTAGTTTTTCCGGAATAAGTTTTCTGGCAGTCATTATTTTTTTCTCAAGTTTTAACTGGTTTGCCCTTTGTTCTCAAGCTAAATACGCTTTAGCCGCCGGCAGTCCAGTTAAAACTAAATTAGTAAAAATTGATCGTCTTCGCATCCCCGCTATTAATATTAATATCCCCCTAGAACAGGTGGGTTTAACGACTCAAGGAGCCGTAGATGTGCCACGTAGTCCTATTAGCGCTGCTTGGTTTAATCTTGGACCGCGTCCCGGCGACAACGGCAGTGCTGTGGTTGTCGGGCATTATGGCCGCTGGAAAAATGGTTTGTCAGGGGCCTTTAATAATCTATCCAAGTTGCGTCAGGGCGATAAAATATATATTGAAAATGCCAAGGGATCAACCACTATTTTTGTGGTTCGCGAGCGTAAATCATATGATCCCCAGGCTGATGCCTATGATGTTTTTAATTCCGATGATGATAAACCCCATCTTAATCTCATTACCTGCGAGGGGGCCTGGGACAAAGTTTCTAAAAGCTATTCTAAGAGATTAGTAATATTTGCTGATAAGCAATAAATATTATTAAAATTTACTATTTGGAGTTGAATTATTTTTAAAGCCATGCTAGAATAATTTTGTATGAATCAAAATAGATTTCAAACAGTCAGTCAGAGCTGGTGGACTACCCTTACTATTGGGTAGCTGGTTTTTTGTTTAAAATCAATTTTTTAAAACTACCCGATAGATTATAAATATCGGGTAGTTTTTTATTTACTAAATTTATTATTATGCATTATTATTTCTATAACCGATCAACTCAGCCTTGGCGACTCACTTAATCGTTGTAGTTTTTTAATTATTTATTTAAATTTAAAATATATGGAAAATTCCTTAAAGTTATTACCTAATCAAGCTGGTTATTTTGGTGAATATGGCGGCCAGATAATTCCGCCTGTTTTAAAGCCAATTTTTGACGATATTGCGGCGGCTTATAAAGAAGCTCAGGCTGATCCGAGTTTCAGGGCCGAATATGAAGGCTTGTTAAAAAATTATGTGGGGCGTCCTTCGCCCTTATATTACGCTCGTAATTTATCGGCTAAATTAGGGGGCGCTAAAATATATCTAAAAAGAGAAGACCTTAACCATACGGGCGCTCATAAAATTAATCATACTTTAGGCGAGGCCCTACTAGCTAAAAGAATGGGAAAAACTAAATTACTGGCCGAAACTGGTGCGGGACAGCATGGCGTAGCCTTGGCCACGGCGGCGGCCCTAGTCGGGCTAGAATGTGAAATTCACATGGGTGAGATTGATATTGCTAAGCAGCACCCTAACGTTATCCGTATGCAGCTATTAGGGGCAAAAGTCGTGGCGGTTAAATCGGGCGGCCGCTGTCTAAAGGATGCGGTTGATAGCGCCTTTGAATCATTCGTGAAAGACCCGGTTAATATTTTTTTCGGCATTGGCTCAGTAGTTGGCCCGCATCCTTTCCCGATGATGGTCAGAGATTTTCAATCCATTGTCGGGCAAGAAGCGCGCGGCCAAATATTAGAGCAAGAGGGAAGATTGCCTGATTATTTAATAGCTTGTGTTGGTGGTGGCTCTAACGCGATTGGCTTATTTCACGAATTTCTGGATGATAAATCGGTTAAAATGGTAGGGGTTGAGCCAAGTGGTAAAAGCTTTAAGTCCGGTGAACACGCGGCGACTTTAACGTTAGGAACGCCTGGTAATATTCATGGCATGTTTACTTATTTATTGCAGGATGATAAAGGACAGCCCTTGCCAGTCCATTCTATTGCCTCTGGTTTAGATTATCCCGGCGTCGGGCCGGTCCATTCGGATTTAAAGGATAAGGGAAGGGTGGCTTATGACTCTGTTAATGACGAAGAGGCTTTGCAAGCTTTTCAGACCTTAAGCAAAGTAGAGGGCATAATTCCGGCTCTAGAGAGCTCTCATGCCCTGGCTCAGGCGATTAAATTAGCTCCTTCGCTAGGCCAGGATAAAATTATTATTGTTAACCTATCGGGCCGCGGTGATAAGGACATTGACTATGTAGCCGATAGATTGAAATTGTAAATAAGTATATACTGTCTATATAGTCATTTAACGGCCTTCTGGCCCATGATATTAAGCTAAAATAAATAGTATGCCCAAGGGAGATTATCAAAAAATTGTTAGTTCTCAAAATGCCCAGATAAAATTATTAGAGAAATTGAATATCAAAAAATATCGCGAGCAGTTAAAGCAGTTTTTAGTGGAAAATTTAGCGATCATTTTAGATGGTTTAAATGATAACTATGATTTTGAGGCTTTATTTGTGACCGAAGAGTTTATGGATAAGCATCCTGAAAAGCTAGCCTATATAGAGAGCAAATCTCAGTGCCAGAACTACTATTTAATAGATAGTAAATTGAATAAGCAATATTCTAGTCTTGATACTCCCTCGAGCATAACAGCTATTTATAGCCAGCCAGATAAAAAGCTTGATGAGTCATCGGTCGTCTATTTAAATAGCATTAATGACCCGGGAAACCTGGGCGCTATTATGCGTAGCGCCCTGGCTTTTGATTTTAGGAATTTAGTCCTTGATGATAATTGCGTGGATATTTATAACCCTAAAGTCATCAGCGCGGCTAAGGAAGCAATCTTTAAACTTAACATTATTGAAGATAAAACGGGCGCCTGGCTGGCCGATAATAAGTTGCCAGTTTATGTTACTAGCTCTCATCAGGGGGATGATTTAGCGGTTTTTAAGCCGGCTAAATTATTTTGTTTAGTTTTAGGTAGTGAGAGTCATGGGGTTAGCTCGGAAATAATGAAAATAGCTAAGGCAAATATAAAAATTAATATTTCCGCCCAGCTTGAATCTTTAAATGTAGCTACGGCCGCGGCCATTTTGTTTTATGAGCTTAGACGTTAGCCGGTTAATCAGAATTGAGGAGATAACTTTAGGGTTAGATGATAAGGAGGGGGTCTTAAAATCTAAGATTTCTCAGATTTTAAATTTACCGGAGGAGGCGATTATCAGCTATGAGGTCGTCAAAAAGAATATTGATTCCCGTCAGAAAAATATCCTTTTTGTTTATTCGGTTGATGTCAAAGTCAGCCAGCTTGAATTAATTAAAAAATGGGATGTGCGTCATCGGGTTAGAGTCCATGAGCCTTTTATTTATGAAGAAAAAGTCTTAACTAAAAAAATAAATAAGAGCGTTGTAGTAGTCGGCAGCGGTCCCTGCGGTTTATTTGCCGCATTATTATTGGCTAAAGCCGGCCTTAAGCCCCTTGTTATAGAAAGAGGTAAAGATATGGATGCTAGAGTAAGGGATGTGGATAATTTTTTTCAGGGTGGCGCTTTTAGTCCTCAATCAAATATTCAATTTGGCGAAGGCGGAGCGGGAACATTTTCTGATGGTAAATTATATACGCTTATTAATGACCCGCGCTCCAAATATATATTTTCTGAACTAATTAAAGCGGGCGCTCCACTAGAAATAGCTTTTAGCGGTACTCCGCATATCGGTACTGACAAATTGCGCGGCGTTATTAAAAACATTCGTCAGGAGATTATTAAATTAGGCGGCCAGATAAGGTTTGAAACTTGTTTAACCGATTTAGAGATAAAAAATGGCAAATTAGACGCCGTTATTCTAAATAATGAAGAAAAGATAAAAGTTGATGATTTAATTTTAGCTACCGGGCACTCCGCGCGCGATACTTACGAAATGCTTTATAAAAGGCAGCTAAAAATGTCGGCTAAGGCTTTTTCAATTGGGCTCAGGATTGAACATAAGGCCAGAATGATAAATATCGCCCAGTATAAAGATTCTTATAATCACCCTAAATTAGGCGCGGCTAGATATAAATTAGTCCAGCATCTTGATGATAAGCGGCCGGTTTATAGCTTTTGCATGTGTCCGGGTGGTTATGTAATGGGGGCGGCCTCTGAAGAAGGTGGTGTTGTTACTAACGGTATGAGCGAATATGCTCAAGATGGTGATAATTCCAATAGCGCTTTATTGGTACCAGTTACTCCGGCTGATTTTGATTCCAATCATCCTTTAGCAGGGATAGAATTTCAGCGCCGTTGGGAGAGAGCTGCTTATTTAGCCGGCGGTAGTAATTATTTTGCCCCGGCGCAGCTAGTGGGCGACTTTTTGCAGAAACGGGCGTCTAATGAATTAAAAAGTATTATCCCGAGTTATAAGCCGGGGGTTAAAATGACTTCCTTAGATACCTGTTTGCCTAACTATGTCCTTGATAGTTTAAGAGAGGCTATCCTTAAATTAGATAAGAAAATCAAGGGATTTGCTAATCCCGGTGCTGTTTTAACAGGAGTAGAAACTAGGAGCTCAGCACCGGTCAGAATAGAGCGCAATGAGAAATATGAATCTAATATTTCTGGTATTTATCCGGCCGGAGAAGGGGCGGGACATGCCGGAGGAATAGTTTCTTCCGCTATTGATGGATTAGCGGTGGGGGAGCTAATAATTGATAAATATATAAATGAAAATTAATATTATTAAACTATGGAGGCTCAGACTAACCTGGTTATTTTATTCGGAATTATTATCGTGGGATTTTTAGTAGTAGACCTGGGATATTTAAATAGAAAAAATCATCGCGTTGAATTTAAATCAGCTCTCTATCAGTCTTTATTTTGGATAGCCATATCTTTGATATTTGGGTTGTTAATTTTTTTATTTTTAGATAAAGAATTGGCCGCCCAGTTTATGAGTGCCTATGTTACCGAAAAGATGCTTTCGGTTGATAATCTATTTGTCATAATGTTGATTTTTAGTTTTTTTAAATTGGAAGAGAAATATCATCATAGAGTTTTGTTCTGGGGCATTATGGGTGCGATAGTTTTCCGGGCGGTGTTTATCGGCGCTGGAGCCTATATTATCCACCAGTTTTATTGGGTTTTGTATATTTTTGGGGCAGTCTTGCTTTATACTGGCGTTAAATTATTGCGCGATAAGAAAGAAGAGCATGTTGATTTTAATAATAATAAAGTTATTAAACTGGCCCGTAAGTTTTTGCCATTCACGGCCAATCATCATAATGGAAAATTTTTCATTAGGGAAAAAGGGAAATTTTATTTTACCTCTTTATTTTTAATAATGTTATTGGTAGAGGCGACCGATATAGTCTTTGCCGTGGACTCTATTCCGGCCGTATTTGCTATTTCGCAAGATTTATTTATTATTTTTACTTCTAATGTTTTTGCCATCATGGGGTTGCGCGCTTTATTTTTTCTGATTGAAAGCATTTTGCATCGTTTCCATCATTTGCAGAAAGGCCTAGCTTTTATTCTGCTTTTTATCGGTTTAAAAATGCTTTCCGGAATATTCGGCTGGCACATATCTTCTTTTGCTTCGTTCGGGATAATTATTTTTGCTCTCGCTTCGTCAATAATTTTGTCAGTTATGTTTCCTAAAAAAATTTAATATTATTAATATGTTCTACAAAAAAATTTATAATTTTGGCGACAAGTTAGAAGATAAGGTGCGAGTCCGGCTCAGTCATTACCCGATTATTTATGCTTTTTTGGGCGGTACTGGCATAATTATTTTTTGGCGAGGCGTCTGGCACACCGTGGATTTCCTCATGGAATTATTATTTGCGGTTGATGAGAGCGTGTTAAGCACTAGCGCGCCGCAACTGCCCTGGTGGGACGGACCTTTATCAATTTTAGTCGGATCAATACTATTATTAATGACTGGCCTGTTCGTTACTAGTTTTATCGGCAATGAAATTATTATTTCCGGCTTGAGAAAGGAGAAGAAAATAGTGGAAAAGACTGAGGAAGAAATTCGCGCTGAATTAAAGGAAAATATGAAAATAAAGAGCGAAACGCATGAGATTGAAGGTCGTTTAAAAAGAATTGAGGATATTTTGAACAAATAAGAGATTTACTGATTATTTTTCTAAAATTTGCTAGAATATAATTATTATGGGCCATAATCTCATATCTAAAAATAAAGTTAGCATCCCTCTTTTAATTGGTGCGCTGGGGGTTGTTTTTGGTGATATTGGCACTTCGCCGCTGTATGCTCTGAAAGAAACATTTTTTGGTCTCCATCCCCTAGAGCGCAGCCCGGAAAATGTTTTAGGAGTACTGTCTTTGATCTTTTGGACTTTGATGATTGTCGTCACCATTAAGTATATATTTCTTATTATGCGGGCGGATAATAATGGCGAAGGGGGAATTTTTGCCTTATTAGCTTTGCTTAGGCAGAGGAGAGTTAAGCGAATTTTTGGTTTAAGCGTAACGGCAGTAGTTCTGGCGGGAGCGACTTTACTTTATGGTGATGGCATTATAACGCCAGCCATCTCTGTTTTATCCGCGGTTGAGGGATTTAAAATATTATCCCCAGGTTTAGCCGCTTATATTGTTCCTTTGACCGTATTAATTCTTATCGGCTTGTTTTATATACAGAAAAAGGGAACCGGCAAAGTCGGAAAATTTTTTGGCCCTATCATGATTATTTGGTTTATTACTCTCATTGCTCTAGGCCTGCCTTCTATTGCTCAATACCCGCAAGTTCTGGCCGCTATTAATCCTTTGGCCGCTTATTATTTTATCAGCTCGCATGCTTGGCTGACATTTTTTGTTTTGAGTTCAGTCGCTTTGTGTATTACTGGCTGTGAGGCTCTTTACGCGGACATGGGCCACTTTAATCGCCGGGTAATAACCTGGTCTTGGTCCATTTTGGTTTATCCGGCTCTAATAATAAATTATTTTGGCCAAGGAGCTCTGCTATTATCCGGACGAGAAATTATTAGCGATAATACTTTTTATGCTTTAGCCCCGCAGTGGGCGTTTTTGCCAGTAGTTATTTTGGCTACAGCTGCCACCATAATTGCTAGTCAGGCCTTGATCGCTGGAGTTTATTCTTTAACTAGCCAGGCGGTTGCTTTAGGTCTATTTCCGAAAATAAAGATTATTCATACTAACCCCCATGTGGAGGGCCAAATATATGTGCCATTTATAAATTTTGCCCTGGCCGTATGTTGCATATCTTTAGTGCTTGTTTTCCGTTCCTCGGGTGGGTTGGCAGCCGCTTATGGCATCGCTGTCACGGGAACTATGATTATAACCACTTTAGTTTTTTATTCTTTAACCCGTTATCTCTGGAAATGGCCTCTATGGCTAGTTGTGCCAGTTTTTACCTTTTTATTAATTATAGATATTGCCTTTTTTTCTGGCACCATGTTGAAATTTTGGCAGGGCGGGTTTATTCCGGTAATTTTTGCTTGGGGGCTATTTATTGTTATGTCTACTTGGGACTGGGGGCGCGGAGTTTCCCGTATTGCCCATTTAGATGTGCCGGGGCTGTCTGTGGGGGAATTTATTAGAGCCCAAGTAGATTGTCAGAAGAGATTATTAAATCGTTCTGTTGTAGTTATGTCTTCACGGCCTATAGTTAATAGGACCGATCGCATTCCCGTGGCCATGAATTCTTTTTTATCTAAGTGGGGCCTTTATATTCCGAAACATGTGATTTTTATGAATGTTGTTTTTCTCAATAGCCCTAGAGTTGATAAGATTAACCGTTACAGTATTATAAATTTCCAGTCTGATCCGCAGATTGGCAGCATTATTTCCGTACAAGCCTTTTATGGATATATGCAGACGCCGGACATTAGGCGAGTTTTGGCCGATCTTAAAGAGCAGCGAAAAATAAAAATACCTAGCGACTCTAGGAAATGGTTGATACTTATTGCCATGGATCGTTTTATGACTAGGCCGCGTAATTTATTGCGCCGCGCTAGGATTATAATTTTAGATTTTATGTCTCGCTATACCAAGCCGATGACAAGCTATTATGGTTTAGGAGCAGATGATAAGGTAGATATTGAAATTATCAATATTTAATTTGATATAAAATAGAGAAAACACTATAATTTATTATAGATAATAACTTAATTTTAAAATTATGTCTTTAATTATTTGGAAAGATGAATTCGCGCTTGGTATAAAGGAGATTGATGATCAGCATCAAAAAATGTTGAGTATCATTAATAAATTATATAGTTTATTTGAGAATGAAAAGCATGAAGATCTTTTGGAAATAGATAAAATTATTAAAGAGATGTCTGATTATGCTACTTATCATTTTGAGACTGAGGAAAAATATTTTGAACTTTTTGGCTATGAAAAGGCTGCTGAGCATATCAAAATTCATAATCAGTATAAGCTTAGAGTTGATGAGTGGCGCCGGCATTATGATGCGAGTAAAGACAAAAAAGTATTTTTTGAAATTTCTAACTTTTTACAAGACTGGTGGACTTGGCATATTAATAATACCGATCGTAGCTACGTTCCATTCTTAAAAGCTAATGGCGTCAAATAATATGAATACATACAATTGGTACTCACAATTAGTAAAACCATCTTGGGCGCCGCCATCCTGGCTTTTTGGCCCAGCCTGGACATTTCTTTATACCTTAATTGCCATTTCTTTTGGAAGGGTTTTCTGGTTGTTTTTTCAAAAGAAGCTCCCATTAATAGTTGTCTTGCCCTTTATTTTGAATCTTTTTTTCAATTTCATTTTTACTTATTTGCAATTCGGATTAAAAAATAATTTTTTAGCAGCCCTGGATATTATCTTGGTGCTAATCACGATTATTTGGATTATGGTTGCTATTTATCCTCATGTCCGTTGGGTCGCTTATATGCAGATTCCTTATTTGCTTTGGGTTTCTTTTGCTACCGTTTTGCAACTAACAATTACTTATTTAAATCTAAATAAATAATAATATTATTATGTCTCATCCGGAAAGGTTTAGAGCTTATATAGCGGTTTATCTCGTTTTAATCAAAGACGGAGAAATTTTATTGCTTAGGCGTTATAATACTGGTTATCAGGACGGCAATTATGGTTTAGTTTCTGGCCATTTGGAAGGAGGGGAAACCGCTAAGCAAGGAATTCTTCGGGAAGCAAAAGAAGAGGCCGATATAATTCTTAATCTAGACGAACTTACGGTTGTCCATGTTATGCATCGCTTTGGGCCGGAACGTGAATATTTTGATATTTATCTTAAGGCGGAAAATTGGCGTGGCGATATTGTTAATATGGAAAAAGACAAATGCGATGAATTAGCTTGGTATAAATTGAATGACCTCCCAGAAAACATGGTTCCTGAGGTTAGGGCGGCCTTAGCTAGTATTAATAATGGTTTAGCTTATTGTGAATTTGGTTGGAATATTTAATAATTTGACTTATTTATAAATACGTGCTATTTTTAGTTTATTAACTTAAGATTCGAATCTCTGTCATTTAAGTGGCCTTGGGAAAATCGGGTCACTTATTTTTATTATGACAAACCAAAAGAAATCTCATTATTCTCCGGACGAGCCTATTTTAGGGGAGGAATTAAAATTTGCTGATTTAGGTATCAGTGACTCAATTTTAGAAGTCCTCAGAAAACTAAATTTAGCCGTACCAACCCCTATCCAGCGTAAAACCATTCCGGTGGCCATTTTAGGCCAGGATTTGATTGGTGTAGCGCAAACTGGGACTGGAAAAACCTTTGCCTTCGGAATACCCATGTTGCAGCGCCTAGGGTTAACCAAGGGGCAGGGCTTGGTTATTACACCGACGCGTGAACTAGCGCTTCAAGTTGAAGAGAGTTTAAAGAAGCTCGGCCATACTCTAGGTCTAAGGACAGCTTTACTTATCGGCGGCGAAGCTTTGGACCGCCAGCTTTTCCAATTACGTAAAAAACCTCATATTATTGTGGCTACCCCAGGACGTCTTATTGATCATTTAAAAAGACGAACTTTTAAACTAGACCAGATAAATACTTTAGTGCTTGATGAAGCTGATATGATGCTGGACATGGGTTTTGCGCCACAGATTCAGGAAATTTTAAAGCAAGCGCCTAAAGAACGCCAAACCATGTTATTTTCAGCGACTATGCCAGCGGCGATTGTTAAAATCGCGGCTAATTATATGAAATTACCGGTTAGTATTGAAGTTGCGCCTCCGGGGACGACCGCTTCTCAGGTTGATCAAGAAATATTTATTATTAAAGGGGAAGAACGTTTTGATCATTTGGAGAAAACACTTCTTCGTTATAATGGCTCGGTTTTAGTTTTTGTCAGAACTAAACACAGCGTTAAAGCCTTAACTATAAAATTACAATCGCTTGGCCATAAGGCAGTAGAAATTCATTCTAATTTATCGTTAAGCCGCCGCCGAGCGGCTTTGAATGATTTTAAATCTAAAAAGGAGCGCATTTTAGTAGCCACTGATGTAGCAGCGCGCGGCTTAGATATTAATGCTATTGAGTTGGTAATTAACTATAATTTACCAGATAACTCTGAGGATTATGTCCATAGAATCGGCCGCACCGGCCGAGCCGGACAAGTCGGCAAAGCCATTACTTTCGCGACTGCCTATGAGCAAAAAGAGATTCGCGAAATTGAAAAATTAATTAATAAAAGCATTAAACGGACGGAGTTTGTGAGGCTTGGTAGTGAACGTCAAACGCCGCCAGTTGCCCCGAGCAAGAAAAAAATGTTTAAGAGAAAAACCCAGTATGGTTTAAGCCCTAGGGGTAGCAATGCTTTTAATGAACGATCTAGCGGCGGCCGACGCTTCTCATCTCCTCACCCCACTGCTGGAAGAGCTAAACCTTCCTCTAGACAAGGCCAGCCCTACTCGCAAAGATTTTCTCGGCGCGAACGCCCTTCAACTAATATATAGTTTTTAAATCAGGCCATTGGGGCCTGTTTTATTTTTCCAGTTTATCCCTGGCGTTTAATAAAATTTTTAGTTTATGGTAATATATCTATAAGAAAAATAAGTGTTTTAAGCTATAAATGACTATGTATAAAATTCTGACGAAGGTGAAGAAATTTTTAAAAATTTTAGGGTCAGGTCTAATTACCGGAGCGGCCGATGATGGCCCATCCGGAATCACTACCTATACTCAAACTGGGGCCCAGTTCGGCTATAAGCAGCTTTGGACGGCTATAGCCATGTTTTATATTTTAGCGCAAAGATAAATAGATAATTAGTCTATGATAAATATTAAAGACTTTGAGGGGCTATCCCAGGCTGAAGTTGATAAGAATTTAGCCGCTGATGGTTTTAATGAACTGCCTTCGCAAAAAAAGCAGGGTGGCTTCGCTATTTTATTTAAGGTTTTATCAGAGCCAATTCTGATTCTTCTTTTAGTAAGCGGAATGATATATGTCGGCCTAGGAGAAATGTCTGATGCCTTGATGCTTCTTTTTTGTATATTTGTAGTTATTGCCATAACCTTTTATCAAGAAAGAAAAACTGAAAGGACATTAGAGGCTTTAAGGGATTTATCTAGCCCCAGGGCCCTGGTTATTAGAGATGGCCAAGAAAAAAGAATTGCCGGGAGGGAAGTGGTTAGGGGCGATATTATTATTATTCGGGAGGGTGATCGTATTCCGGCTGATGCCGTTATTTTATCTTGTGAAAATTTATCAGTTGATGAATCTCTTTTAACTGGAGAGTCAGTGCCGGTTAGAAAGATAGAATGGGATGGCGTGATGTCTGATAAGAGACCCGGCGGGGACGGCTTGCCTTTTCTTTATTCCGGTTCCTTAGTGACTGGCGGGAGAGGGACGGCGAGAGTAAGTCGGACTGGCCTAAATACGGAAATTGGGAAAATTGGTAAAAGTCTGGAAAGTATTAAAGAGGAGGACACTCTTTTAAAAAAGGAAACTGATAAGATAGTCCGTTCCGTAGCAGCCGTTGTCCTTGTTCTGTGTTTATTAGTAGTGATGTTTTATGCTCTTACTAAGAGTGATATAATTAGCGGCCTTTTGGCCGGCCTTACTTTAGGAATGGCAATTTTGCCGGAAGAGTTTCCTCTCGTTTTAATAATATTTATGACGCTAGGCGCTTGGCGTATATCTAAGAAAAAAGTTTTAACCAGGCGTTCGGCGGCTATAGAAACCTTGGGAGCGGCCACTGTTCTTTGTACAGATAAAACAGGTACCCTGACTCTTAACAAAATGGAGCTTAGTAGTTTGTATTCGGATGGCTCATTCTATGAAGTTAGTGATTTTGCCTCAACCGAATTGCCAAAAAAGTTTGGGACTCTTTTAGAATTCGGAGTTCTGGCTAGTCAGAAAGATCCTTTTGACCCGATTGAAAAGGAATTAAATAAGATGGGGGAATTATATCTTAAAAATACCGAAGTTATTGGGCATGATTTTTCTTTAGTTAAAGAATATCCCCTTTCGGAAAAACTTTTAGCTCTTTCTCATGTTTGGCACTCGAAGGGCAAAAAGGGAATGGTAGTGGCGGCTAAGGGGGCGCCGGAAGCAATTTTAGAACTATGTCACGCCAATCATGAAGCCAAGCAAGCTCTCCTAGAAAGAGTTAAGGAAATGTCAGATAAGGGCCTGCGCGTTTTAGGCGTTGCTAAAGCGGTTTTTGCTCATGATAATTTACCTAGCAATCAGCATGATTTTGCTTTTGAACTGATTGGTTTATTAGGTTTTGTTGACCCGATTCGGGCAACTGTTCCTAAGGCAATTCAGGAGGCTTTTCAGGCCGGGATGAGGGTGATAGTTATTACTGGCGATTATCCGGGAACGGCCCAGTTTATTGCTAATAAAATTGGCCTTAAAAGTCCTACTAAATATTTGACTGGCGCTGATTTAGAAAAAATGAGCCATTTGGAGCTTAGGGAAAAAATAAAGACCATTAATATTTTTGCCCGCGTGGTTCCTGAGCAGAAATTACTTATTGTTAATGCCCTTAAAGCTAATAACGAAATTGTGGCTATGACTGGAGACGGCGTGAATGACGCTCCCGCCTTAAAATCAGCTCATATCGGTGTCGCCATGGGGGAAAGAGGAACCGATGTCGCTCGCGAGGCCTCGGCTCTTATTCTTCTTAATGATGATTTTTCTTCAATTGTTACAGCGGTCCGTTTAGGGCGGAGAATATATAATAATCTAAAAAGGGCCATGGGTTATCTTCTGGCGGTTCATGTTCCCATTGCCGGCATGTCAATATTGCCACTCGCTTTTAATTTGCCGATAGTATTATTTCCCGCTCACGTTGCTTTTATGGAATTAGTCATTGATCCGGCTTGCTCTACTGTTTTTGAATCAGGCAAGGAAGAGCGGGGAATAATGAAAAGGCCGCCCCGCAATTTACGCCAGCCAATGTTTAGTTTTCAAACTGTATTAGTCAGCCTAATCCAGGGCTTAACGGCTTTAGTCGCGACTTTTTTGCTGTTTATTTTTGCGGTTAAGTCGGGTCGCAGTGAATATGAAGCCCGCTCGTTTGCCTTTGTAGCCTTAGTTTTAGGCAATTTAATGCTTATTATAATCAATTTATCTTGGAGCCGCAGTATTTATCGGATAATTCTATCGGCTAATAAAATATTTTTTATAATATTTGGCGGGGCAATCACCTGCCTTTTAGCTGTTGTCTATGTGCCTTTCTTGGCAAAACTTTTTCGTTTGGCCCCGCTTAACTTAAATGATTTTTTACTTATTATCGCCGTAGTTTTTATAAGTTTAGTTTGGTTTGAAATATTAAAGTTATTAAAAAAGAATAGTATATCAAAGATAATCGGTTAAAAGGCTGTTTAAAATTAGTTTAAGGTTAATTTAAAAAGGCTGTTGTTTAGACAGCCTTTTCTTTATTTTGCTAATAGCTCTTCAGGAATAGAGGGATCAAGGGTGATTTCGTTAATGATGGTTTTAATTTTTTCAAAATTACCATCATATCTTTTAACTTGGTTCATTAAGTCCAGGGCAATTGGCTTTTGCTTTTCCATTCCTTCCCAGTTTTCTTCTAGGCTATATGGGCCAAAAAGAAAGGAAATGGCATCGGCCAGGCTGAATCCAGACCAGACAATGAAGAAGCTCCTCTTTCGGAAGCTAAAATAGTCTTCATTTTCGGCTTGTTTCAATCCATAGACTGTTTTTAATTTTTCCCTGATATGATATTCGTCAGAGAAAAACTCCCCTCTTTTTAAAATGAACATTTTTCCTCCTCGCTAGGCTGGCCCAGCTGAAAGTTGTTGTTTAAATTATTTATCTTATTTATAACATTATTCCTCAATATTTGTCAAATAGAGAGGGAGATTTATCATGAATTTTAAGGGAAAACAATTAATTTTTTATTTTATCTTTTTTTATGCTATAATTAATTTATTAGGCGTTCATTCGCTTAATAAATTTTGCAATTAAAATAAATATAAAATTATGAAAAACAAGCTCATCTTGATGGCAATTATATTAGTTGCCTCTGGCACCTTGTTATTATCGCGAGGAGTCCAAGCTGCAACGCCAGTTTTGTCCTTATCAACCACTAATGACGGCGATTATGTTAAATTGGATGTAGCTAACGGAGATGCTGACTCCAGTATTTTGCTATATTATCATAAGAGTAGCGGCGGCTTGCAAGTTAGATATTTAGGGAAGACCAATGCTAGCGGCAATTACTCAACTAATATAAGTACTTCCGATTATGATGTTATTACTAATGATTCTGTTTATGTGGCCGTTAATAACAAGCAATCTTCTTTAGTTAGTTGGCCCCTAGTTGCTTCTAGCGGTGGAGCCTTGACCCTTAATAAGACTGGTTTAGTTTTTTCGGTCGGCCAATCCGAAACGCTGACAGTTGGAAATGTCGGGACTAATATTTTGTACTTACTAAATAATTCTAACCCACAGATTGCTAATGTTAATATCTCTGGCAGCCAGGTAACTGTAAAAGCTAATACTTATGGGCAAACAGTAGTAACGGTGTGTGCACTAGGAACGACTTCAAATTGCGCTAGCACCTATGTGACAGTCCAGAATTCGGGCGCTAAAACGCTTACTTTCAGCCAGAGCAACTTAACCATCGCCGCTGGACAAAGTTCCCAGATCACTATTTTAAATAGTAGTGGAAGCTATACTATTTTAAATAATTCCAATCCTAGTATTATTCAGGCCAGTATAAAAGATGCGGTTATAACTTTAACTGCTAGTAATAACAGTGGTACCGCCGCTTTAACCGTCTGTCAGTCTGATATGAGTGGTTGCGGCATTATTAATGCTAGTTCTGGTAGCGTGAGCTCGTCTACTTTAGTTTTTAACCAAACCGCCCCCTTACTTACGACCGGCCAGACTTTAAACGTCGCTATTTCAGGTGGCGGTAGCAACTATAATATCTCATCAAATTCTAATTCCAACGTCCTATCAGCTAGTATTAATGGCACTAATTTGGTTTTAATAGGGAACAGCGCTGGGTCTTCTACGGTCACTGTTTGTTCCTCAAGCGGTAATTGCAATTCTTTAAGCGCTACGGTTAGTTACGCGACCAGCGGCCCCATTACTTTAAGCCAGACTAGCTTATGGCTGCAGGTTGGACAAGCGGTGAGCGTTACTATTTCTGGCGGCACTATGCCTTATAGTATTTTACCTGATACAAATTCTAATAGTATTTTTTCTAGTAATTTAAATAATAATATTTTGACTCTAACTGGTTTAGCGGCGGGGTCATCTTCGCTTAGCGTCTGCTCGGCCGCCGGTGCCTGCACTAATTTATCAGTTTTAGTTAATGGCGTTAGCTCTAGTAGTCAATTAACTTTTAGTAATAATAATCTATCTTTGAATGTTGGCGCTGATGCTAATATTTCTTTGTTTGGTAATGGTGGATACTATGTTTCTACTAGTAATAACCTTAATGTTGCTTCTATAACCGTCACTGGTTCCCAGGCCAAGGTCTCTGCTTTAAGCCCTGGCAGCGCTAATGCTACCATTTGCCAGACCGGCGGTCAGTGCAGCGTTTTATATGTAGTAGTGGCTTCCAATGCTTCCACGGTTTCTACCCCGACTTTTAGCCAGGTTAATCCGACAATTTCTGTCGGCCAGAGTTCAACTATAACTATTACGGGAGGAACTGGTACTAGTTATAGCCTTTCGTCAAATTCTAATCCAACCATAGTCCAAGCTAATGTTAATGGCAGCAGCTTAGTATTACTAGGAAAGAGCCAAGGGAGCGCAGTTTTATCAGTTTGCGCCGCTTCTAATAGCTGTAATTCTTTAGCGGTTACTGTTAACGCGGTTAGCGCTTCAACTGGTGGCTCATCGGTAACCGGTAATACCGGAAATAGTAATGCTGGCAACTCCGCAAATACGGGCGCTACTAATAAACCGGTTAAACCAAAATATAAGTTTACACGTTATTTGACAGTAGGCTCTAAGGGGGCGGATGTTACCGCCCTGCAGACTCGCTTGAAGTATGAAGGAGTCTATTCCGGCCCAATAACCGGTACTTTTGGAGCTCAGACTTATGAGGCGGTTAAAGCTTATCAGAAAAAGAATAAATTGCAGACTCTGGGCGTAGTCGGGCCAGGAACCAGAGCTTTGCTTAATAAGTAAATAAAGTAATTGATAAAAATATGGAAAACAATAATAAGTCTATTGCTTATGGCGTAATCCTCGGCTTGAGTTTGATTATTGCCTCAGCGATAGTAGCTCGGACTTTTCTAGATGTTAAAAAATTAGATAATGTGTTGACCGTGTCCGGTTCAGCCAAGCAAAAAGTAACGGCTGATTCGGCTCGCTGGACTGCTAATTTTTCTCGTTCTGTTTTTAAGGATCAGCTTAAAGATGGTTATGCTAGCATGAAGAACGATGAAAAAGTAGTTAATGCTTTTTTTGTGGAAAAGGGTTTTAAGGATATTGAAATCTCACCGGTTTTCATGAATGAAATTTGGAAGAATGACCAGAATGCGCCTAAGGAATATAATTTAGTCCAGAATGTTCAGATAAAATCTGATGATGTTTTAAAGATGAAGGAAATAGCTAAGAGCAGCGACCAGTTAGCAGCGAAGGGAATAATATTCTCCGCTAATCCGGTTGAATATTATTACTCTAAATTACCTGAGTTAAGAGTTTCCTTATTACCAGAGGCAATTAAAGATGCTAAAAATAGAGCTCAAGCCATTGCCGAAAGTAGTGATCGGGGCGTGGACGCGATTAAATCTGTCTCTATGGGCGTGGTACAAGTAATGCCAGTCGGTTCAATTGATGTTTCTGATTATGGCTCTTATGATACCTCTAGTATTGATAAGGAAGTTATGATTACCGTTAAGACTGTTTTCGGCTTGAAGTAAATCATTGGTTTATAATTTTTTAGACAAATCAGCCGGCTTTTGTCCGGCTGATTTAAAATAGAATTTGGTTAATCATAATAGTTGAATTTCCTCAATAATCCCGCTATAATATCTGGCTATGGCTAAATTGTTTAAATTACATTCAGAATTTAAACCCGCTGGCGATCAACCAGCCGCAATTAAGAAGCTGCAAGCGGGATTAGACAAGGGTCTGCGTTATCAGACTCTTTTAGGCGTAACGGGCAGCGGTAAGACTTTTACGGCCGCTAATTTGATTACCGCTGGGGATAGGCCAGTCTTGGTTATGGCGCCTAATAAAGCTTTAGCCGCTCAGCTTTACCGAGAATATAAGAACTTTTTCCCGGAGAATGCCGTTCATTATTTTGTCTCCTATTACGACTATTATCAGCCGGAGGCCTATTTGCCTATTACCGACACTTATATTGATAAAGAGGCCATGATTAACCAGGAAATAGACCGTTTGCGGCATGGCGCAACCTCGGCCCTTGTTTCTCGCCGAGACGTTATTATTGTCGCTTCGGTTTCTTGTATTTATAATCTCGGCGTCCCCTCTACTTATTTAGAAGCAAAATTGGTTTTGGAAAAAGGTAAACCCATGGTGCGAACTGATTTAATTAAACAATTAATTAAGATTCAGTTTACCAGGACGAGCGGAGAAATAAGCCGAGGTGAGTTTAGAGTACGCGGTGATGTTTTTGAAATACGGTCAATGTCTGAAAATATTATTTATCGCTTAGAATTAAACGGCCAGAGCATTAGCGATTTATCAATAATTGATAATACGACTAAAAATATCATGGGCAATTTGGAAGAAATAGTTATTTTTCCGCCTAAACATTTCGTATCCACTAAACCGCAGATAGAAGCCGCTATTAAAAATATCCAGGAAGAATTAAAAGACCGTTTAGCTTATTTTAAAAAAGAAGGATTACTGCTAGAAGCGGAAAGACTAGAAAGACGAACTCGCTATGATATGGAAATGCTCCGTAGCCTTGGTTATTGCCATGGCATTGAGAATTACTCGCGCCATTTAACTGGCAAATTAGCGGGCGAGGCGCCTGATTCTCTATTAGCTTATTTTCCCTGGAAAGACGGTAGGCCGGATTTTTTAACGATCATTGATGAGTCGCATATTGCCGTGCCGCAGGTTAGGGGTATGTATAATGGCGATCAGGCGCGTAAGAAAATTTTGGCGCAGTATGGCTGGCGTTTGCCGTCCGCGCTTGATAATCGCCCTTTAAAATTTAATGAATTTGAAGAAAGGATAGGGCAGGTAATATTTACGACGGCTACTCCTGGAGATTTTGAATTGAAATATTCTAAAAATATTGCCGAACAGGTCATACGTCCGACCGGTCTAGTTGATCCGGAAGTGGAAGTTAGGCCGGTATTTAATAAGAAAGAAAATTATAGCCAGATTAATGATGTCATGAAAGAAATTAGCAAGATTGCCTCCCTAGGCGAGCGGGCGATTATTAATACTTTAACTAAGAAGCAAGCTGAAGATTTAAATACTTATTTGAATGGCCAAGGCTTTAAGTCTAACTATCTTCACTCCGATATTAAGACTTTTGAACGGACCGATATTTTAAGGCATTTCCGAGAGGGGAAGTTTGATGTTCTTATCGGCGTTAATCTTTTGCGGGAGGGCTTGGATTTGCCTGAGGTTACTTTAGTCGCGATTTTAGATGCTGATAGAGAGGGATTCTTGCGTAGTGAGACATCTTTGATGCAAACCATGGGTCGTGCTGCCCGTAACGTCAAGGGAAAAATTATCTTGTATGCTGATAAGATTACCGGTTCAATGCGTCGGGCCATGAAAGAAGCGGATAGGAGACGTAAAAAACAGTTAGAGTATAATAAGAAGTATAATATAACGCCGCAAAATATTACTAAAAAGATAGAAGAATTCTTGGACGCGGCGGAAAAATAATTTTTGTTTAATTATATGATTGAGTACGAAGCTACTTTTACGAATATTGATAAAGATGAAATAAGGGGTCGGCTTAAACAAGCTGGCGCGGTTTTAATAAAACCAGAATTTTTGCAGAAGCGTTTAAATTTTACTCTGCCGTCTGGTCATGAAATTAAGGGCGGCTGGCTCAGAGTTAGGGATGAGGGTGATAAGGTGAGCTTAAGTTTAAAAATAATTGATGGCGATAAAATAGATGATCAAAAAGAAACTTGTTTATATATTGATAGTTTTTCCGAGGGCATCGCTTTATTAAAATCCTTGGGCTGCCAGGAAAAAGCCTATCAGGAAAGCCGTCGAGAAATTTGGGATCTTGATGGAGTTGAAGTAGTTATTGATGAATGGCCATATTTAGAGCCTTATGTAGAAATAGAAGGAAATTCTGAGGAGGAGGTAAAAAAAGTTAGTGCTAAATTAAGCTTTGATTATAGTAGGGCGGTATTTGGTTCAGTGGATATTCAATATAATAAAAAATATGGTTTAGATCGTGATAATATTAATACTATTGGTAAAGTGACTTTTGATGGTCCTAACCCTTTTATTAAATAGACTAGTCTTGAAATAAAATCATGTCAGAAAAAATGATAATCCGCGGCGCGCGGATGCACAATTTAAAAAATATAAACTTAGAAATACCGCATAATAAACTGACAGTTATTACTGGCGTTTCGGGAAGCGGCAAATCGTCGTTGGCTTTTGATACGATTTTTGCGGAAGGACAGAGGCAGTACGTTGAATCCCTGTCGCCCTATATGCGTCAATTCTTGGGCCAGAAAAAGCCGGCTGATGTTGATGAAATAATTGGTTTAGCCCCTTCTATTTCTATTGATCAAAAAGCCTTATCGCACAATCCTCGCTCCACCGTCGGAACTCTAACCGATATTTATGATTATCTGCGCGTTCTCTATGCTCGGGTAGGAGAAGTATATTGTCCGGTTTGCGGAACTAAAATTGAAAAGTTAACCGTTGAGGAAATGGTTGATATTATTATTAATCGCGGCCAGGAGCAGAAACAGGAATATGTGGAAATATTATCGCCGGTTATCCGCGACCGCAAAGGGGAATATTATCAGCTTTTATATAATTATCTCGGTTTGGGCTATAGCGAGGCCAGGGTAGACGGACAGCTTCATTCTTTGCGTGATCAAATAAAATTATCACCAAAACAAAAGCATGATATTGATATTGTGATTGATAAGATAATGTTAAGCGATCAGACCCGCTTATTTGAGGCCGTGGAAAACTCTTTAGAGTATAGTAAAGGGTTAGTAATTGCTAAATATAAAAATCAGGAGTTTTTATTATCGTCTAACTGGACCTGTCCTAATGACAATTTTTCTTTTCCTGAAGTTGAGCCGCGCCTTTTTTCTTTTAATTCTCCCCATGGCGCTTGTCCGGAATGCACTGGTCTGGGACGAGTAGATTTTTTTAAGGATGAAAAATGTCCTAAATGTTCAGGGGAAAGACTGAGGCCAGAAGCTTTATCGGTCCGAGTTAATAATAAGAATATTGCCGAAGTGGCTAAATTGCCGATTAACAAGACTTTAGATTTTTTCAATAAGTATTATGAAAAAATGACTAAACGTCAGCTGGCTATCGCGGAAAATGTCGTCGTTCAGATTATTAGTCGTTTAGAGTTTTTATTAAAAGTGGGTTTACATTATATTTCTTTAGAAAGGGAGGCCCATACTTTATCAGGCGGCGAAGCGCAGCGTATCCGCCTATCATCGCAAATCGGTTCCCATTTATCAAGAACTTTATATGTTTTAGACGAACCGACTATCGGGCTGCACGAACGCGATACTGAGCGTTTGA
This sequence comes from uncultured Gammaproteobacteria bacterium, assembly GCA_964470695.1. Classification (GTDB taxonomy): domain Bacteria; phylum Patescibacteriota; class Patescibacteriia; order Patescibacteriales; family UBA12465; genus UBA12465. Next base: position 492,491 of record CAYYDR010000001.1, read on the forward strand.
TTGATACTCTAAAAAAGTTACGTGATAAGGGAAATACCGTTATCATTGTTGAGCATGATGAGCGGACAATATTAGAATCAGATTATTTAGTTGATTTAGGGCCATTAGCCGGCGTACACGGCGGTGAGATTGTGGCGATTGGCGAAACTAAGAATTTACTGAATGATAAAAAAAATAAAACGGCTTTTAAAGAGTCTTTAACTCTCCAATATCTGAATGGCGAGCGATCTATTGATTTGCCAGAGAAGAGACGAGAACAAAACCATGGTAGTCTAAAAATCAGAGGTGCTTACGCTAACAATTTAAAGAATGTAAATTTAGATATTCCTTTAGGTCGTTTGGTCGGAATTAGTGGTGTATCTGGTAGTGGCAAGTCATCGCTTTTATATGATGTCATATATAAAAATATCACCCATATTAAGAATAGGCCGGGTAAGGCTAAGTTAGAAGAAGTTAAGGAAATAAAGGGAGCCGAATATATTAATAAGGTCATTGTTATTGACCAGTCACCCATCGGGCGAACGCCGCGGTCTAATCCGGCTACTTATACCGGCATATTTACTCCAATCCGTGATTTTTTTGCCTCTCTGCCTGAAGCCAGGGAAAGAGGCTATTCTATCTCTAGATTCTCGTTTAATCGCCCAGGTGGGCGCTGTGAGGCCTGTGAAGGGGCCGGGGCTAACCTAATAGAGATGCACTTCCTACCCCCGGTTTTGGTAGAATGCGAAGTCTGTCGTGGCAAGCGTTTTAATCGGGAAACCCTACAAGTAAAATATAAGGGAAAGAATATTGCCGAGGTGCTAGACATGACAATTGATGAGGCCATTACTTATTTTGATGGCAATTATTTAATTACTGATAAGCTCAAAGTGTTAGCTTCAGTGGGGTTAGGTTATATTAAAATTGGTCAGAGCGCCACGACTTTATCGGGCGGCGAAGCCCAGCGCGTTAAAATCGCTAAGGAACTGACTCATACGCTAGGCAAAAGAACCCTATATCTTTTAGATGAACCGACTACAGGCCTGCATTATCATGATATTGATATGCTACTAGGAGTTTTAAATAAGCTAGTGGAAAAAGGGAATTCAGTTTTAGTAATTGAGCATAACATGCACATGCTTAAGGCCATGGATTATATTATTGATTTGGGCCCGGATGGCGGTGAGGACGGCGGCCGGCTAGTTGCTAGCGGCCAGCCGGAAGACATCGCCCGCGAACCAAAGAGTGTGACGGGGAAATATCTTAAAGAATATTTAAAATAATTTATGAGTTTATCAATTATCCTAGCCTTTGGGGCGATGTTTGGTTGGGGAATAGCGGATTTTTTAATTCAGAAAACAGTCAAGAAAATTGGCAGTCTAGAAACCTTAGCCTGGATTACTGTCCTGGGCGCTATTATTTTAATTCCGCTGATTTTATATGAAGGATTAAATTTAACTAGAACTAATGTAATCTTTTTGATTTTTCTAGGGGCTGTAACATTTACAGCCGGGCTACTGGATTTCAAGGCTTTGGCGATTGGTAAGCTAGCGGTTATGGAGACGATTATGGCTATTGAATTGCCGCTTACTATTTTATTAGGTGTTTTAGCTTTCCAGGAAAGACTAAATTTTTTGCAAGTAGCTTTAGTTACTTCAGTGTTTGTCGGAATAGTTTTGGCTTCAGTAAATTTTAAGAATATCCATCATCGGGATTTTTTAGAAAAAGGATCATTATTAGCGATTGCTTCCGGGTTGCTCATTGCCTTTGTTAACTTTTTTTCCGCTGATCAAGCTAAGTCTTTGAGTCCGTTAATGGCCATTTGGTTCCCCTGGTTATCTTGCGGGATGATTTGTCTGATTTATATTAGCCGTTTTAAGAAAAATCATTTTAAGAATTTTGTAAAACAAAGTTTTGGGCATTGGCGGTTAATACTAATAGTCGCAGTGATAGATTTAGGCGCTTGGTTATTTTATGCTTTTGCCGTGGCTAAAGAAGAATTATCAATTACCATCGCCATTACTGAAAGCTATATCGTCGTGGCTATAATCCTGGGCGTTCTTATTAATAAAGAGAAAATAAGGCCAGCCCAATACTTAGGATCGGCTCTGGCTATAATTAGCAGCTTATTAATTGGTTTTATCAGTTAATTAGGGTTTAACATATGAAGTTGAAATTTGCGGATCGGGTTTACAAATTAACCGCCCAGATTCCTAAAGGAAAAGTGGCTACTTATCAGAGCATTGCTATTGCTATGGGGCAAGCTAAGGCTAGTCGCGCTGTCGGTAATGCCTTAAATAAAAATCCTTATGCTCCGCAAGTTCCTTGCCATCGCGTCGTTCGGTCTAATGGTGAGATCGGCGGATTTGCTTCGGGGTCTAATAAAAAAATAAAAATGCTTAAGAGCGAAGGAGTAATTATTATAAATAATAAAGTAGATTTGTCCCAGCATGGTTACCAATTCAAAGCTAAAAGATAAACTTAAATCCATCCCTAAAAAACCAGGGGTTTATTTTTGGTTAGACAAAAATAAGAAAGTTTTGTATGTTGGACGAGCGACTAGCCTTCGTAATCGTCTTAGCCAGTATTTCCAGAAGAATATCAGTCCCCGTATTGCGGAAATGGTGGCAGCCGCCAGTGATATCAGATATGAAGTTACCGAAACTATCCTAGAGGCGATTATTTTAGAGGCTAAAAACATTAAAAAGTATTGGTCCAAGTATAATATAGTTGATCGCGATGATAGATCTTTTATTTATGTGGTTATACCTAAAACTGATTTTGCTAAACCGCTAATTGTCCGTGGCACTGATTTAAAAAAGTTTTCTGGCTCCAGGGTGGCCAAGATTTTTGGTCCTTATCAATCTTTTTATCTTCTGCAAAATGCCTTACGCTTAATTCGCCGGGTTTTTCCTTATGGCAATTGCCAGCCTAGTAGCGGTCGAGCTTGTTTTGATTATCAAATTGGTCTTTGTCCAGGCGCTTGCGTTGGAGCTATTAACGCCAAGGAGTATCGCCAGAACATCAATAATATCATTTTGCTTTTATCGGGAGAAAAGAAGCGTTTAATTAAAAAATTAATGAAAGAAAATCCTGATAAGATAAAGGCCTTAAAACATCTTCAGGACGTTTCTTTATTAACTAAAGAAGAAAATCTGGGCGAAGAAAGAGTCAGCCGTTTAGAGGGCTATGATATTTCTCACTTACAGGGCAAGGAAACCTATGGCTCAATGGTGGTATTTGAAAATAATGAGCCGATTAAGCAAGAGTATCGCTTATTTAAAATAAAAGAAGCTCCGGCGGGTGATGATGAAAGAGCCTTGGCCGAAGTCTTATTGCGTCGTTTTAAGCATCTAGAGTGGCCTAGACCGGATTTAGTTATGATAGATGGCGGTACGCCGCAAATAAGCTTTTTATCACGAGTTCTCTCAGCCAATAATATTAGTGTCCCCTTGGTCGGAATTTCTAAGTTTGGTAGCGATAAATTAGTTTTTGCGGCTGGCAGTAATAAATCCCTGCGTGATTTAGCGGAAAATATTAAACCAATTTTGCTTAAAGCTAGGGAAGAGGCACATCGTTTTGCTAATCGGGGACGTAAAAAAAGTTTGAAATATCCCAAGAAAATTGCTAAAATTTAATTAGTTTAATAATCTAATTTTAATTCTATGAATCCTCTAGAGAAAATTTTTGCTGGCCATGGGAAAGAACAGCAGGAAACAGCAAGTCCCGCCAGTATTCGTTTAGAGTTTTTTCGCCATAGTAAACAGGGGCCGCAGACAGCTGGCATGCAGGAGTATAATCGTCGTTTGACTGAGGGGCCGGATGGTGGTCGCGTAATGGCTACAGAAGCCGGCAAAGACCGTAATCCTGACCCAGAAGTCGGCTTGGCTTACGGTTCACCGCGCGATCGCGCCCAGGAAACCGCTTATCGCCAGCTTTTAACTAATCAAGAGGAAATTACAGCTAGTAGCACACTAGAAGATATTGAGGCATTAATTAAAGAGAAGTTACCGGTCGGATCAAAAAAGATTGTTGATGAACGTCTAAACTTTAATTGGGAAGGGAGCCAGAAATTTAATGAAGTGGGCATGGATCATTTTCTTAAAGTTAAAGATACTTTGAGATTTTTGGTAGAAGAGAGTGATGATTTAGCAGTTGAAGCTAAGGATAAAGAATCTACCGCTTATTCACGAGCAGCCGCCAATACCGCTGAGATAGTTAAAAAATATTTGCAAATATTACCTAATTGGGAAAAGGTGGTCGCAACTGATAAGGAGCGCGGCGAAGACGAGAAAAAAGATTATGCTAAACATGGCAACGAAATGCAACGTTTTCTTGGTTCGCATGGCGCGACCGTGGAAAATTTTTTGTTAAAGCTTATTGATAAGCTAGAAGGTCGTGCGGCCGTTTTAGAATTTATTAAAAATTTGCCCGATCAGAATAATTTTCAGTTTAATGATGGTTATTCAATTAAATTATCATCTCAAAATGGTCAGCCAGAAATATTGGTTACCTATCATGATAAATCTTGGTCAGTTAAGCCCGAATTATTAGATGAAATAATTGCTGATCGCACTATTTTAGATCAGAAGATTAAAGAGGCTATTTAAGTTTATGAAAATTGATAACTTTAGGAAACGCTCTGATTGGCTGCAAGTTTGGTCGGGGAAATGGAGCCTCCACTCCGATATTAATTTTGGACATCAGTGGACCACGACTATTCGGGTGGCCGACCGGCCAGTCTATCCGCGGGTTATATATGTTCATCGCCGGGGAATTACTGATTGTTGGGTTAGCAATATTGATAAGGATAATCTGGGCGGACGTTTAGTGGCTGAGGTTAAACGGAATAAAAAATATATTAATAATTTAGCTGTTATTTTAAAGCTTAAGACTAAGCAGGTTCTTGATTTTGTTGCTGTTCATAAACCACAAGATATAGATCAAAAATCCTATAAGGAATTTTGGAACTTAATTGGTGGTTATTATTTGCCGCATTTGTGCGTTAAATACATGGTTGATTATCTTTCGCCAAAACAGCTCAAAAATTTTTTGCCGGTCTTAGAGGAGGCCAGGCTTTTCGCAGAGCCAGTATTTAGAGATACGGAAAATTTTATGGAAGCAGTAGCTAAAGTCATTGCCCGCCGTTCCGGATACGAAGTCAGTCAAGTTTTATCAGCCGATATTAAAGAGTTAACTAGATATTTTTCTAAAGGAGTTTTACCTGATAAAAAAATATTATCAGCCAGATATAATTTATCGGCTGTTTTATTTGAGCGCGGCGAATATAAATTATTATCTGGTAGCTCAGCCGCTAAAATAGAAAATTTTTTGATACCGCAAAAATTAGGAAAGATAATTAAGGGGAGCTCAGCTTACGGCGGGAAAGTTCAGGGAATAGTCCATATTATTACTAAGCCTAAGCAAGAAAGTGCTAGTTTTAAAAAGGGTGAGATATTAGTAACTGGAATGACTCGCCCAGAATTTTTACCGGTCATGAAAAAAGCCGCCGCCTTTATAACTGATTCAGGTGGAATTTTATCTCATGCCGCCATTATGGCTCGTGAGTTAAGAAAGCCTTGTGTAATCGGAACTAAACATGCCACTAAGACTTTAAAGAATGGCCAATTAGTTGAAATAGACGCCGATCAGGGAATTATTAAAATAATTAATTAATAAATAAATATAAACGTATGAAAAAAAGTTATGTCTGGCTAGCTACTCTAGGAATATTAGCGGTAGCGGCTGTAGTCATCGTGGCTTTAGTGATGGCTAATAAAACCAAAAATGAAGATAGGTTTTCGGTTACCGGCTCCGGCACTGTCTATGCCAAGGCCGATATCGCTAATTTAGAAGTGGGTTTAAAGACTGGCGCTAAGAAAACCGCCGCTGAAGCGACTAAAGAAAGCACGGCCAAAATGGATGAAATTATCCAAGAAATAAAGAAACTAAATATTGATGAAAAGGATATTAAAACCTCCGGCTATAATTTAACCCCAGTTTATAATTGGACCGATAAAACCGGCCAGCAATTAATCGGTTATGAAGTCTCACAGAATTTAACTCTAAAAATTAGAGACTTAAATAAGATTGGCGATGTTATTGCTAAAACCACCGAAAAGGGCGCTAACCAAATTGGCAATATCAGTTTTACTATTGATGATGAATATGCTTTGAAGAATCAGGCTAGGGAATTAGCTATTCAAAAGGCTAAAGAGAAGGCGGCCCTGATTGCTGAGCAGTCTGGCATGAAATTAGGCGAAGTTAAGAGCGTTTATGAAAGTTCTGAGCCATTTGTAAGCCCTATGGCCTATTCTAACGCCAAATTAGATATGGGGACTGGACGCATGGAAGTTTTGACTAGCCCTAATATACAGACCGGGCAGAACGAAATTAAAGTTGAAGTAACTTTGATGTACGAGGTAAAATAGCCCAGAACTTCTCAATTGAGAAAATAAAAAAGGCCGTTGTTTTAAAACAGCGGCTTTTTTGCAACCTTTAAACTATCCGTTCAAGCTATCTTTTGCAAGAGATAGCTCGGTAAATGGGCGAACCCGTTAATGAGCTCCCTGACCCCCTCCTTTGAGAAGTCAGAATAACCAGCATCCTGGCTAGTAATTCCGACTACTCTGCTGAGTCTAGAGACTCTTCCCAGAAATTCCGGTTCGTCGCTAATAAAGACGGTATTATTTTCTTTGAAATTATCTACTTTGAAGGTTATCTTATCAAAATCTTTTCCGCCGACTAGGGTCTGGTCAAAGTTCAAGGAAATAAAAGCTATTTCCTTGTTTGAAAATTCGCTAAATGGCTTTTTGCTTATCAGGACGATCTTATGCCCCTCTTTCCTGAGCTTGTGAAGCACTTCTCCTAATATTGGAGACACATTTTTTTCCGATACATGCTCGGTATTATATGAGAACCCCGGTTCGCTCGTCAGAGCCTTTTCTACATCGGCAGATATCTGTTCGACATAGAATACGAACAATGTTTTTTCCATTGGTCTATTTCCTTTTTGTTTTGAAATAACTATTATTTTTCCTTATATTTAAACATATTTATATAATAATGTCAAATATCAAATATACCCTAGAAATAGGCCTTTAGGGGGTCTTGACAAAATATCTTAATTTGCTATTATACTAGCATAATCAAATACTACCACAGACAGCCAGCTGGGCCCTAAAAAGCCTGTAAGACTTGCCGAGGTAATAATACTATAATTTAGTATTTTTATGAATCTGTGGTTTGTCACGGATTTTTTATTAATTACTGCTTAAGCCCTTTGGGCCATAAAAAACAATATGCCTAAGAATAAGATCCAAAAAGGAGAAATCTTTCGCGATTTAAACGAAAAGATTAAAAAATCTAAATCAGTAGTTTTTGCTGGTTTTAACGCTTTTGGTGTTAAAGATAATGAAACTTTGCGCGCCAAATTAAGAAATGAAAACAGCGAGTACTATGTTGCTAAGAAAACTTTGATGAACTTGGCTTTAAAAGAAAATAAATTAGACATTAATGTCCGCGATTTTGACGGGAAGGTAGCGGCCATATTTTCTTATGAGGATGAGGTAGCGCCAGCTAAAGTCCTAGGCACTTTCCGTAAAGACAAAGAAAAAGAGGGTAAAATTTTTTTCCTGGGAGGTATTTTAGGCGGAAAATTGCTTTCTAAAAAAGAGGTGGAAGCCTTATCTGAATTACCAAGCAAGACTGAGTTATATGCCAGATTGGTCGGAACTTTGAATGCGCCTATTTCCGGCTTTGTTAATGTGATGGCTGGAAATATTAAAAATTTACTTAATGTTTTAAAGGCGATTGAAGAAAAAAATAATAATTAATTAATATATAATAATTATAAATTTATGTCAGAAGAAAAAAACGTAGAAGTGCCGGCTAAATTTGAAAAATTAGTTGGCGAGATTGAAAAAATGAGCGTCCTTGATTTAGCGGAGCTTGTTAAGATCTTAGAAGATAAATTTGGCGTAAGCGCTTCTGCTCCAGCCATGATGATGGCTCCAGCCGCTGGTGCCGCCGCTGCGGTTGAGGAAAAGGATAGCTTTGATGTGGAAATCACTGAAGGTGGTGCCAACAAAATCAACGTCATTAAAGCAGTTCGCGAATTGACTGAGATGGGATTGAAAGAAGCTAAAGACTTAGTTGATGCCGCTCCGAAAGTTTTAAAGGAAGGCGTTAAGAAGGAAGAGGCGGAAAAAATGAAGAAGAAATTAGAAGAAGCCGGTGCTAAGGTAACTTTGAAATAATTTCTAGTAAACTTATAAAAACGCCCGTTTATACGGGCGTTTTTTGTATCTTATTTTATTATATCGGAGTTATTTATTGATTTAAGTTAATTTTATAGATTGCTTCGCCGTCCAAGAAGTAGGCTGTTTTGCCTGGTTCATCAATAGCTAGATCTTTAGGTTGGGCTAAGGAATCTACTTGGTACTGATTTATAAGTTTGCCATCTTTTTTAGCTAGGACTATCAGGCGCTTAGAGTTAGCTTCAAATATATATATGTAGTTAGAGCCAACAATTAGCTTACTGGCGTTAGTGACGGCTGGCGAGATAAGGGCGGATTGGTAATCGGCTTTTTTACTCATGAATAATTTTATTACTTCGCCATTATTTTTTAAGACATAGATATCGCCATCAATTATATATAAATCAACGGCCTGGCTCAGATCAATAACTTCTTTCAGCCAATCACTTTTTGAGCCATAGACGCTAGCCGTTTTGGCATATTTATAAATCTGATTATTATTTTTAGCGATAATATAAAGGAATTTATCCTGGTATATCTTAAAGCTAGTTAGTCCGGCCGCGGGGTCTAAATTTGGCACAGTCGTGCGAGTGCTAGCTTTAGTTTTAATATTGAATTGGACAACCGCATCATTATCCCAATAGTATAGACGATCTTTGGAATTAGAAAGAGGATTCATGAGATTATTCGCGCCTTTAATATCTAGTTTAGTTGATGAAGCGGAATTAGCCGTTAATTCATAGATGACCGGTCCGCTGGCGCCGTATAGTTTGCCACCGGAAAAGATCAGATTATTTATACCCATCCCGGCTAAGTCATTAGTTTTAGCAGCTTGGCTAATACGGATAATTTTTTGTAGCCTCTCTTGATTGACCCGGAGTTTTTCCGCTAATTCGTCATAAACTTTTTGCTGGTCGGTTTTTTCTTTAGGCAGGGAGGCTAGCAGTGATTGAGCCTCGGTCAATATTTTAGCAGCCCCGGCCTCGTCATTATAGAGGAGGTGCGAGTCTATTTCATTGCCTTTATCTTGTATAGATGTTACTAAATTATTAAAATTAGTTTGGGCAATTTTTCTATCTTGGCGCCAGTTAGTAATGAAGATGCTGCCCACAAAAATAATTATTACTAAGCTAAGTGAAACAAACAATAATCTATTTTTACTGTTAAGGCTTTTGAACCAGTTGAGCAGATTGGAAATGAACCCTGACCAAAGCTGGGCATTGAATAACCCCTTTAGCCCAGCAGTAAATTGGCTAAAAGAAGCTTTTAAGCGTCCAGTTTTTTTCTTGAAGAATATTTTTTCTTTAATTAAAAAGGAATCCGACCGGGCCATATTAAGGCTCTTTACAGTCCCTAGGTCTAGCGGCGGCTGATTTTCGTCATTTGATGGTTTATGATATTTCTTAAGAGCCGGCACTAAGTTGGGCCTCAAGCCTTTTAATATCCGTCCAATATTTTTAGCTATTTTGGAAAAATTAATTAGGCCGGCGGGAGCCAACATTTGTTCAGTTTTTTGCTCCGTATAATTTAGGGACGAAATAGAACTATGAGCAGAGGAGTTATCTTCAATTTCTTCTCTAGTTTCTTGGCCGGATAAGCCAGTAGTATTCTTAATAATTATTCCTAAGAAGGGAACATAGGTGTTTATTTTAGAGAGGACATTCTTGATTTGCTCCGCGGCGGTAATAGGAGGGAGTTTAGTAATAATATTAATCATTTCTTTGCCGGAGAGATATTCTGGCAATGATTCACTAGCAAAAACGAAGTATGAACCAACTGGCACCTCGCCGCTTATTACCGAAGAGAAAAGTTTAGGTATTTTTAATTGAGTCGCGTCCGTATCTAGGCCGGCCGTTTCGTTAGCCTCGGAAGCGCTCGCCTCAACATTTATTAACTCGTAATCGCTGCCATGGCGGTAAATTAATAGGGCGCGGTTGCGTCCGAAGTTAGCAAAATGTATTTTATTTTCATAAACAACGCCGATGGTAATATTGGTAGCGGCCGGATTAAGCTTTATTTTTTCGTCTGTCAAAAAATCAGTGAGATTCTTATTGCTTTTGGTAATGGCGGCTTCAAAAATATTCTCTATTTTTAAGCCTTCTATTTTATCGCGAAATAATATTTTTTCGTCATTATAGTAGTTATTTTCTAGGGAGCTTATCAGAAAATCAAAAATTTTACGGCCATCGGTTTTCTTGCCGCCTATTTCAGCGAGGATGAATATTTTTCCCGCTAAATTTTCTTTAAGCGAATCTGGCTGAGCGACATAAACATCACTTAACCCCGTCGTTTTAGCAGAGTTGAGGATGATTGAAGCGGTCTTGTTATACATAGGAAATAAGGGTTGGAGACTTATTTTTTAGTTTGACTGTTTCTCACGAATATTATACTATAAATTCATAAATAAAGAAATATGCTTGACGCTATTTTCGGCTCAGTGCTGAGGGTAAAAATTCTTAATCTTTTTCTGCTTTATCCGGAAAAAAAATATCAACCTCAGGCTATTGCCCGTGATTTTTCTTTACCGCTGGTATCTTTGCGCCATGAATTAGAAAATTTGCTTAAATTCGGGCTGATTATTGAAGAAGTGGCGGCTAGCAAAGAAGAAAATAAGAAGAAAGAATTGGTGAATAAATTTTATAGCGCTAATACTAAATTCTTGCTTTACCCGGAAATAAAAGCTTTGTTTGTAAAGGCACAGATTATGTTCAGTCAAAAATTTTTGATTGGACTGGAAAAAATTTGTGAGCCTAAATTTTTAGCTTTGACCGGCCTATTTACTAATTATCCAGAAGCTCAAACCGACCTTTTAATAGTTGGCGCTATCCGTCGGCCAGCTTTTTTGAAATTAATTAAGGAACTGGAAAATGACTTGGGCCGAGAGATAAATTATACCATTATGGATGAAAAAGAGTTCCGTTATAGGCGTGAAATAATGGACATTTTTTTATATAATATATTGGAAGGGAAAACCCTAGTTTTGCTTGATAATTTGGAAAAAAATAAATCTAGCCTATGATAAAGAAAAAAATATTATCGGTTTGGCTCAAGATTTGGTTTGCCCTAAAATACATCATTTTAGCTGCGCTGGCCGCCCTGGTACTAATGCTTATACTTTTAGGCAGCGCTTATTCTAATTTAAGAGAGGCTGCTACTCAGGGGTTAAAAGGTAAAGAGGTTTTAAGCGCCGCTGTTTCGGCTAGTCAAAATCAGGCCTGGGACGAGGCCCAAGTTAAGGCTAATGAGGCTCATAATAATTTTTCTGACGCCTTAGCCGCCTTAGATGCTAGTCGTTCCAACTCTATTATAAAAAATATCGGCCTAGTCAGAACTCAGATAAATGATTTAGAGTATTTACTTAAAACCGCTGATATTTTAACCCGCTCTTTACAAAGAATAATTCCTATCGCTAAGGATTTGAGTAGTATTAGTTCCGGCGCGGGACGTTCTAATTTTAAGGATTTACCCCAAGAAGATAAGGCTAGATTTTTACAATTGATTTATCAGTCGGAGCCCGAGCTTAATGGCCTAAGGGCTAATATTGATATTGCCTTGCTTAACTTAGATAAAATTCATAAAATAGGCGTATTATGGCCTGTTTATAGGCAGATTAGCAACATTAAAGAAGAATTAAGGGGCGTTTCTTCTATTATGAAGACAGCTTCGCCTTTAATTAAATTACTGCCCGCCTTATCCGGTTACCCAACTACCAGCCGCTTTCTTCTTATTATGCAAAATAGTGACGAATTGCGTCCTTCCGGCGGGTTTATTGGTGTTTATGGTATTCTAGAAATAAAAAATGGCGAAATATTATCATTGGCCACCGACGATAGCTATCATCTTGATATGCCAGCGGCGCAAAGTGATAAATGGCGGCTAGAGCCGCCAGAGGAACTTAAAAAATACTTAAAGGTTGAGAAGTGGTATTTACGTGACGCCAACTGGTTTGCTGATTGGCCGCAGTCAGCTGAAAAAATTCAAGAAATATATATGGGTGAGAAGGCCGCTACTAGCCAGCCCGCAGATCCCTTTACCGGAGTAATAGCCATTACGCCCGATTTAGTGGCTGATTTAATTGATTTAGTAGGACCTATTACCGTTAGAGGAGTAACTTATAAATCAGATAATTTTCAGCCCCTACTGCAATATAATGTGGAAATTGCTTATAAGGACCAAAATATTTCTCAATGGGATCGTAAAGATATAGTGAATGAACTCATGGACCAATTAAAGGATAGATTATTTAATCTATCAGCCGGCAGCTGGAAGAGACTTTTTTCTATTATTCAAGAGAAGGTCGCCTCTAAAAGTCTGCAGCTATATTTTACTAACGCCGCCTGGGAAAATTTAGCCGGAGTTTTAGGGGCTGATGGCCGAATCGCTAAAACTACCGGGGATTATTTAATGGTCGTTGACGCTAATTTAGGAGCCTTTAAGAGTGATGCGGTCGTTAGAAAAGATATAACTTATAGCTTATTAGAAGATGGCTCTGGTTTACAGGCTATCCTGAAGCTTAATTATGACCATGAAGGAGTCTTTGACTGGCGGACCACTAGATATCGCAGTTATACGAGGGTCTATGTTCCCAGGGGCAGTAAGCTTATTTCTTTGCAGGGGGTAGACGAAGCTACTCGTGATTTATCTGTTAGTGATGATCTTATTCTAGACAAGACTAGTTTTAATTTTTTCTTTACGGTTGAGCCAGGTTCTGATAAGGAAATCATTTTAACTTATCGTCTGCCAGAATTTATTAGACGCCAAGCCAGCGCTAGCGAGTATCAGATATTAATTCAAAAGCAGTCCGGTCAGAGGAATATTGACTTAGTAGTAGATGTTAAGCCGCGTAAAGGCAATAAGTTAAAGTGGCAGGGCAAACTTGATGCTGATAAGATTTTTTCCACAGCCTCTAATTAATTTTTATTTAATATAAGTATAAATATTTAAATAACATTGACTAAAATTGAAAAATATTATATATTAAACAATCAGTATTTACTGATTGTTTTTAAATAAATATAGTTTTTCTTTAACAAGTAAATAAAATATAAATATAAATGAGAAAGGAAGGGAACAATGAAAAGGTTGAATTTAGTTATTTTGTTTTTTATTTTTTGTGCGGCCATTCCTAATGATAATGAGCCGAAAAAAATAAAATCAGCGGCATATTGGACAAGTCCAATAATGTCAGTAGAACAGGCTATTGCTCTATCGGTTAATAAATATGATTTTGTAATCGCTGATTACGAAAACATGTTTAATAACCACGGTGCACTAGACACTTTAAAAAAACTTAGCCCAAATACCAAGATTTTGGCTTATGTTAATCCAACAGAAATCTTTGCCAAGCAGTTGCCTAACAGGCCGCTACAAAATTCTCTTATTGAGAGAATAAACCAGAGATACCCCGCTTGGCTATTAAGGGATAAGTCAGGACAGAGTATCGTTTTTTATGAGGGAATGAAGATGATGAATATATCATCTGTTTGCCCCAAAATAAACAAGCGTAATTACAGCGAATGGCTATCGGATACCCTTATTCATAAAGTCTATTCCGACCCTATTTGGGATGGCACATTTTTGGATAATAACGGCAAGACCGTTTCCTGGGTAAATTCGAGCATTGACGCCAACAGTGATTGGCTGCCCGATTCTATGGCCGCTCTTGATGGATGGTGGGAAGAAGGCTTGCGTAGTTTTCTTAAGAAAATTCGTTCCGTCAAAGGAAAAGGTTTTGTTATCATAGGCAACAAAGGCTCGGTTGATTTTACCGATTTAGTTGACGGGAGGATGTTTGAGTTTTTCCCCAATGACTATTTAGGCGGTAAAAAAGATGGCGGCTGGTGGCAATCAATGTCTAATGCTAGCCAGACCGGGCCCTTCACCATTTTCATGGTTAAAGAAAAGGACTTAAATTTTGCCTTAGCCAGCGCCTTATTGCTAAACAATGTCTATATTGCGGTTGGGCAGAATAATTCCCGGTTTTATCCTCAGCTACAGGAAAAAGTTGCCAAAGGCGGCGATATAAAACTGCAACGTCAACTTGGCGATGGCAAGACCATAGAAGTTGTACCATCACAAAAATCCGGGGTTTTAATCAATAAATAAAGATTTATTACCTCGGTAAGGCTGATCCTTAATCAGCCTTTTTTTATAAGTAATTTTAGTGTATTATATTAATATATGTTAGAAATTTTATTAGTTTTGGCCGCCCTGTCTCTTTTTTTAATATTTGCAATTAAACCAGAGCTTGGTCTTTATGTTCTGGCTTTTTTACTTCCTTTTATTGGATGGTCTTTTAATATTGGCCCCCTTAATATCCCCTTGGTTGATATAATAGGCCTTTTAGCCCTAGTCGCTTTTGGGGCGAGAATATTGTTTGGTTGGTTTTTTGAGCCAAATAAAAAAAGGAAAGTCAGTTGGCCGCTGTTTATTCCTTTTTTTATCTTTTTTTCCATTAGTCTTATATCATCAGCCGCCTCTAGCCATCCCTATCAATCATTATGGTATTTCTTTCGTTGGCCCGCTTTCCTTTATTTAGCTTATGTATTTCTGCCATATAATTTAGTGACTAGCGGCAAGATATTAAAAAGAGCGGTTATTGCCGTGGCTCTTTCCTCAATATTAGTTCTAATTAGTGGATATTTATCTCTTTATGGCCAGGATTGGCATGATAGTTTTTTTAGAATAAGATCTCTAGGTTTTTTTGGTATTTTTCCCTTTGGCGAAAATCATAATCTAGTCGCGGAATTTTTAAATGTTGGAATATTCATAATATTAATGATGCGGTTTTTGATTAAAGAGCAAAGAGGAAAAAGATGGTTGGATATATTTTTTATTTTGATGGCGCTGGGGATAATTTTAACTTTTTCTCGGGCCGGCTGGATTACGCTGTTATTACAATCACTAGTCTATGGTTGGTATTATTTTCGATCTAAAAATTATCAGCCGGCTAGCTTAGTTATATCAGCGCTAGGAATATTAATTATGTTGTCTCCGCTAGTATGGAAAATGGGGCAGTTACAACAAGATAACGCCAGTTCCACTGAAAACCGCTGGTTATTAACAGAAATTTCTGTACAGGCTTTTAACAATAAACCTTATCTCGGTTATGGTAGCGGCCAGTATATTAATTTAGTTGATAGTAATATTCGTTTTAAAGCTAAATATGGGGAAGCAATAGATTCTCATGGCGTTTTGCAGAAAGTTTTAGCGGAAAATGGTGTTTTTGGTTTAGCTGCTTGGCTATTTATAATGGCTGAATTATCAAAGACGTCTTTTGTGTCTTTGAAAAAATATTATCACAAACAGCCTTGGCTGCTACCCTTAATTTTAGCTGGAGCGGGTGGTTTATTTTTTCAATTTTTTAATACCTCGTATTATAAAGGTAAAGTATGGCTGCCAATTGCTCTCGCTTTGGCCGCTATTAATATTTTAGATAAGAAATATGGCAGAAAGAACGGGTAATAAAATTAAGATAGCTTATATTTTACCGACTTTAGATAAAGGCGGGGCGGAAAGATTTTTGTGCGATTTAATCCTTAATCTTAATCGTGAGCACTTTGATCCCTTGCTGATATTATTCAAGCGGGGCGGGGAGTGGCTGGAAGAATTAAAAACAGCTGGCGTCCCTTTTGTCCTGCTTGAAAAAAAACATAAATTTGATTTGGGGAACTTTTTTAAAATTTTTTCGGCTATTAGAGAGTTTAAGCCAGATATAGTCCACACTCAGCTAGGCGGCGACATTTATGGCCGTTTAGCCGCTAAAATATTAAATATTTCAGTTATTATTTCCACGGAGCAGAATGTTAATCCTGATGAAAACTTTTTTTTCAGCCTTTTAAAAAGACTAGGTAATAGTTGGTCTAATAAAATTATAGCGATATCACAGTCAGTTAAAGACGACATTATTAACCGCTATAAAACTCCCGCGACTAAAATTACCATTATTAATAATGGCGTAGCCTTAGATAAATTTATTAGAGGTGAATCGGATATTACTAGAAATGAGGCCATGAAGAGAGGCTATCTAGTCTTCGGAACTATTGGGCGTTTAAGTGAACAAAAAGGCCACTCAATCTTAATAGAGGCCTGGTCAAAATTAAAAAATCAGAATTGCCGGTGTTTTATAGTCGGAGCCGGCCATTTAAAAGCTGAATTAGACGGACAAATAAAAAACTTAGGCTTGAGTGACCACGTTAAATTAATTGGCTTAACTTCTGACGTTCCATCTTTCTTAAAATCTCTTGACGCCTTTGTTCTTCCTTCGCTTTGGGAAGGGCAGGGCTTAGTCCTCGCTGAAGCCGCTTTGGCTCGCCTGCCAATAATCGCTTCAGCCGTTGATGGTATAAAAGAAACGTTTGATGAAAGTAACGCCTGGTTAGTTCCGCCTAGCGAACCGCAATTATTAGCTGATAAGATAGATAATTTAATTGATAATATAAACTCACCGCGTACCATGGAAAAAATTAATTTGGCCCAAAAAATAGCGTTAACCAAGTTTGATATAAAAGATGTTGCAGATCGCTATGAGTCCTTATATAATAGCTTGTTAGAATAAAATTGATTATGAAAATATTACAAGTTAACCAATTCTATTATCCGCGGGGCGGGGCTGACGCCTATTTTTTAAATTTAACTAAAGATCTAGAGAAAACCGGCCATCAGGTAGCAGTTTTTTCCATGCATCACCCCCAAAATTTAAATAGCCCTTGGAGTAAATATTTTGTCTCCCGAGTCAGTTTTAATGAAGCGACTCTTCGTGATAAATTAAAAACACCGGGCCGAGTTTTGTATAGCCTAGAAGCTAAAAAGAATTTTTCGCGTTTACTTGATGATTTCCAGCCAGAGATAATTCATATTCATAATATTTATCATCATCTTTCCCCCTCAATTCTTGATGCCGCTAAAAAAAGGCGGATACCGGTAGTTATGCATCTTCATGACTATAAATTAATTTGTGCTAATCACACCCTTTTTACTAAAGGCGCCTTATGTGAACGCTGTTGTCCTAATAAATACTATAATTGTCTTTTAAATCGTTGTGTTAAGAATTCCTGGTCGGGTAGCGCTTTGGCCATGCTAGAAATGTATTTGCATCATTCCTGGTTAAAAATTTATGAGAATAGCGTTGATATATTTATAGCCCCTAGTAAGTTTATGAGAGATACCGTAGTTCGCTTTGGTCAGGAGGCTAAAAAGATAAAAGTAATCTATAATCCATATAATAAAGAAATGGCAGGGGAATTATCAGAAGAAGTAAAAGGGTCTGGGGCCTATCTGCTTTATTTCGGGCGTTTAAGCGAGGAGAAGGGTCTGGAAACATTAATAAGAGCCTCAGCTCTGACTGGCAAAATGGTTAAAATGGCTGGTGTTGGTCCAGAATTAAACAAATTAAAGTTATTAGCCACTAATTTAAAGTCTCCGGTTGAATTTTTGGGATCAAAAAATGCCCAGGAATTGACCACGTTAATTAGGGGGGCTGAGGCAGTGGTAATTCCGTCTATTTGGGGAGAAAACATGCCCTTAAGCCTTTTAGAGGCCTTGAGCTTAGGACAAATAGTCATTGCTTCTAATATTGGCGGTTTACCGGAAATAATAAAGCATGGGCAGAATGGCTTATTGTTTAAACCCGGAGACTATCAAGATTTAGCCGGCAAAATAGGAGAATTAGCCAGTCTTGATCGGACGGCTATTTCCGCTTCCGCCCGCCAGAGTATTGAGTCTTTGTCCCCCAATAATAATTTACACGAAGTTTTAAATATTTACCAAAAGTTACTAAAATAGATTTTACGGTAACAAAAAACACCGGTCTAAAGCCGGTGTTTTTATAGATGAGATTTATTTATTGAATCTTGAAAGAAATACTGTAAGTTAGTTTTGAGCTTTCACCGTCTACCTTAATATCAACAGCTTTAGCTGCCTTTTCAGGCACTACTAAGCTTTGATTAAAGCGGCCGCGAGAATCAGTTTTAGTCTTGGTTTTAGTGCCGGTGAAATCAATCGTCAAGTCTTCGTTAGGGAAGTAGCCGCCGCCATTTAAAATTATGGTGGCATTAGGCGCTCCAGTAGTGTGGTCTAATCTTAAGAAAAGATTTTCAGTACTAGTTTCTTCCGCCTCTTCAGTCGCTTCAAAAGAAGCTACTTTATTTAAAGTATCATTTAATACTAAAATATTGGAATTATTAAAGATAACCACCTTATCACCATTATTAGACACGACTTTTAAGCCCATCGCCCAGCCACGCGCGCCGCCCAGGCTAGTAGACCAACGATAATCAGTATCGCGCATGGTTTGTTTGTCTAATTTAACAACGCCAGCGCCGTTAGAAAAATAGATATAATTATTATCTCCAGAAGCGGCCATATCATAGCCGTCATAGTCAAGGTGCTTAAAGCTGCCTAACAGTCTTCCGTCTAAACTAAACTTCTTGGCATAATAGTCATCAATAACAAAGAGGTCGCCATTTTCATCTTGATAAGCCTGACGATTGCCAACTTTATTTTTATAATTAAGCGCGATGTTAGCTACTTTGGTATTAGTGTTTCTATCAAAAACATTTAAATAGCCGTCTTGGACATTTAAAATATACTGATCGTTATAAGCACGAATATTATAAGGAGTATCGTAGTTAGCGATGTCATAAGAAACAATTACCTGTAAATCAGCGTTCCAGACTTTAACGCTCTTTTGGCTGATAGTAACAATGTTATCGCCGAATTTATCTACTCGGTTATACCATTCCCAATAAGTATTTTTATTGCTTGATATTAGAGACAACTGATTGTCGCCAGTTAACTCATACTTATATAAAGTATAGTCGCCAATCGCGTAAATAATTAGGCGTCCGTTTTCTACCGATAATTTTGAATCATAAAAATTACCGTTTTTATTAAAACGAGCGTCAAAGGGGCGGACCTTTACCAGCCTCTTTAATTCAGTTCCTTCTAACTTAAATACCTCTAAACTATCAGAGTTGGTAGAGCTGATATATAAGTTATTATTAAAACTAACGGCATCGCCTGAATAGTAAGATTTTAACTTACTTTGGCCGTTATTTGTAACAAATAAAACAGCGATTAGGCAGATGGCAAATAATAAAGCAAACCTTTTCATATAAATTTAACTAATATTAGATAAATTATTTTAAAATTAATTGTGTTCCATAAATCTTAACTGATTTAATTAAAATTGTCAAGAGTAAATAGCCTTAAAAAATAAGGCCCTATTTATATATTAGCTTTATCTATTGACAAATAAAATTATTTGTAGTACAATATAATATTAATTAAATTATTAAAAATGACCAAAATATGGAGTTTAAGGAATTCATCCAAGTATTAAAAAGAAAGAAGGCGACTGTATTTACTATAATCTTAATTTTGATTATATTAGTCGGGGGAATATCATTAATTAGTCCTCTTAAATATGGAGCAAAGTCGCGTCTTTTAGTTATCCAAAATACTACCGGCAATGATCCATATACTATTTCTAAATCTAACGAATATCTAGGAAATCTTTTTGCCCAGGTGGCTTATTCTGGTTCTTTTTATAATTTAGTTTTAGATTCTAAATATGATATAGATAAGAATTATTTTTCTGGTAGCTATAATGAGCAGATTAAATCTTGGGGACAGACTATCCAGACTAAGACTTTAAGCGATACCGGCATTATTGAAATTAATGTTTACCACCCTAATCCTTATCAGGCCCAGCAGATTGCTTTAGCCGTTAACGATGTTTTAATTAGTAAGAATTCTAATTATCAAGGTAATGGCGAGGGAATAAAAGTTAATATTATTGATCAGCCCCTAGTCTCAACTTATCCGGTTAAACCTAACTTACTGCAGAATGGAATTTTAGCCCTAGTGTTTGGCATTATGTTTTCTCTATTTTATATCTACCTTTTTCCAGAGGAATCATATGATTTGAAGTTATGGCCGTCTAGAAAATCTAAACAAGTTAGAAATATTGGGCACGCTGTTAAATTAGATTATTATCCGGTAGATAACCAGCCCATAGACGTTCCAATTAGTGAACAGGAAGAATTCAGACCACAGGGGAATATTCAGAATATCCTTAAATAAGTAATTAGTTTAATTAAAATAAATTAAAGTAACTTAACAAACAGCCCCCAAGGAGGTGGCTCATAATGAGAAAGATAACAACCATGATGATGTTGCTGCTGTTTTTGGCAGTCATCCCTCTCCTGGGGCAGGGCGAAGGTCGCGCTTTTCAGGAGAAGATAAATCTCTCCATTTTTGGCGGTATTTGGTCTAAACAGACCAATACCAATAATAATGGGTGGAATATCGGCGCGTACGCAGATTATTTACCTTATAAATCTAGCAATGGTCGCTGGACAGGTGGAATTTATTCTGTCTATAACCATTCAAATTTTAAGGACAATCTATCCAAATATGATGCCAAAATTGAAGAATATGGTTTAGGATTAACCGGGGGTTATTACTATGAAGGATTTTCCACCCGGAAATTCTTATTCCTAGGTTTCAGTCTCGGCTGGAAGCACGCCCAAGATAAGGGCTCTAGCCAGAACAGATGGGGTAAGTATGAAGCCACTGATGAGGTGGAATTGATAACAAGTAATATCAACTTCAATCTTATTAGTAGGTTTGATGTTTTGCTCCCTAGGACTCAAATCCTAATTTCTCTGCAGGCCCCGTTGTCTTCTAATAAGAAGGCCTATTGGGAGGGCAAAGAAATAACCAGCGAAAGTTGGGATAGGACGTATGGGGAAGTTTTGCTTAAGCAAAGCATAATTAATTTAGGACTTAATACTAATTTATATCTTAGTCCAAAGTTAATTGCTGCCTTTGCATACAGTAAGGGCGACAATAGTCGTTCTTATAGTATCGGCGTTGACCTTTCATTGCACAAGCAGTATAAGGATGACTTTTTGTCCGTATATTGTTTGTATAAGATAGGAAAAGATGTTGATGCCAACAGTATTTTCTTTGGGCTGAATTTTAGCCCGATGTCGTTGATTTTCGGTAATTAAACAAATAATAGTAGTATAAAACAAACCAAAAACTAATCGTAGGGAGTAACAAATCATGGAAAAGAACCAAAACGATCTGGAAAACCAGGAAATTTTAGACAAAAAGACACCAGTTCAGGAGTCCGAAAACAAGTCAAAAGCCTGGATGTACATTCTGGGCGCGATTGCATTAATCCTTCTGTTTATTTTTATCTTCAAGCCTTTCGCAGGTAACAAAACAACAGAAGAAAATACAGCGGCTGAAGCTACTCAAACATCTACTCAACAAGAAGTGGGTGAATTGAAAGACAAGCTCGCTCAGCTAGAAACACAGCTTAACAATGCGAATGACAAAGATGCAATCATCGCCAGCAAGGATGAAACCATAAAAGCTCTCGCTAAACGTTGTGTAACCGTTACAGTAAAAACACAGGAGCCGGTTAAGCCAAAAGAAAACACGGAAGTTAATGTTAGAAGTGTTATGCCAGTTAACCAGGTTGACTTATCAGCTTCGGTATCAAGAGTTATTAATAATACTGCAGTGGTTGATAAGAAAGAAGAATACAAAAAATTCTGCGTTAGAGTCGGCGGCGAATTTTGGCCACATTTAGCGATAAATGACGGCGAAACATTTACAGACGCAGTGGACAATGGTCTTGGAGGATTTGATATAATCCTTAAAGATAGATGTCAGTCTATATCCGGTGACTATGGCTTAACATATGATAATGTTTTATTTGTCAAAGCCTCTAAGTTGAAAAAGTTCGGGGATAGTCCTGACGCAATAGGTCCAATCACATTTGGATCATTCAAAAGAATGACTTTACAAGGAGACTACTACATCTACAAACAAAAGTAGAGTTCTCCAATAGATTCATAAAGCTTTCTAAATTTTGGAAGCGAAACCCTCAAATGCATTTGCAAATGAGGGTTTTTTATTTGTCTTATTCAAGCGCAAAACCCCACTTAAATTACTTATAGATAATAAAAAGATGTTGATAAAATGAAAAAGCCGCGAACTTAAAGTTGCGGCCTTTTTTGTTATCAAATATATTTCTAATCTTCTTAATTTGTTTTTTTCCCCAAAACAGGGACTACTTTAACTTTGAGATATTGGAACGCGTTATCCCAGTAACTGCTTGCTGACATATTAGGGGAATAGGTGGTGGGGCTAGAGATATTGGGTCCAAATTGAAATACTAATAGATCGGAAATTGGGAATTGGGTAAAATTTATTTTTATTTTTCCCCAATTTGGAAAACCATTAACTGCGGTTTCTGCCAGTGGTTCCCGCCAAGTGCCGTTAGCATTTTGTAATCTTACAAATCCGCTAGTGAAAGCACTAGCGTGTCTAGTGTAAACTGTTACGCTAGAGCTATCTACGTCTATTCTTACAACCGCGTTTACTCCTTCATCACCCATACTTCCTGGCGCATTTGCCGTAGTAATACCAGTGACATTGCCAGAGGAGGTAAGAGTGAATTTATTATCTTTGTAATTTCCCCAAAAGGAACCCCAAATTAAATTCCCATTAGAGGAGGCTATCTTTCCGACTGGTAATTGATAATCACCAGGCGATAGAGTTACTCTTATAACTACAAATTTGCCAATATCCCCGGCATTGGCTGGCACAACCGCACCATTAACATAATTACTGTTTGTATCTGCTGGGGCAATTGTTTTAACTGTCCAAGTTGGGCTAGTTACACTGCCGGAATATCCATAGGCACTGCCGTTAATTCCCAGTAAACCCTTTTTATGAGCAATAAATACTAGATTATAGAGATTACTAGCGCCGGTTGACGTGCAAGAAGCAAGAGCAAAGCCAGGTAGACCATCAAGGGAATTTACTATTTTTACAAATACGGACGTAGAGTGAGATTGGCCTTTATCGTCAATTCCCACTAGAGTTACTAGGGTTATTGCGCCGGGATCTAGGCTGTGCCAAAATTCTACTGAGGCATTGGATGATTTGAAGTTATTTTCTTGAAATGTCCATTGCCAGGTTACGATATTTATCCCATTTTTGGCAATAGCGTTGTAGTTAGTCCTCAAATACTTTTCCGTTTGAACAGTATCTGAACCACTACTTGTTTTATACAGGGTGCTAACCTGTATCTGAATTTTTCCGTCAGTGACAGGGGTGTCATCCGGTTCTACCAAGATTTTTTCTTGGCAACCGAAGAATATTATTACAGAAAATAGGATGAAAAACATTTTTAATGTTTTCATGATTTTTTTACTCCTTGGTTTGGTTTATATGAAATATATTGACTATATTTGTTTTAAAAAGGACTCTAAAAACTAGCGTTGGTACGCTTTTATTTCAATTTTAACAATTGATTTTGGTATACTTCTAAAACTTTCTTGGCAACAATGGGCCAGGTAAATTCTTGAGCCACTCTTTCATAGGCTAGCTCAGCCTTGCTAGCGACTAAGCTGTCATTAGTTAGAAGTTCCTCTAACTTTACTTTTAGATCGGATATGTCTTGGCTTTTAAAAGAAAAGCCGGTATTTCTAATAGCCTCTAAATTGGCGCAGATGTCACTAACTAAGCAAGCTTTTTTATGAGCCATTGCCTCAAGCAGGGAAATTGACAAGCCTTCCATTTCTGATGGTTGAACAAACAGGTAAGTATTAGCATATAACTGATCTAAAACTTGGCCACTTTGGTTGCCAGTAAATATAATTCTATCGTCGCCAGCCGCTAGCTTTTCTAGTTCAGCTAAATATTCACCAGAACCAGTTACAACTAATTTCTTGTCAGTTTTTAATTGTTTGAAGGCGGGAATTAGGTATTGTAACCCCTTAAGTTTAATAATTCTAGAAACACTTAAAATATAATTATTAGGGCTTAAACCCCAGGCTCTTATCTTGTCATCGCCCTCTTTATTGTATAGATTTGCCCCATTAGGGATTAAAATTGGTCGTCTTTGATATTTATTTTGTATATAATCTTGCATGGCTCCAGTCAGAACTATAACTTCGTCAGCATAGCGGCACATTAGCCTTTCTCCTAACTGCAGCATCAATTTTGCAAAACCACTCCATTTTTGGTTATAGTAATCAAAGCTATGCAGGGTGGCAACTATTTTTAAATTAGGGTTAAGCAACTTTGGTAACCAGCAGAGCAGGGACGGACCTATGCCCTGGAAATGGACTATGTCTACTTTTCTATTGGTAACATCAAGGCTTGATAATAGTGTATGAGTTATGTTGGCTAAGTTTTTATTATTAATAAAAGGTTTATTAATAATTTTAATATTTTTGAATTCTTCTAGTTTTTCTGGCAAGTAATTATTACGGTTATATACTAAAACTTCCTGGCCAGAAGAGACCAGGTTTATTGCTAAACTTTCCACATATCTTTCTACGCCGCCGTTCTGGGCGGGTATTCCTTTTTGTCCAATAAAGGCAATTTTCATAGCATTATTATAACCCTAAATTATAGTATATTATATATATTTTGTCAAGGGGTTATTGATAATAACTATTTATCAAAAATTTAGTTTAATATTAGTAAAAAAATATAAAAAATAGACCCATTGTTAGGGGTCTACTATTTAGGCTAGATTTATAATTGATTAAACTTATAACCACTTCTTTTTATTAAATAGGAGTAACATAGCCAGAGAACAGGATATCATTATTAGAATGATTACCCAAAAACCGTAAAATTCTTCTACAAAGGGCATAAATTTAGCATTCATACCGAAGATCCCGGCCACCAGATTCAAGGGTAGAACCAGGACGGAAAATATAGTTAACGTCTTCATGATGTCCGTCATGTGGTTATTAAGCATTGATTCATTGGTGTTATTTAAGACCTCAATCATCTCTTTTTGGTTATCTAGAGTTTCCCAAATGCGCTTAGAGTCTTCAACTAGATCATGATAGTATTTTTTGATAGCCAGCTTTTCTACTAGGCTGCTTTCCATCTCCATTAATTTCTGCAAGGTATTTTTATGATTTTGCATTATTTTTCTGATGTTGACTATGTTACGCCTTAGTTCCAAGACGCTCTTTACTGCCTCTTTCTGTTGACCAGCAAAAATCAAATCCTCAATGTCATTTATTTTTAGGCTATTTTCATCCAATAAATGATAGCAGTCGTCAATTAAATGACTTAAAATTTCGTAAAGAAGGACGGCTGAGGACTCAATAGAATAGGAGAGTAGGGAGTCTGGGCTTTTCTTGCCTAAATTAAAAAAGCTGGGCAGAGCTTTTAGATTATTATTATGAACGGTTACTAAAAATCCATGTCCTATAAAAAAGTCTATTTCGCCGGCTATTATTTTTTCATCTTTGAAGACGGGAAAATGCAGAATTAAGCAAAGATAATTACTACCCTTTAGAACCATTGGTCTCTGAAAAGAAACCGCGGCCGAAGCGGCTCTAAGATGGTCTAGACTAAAATTATAATTTTTTCTTAAAAAATTTATCTCATTTTTACCGGCGTTAATAATATTAACCCATTTGAGGGCGGGGGTAGTCTTAGGATTATCAATATTCAGCTCTTCAATGCGGTCGGTAATTTTTTTATAATTAGCCATAGATAAACACATCTTAATTTTGACGAAAGCCTAATTTTATAATAGAATTAAGTTATTGATATTATAACATATGGCTAATGTTTTGGGAATAAATTTAAATGATTTACCAGCCGCCTCGGCCAAGAAAAAGGCGGCGGAATTTTTAAATAGCACCACTCAACATTATATAGTAACTCCTAATCCGGAAATTATTTTAAATTCTCATAAAGATGAGGAGTTATTCTATATTCTCAATAAAGCTGATTTATCTATTGCTGATGGTTTTGGCTTAAAGTTAGCTGGCTGGCTGGCTGGGATTAATATTCCTAGGCTGGCGGGGGCTGATTTAACCCTACATCTTCTATCTTTAGCTCAAATAGAGCATAAACGAGTAGTAATTCTTAATTGGCGCGGCGGATTATCAAACAAAGTAGACATCCGTAGAGCCTTGAAGGAAAAATATCCAAGCCTGGATTGTTTGGTAATTGATTCTAGCCGCTCGCAACCCTTAAGTTCAAAAATTATTGATCAGATAAATAATTTTAAGCCCTTAATTTTATTTAATACCTTTGGCTCACCCTATCAGGAGAAAATTATTTATCACAATTTACGGAAAATGCCATCAGTGAGAGTAGCGCTCGGCGTTGGCGGGGCCTTTGATTTTATTACTAAAAAAGCTAAACGGGCCCCCTTGATTTTTAGGCAAGTTGGCTTAGAATGGCTTTGGCGCTTAATAAAACAGCCTAAGCGCTGGAAAAGGATTTACAATGCCACTTGGGTTTTCACCGGGAAATTATTACGTAATAGATGGAATCATTTTTTTTACCGGCCTTGCGTAGCTTGTTTTTTGTATAAAATTGAACAAGGCCAAAAAAAAATTTTAATAGTAGAGAGAGATGACGAGGCCGGACATTGGCAAATACCACAAGGAGGCACGGATGGAGAAAACCTGGAAACAGCTGGTGCCAGAGAGCTAAGGGGAGAGTTAAATACCAATAAGTTTACCACTAAGGCTACTTTTAAAAATACTTACAGCTATCTTTTCCCGCCGGTTAGTGATCAACGTTATTTAAGCCTCTCCCGCCGCTTTAGGTATGATTATAAGGGGCAGAGACAGGGTTTATACATTGCAGAGTTTATTGGTGAGAATAATGATATTAAAGTTAACTTCTGGGATCACCGGGCCTGGCGCTGGGTTGATGATAATAATTTCGTGGCCAGCGTTCATCCTGTCCGCCAAGATAGTGCCAGAATATTTTTAGAAAAATTTCGGTCGCTTAAATTATAAAATAAAATATGTCATTATTTAAAAACAATATTCGTTTACGTTTCGCTCCATCGCCAACCGGTTTTCTTCATATTGGTAATCTACGCTCCGCCTTATTCGGTTATTTGCTAGCCAAGAAATGGAACGGTAAATTTTTACTACGAGTAGAAGATACTGATCAAAAAAGAGAAGTAGACGGGGCAGTAGAAAGTCTGATTAATATTTTAAAATGGATTGGGGTTGAATTTGATGAAGGGCCGGGAATTGGCGGTAAATATGGACCATATATTCAAACCGAGCGTTTAGAGACTTATAATAAATATAGTGCACAACTACTGGCGGATGATAAGGCCTATCGTTGTTTCTGTACCGAGGATAGACTGGCTAAGATGCGCCAGGATCAGGAAGCTAATAAGCAGGCGCCGCGTTATGATAGGGTTTGCCGTAATCTAAGTCATGAGGAATCGGAGGCGCGCGTTAAAGCGGGAGAAAAATTTGTTATTAGACAAAAGATGCCGCTAGAAGGAGAAATTATGGTTAAAGATGAATTGCGCGGTGAAATAAAATTTAAAGCATCTGATCTTGATGATCATGTTTTAATTAAATCAGACGGCATCCCAACTTATCAGTTTGCTAATATTGTAGATGACCATTTAATGGAAATTTCTCATGTTACTCGCGGCGATGAGTGGCTGCCCTCATTTCCTAAAAACATTCTTCTTTACCAAGCCTTTGGTTGGACTCCCCCTAAATTTATTCATTTACCCCTCATTTTAAATAAAACCGGTGGGAAATTAAGCAAAAGACAGGGTGATGTATTCGTGGAACAATATCGCGATAAAGGATACTTGCCAGAAGCAATTGTTAATTTTTGCGTTCTCTTGGGCTGGCACCCTAAAAATGATAAAGAAATCTGGAACCTATCAGAATTAAAAAAAGAGTTTGATTTAGACGGAATGGGTGTTAGTCCGGCTATTTTTGATACTGATAAATTAGACTACTTCAGCGCTTATTATTTACGCCAAAAATCAATTTCCGAATTAGCTAAACTCTGCTTGCCTTATTTAGAGGCAGCTGGCCTGTCTATAAAATCAGAAAAATTATCTAAGATAGTTGCTCTCGCGCAAGATCGTTTGAAAAAAATTAGCGATATCGTTGAACTGACTAATTTTATATTTTTATTGCCCCAATACGAAAAAAATTTGTTAGCCTGGAAGTCGGTTCCCTTAGAAGAGTCTAAAAATAAATTAGCCGAGATAAAAACTGAGTTAGAAAAAATTAGTGAAGGGAATTGGACTAAAGAGTATTTAGAGACTCATCTCTTGGTTTGGATTAAGAATAATAATGGTAAAAACGGCGATTATCTTTGGCCATTACGTGTTGCTCTAACTGGTTTAAAGAATAGCCCGGGGCCATTTGAAGTGGCTGGGGCACTGGGTCGGGAAGAAAGTCTACTCAGAATAAAGATTGCCTTAGAATAAGGCTAATATTATTAATAAAAATAGTATTTACAGAAATTCTGAAATATGTTATAATGTCATTATGAATAAAAAATACTCACATTTCTGGAAATTTAATATCCTTATTATCATTTTAGTAGGTTTGGTTTTTCTATCTCCAGCTGTTTTTAGCCAATATTCCAGTCTGGATGATGAAATAAATACCCTCAATCTTAAAATCCAGAATCAAAAGAAACAGCTGGAGGCCCTGCGATCTCGCCAACAAGAGTATCAATCGCAAATTGCTCTTAAACAGAAAGACAGAATTAATCTTAGCAATCAGCTGGCTATTCTTGATAACCGTTTAGCTAAAGCCGCTCTTGATATTGAAAGCGTTAATCTGGAAATAGACAAAACTAATCTAGAAATTAAAAAGATAGAAATTGATAGTAAAAATTTAAATCAAAAAATTGAAGAGCAAAAACAGCACATTGCTAATCTCCTGCGATCTATGTATAAGCAGGACCAGATTTCTACTTTAGAAATACTCCTTTTAAATAATTCTTTAACAGAATTTTTAAATCAGGCCCAATATTTAGTTGACGCCAACGAAGAGATAAGCGGCAGCGTAGAAGACTTAAAATATGATAAAGATAGGTTAGAGCAGAATAAACTCAGCTTTGATCAAAAAAATATTGATTTGCTTTCTCTTAAAGATAAGCTGCAAGAAAAAAAAGAAGGGCTAGTTTTTGAACAAGAAAATAAAAATTATTTACTAGAGGAGACAAGATCTTCGGAACAGCAGTACCAAGCTTTATTACAGCAAGCCAGAAGGGAACAGCAGCAAGCTGAAGCTGATATTGCTAGCGCCGAGCAATTAATTAGGCAGAAAATGTCTCAAAAAGACAAAAATCGCCTGAATAATGGTAACAATACTATCGCCTGGCCAGTACCTAAGAATGTTATTGTAACTAGTTTCCGCGACGCCGACTATCCTTATCGCAATATAATCGGTGAACACTCGGCGGTTGATATTAGAGCCAGACAGGGAACTAATTTGACTGCCGCGGCTGATGGCTATGTCGCTAAAGTTAAGTTTGATGGTTCAACCAAATATTCTTATATAATGATTATCCATGGTAATGGCCTGGCGACTGTCTACGGCCATATTTCAGCGGCCTATGTCATGGCTGATCAATATGTCACTCAAGGGCAGTCAATTGGCCGAACGGGTGGCACGCCAGGAGGCGTTGGAACAGGCCCATTTTCTACTGGCCCTCATTTACACTTTGAAGTCCGTCTAAACGGTTTACCGGTTAACCCGGAGAACTATTTACCATAGAATAAATCAATTTTTATAAATAAAAAAGGGCTTTTAAAATAGCCCTTTTTTTGTTTTGGCTTTAAAAAGATCTTTACGTTCTTTTTTTGCCATGCCGTGTTTTCTTATCGGAAGCCTTTTTTGCCTCTGATTCAGCACTTGAGCCGCGGTGCGAGTTTTCTACTTCTCCTGCGTGTCCACAGCAGGGGCGACCAAACCCGCATGGTTGTCCGGTAAGATGGCAATGGCAAGAACAACTGTTGCTTGCTATAGACATGCCAACCTCGTTAATTGTTAATTTTAGATTACATTAAAAAACGTTATTTGTCAACTAAAGTTTTCTTCCATCATGAACCTTGCGATGGATATCTCTTAGTTGTTTATTAGTGACATGGGTATATATTTGGGTAGTGGCAATATTGCTATGGCCTAAAAATTCTTGAACAGTTCTCAAATCAACGCCTTGATTTAACAAATCAGTAGCAAAGGAATGGCGCAGGGTATGGGGAGTAGCCATGACAGGCAAGCCAGCTATTTTAACATATTTTTTAACAATATCTTCTATACTTTTAACAGTTAAACGGCGGCTAGCCTGGCCTTTTTGAGCGCCACGCTTATAATTGACGAATAAAGCCTCATCCATGTCCTTACGCTCGTTTAAATAGCTTCTGAGGGCCTTAACTGCTCGGATAGAGAAGTAAACAGCCCTAATTTTACTGCCTTTGCCAATTACAGCCGTTTCTATATCAATAGTATTATCCTTAATTCTTAATTGATCCCGGTTTAGGGCTGTTAGCTCAGCAACGCGCAGGCCGGTGGAAAAAAGAGTCTCTAAAATAGCCTGGTCGCGGAGACCAATCAGGGTACTAAGATTCGGAGAACTCAGTAGCCGCACTAATTGGTCTAATTTAAGAAATTTTATTTCCTTGTCACCTTTATCCTTAGCTAGTTTAACTTTTGACGGCGGCAAAGATGAAATATCTTTTTCTACAAAAAATTCTAATAAAGAACGCAGGGCGATTAAATAATAATTTTGAGTGGTTTTTTTTAAAGTTTTTTTAGTTCTAGGGTCAACATGGCGAGATAGATATACTTTATAACTCCAAATCTCCTCCGGAGACAGGGAAGCGGGTTTTAAGCTCTCCCGGCCCGTATCTTTAAGCCAAGTAAAAAACTTATGCAAGAAGCGCGTATAATTTTCCTGGGTCTTGGAAGATAGACCTTTTTCAATTTCGCAATAATCCAGGAAGTCTACTAAATATTTTATTATCGGTTTATTTTTATCCATATTGAATTTCCTATTTACATTATAACATAAGCAGGGGATGAAGGAATAAAGGCTTTATTTCTTAGTCTTTTTGCTTAACCATACTTCGCATAATGTATATTAATAAACGTATAGCTAGGCAAAATAGAAGGGGCCTTGGGCCCCAGCTATATTAAGGGTTGTTTAATTAACTAATAATGAGCCCCATTAAGCGTACATCAGGCTGAAACATTAAAATAATTTTAATGATTAATAGAAATATGCCGATAACAACTAGACAGAAAATAACCACAGCTAAAGCAAATAATAATTTAAAAGCGCCTTCCATATATTTATGCTTAATTATTTAAAATCTGGGTAAATTATGACCTGGTTGCTATAGCGCAGGTCCATATAGTTAGTCTTACTAAAATTATCCTTTATTTTTTGATTTTTGACAAGAAGAAGCCTCTCAATCTGGTCGTCAGCTGATTCCTTCGTGTTAAAGTAGATTAAAGGGCCATTAGCCACCTTAACTTTAATAGTGTTAAATTCTTGATCAATTATGAATCTTTCCACCGGTAAATCGCTATGTTTTATTAGTCGTTCACTAAGTCCGAAAATAAAAATCAAATAATCATTTTTAATACTAAGCTTATTATTTTCGCCGACCATGCTTGACGATGACTTATTTTCAAGAATAAAATATCTTTTTTTGTCTTCTTCTTTAACGGCCGTCTCTTTAATAAGGTAGGCATCGGCTGAAGAATATGATAAATCGCCTCCCTCTTGGAAAATAAAAGCATAGGGCCGCTCACTAACCTTTAAGATAAGCGTGTTGGGTAGCTTTTTACTAATTGTTAAGCCGGCAAAATTGTAAGCCGAAATAATCTGTTCACTAGCAATAGTTTTATCAAATAAAAAAATATTATTTTCTCTGAAAAATACCCAGTGCTTACCGCTCGCCTGATCCCAAATTATTTTTTCTAATTCAGCGCTATTTATTCTCGTTAATCCTTCAATTTTTATATTTTTTATTTGCCACCAAGGAGCAAAAAAGACTAGCCAAATCATGGCTAAGAAGCCAATAACCGCTAACAATATTATCCAAATAACTGAGCGCGGTTTTTTGTCTGGTTGACGACGGCGAAAAAACGGATTTTGCAGGTTCTTGCGCTGATAATCTTTTTTTATTTTTTTATAAGGTCGGCCAAGCATTGTTTTACCATTTTATTTCTTTTCTAATTGATGATTGTAGCTCTACTAGTAGCTCATATGGCAATATATCAGCTAGTCGGCTTAAATTAGCTAATGAATTAGGGGCTTTTTTGTCATTTGATATTATTAAAACATTATCACCAATTTTTGCTTTATATTCGCCAATTTCTAAACAAGATAAATTCATACAGACTTTACCGGCTAATTGAGCTAAAAATCCGCCTTGTCCGTTTATAACTAGTAGTTTAGCCTGATTTGATAGACGGCGGTTTAGGCCTTCAAAATAACCGAAGGGGATAATTCCTATTCTAGTATCCTTATCAGCCCGAAAGCTTTCATTATAAGAAACACTTTCGCCTTTTTTTATATTTTGCATTGATATCAGACGGGAAAAAACTTGTAGGGCTGGCTGAAGATTTTTGGTGTCTTCCCTGTCTTCAAAAAAAGGACTATAGCCATAAAATGATAAACCGGGTCGATAAGCCGTAAGCATTCTATTTCTTAAAGTAAAAATGCCGGCGGAATTGCCCAAGTGTATCCAGCGCGGAGAAAACCCTAGGGCTTGTAAATTTTTCAAGGCTTCTAAAAAATTATCTTCTTGGATTTTATTTAAAGCAGAATCCGTTTCAGCGGAAGCTAAGTGGGAACAAAAACCGCTTATCTCTACTTGATCTAAATACTTTTTTTCCTCGGTCAAAAAATCAGAAAAATTCTTAATCCCTTCCCTATTCATGCCAGAGTTAAAAAAGAGATGTATTTTTACTTTTTTGCCGAATTTAGCTAGATAATGAAGTGTTTCTTTATTATAAACGACAAATTCTGTTCTGTTAAAATCACAATAATTATAAGCGCGATGCGGCATTTCCCCTAATATGAGCACGCGGCCGTGAAAATACTGATAAACTACTTGAGCCTCGGGATAAGAGTCAACTGCGACCATTAGGGCAGCTGATGAATTTAAAATCTGGCAGACCTCCTTTAAACCGTGGCCGTAAGCGTTGGATTTTAGGACTGGGAATATTTCCGCTTCAGGATGAATATTCTTTAAGAGAGAAAAGTTAGCTAATAATTTAGGAGCATCAATCTCCATTAAATTTAGAGTGTCGTATTTAGGTTTAATTAGGCGGCGCAAAAAATCCATCATAAGCTAATTATGGCTTAACAACCTGGCCGTCCCCAGCGTTAAAGCGATCTTTATCTAATTCGGTCGTTAAACGGCTAAAACTATTTTTTATTTCTTCTCCGGTCAGCACATCATACCCGTAGTATAAACCACTAATCGTTAGCGGCAATACTTGGCCAGCCTGGGACTCTTCTGGGGTTAAACGGACTTCAAAACTCAAGCGATAACTATCGCTACCAGCGGCTAATTTAGGCAGCTTCCAAATAATCTGGCGGGTTGAGCTGCTGTAGTTAAAGTCGCCTGCTAATAAGGAGCGATTGCCAGTTAATTCTACGCCCTTAGGAAGACGCGCGCTAAAAACTAGATTTTTAAAATCACCATCACTGCTAGCTTCCCAAAAAATCCAATAAGTAGTTGGTATGCCTACTATTGGCGGCAAAGGACCAATACCCAATTGATCGCCTTGGGGGCTAGTATAATAAGCGGCATCTTTAACTAGCAATTCAGCTGCTAGGCGTAAAGGAGGCAGATTAAAACTTTCTTTTAGCAGCTGACCGTTAAGGATATATTGGCTTTGCGCTTGCCAGTTAATAGTTCTCTCTTTGCCTTTGTTTACAAAATAAACTCGTAAAGATATTTCCCCTTCTGTTCCCGCCTCAATCCTGGATAATGTTATGTTCCGCCCATTAATTTTAAGGAGACTACTGGTTGAAGCAGCCTCTAGACGGCTTAGGCTAAAATTTTTATCCAGAGAACTAAAACCAATATTTATATCTTGAAAAGGGACGGCTGAACTATTTTTAAAATTTATTTTTAAAATGGAGCCATCTTTAAGATTGGTGGTTGAAGTAGCGACTGCGAAATTAAATTCTAAAGGAGGATTATTAAAATCAACCGCTACGCGCCCGGGGGCGTTAACGCCTGATAGCTGGGGATGGTAAAAATATAGAGCCATAGTCCCAACCGCCAGCATAATAATTATGGTCAGGAGGGAAAAATCTAAAATAAAATGCCAATAATTCTTTAAATAATATCTTTCCCAGCGGCCACGGATGTAGCGATGAATGATTCTTATCATATAATTATTAATAAAAATTTTTAAGACCAGCGAGGATGTCCAATTCACCATTTTCATCAATATCCCCGACTGTTACCTTGATGCCGCCACGGAAATTTTTATCATAGGCAAACCAGCTTTTTAAGGCTCTCCCTGATGAGTTAAATATTCTAATTTGCGGTCCGCCGCCTGACGCCGGAGCGGTTATTATTTCAATTTCTCCATCGCCGTTAACATCGCCAGCGGCAACGTTAACGCCGCCTTGAAATTTCTTATCATAAGCCAAAAAACTATTTTTCAAAATTCCTTTTAAAGAAAAAATTTTAATAAGCGGCTCCTCGCCCCGCCCTGGCCCGGTAATAATTTCTTCTTCGGCATCATTATTTATATCAGCTATCGCCACATTAACTCCTCCTCTTAATTTTTTATCATAAGCAAACCAGCTCCCTAATAGCTTGCCATTCGTGTTAAATATCAGAACCTGGGGACCGCCGCCAGGACCAGCGCCTACAACAATTTTTTTAATATCACCATTATCTAATTCAGCTGCTAAGCTAACAGTGGCCTTAAAAGATTTAGAAAAGGGGTAAAAAGAAGATGTTATTTTGGCATTTTTAAATAAATTTACCTGTCCGCCTGAAGCGCTTAAATTTACTAGCGGCTGAGAATCTTCTGAGCTAGAAACAGAAATTATTTCCGCTTCGCCGGGCGAAGACTTCAAATAGGAGAAGAATCCGTTGCGATTTTGTCTTCCCTGCCAGTCAAAAACTCTAAAAAAATAGCCGTTAGTAAAGGGGTAATTTTTAATTAGAGTGCTTCTCTTTAACAAAAGTATGCCGTCATCAGAATCTAGCTGGATATAATTTATTCTCTGGCCATTATTAAACAAAGGACTTTGCTCACCTTTTATTTTCTCAAATTCCTCCAAATTAAAGACATAGGTTTGCTTTTTACCGCTAGAATTTACAATAGCTGACCCATTTTTAAAATCTCGCCGCCAGAGCCCTGGTTTTATTTCGGAATTATTATTAAGCAGGAGGTTATAAGGTCTGGATAGAGCCGGCCCTAAATCAACATTATATTCATCATACCACCAAGTCTGCCCGTGGCTTGTTACATCATAGTCATAGCTATAGAAACCGTCGCCTAGCAAAGTACTAGCTAGTCCATATCGGAAATGACGATAGTTAGCCTGATTTTTATCATATATATTAATAACTGGTAATTGCGGCGCAACATTTACTGTCGGCAGTTTTAAATAAGTTTTCATTGAGCCTGACCAGGTACCGCCATTTTCCCAAAAAGATGGAAAACTTTCTAACATCATGCCGTTTAATAGCGATTGATACCCGTCATAAACGCGGCCATTACCAATAATAATAAAATCTGGACCAGCTAAGTTTCTAGTTTTAGCCAACATTTTTTTAAAACCATCGGCCCAAAGGCGATTGGATTCTGAGGAATCATCCGCTACTAAGTTATTATCCAAATCTAAGCTTTTATTATTAACCCAAGTAACGTCGCCCCAAGTATTATCATAGAAAACTCCGTCCCATAAGCCGCTAGCTTTAAGTCTAGTAACTACAAATTCTGGCAGATAATCATTAAAACGAAGGCCTCTCGGATCGGCTTTAGCGCCGTCGGAAAGATTCAGCATGTTAGTATAAGGCCAATTAGAGACTTTATTTCCTTGGGAATCTTTTAACCACCAGCCATCGTGAATATTCTCTCTTAACTCCTGCCTAAGGTAAGCGTTATTATAATGCCTGATATCATCTATTATTTCCTGGGAAGTTATATAAGCTAAAATGATAATTTTCGGGTTAAGCTCTCGTATCTTTATAATCTGATCGCGACTATTTTCTTGAGTTTCCATGTCAAGAATTAAAAGATCCCATTTAGCTAATTCCTGGGCCTCAGTATCCGATATTTCCCACTTCAAAAAATAATTGGCTAAACGCGGATAAGATGCTTTTAAAGTAGCCGCTTGAACAATGAGCGGCAAAGTAAGGCTGGAAATAATTATTGATAAAATAATTTTTTTCATTGTCTAATGCTATTTCTTGGGTGCCGGGATGCAGTCTAGGCCGTTAGGCATATATTTACGTAAAACTTCGGGTATTATTACTGAGCCGTCAGCCTGTTGATTTTGCTCTAAAATAGCCGGCAGTAGTCGGCTAGTAGCCAAGCCAGAGGCATTTAGAGTATGAACAAATTCATTCTTGCCGCCGGTTTTTTTATAACGAGTCTGCCCGCGCCTAGCTTGGTATTCTAAAGCATTAGAAATACTGCTAACTTCCTTATATATTTCCATGCTGGGGATATAAACCTCTAAATCATAGGTTTTAGCCATAGCCGCACTGCAATCGCCAGCTGCTAGCTTAGAGACCTGGAAATGCAATCCTAAACCCTGAACTAATGATTTAGCATTTTCTACAAATTCATCAAAAATCTGCCAAGATTCTTCGGGATGACAAAATGAAAACATTTCAATCTTATTAAATTGATGTCCCCTAATCATTCCTCTTTCTTCTTGCCGATAACTTCCCGCTTCCCGACGGAAGCAAGGAGAGTAGGCAAAATATTTTAGAGGCAAGGAGCTATCGTCTAATATTTCTTCACGATGATAATTGCCTAACATCATTTCACTAGTAGCATTTAAGCAAAGAGCATCCTGGGTCCAAAAAAGATCATCTCTAAATTTAGGAAGATGGCCAGAGGTATAAGCTGATTTTTCCGTTAAAAGAAAGGGTGGAATTAAGAATTGATAGCCGTTTTTGGTATGGTATTCAATAAAATAAGACAAGAGCGCCCATTCTAGTAAAGCGCCTAAGCCTTTATAGCACCAAAAACCAGACCCAGACATTTTAACGGCTCGTTCATAGTCAATCAACCCCAGGCTAGTTGCTAATTCAACATGGTCGCGAGGCGTAAATTTAAATTCTGGTTTTTTGCCAAAAGTGAAAATAACCTCATTATTTTCCTTTCCCCCGGCTACAACATCGGCGGCTGGTAAATTTGGCAACTCCGCCAATTTCTCATTCAAATTAACTTCCACTGAGGCGAGTTCTAATTCGGCCTTTTTAATTTCTTCGCCTAAAATTTTCATTTCCGCAATTATTTCCGGAGTTGGCTTAGTCTTTGAGGCTTTATTACGTTTAGATTGGAGGGTTTCCAGAGAGGCCGTTAGACCACGGCGCTTATCGTCTAAATCTATTATTAAATTTAAATCAAATTTATCCTCTGAAGAGCGTTTTCGCAACCCCGTCTCCACTTCTTTTTTATTTTCTCTAATAAATTTTATATCTAGCATATGTTTCTATTAATTTATTATTTCGCCACCAAAAGTTTTTAGTAAATCAGCCATTAGGCCGCCCGCGGGCTTATTGTCCGGAGCGGCCGGTGTAGATGAGGCGGGCGTTAAAGGGGTTAACTCTGGCGTAGCAATGGTCTCTTCGCGGACAATATTTAGATTTTCATCTATTAGAGACTCGTAAGATAATCCGGGGGTAAAAACTTCGGCTAAAGTATTGTCAACAATATTCTTTATGTTAGCGTCATTAATTCTATCTTGATGAAATTTATATTTAAAAGCCAAACATAAACGTCCGTCTTTTATTCCTCTTGGCTCGCAATTTTGGAGCACAAAAGACAAGGAATGATTATATTTTTTTATTTTTACTAAAAATTCCGGCCATTTAGAAATGACCTCGTTAAGAGATAAATTAATATTTTTTTCTTTGACCTGATTAGAACTAATATTTGTAATTGGCGACCCTGGACTACTTATCTTAGAGCTTATCGGGGCCGTTCTCATGGTTGATTGAGTGGCGGCTGGACCGGAAGTACTGGGGCGATAAGACCCTAGGCAGAGCTCTACTACCGCCAATTCTAAAGGTAATTGAGGAATAAGCGGGCTCTTATTATCATTAGCCGCTTCTAATAGCCGACGACTAAAAGTAATAATTTGGTCCCAACTTAATAAATCAGTAATTTGCACTAGGCGTTTTTCTAAATGCTCCCCTAAATCCAAACCTAAATTATCAGCTAATTCGGGATTCATTTTAGCTAGCATTACCTGTCTAAGTAAACCGATAATTTCCACCGTAAAAGTCTTAACGCTGATTCCGCTGTCAACTAGGCTATTAATTAAGGCCACTGCCTTAGCGGCGTCTTTCTTCGCCAGGCACTCAATAAGGCTAATTGCTTCATTGCTGTTATAATGAGGAATTATAAGTTCAGCCTGTTCACTACTTATTTCTTTATCGCCTAGAGAAAATATCTGACCTAATAAGCTCTCGGCGTCGCGTAAATGGCCGCCGCTCCGCCTAGCAACTGCCTCTAGGACTTCGGTTGCAATAGTAATTTTTTCCTGGCCGGAAATATAGGATAATTTTTTAACTATTTCCTTTACGCTTATTCTCTTAAAATCAAAACGTTCGCAGCGCGAAATTATCGTACCAGGCACTTTTTGAATTTCAGTTGTACATAAAATAAAGACTACATAAGCTGGCGGTTCCTCAATAATTTTTAGGAGAGCATTAAAAGCCGAGATAGATAGCATGTGGACCTCGTCTATTATAAAAACTTTGAATTTTGTTTTAGACGGAGTAAGGCGGGAGAAAGCGATGATATTTTCTCGGACATTATCAACGCCGGTATTACTGGCCGCGTCTATTTCTATAATATCAAGATTCTGTCCGGCGGTAATAGTTTTACAACTAGGACAGGCATTACACGGTTCATATTCACCAGTTTTTCTTTTTTCACAGTTGAGAGCTTTCGCTAAAATTCTAGCTAAAGTTGTCTTGCCAACCGCTCGCGGTCCACAAAAAAGATAGGCATTGGCCGGACGGCCAGCGCCAACTTCATTTTGCAGGCTTATTTTAACATGATTCTGACCGAGAACGTCAGAAAAATTTTGAGGACGATAATCGCGGTATAAGGTAGACATAATTCTTAATTATTATTTAACTAGCGCGGCGGCTTATTTCCGCTTCCACTAATTTTACATTTTGGCCATACTTTAAACGGCTTAAAGACCTAATCTGGTCAGCGATGCCTGGTTGCTTTGCGCCTAAGAGGGGCCAGATAGTTTTAAGGGAAAAAGGACGGGCCGCACTATTATCAACTAGTAACTTAATATAAGCCGTACCCTTATCAGCATTTATCAAATCATATTCATTAAAAACTGGGGCGAATTCTTTCACTAAAAATTCAGCGTCATCAGAGCCAATTTTAAAACTTACCATTGTCCCGACATTACCAAAAACAGCGTCTTTAATTTCATGATTATTATTTTTACTTAATTGCCCTATGTACTGATGGGCAATCACTAAATTAAGGGCATATTTTCTAGCTTCTGATAAGATTTGGCAGATTGAATTGGTGGTGAAATTTTGAAATTCATCAATATATAAATAAAAATCTTTACGTCCCTCGCTAGGCATATCGGTCCGTGATAAAGCCGCCATTAAGATCTTGCCGACTAAAATCATGCCCAAAAGATAGGCATTCATTTCTCCGACTAGGCCTTTTGGCAAATCAATAAGCAAAATTTTCTGCTTATCCATTACTTCTCGTAAATTAAAAGCACTCTTTTGCTGCCCGATTATCGGGCGCATCATGTCGTTAGATATAAAAGAAGTTAATTTAGAGGTTATATAAGGAACAATATTAGCTAAAGCGGCTTCCCCACCGGCCTTTTCCGCCTCCTTCTTCCAGAAATCTACTACAGTCTGATTTTTACAATTATTTAATTTTAAGCGACGAAAATTTTCATCAGCTAAGACTTTCGGGATTTCCATTAAAGTTGAACCGGTTGAAGGATCATCCATCACTAAAAGCATGGCGTTACGCATATACTGTTCAAACATTGGCCCGCCGGTAGCTTTTAGGTCATAGAGTTTATCAAAAATACCAATCATCTCATTAATTACAAAACTCTTTTGTTCCGGATAATGCGGGTCATAATCCAAAAGATTAAGCGCTAGCGGCCGCTCTAAATCTCCAGGCGAAAAAATAATAACGTCCTCAGCTCTTTCGGGCGGGATTCTATCAAGAATATCAGCGATAAGATCGCCGTGCGGATCAAGTACACAAACGCCTTCCCCGTTCTGAATATCCTGGATGGCCATATTAGCAAGCAGTACTGATTTACCAGTTCCTGATTTACCAATTATATAAGTATGGCGACGCCTATCAGCTCGCTTCATCCTGATTTCTTTTTTGACGCCGCGATAAACATTCTCGCCCAGAGAAATTCCTTGCTCCGGCAGATTTGCTGGCGCAGGGGCAATTTTAGCATTAAGCCAAAGTATATTAGGGGTTTCGGTAGTACTAAGAGGAAAATGAAAAAGGCTGGCTAATTCTTCACTATTAAGGATAAAACTAGCCTCCTCGCGAAAATGGCGATAAATATAATCTTTAATAATCGCTTCCGGCCGTCTTTTATTTAAACGAACAAAAACATTACCATAGCTGAAATTATTGTACTCGGTAAAAGCGCTACCGACATTTTCTAAATAAACATTAGCTTGTTCTTTAGTTTTAGCGCAAGCCACGACTCTAATGTTAACATCCAGGCCAGCCTTCATGTTTTTTTCCTCAATTGATTTTAACATCTCCTCTTCTATGGCTGTTAACCGTTTCATCCGGGGATCATTAAGCCTATTTTGATCATTATTGCTTTTTTTAGTTACAAACATTTCTCCTAAAAAACTGCTAATCATGCCCCATAGGCCGGCGGCTTTTAACCCGTCTTTAACGGAATTTTTTTGATGAATTTTGGTCACTACCAGACGGGAATGCCGGTGCCAAGAACTATGGGCGCTGCGAACCGTATATTGGATTGCCAAGCTTTCATCTTTATCTAATTTAGACAAAACATTGATTAAGGAATTAAGCGGATCAACATCCATTTTCTGGTAAGTCTTAAGGGGAAAAATAAAACTTTTGGCAGTTTTTAAATAACCAGCCGCTACCGCCCCCCTAAGGCTAAAAGAGTTATAATCCTGAACCTCCTCTATGACCGCCTCAGGATAATGCGCGTGAATCTGCTGCTCTAAATAACGAGCGCCATCGTAAGGAGCAACCACATAAAAAGAGATATGATTATGGCTGGCCACTATTTCAAAAGAAAATTGATCATGCCTGCCAGATAACCAATGAAATAAACCGCGTTGCGCCCTTAATCCTCCAACGGCCGAAAAAATAGTTTCTCCTTTAGATATTTCCTCCCTTAATTGTTGCGTGGTGTCCTCTTTATTATCGTCATTAGGCTTTTCTTTAGGCAAGCGAACCAAAAAGACTTTATGATGATAGTAACGGCGGCCGGACCAAAAAAATTTTATGACTCTTAAAATTAAAAATAATAAAAAAGCCATTGCCACGCCGCCTAGAAAATAAGGAAGAAACTCGCCGAAATCTAAAGATATCTCAATCATATTAAAATTTATCCTTTATTTTGATAATTCTATCAGCTTTAATTTTAACTTCTTGCTCTAAAAAAAATTTATTAACACCGGGAATTAACTTTAACCAAGACCTAATTAAATCAATAATTTTATTAACTTTAACTTTGGTTTGTCCTAATAGTTCATTTATTTTAGCCACAGTCTCCTCTCCCTTTTTTTTGAATTCTGATTGTTGTTTAGGATTCATCTTTAAAAAAACTTCATTTAAACCCTCGGCTAAAATACTATCAATAGCGTCGGCTCGTTTTTTTTGATAGCTTTGCGCCTGACTAACGGCTATAATATTCCCTTCGCTAGATTTTTCTAAAGGCTGGCTGGCCTTTTTAGAAAAAGCCTCTGGCTTAAGTAAAATTTTTTCTGCCTTATTCTCTTGGGCGCCGCCCTTTTCAACCGAGACGGGTGTCGCCTCTTTACTATCGGGCCGTAAATTTTCAAAAACTTTTTCTATGGCCATAAAAACTAATTAGGCGATTTAATTAATTAGAATTGCTTCCACTGGACAATTCACAGCGGCATTTTTAGCACAATCACTATCAGTACTATTAACTACCTCGGATTTACCATCTAAATTCATTTGAAAAGTATCCGGACATAGGCTGGCGCATAGACCGCAGCCTATACATTTGTTCTCATCAACTTTTACCATAAAGATAAGACACAGACAAACAAGCCAAAACGGCTAATTAGCCCGTGTTTTTTATAAATTATAAATAAAATTCTGTTATTTTTATTTGATTGTATTATAACATATTTTATAAAAAATAAAACCTTTTTTAAAGCCAATAATGGCGATATTTTTACTATTTGACAATTATAAGTTCTTTTGTTATATTATTTAGGTAAAATAAAATAATTAACCAAAATACAGCATGTTATCATCTCGGTTTGTGTTACGCGTGCAGTATTATTCTAATCATTATGGCACATAAGAAGGCCGCCGGGTCTACTTCCTTAGGACGAGAGTCAGAAAGCAAGCGCCTAGGCATAAAAATTACTGATGGTCAGTGGGCTAAAGTTGGCTCTATTATCATTAGACAACGTGGCACTAAATATCATCCTGGTCAAAACGTTAAAAAAGGTAGCGATGATACCCTGTTTTCTATGAAAGTAGGAGTCGTTAAATTCTCCACTAAAAAACTTAAAAAATTTGATAATTCCTTAAAGACTTGTAAAGTTGTCAGCGTTATAGTTCCTGACGCCAAACCGGTGGCTAAAGCCAAAAAATAATTTTTTTGAACACTTAAATAAAAAATAGCTCTTTTTAAGAGCTATTTTTTTATTGATTAGTTGATTATTTGCCAGTATTTTTGGCGGCTTTAATAAATTCTACAAACAGAGGATGGGGCGCTAGCGGCCGAGAAATATACTCTGGATGGAATTGAACGCCGACGAAGAAAGGGTGATCTTTTAATTCAATCGCCTCAACTATCTGGCCGTCTGGAGATGTACCGCTAATAGTCAGTCCCAGGTTCTCAAACATTTCCCGATAATCATTGTTAAATTCATAACGATGGCGATGACGCTCAGAGACAACCTTTTTATTAGTAAATTGGCTATAAGCTTTAGCCAGATGAGTACCAGATTTTAATAAACACGGCCAACCACCCAGCCGGATAGTCCCGCCATAGCCCTTTTCTTTAATAAGCTTTTCTTGACCAGGCATGATATGAATAACTGGATTTTTTGTTTTAGGATCAACTTCGGCAGAATTAGCGTCTTTTAAATTAGCCACATGGCGAGCAAATTCAATCACCGCCATTTGCATGCCATAACAGAGACCAAAATAAGGAATACCTTTTTCGCGGCAATATTTAATAGTCTTTA
Source organism: uncultured Gammaproteobacteria bacterium (assembly GCA_964470695.1). Lineage (GTDB taxonomy): Bacteria > Patescibacteriota > Patescibacteriia > Patescibacteriales > UBA12465 > UBA12465. The sequence continues at coordinate 536,225 of CAYYDR010000001.1, forward strand.
TTTTTCCCTCTGAACCTCGGCCACCCCAACCCTGAGGGACGATAATACCATCTAGTCCAGACAGAGCCTTAATTCCCTCCTTATCAACATCCTCAGCTCCTAGCCACTTAATTTTGACCTTACAGCGAGCTGAAGCCCCAGCATGCTTAATAGCCTCAATTACCGAAATATAAGAGTCACCAAGAGAAAAGTCACCACTAGCAAAATATTTACCAACAATACCAATATTGACTACTGGGCTGGTTATTTTAGTGGCTGCTACCATTTTTTTCCAGGCCTCATTATCGCTTTTGCGGCGAATAGGCAAAGAAAATTTTTCTAAGATTCTTTGGCTCAAATTGTCTTTTTCAAAATTCAAAGGGATATCATAAATAGAGTCAATATCAGGAGCGGATATTACCGCCTCAATCGGGACATTGCAATTAATAGATAATTTCTCCCGTCGCGCCAAATCAATCGGCCTTTCACTACGGGCGATAACGAAATCTGGCTGGATGCCAGCGCTCTGCAAGTTACGGACAGCGTGCTGGGTCGGCTTAGTTTTCATTTCCCCAATCTTATTAGGAATAGGCAAATAAGAAACAATAACAAATAAAACATCTCTAGGATGGTAGAGTTTCATAACTCTAGCGGCCTCTAAAAATAGCAAATTCTCGTATTCGCCGACCGTGCCGCCTATCTCAATAATCATAATTTCGGCGCCGGTTTTCTCAACCGCTTTTTCAATTCTGTCTCTAATTTCTTGAGGAATATGAGGAACAACTTGGACACATTTCCCTTTATATTCTAAATTGCGCTCTCTAGTAATTACTGACTGGTATACCCGGCCAGTCGTCATATAATTTTCCTTATAGATATTGGTATTTAAAAACCGTTCATAATTACCGATATCCTGATCGGTTTCATCTCCATCTTCAGTGACAAAAACCTCGCCATGCTCAACCGGGTTCATAGTGCCAGCATCAACGTTAATATAGGGGTCCATCTTAATAGCGCTAACCTTATAGCCCCTGGCTTGCAATATCTGTCCGACAGAGGCAGTGGTAACGCCTTTACCAACGCCAGACATAACGCCGCCGACAACGAAGATATACTTAACATCATCCTTTTCCGGCTGTTTTTTTAACTTAAGATTTTTTGATGGAGTCATAGATATTTAAAACATTATTTTCTCTTGGCTTTTAACAATTCCAAGGCCTTATTTAATTGGGGATCAAGGCCTTTATCTAGGTCGGTCGTTGTCATTTTTACTTCAATATTAGGCTTTAATCCTTTTTCATTAATAAAATCACCCGCTGGCGTCAGCCACTTAGCAACCGTTACTTTAAGCATGGCTCCCTCAGATAAATCACTTAAAGTCTGAACCGAGCCTTTTCCAAAAGTAGTTTCTCCAACAATGGTCGCTTTTTTATAGTCACGCAGGGCGCCAGCTAATATCTCAGAAGCGGAGGCGCTACCGCCATTTACTAAAACTATGGTCGGAAAATTCTTTAAACGTGCGTTACCTTTGGCGGGATATTCATTACGCCTGTTATCACTAAATTGCTCAGCTACTATTGGCCCTTCTTCCACCCACTCACTAGCTAACTTAACAGCTGTTTCTAAGTAACCGCCCGGGTTGTTGCGCAAATCCAAAATTATGCCCTTAGGATTTTTTAAAAGAATAGTGTTAACAGTTTCATTAAACAGGCCCTCCGTATCATTGTTAAAATTACTAATTCTGACTAAGAAAAATCCGTCAGCCCGCATTTCTGCCTTAACACTCTTAGTGACTATCAGGGAGCGGATAATAGTAATATCTCTAGGCTTATCTTTACCGCTAATTATAGTTAAAGTAACTTTAGTACCCTTAGGACCTCTTATTTTTTTAACCACTTCGTCAACCGTCAGTCCTAAAGTTGATTTTCCATCAACCGCGTATATCTTGTCACCAGGCCGCAATCCAGCCTTTTGCGCCGGCATACCGTCTAAAGGGGAAATAATTGTAGTAATATCGTTACGCATCCCCACTTCAGCTCCTATGCCCTCAAAAGTACCGGCTAAATCATCAGTAAATTCTTTAGCCTCTTTAGGACTCATAAAGACGGTATAAGGATCGCCAGTAGACTGGGCCAGGCCCTTTAATGAGCCATAAAAAAGCTCTTGATCACTAACCTTATTCTTATCAACAAATTGATTTTTAAGGCTGTCCCAGACCTCCCAATATAAATTAAAATTAATAGCTGGATCTTGATTTTTAGGCTGAGTTAAAGCATCTTCAGAATAAGCAATAGAACGAGCCGCTAAGCTTTGCTCACGAGAACCATAATATGAACCGCCAATAAAAACGCCAGCCAAAACTATAATTAAAATTAAAGATAGGCCAATTTTTTTTAAGATATCTTTTTTCATAATATTTTCTTCAATTCTCTAATTTACGATCGCAATATAATAGGGTTATTACTGTAACGCAAATCAATTAAACGCGACGGTTTTTTATTTCTATTTACACCATTATCCAAAACTAAATCCGGACGCCTGGCTGAAGCAGGAAAAATTTCTGGTAATTGTTTTAGATTATAAATATTTTCTCCGCCACTTAAATTAAGGCTAGTAGATACTAAAGGCGCCTTGGTCGCCCTTAATATTTTAATTAATAATTTACTTTTAGGCAAACGCACGGCTAAACCGTCTGAAGAAGCCGTTATTTCCGGCGCTAAAAGGCCGCGATGTCTTAAGATAACCGTAGTTGGACGTGACTTAGTCCCCCACAATCTTTTTAAAATTATTCCCTGCCGCTTAGATAAAAAAACGTATTTTTTAAGCATGGCTAGGCTGGATACTAAAACGATGAGAGGCTTCTTGGCAGAACGTTTCTTTAAGCTAAAAATGCGCTTAACAGCCTTTGGATGATCAGCTCGGCAACTAAGACCATAAATAGTATCAGTGGGCAAAACGGCCACCCCTCCCCTTTTTAAAGAACCGGCTATAAGACTAATAATGGCCGGCTCCTCGGATTTTAATTTATAACGCAAAGTTTTCATTTATATTATAGATTTTAGAGCCTTAAGAGCTTCTGGCAAAAGAGGCAAAACAATATTTACAACTTTTAAGAGATAAGGAGATACTATTGAAGCGGCTATTTGCTCGCTAAAAAAGTTACCCATGGGGATATATCTAGAAACTACATATATTATTAATCCGAGAAATAAAGCTCCCTCAAAAATACCCAAAATACCGCCTAAAATATTATTAATATACTTACTGCCGGGTATAATCGCGATTATTTTAAAGGCTTTTTCAATTAAAGCAAAAGCTAAATCTGATAGCTTGGCGGCTAAAATAAATAAAATAATGAAGGCGATTATTTTGCCGATATTTTCATGCCCCGCCGCTAAATTATGCCACCAGCCGAAAAAAGCTAAATAAAAATGGCTAGCAACATAGGCGCCGACAATTAAACCAATAACTCGGCCCACCAGGCGAATTAAGCCTTGGAACAAGCCACTGACCAGGAAACCGCCTAAGATAACCAGCAAACTGATGTCGAAAATAGACATACGTTTATTTGATTATAAATTATATTCTGGGAAATAATATTTCCCCTTTTTTTATATTAACCGCGCTGAATTGCTTTTGGATTTTTTGGGCTGTAGATGGTAAAAAGGGCTCTAATATATAAGCGAGATTAAGAATATCTTGGGCGAGCGGTTTTAGAATTTTAGAAATTTCAACAGCATCCGTCATTTTCCAAGGAGCAGTTCTACTTAAAGTTTCATCGCAATTTTTAATTTTAGCCCAAACGTCCTGCAATATCTCATTAAAACGATAATCTTTCATTTTTTCGGAAAGACTCTTGGCCAAATCCTCTATCCCCTTGTCTTTGAGATCAACCGATAAATTAGTGGCGATATCATTCTTTTCTAATAAATTAGAAACTCTAGCGGCTAAATTACCTAGTCCATTAGCTAAGTCGGCATTATATCGCTCTTTAAACTTGGCCTCAGAATAATCGCCGTCTTCAAAAGGAGGAATCTCTGCTAAAAGATAATAACGAACCGCATCGGTGCCATATTTTTCTACTAATTCAAAAGGATCAACTGAATTACCTAAACTTTTGCTGATTTTTTGACCATTAGCAGTTAAAAAGCCAAAAACCAAAACTTGGCGGGAGGCCGGTAAGCCCGCTGACATCAACATTGCTTGCCACATCGCGCTTTGGGGCCGTAAATTATCCTTACCGCAAACCTGCAAGCCGGGCCAATATTTATTAAAGTCACCGTCTTCATTTGGCCAGCCTAAGGTAGAAATATAGTTAACTAAAGCGTCAAACCAAACATACATCACCTGACTGTCATCACCCGGCACTGGAACTCCATGAGGCATTTTCTCTTTTAAACGAGAGATACTGAAATCTTGCAGGCCAGATTCTACAAAAGTTTTAATCTCTTTTAAACGGCTGGCTGGCTTAACAAAATCCGGATTACTTTCGTAGAGGTTCAGGAGATTATTTTGATATTTAGAAAACCGAAAAAAATAATTTTCCTCTTCAATTATTTCTAATTCTTGTTTAGGATGAAGTGGGCAATGCCCGTTTTCCAAATCCGAATCAGTCTTTTCCATTTCGCAGCCCACACAATACTTAACCCGATAAGATTTTTTATAAATATCACCAGCCGCTAGGCATTTTTTCCAAAAGGCTTGAGCCGCTTCCTTATGGCTAGGGTCGGTAGTTCTAATAAATTTTGTATATGATAAGTTCAATTTTTCTTTTAAAGGCAAAAATTTGGCCGAGTACTCATCGCAATATTCCTGAATATCTAAGCCTAATTCCTGGGCTTTCTGATAAATTTTTAGCCCATGCTCATCAGTTCCGGTATTAAAAAATATTGTTTTCCCTCTCTGGGCTTGATAACGGGCGACAACATCAGCCTTGATTATTTCCGCCGCGAAACCAATATGAGGATCAGAATTTATATAAGGTAAAGTAGTGGTAATATAAAAATTATTTTCTTCCCGGCTAGTCATATTTATGATTCTTGCTTATTAATTAAGACAACAAATTCTCCTTTTAAATTATTAGGTTCTGTCTCTAAAGTTAATTTTACCTCAAGCGGAGGGCCAGAATATAAGCTCTCAAACATTTTAGTTAATTCCCTGGCCACTATTACTTTTATGGGACTTTTTTGTTCTTCACTCATTTGAGCCAGTTCTTCTAAAAGACGGATAATACGATGCTTAGATTCATAGGCAATAGCTGGATATTCACTGGCAAAAACTTGGCGAAGCATAGTCTGTCTGCCCTTTTTATGAGGAAAAAAACCTAGAAATAAAAAACGGTCAAAACCATTGCCGGCGATAGATAGCGCTGCTCCTAGCGCCGAGGCACCAGGCACACTCTCAATTAATACCGCAGCACCAAGCTCATTCCTAACCGCCGATACTAAAGCGCTACCAGGATCTGATATTCCGGGAGTACCGGCGTCGCTTACTAACGCTAAATTCTTGCCGTCGCGAAGCAGAGCTATAATTTTATCAAGCTTGGTCAATCCCGAGTGTTGGTGATAAGAAATAGATGGCGTTTTAATATTATAATGATCAAGCAATCTTTTGGTTACTCTGGTATCCTCACATAAAATATAGTCGGACTCTTTTAAAACCCTTAAGGCCCGCAAAGTAATATCCTCTAAGTTGCCTATTGGCGTTCCCACTATACGTAATGTGCCCATATTATTCAATATTTTCCCGTCTTTCTCGGACATATTTAGTCCAATCTTCAGCAATTTGCACTAAAACCTTGAATGGCGCTTCAATAATAAAATCAAATAGAAAAATAAAAATATTTATCTTAGAAAATTTTCCCGACAGCCAGCGACCCGCCATAATAATCGGCATATAGAAAAGATCTAATAAAAAAGTAATTATATTTTCTTTCCTATCTACCACAATCAGCTCTTTTAATCCTTTAGTCGTCATGATACTGAAGAAACTAACAAAAGCTAAAAAGAAGAGGAAAATAATAATGCTTACCCAGTTAAACTGTATTAGGGTTAAAGCGCGGATAATAAAATAGATTGATACGAAGAAAGCGGCGGTATAAACAATGTTAAATAAAGTATTCTTTAACCAATTGCGGCTGGGAGGACGACGTAAGGCAATGGGTTGCTTCTTCTCGCTGCCAATAAAACTAATTTCCTTGATTCCATTTACGATTTTATCAGTGTTATTACTCTTAGGCATCCGAGTAAAGAAAACAATAATAAACAATAAAACGGCTGGGAAAGTCATATTGATGCCCAGAGAGACGGGATTAATTGGCTCTTTAAAAAATTGAATGGCTGGCACCTCAATCAGAAAAACAAAAATAGACTTAGTCAAAAGAATATAAATTATACTACGTACCGCCGCTCGCCAGAGGCGATGCTTGGCTTTTTTATATTTTTGATCGCAAACTTTACGAATTAAAGCTACAAAGCTCTTTTCTCCTTTTTGCAGCTCATTGTATACTTTAGCTGGATCAGCCTCAATTGTTTCCGCTAAAATAGAGGAGTAAAGCGCATAACGCTTAATAATCTTATCTAATTGCTTATTTAGGGGGTGATGAAGCTGCTGATTAATTGAGGTTCTTAGAGCGGAAAAATTATTAGCGATGCTTTTAATTATTCTAAAATCGCCATCCTCTAACTTCTCCTTCTTACTCATGGCCGCCCAATCGCTATTGTAATATTTGAATAAGACAAAATTAAGCATTTCTTCATCAAACTTCAAGAAATTACGACTGATACTAAGATAAATTTGGATTTCTAAATCTGATTCATAGGGCAAATCCTTAGGAAGTTTAATGTCCTTAGATAAAACAGAAAAAAGATTATCAACTATTACCTGCTTAACCGGATTAGGCCCTAAATTCTCCTCTATTTCGCAAGCCGCCTGAATTAAAATCCAATGAATTGAATCATTTTTATTATCAATCAGCTCTTTCGCTTTGCCAACATCAGTTTTTATGTTTAATTCCTGATTAATTGTCTCCGAAATACAATCCTTTAAATAAATATATTTTTCTAGCATGACTGCCAGCTCAGCAATTTTTGACTCTGGGATAGAATTATTAGCCAAATAGCTCCCTCTAATTAATTCCACCAGTAAATGTTCGGATATTTTAACGCTATCAACCGCCTTAACTACGCCCTCAATTACTATCTGGCGCCGCAAAATACGTAAAATAGCATTCTTACGCAATAAATGTTCTTCATCATAATCAATCGCGTTTCTTATTTTTTCGTAAAAGAAGGAAAGACGGGAAATTAAAGTAGAGACATTAATCCGAGGCGTATCCTCGTCTCTTTCTTCTTGGCGAGTTTTTTCACTATAAATAACCTGAAACAGCTTTTTGGTTTTTTCATTGATTTCCACGGCTGGGCTGTCTTCGGTTTTTTTGATTAGATTTGGGCTAACCATAAATAAATTAAGAATTAATACTAAAAATTAAGCTCAAAATAAGCCTATTTACTTAATATATTACTTATTTTTTATTTTACCTTGTCTTCCCATAAAAAGCAACCAAAAACCGCTTACTTATCCCTTTATTTCCCGATACCACAATACCCACGAAAAGGACTTGACATTGGGGCTAAGATTTTGTATTATTTCAATAGATAAAAAAGTGGCCTTGAGGGCTATTTTTAAATACCGAAACAAATAATTATATGAACAAAATCGCGACCTATATCCGCGAATCTATCGCTGAAATGAAAAAGGTCACTTGGCCGACCAAGAAAGAAACTTATAACTATACCCTACTCGTCATTGGGATAAGTTTGGGCGTCGCTATCTTTTTAGGAGTTTTAGATTATATTTTTGCACAAGGTTTTCAATTTATCATTAGTAGATAAATTAACGGATAATAATATTCGTTCTTAAATTTTATGGCCAAGCAACTATTAAACCAAGGCCGGCGCTGGTATGTCATCCATACCTATTCCGGTTACGAAGAAAACGTCACTCAGAATTTAAAACAGAGAGTGGAATCTCTGGACATGGAAGACAAAATTTTTAACATTCTGATTCCGACGGAAAAGAAAATTAAAATTAAAAATGGCAAACGCAAGGTAATGGAAGAAAAAATCTTTCCTGGTTATATTTTAGTAGAAATGGAAGTAACTGATGAATCCTGGTATATTGTCCGCAATACCCCTAATGTTACCGGTTTTATTGGTACTGGCACTATTCCGACCCCAATCAGTGATGCTGAAGTTAAGGCTCTGCAGAAAAGAATGGGAGTTGAGGATCCTAAATTCCAAATTGACGTCAGCGTCGGCACTCCAGTTCGTATTAACGAAGGTCCTTTCAAGAATATGGAGGGCAAGGTCACTGTTGTTGATGAAGCTAAAGGAAAAGTTAAGGTTTCTGTTTCCATGTTTGGCCGCGAAACGCCGGTTGAACTTGATTTCTTGCAGATTAAGAAAATATAAATATTTATAAACCAGCGTTGCTTCTGCGCTAATAAATAATATGGCTAAAAAAATAAAGACTAAAATAAAATTACAGATTGCGGGCGGCCAAGCTAACCCTGCCCCTCCAGTCGGCCCAGCTTTAGGCCAACACGGCTTAAACATTGCCGGTTTTTGTAAAGAATTTAATGATAAAACCAAAGATAAAATGGGTGATATCATTCCGGTTGAAATTACTGTTTATGAAGACAGAAGCTATGACTTTATCCTTAAAACCCCTCCCGCCGCTGAGCTAATTAAAAAAGCCGCTGGCATTAAAAAGGGATCAGGCAAACCATTAACCGATAAAGTTGGTAAAATCACCTCTGCCCAGTTAGAAGAAATTGCTAAAACTAAGATGCCTGATTTGAATGCTAACGATCTAGAGGCGGCTAAAAAGATTATTGCTGGCACCGCTAGACAAATGGGTGTTGAAATAAAATAATAATAATTATTAATTGTGGGAGCTAGCTACTTTATTACTCAAGTTAACTAGCGCTATACCACGACAAAAAACTATGGCTAAAGAAAAAGAAGTTAAAGAAATTAAAAAGACTACTAAAAAAGTAGCCGCCCCTAAAAAGGTTAAAACCAAAAAAACCGATTACTCGGCTATTTACGATCGTTTTAAAGCCTATTCAGCTGAAGAAGCTTTAGAGATAATCAAAAAATTAACCAAAACTAAATTTGATGCTTCAATTGAAGTCCACTTCCGTCTCGGCATTAATACTAAAAAAGGCGACCAGCAAGTTCGCGGCGCAGTTAGCCTGCCCAATGGTACCGGTAAAACCGTTAAAGTAGCGGCCTTTGTTTCTCCAGAAAATGAAGCGGCTGTTAAAGCGGCGGGAGCCGATTTCTGCGGCGGCGAAGAACTTATTAATGAGATTAAAAAAACAGAAAAGACTGATTTCCAAGTGGCCATTGCTGAACCGGCTATCATGAAAAATTTAGCTATTATCGCTAAAATCTTAGGCACCCGCGGTTTAATGCCGTCGCCTAAAAATGACACCGTCACCACTAACCCAGCCAAAACCGTTGAGGAACTAAAGAAAGGTAAAATAAGTTTTAAAAATGATGATACAGCTAACGTCCACACTGTTATCGGCAAAATAAGTTTTGATAATAAGAAGCTGCTAGAAAATTACCAAGTTCTTCTTGATACTGTAAAAAAGACTAAACCCGCCTCTTCTAAGGGCGTATTCATCAAGAATATCAGCCTTTCTTCTTCCATGAGCCCGGGCGTTAAAGTCTCCCTGTCATAAGTTAAATCTGCTAAATATCCTCAAAAATAGGGCTAAATGCCCTATTTTTTTGATTTGACTTATAGGCTAAAACCGGATATACTATTTTCAGGTAAGCAATTTTTAAAGAAAAGCGGACCATCCGCTCTTTTTTTAAGAAAAAGGTCGTCTTACGTTTAATAAAAATTTAGACAGAAAGAAAATGAAAAAATTATTTGTCGGCGGCTTGTCTTTCAAGACTACCGAACAAGGTTTAGCGGACGCTTTCGCTAAAGCTGGTAAGGTTCTCTCAGCCGTCATCATCATGGACCGGATGACCCATCGCTCAAAAGGCTTTGGCTTCGTAGAAATGGAAAATGACGATGAAGCGGAAGCGGCTATCGCCATGTACAACGAACAGGAACTAGACGGACGCAAAGTGGTTGTTAATGAAGCTCGTCCTCTAGAAAAGAGATTCTAATAAAATCTTAGATATGGAAAAAACACCGGCTATAAGCCGGTGTTTTTGTTTTACTATTTTAAATTAGTTTAATTTAAGATTTTTTACTCTTTTTGATTTTTACCGGAGCTTTCTTTACTGAGATGGGCGCTTTCTTAGTCGTTAATTGCTTCTTCTCGTAGTCAGCAATGGCTTTTTTAAGCCCCTCTACCGCCATTATTGAACAGTGAGTCTTCTGATGCGGCAAGCCGCCAAGTTCCTTAACGATTGACTGCCAATTGTATTTTTTAGCCTGTAGAATGGTCTTCCCTTTTATTTTCTCGGTTAAAACCGAAGCGGTAGCAATATTAGAAGCACAGCCAAAAGATAAAAACTTAACATCCTTAATCTTGCCTTTTTCAACCTTAAGAAAAAAGTTTAACTGATCGCCACAGACCATATTGCCAATTTGCGCTTGACCATCCGGCTTCTTAATAGAACCAATATTTTTCGGTTTCAAGAAATGCTTAATAGTCTTTTTAGTATAATTTAAAGCCATATATTTTTAATAGATATTTATTTTATCGGGCTAAAACTTCTTAGTCGCTTAATAGTATTTTTTAAACATTTAATAGTATAAACTATTTCCGCCTTAGTATTGAAGCGGCCTAAGGAAAAGCGGATGTTACTATTTAAATAATTTTTATCAAGTCCAATTGCTCTAAGCACATAGGAAGCTTTGAGATTAGTGGCCGAACAAGCTGAGCCAGTTGAAACGGCAATCCCCCGATGAGACAAATCCATTAAAATTGCTTCCCCTTCTACATAGCTAAACATTATGTTTAAATTAGCCGGCACCCGTTTAATTAATGAGCCATTTAATTTCAGACCCGGTATTTCTCGGTTTACGGTTTGCCAAAAATATTTTTGTAGGCTGCTAATCTTATTTAGGTAGGCTTTTCTCTCCTTATAAGCTAACTCTAAAGCATAGGCCATGCCCATAATACCAGGCAAATTATAAGTTCCGGAGCGTTTTCCGTCCTCTTGGCCACCGCCACTAATAAGAGGCCTTATTTTAATTCCTTTCTTAGCATAGACTAAACCGACTCCTTTAGGGCCATAAAATTTATGAGCGGAAAGACTAATAAAATCCAAACCCATTTTTTTAGCGTCTATTTCCAGATAAGGAACAGCCTGGACCATATCGCTATGGAAATAAGCGCCATTATCATGAGCTATTTTAGCGAGCGCCTTAATGTCTTGAATAGTCCCGATTTCGTTATTAACGGCCATCACAGAGACCAAAATAGTAGTATCATCAATAGCCGCCTGAAGCGCCTCAGGGCTTATTAGGCCGTCTTTATCAGGCCTAATAACCTCTAATTTAAAGCCCTCTTTTTCTAACTCAAAAGCTGACTCGCGCACACAGGGGTGTTCAATTTCGGAAATAATTATCTTATTTCTCTTGTCAGTACGGTTAGCCAGCGCCACTCCCTTAATAATAAAATTATTAGACTCGGTCGCGCCAGAAGTAAAAATAATATTTTCCGACTCTCCATTAATAATTTTAGCAACTATTTTTTTGGCGGCCAAAAGTTCACTATTGGCTTTTTGCCCTAGCCAATGAATAGAAGAGGCGTTAGCGTACTCGGTCGTTAAATATGGCTTCATTTTTGCTAAGACGCGCGGGTCAAGGCGCGTAGTAGCGGCATTATCTAAATAAACCTGCATATTTCAATTTATTCTTATTTTATTAAAAATTTAAATATAGCAACATATTAAGGTTATATTTATTATAGCCTAATTATTACTATTTTTACAATAAAAAAGCGCCTGTTTGTAAAATCGGCGCTTCAAATCTTAGAGGAATCCTAACTATCTACCAACCAAGATAGGATGATCTAGAATTGCGGTTTCTCCATTCATCTTCTTTTTTCTTTAATGCTAATTCCTGTCTCTTACGTTCTTCAATCATCAGAAGAGCTTCATTGCATTTTTTTGTTTTGAGCTGTTCAACGGAGATTCCTAAAGCTGCAGCCTCAGCTTTTTCGGAGGCCGATCTTACAATCTTATTTCTCTTCTTTCTTGCTTGGCTTTTTAGCATACCGGGGGTCGTTTTGTTTTTTTGCATCAGACTATCTCCTATTGGTTTTTGTTGAGTTATTTATGTACAAATTTAAAACAATTTTTTCTGTTAATAAATATTAATATTATATTAGATATTTGTCAATATTATAAAAAACCAGGCATAAACATGTCTGGTTTTTTATTTTGGGCAAAGTTCTGTTATTTAATCTCGTGACTTAAAATAGTCACAATGCGCTGTTGGCGCCACTTCTCCCTTGGCTTCACTGCAATAGCCAACATTGTCTTTTATCTCAAAACTAGTACATTTAGAGCACTGAGTCTCTTCATTGTCCCAGTCAATGGTATATTCGGCGTCGCTTTCTGGCCGCATATTATTTTAATAATTCTATGCTATTGATCACCACATCAGCTAGCGGCCTATCATTAGCGCCAGTAGCCACGCCTTCAATTTTTTTAACAATATCCATGCCTGAAACAACTTCACCAAAATTAGTATGATGACCATCTAACCAAGGAGTTTCCGGGGCGGTGACAATAAAGAATTGTGAACCATTAGTCCCTGGCCCGGCATTAGCCATCGCAAAGCTACCTAATACTAATTTATGAGTATTAATTTCATCTTTAAACTGGTAACCTGGGCCACCAGTGCCCCAGGCTGAAGAGTCTGACTCCTTGCTTAAAGGATCACCACCCTGAATCATAAAATCCTTAATAATACGATGAAATTTAACACCGTTGTAGAAGCCACTCTTGGCTAAGTTTAAAAAATTGTTAACAGTTACTGGGGAGTCGGCGCCATAAAATTTAACTTTTATGTCACCCTGATTGGTTTTAATAATAGCCTGGGAATATTCTTTAAGAAGATTCTCCTGCTGGTCTGGGCTGACTGGCATAGTGGTTTTATTTTCAACCGGCGTCGGAACAGTCACCGTCCCAGGGACTGATGTTGCTGTTTCTGAGGCTGGTGCGGCCACGCTAGGCGTTTCCGCTGATTTATTATTTTCGTTTTGAGAAGCAGATTCCTCCGTATTTTCTGTTTCCGGAATATAGCTATTTTTACTGGATTTGTCATCCGACTTAGAACAAGCGGATAAAGAAATAGTTAGCCCTAAAATGGCTAAAATCAAAAAGATTTTCTTCATAATTTTTTATTTAAATTTATTATTGAAATTTAAACTTTAAACTGCCTTTTAATACTTTTATCTTCCTCCTGCCGCTTTTCTTCTATTACTTCCTTAGCTTTAACCCTTAATTCCTCTAACTCTAAATCGGCCAATTCCCTAGAGCGTTTTTCTAATAAATTTTCCACGTTCAACTCCGGATCCTCAATTACTTCGCTTAATAATACGTCTAAAATTGCCCCTATCTTCGGGCCGGGAGCGATGCCCAAAATATTCATTAAACGATCGCCATTTATTTTTAACATCTTAACAGAGACTGGATCATTTTGGACCTTTTCTAGCATGTACTGGAGATGACGGAGCTTATAAGGCATAGCCTTAGGCGTACCGGAACCTAATCTATCGCCAACTCGCAAATGAATAAGGTCCTGTAAATTTTCCCGGCCGACTTTTACTATTAAACGTCTAACCGAGGCGGCCGTAACCTCTCCGACATTATAATAAAACATGTGATTCTTAACCAGATTAACTACGCGATATCTATCTTCATTAGAAAATTTCAGGCGAGTCATTATTTTATCAACCATTTTAGCGCCTAAATATTCATGATTATAAAAAGTCGCGACCCCTTTGATTACTTTATGGGTTTTAGGCTTAGCCACGTCATGCAACAAAGCGGCTAAGCGAACCGGCCATTCCGAGCTCGGACAAAATTTCATTGTCAAAACATTATGTTGAAAGACGGGATAGAGATGATGACGCGCGGGGGCCACCTTTAGACCCTGCTCTAATTCGGGCAATATGTATTGTAATAGTTTACACTCCTGGAGAAGCATTATTCCTTCTGAGGGACGGCTAGAACTTAAAATTTTAATTAACTCATCACGGATCCTTTCTGGGGAAACAAATTTTAAACTGCCAGCTAGTTTAACGATTGCCCTTTGAGTCTTCGGCTCTAATTCAAAACCTAGCTGAGCGCTAAAACGAACTGCTCTGAGCATTCGCAAGGCATCTTCCTTAAATCTATCGCTAGGCTCGCCAACGGCTCTAATAATTTTATGTTTGATATCTTTCTGCCCGCCAAAAAGATCAATCACTTCCTCCGGCTTAACGGGATTAACGGCTAAAGCATTGATGGTAAAGTCGCGACGCTCCAAATCTTTATCTAATTCTGTTTCAAATTTTACTTCATCAGGATGGCGACGATCAGAGTAGCCTTGTTCGCTGCGATAAGTAGTTATTTCTACCACATCCTCTAGTTCTCCTTTAACCCCTTTCTCTTGGCTAGGAGACCTAACCGGCAATAAAACTGTGCCAAAAACATTCTCATATTTAGCATCTTTAAGAACAGTTAAAATTTGCTCTGGCCTGGCGCTCGTCGTAATGTCCCAGTCTTTTGGCTCCTTACCCAAAAAAATATCACGGACGCAGCCACCAACAATATAGGCCTCGTAGCCCGAGGCCTGCAGATCTTCAGCTATTTTTTTGATATAAACTGGAATGGTCATCTTAAAATTTATCTAAAATAAGAAATTAAAAATTGATTTTTTATTACTAGCTGTAGTTAAAACTGAGCCAGTCGTCTTATTAAATTTAGTATGTAAAACCCGCGCTGTCAAATGGTTCTCTTTAGCCCAATTATAATAGTCAGTCATCGCTTTATTTTCATGGGCCCGGCGCACTGTTCGGCTAGCATCAATTTTATATAATCCCTCCATCCTTTTTTGACGAATTGCCTTAGTGGTTGGTAGGGGTTGCCCGCCGCCGCCTAAGCAGCCCCCCGGACAGGCCATCACTTCTATGTAATGATATTTTTTTAACTTTGGTAAAACACGATGAAAATTTCCCAGGCCATTTACTACGCCGATTTTTAATTTACGGCCGGCTAGCTCAAAAGAGGCCTCTTTAAAACCAGTCAAACCACGCACCTCTTTAAACTCTAAGCGATCAATTTTAGATTTAAGAGTTTTCTTTGTTCTAGCCTTATTATTTAAAAGAGAAACCGTTGTTCTTAAGGCTGACTCCATGACCCCGCCTGAAGCAGCATAAATAGCCGCGGCGCCAGAGCCTTTATTAAATAAAGGAATCCCCTCGCTGTCGGGCAACTTTTTAAAATCAATCTGATAGCGTTTAATTAAAAAGGCTAATTCGCGAGCAGTTAAAACATGATCAACCAAGGGGCGGCCATTAATCCCTAATTCCGGACGAGCCGCTTCATATTTTTTAGCGGTACAAGGCACAATAGAAACCACGACAATATTCTTAGGATTAAACTTATTTTTTTTAGCCCAATAAGTTTTTATAGCGCCCGCGCTATGAATATGAGGGGATCGGGCAGTCGTTAAATGAGGAATGAGTTCGGGGTGATAATATTCAACATAAGCGACCCAGGCCGGACAACAAGAAGTAGTCATGGGCCAAACCGCTTTTTTATTATTCAGCCTTTCCACTAATTCCTCGGCCTCGGTCATGGTGGTAATGTCGGCCCCAAAATTAATATCAGTAACGTAATTAAAACCCAATTTTTTCAAAGCCGTATAAATTTTCCCCTCGCAATTAGCGCCATAAGGCAAGCCGAATTCTTCGCCCAAACTAACTCTAACGGCCGGGGCGAACTGAGCCACCACTATTTTACTTTTATCCTTAAGGGCTTTTTCAACGGCCGGCCAAGCGCTTTGCTCCTGGGCAGAAGCCGATGGGCAATGCAAAGCGCATTGGCCGCAATAAACGCAAGCGCTCTTATTATCGCGATTAGGCACTATTTCCTGATTAATCCCCGTCCCTGCTATTTTTAGATAACTAATACCCTGCTTATCGCAGGCCTCAACGCAATTGCGACAATCAATACACTGCTCACCATCTATTTCCACGGCATTAGCAAAGCGGTAAATCTTACGCTGTTTTTTACGATTAACTAAGCGATCAGATTTAACCTTATATTTCTTAGCTAAATTAAGTAGCTCGCAGTCATGAACCGAAATACAGTCAGCGCACTTTTTAGTGTGAGTAGCGAATAATAATTCTAAATTAGTAGCCCTAGCCTTCTTAACGCGCGGGCTATCAGTATATATTTCTAAGCCCTCCTGTGCCAAAGTAGAACAGGCGGTTGCTAGCCTGTCATGGCCTTTAATTTCTACGACGCAGATGCGGCAATTAGCCTTGATTTCTAGATCTGGATGATAACACAGAGCAGGAATTTTTATTCCCTCTTGACGAGCAATTTCAATGATAGTCTGGCCGCTAGAAGCGGTAACTACCTTGTCATTAATTCTTAACTTCATTATTTTTTAATCTTTACTAAATCCTGATACATCTGGTAAGTAAACAACATATAAATAGGACCGATTAAATAGCTCACGATTTGAATAACGATCCCCCAAATAGCCGCGAATAAGCTATTAGCTGGAGCAAAACTCAAAGGGATGGCAATAATTACCATAAACAGCCAGGCAACTAATCCTAATAAAAGGAAGCGTCCAAAAATAGCCCACCAATAACCTCTTACTAACTCCTGGCTTCTTTTGACAGCGTCAAAATCTCTTTTATTTTCAAAAACAAAAGCATAAATAGTAAAACAGTAGAATACCGAAAAAATTATGGCCGGAATAACTAAGGCTAAAAACCAAAGCAACATCAGGATGGTGGTCAGAGAAACGATGGCAATGTACGACCAAAAATACTTGGCGGATTCTTTATAAATATCTAATTCTTTTCCAACATACTCCTTCTTAATTAGAATGAACATCGCCAAATAAACTCTAATAGCAAAATAAATAGCCAAAATAACCGCCCAAAAACCAAGGAAACCGCCGATAATCATAAAAGGAAGCGACTCCTCTAGTCCAGCTAATAAACCGAGTCCCAAAATTAAGCCAAAAGCCAGAATCGGCGCTAAAGTAAAGACTAGTCCCCAGAGATAAAGGCGTGCAAATTTTATTAAATTTTTCCACCAAGTTTTAAGCGCGGTTTCAAAATTTTCAAAAACCGGTCTTAACTTAGCTTTTTTTTCTTCGGCCATAGGATTACAATTAATTTTTTAATATATTATTAAAATAACTTTTTAAGGGAACTGGTAATGAAGCACCCAAGGCACAGAAGCTTGATTCTTCTAGAGTGCTAATAATTTCCCAGAATAACTTTTTATCAAAATTTTTAGCATTAATAATTTCGTCCAATCTATACGTTCCTTCGCGGCAGACCGTACACTGGCCGCAGCTTTGTTCTCTATAAAATTTTAACCAGTATTTAAGCAGCTTATCGTGATTAGTTTTTTTCTTATCATAAACCATGATAGACCCGGCCCCTTCTACGGGGCGCTCCAGCTGAGTACTATCTAAAACTTCGCCGCTAGCCTCTCCGCCTACTTGGACAAAAAATTGATCTTTAGGAAGATTGTTTGTCTGGCGCAGAACCTCCTCAATCATTAAATGAGCAGACAAATCATAAACACCAGGACGCTTAACCGAGCCAGTAACGGTATAAAATCTTTTCTCATGATATTTATCCTGATCCACCAGACTGACATTATATAAAGTCTCAATATTATTAATCAGGGTCGGGGCGCCATGCAAGCCATGCTCGGTCGGATAAGGCGGCTTAAGGCGAGGCTCTGCTCTTTTCCCTTCTAATAAATTACAGATAGCTGTCTCTTCACCGCTAATATAAGTTAAATTTTCAGGCTTAACAAAAAATTCTATCTTTTGCCTCAAGGCGAAAAACTTTTTAACTTCTAAAAGCTTTTTTAATTTTACCGCCGAATCATTATAGGCATGGCGGTTCAAAAATATATATATCTTTTTTATTTTAATCGGACCTAAAAACTGATCAGCTAAATAAAGACCATTTAAAACTTCTTCGGGAAAATGACTGAGAATATAGGCGTCTTTTTTTATTCCCGGCTCACCCTCGGCCCCGTTAGCAATAATATAGCCGATTTTCTTGCTAGCCAAGGCTTTTTTAACTGCCAGCCATTTACTAGCCGTGGGATATGAGGCTCCCCCTCGCCCGACTAGGCCAGCGTTAGAAATTTTATTAATGATATTATTAGTTTTCGGCATTCTGATGTTTTACTTTAATATCTTGAATTAGCTTATCGCGCTGTCCAGCCGCCATCAACATAAATTACTGTGCCAGTTACATATTTAGAATCGTCGCTAGCTAAATATAAAGCCGCTTGAGCGATATCATTAGGCTCACCGACATAGCCCAGTGGTGTATTATCTTTAACCATTTTCTGAAAAACTTCATTTTCTAAAACTCCCTTGGTCATATTAGTAGCGATAAAACCAGGTGCTATTCCGTTAATTCTGATGCCATACGGAGCTAAATCTAAAGCGCCGGCATGAGTTAACTGGACTACTCCGCCCTTAGAAGAACTATAAGAAACTGTACTGGCCAAGCCAACTTTGCCTAAAATAGAGCTCATATTAATAATACTACCCTTAATGCCCGCTGTTTTCATTATATTAGCAGCGGCCCGAGAACCATAAAATACGCCCGATAAGTTAACGCCTATCACTTTAGCCCAGGCGTCGTCAGTTGTATCTAATAGGCTGCCCAGAGCGCCAATACCAGCATTGTTAACCATGATATCTAAATGTCCGAATTTATCTAAAGCGGTTTTAACTAAAGCATTAACAGCCGCTGGGTCAGAAACATCGCATTTTACAAATATCGCCTTAGAGGAATCTAAGGCTAGGCCGCCATCATTAACATCAGAATAAACTACTTTAGCGCCTTCGGCTACAAACAGGTTGGCAATTGCTAAACCGATACCAGACGAAGCACCGGTTACTACCGCCACTTTATTATCTAATTTCATATTATTATTAATAAGAACTGCTAATAATATTTCTTCGCTAAAATGATTTCTGTGGCAAAAACTCTCTTTGTTCGTTTTTGCTCTACGAAATCATATACGCTCAGAAACATTATTATCATTTCTAAATTATTCTTAAATAAACTTTTTTAAATAATCAGCCAGTTCCACAAAACGGTTAGAATAGCCCCATTCATTGTCATACCAGGAAATTACTTTCAATAAATCGCCACCGACAATTTTAGTAGTCTTTAAATCAACAATAGCACTGTGAGAATTGCCAATAATATCAGACGAAACTAATTCCTCGTTAGAAGCTTCAATAATTCCGCGCATCTTACCGCGAGCCGCTTTAACAAAAGCTTTATTAATGGCCTCAACAGTGGTTTTTTTATTCAATAAATAAACGGTATCGCAAAGCGAACCAACTGGCGTAGGGACTCGGACCGCTAAACCATCAAATTTATCTTTTAAGGATGGGATGGTTTCGGTTGTGGCGATAGCAGCGCCAGTCGTAGTCGGAATCATATTAACTGCTGCCGCTCGCGCCCGGCGCAAATCTTTATGCGGCCCATCAACTAAATTCTGATCCGCGGTGTAAGAATGAACCGTGGTCATAATCGCCTTCTTAATACCAAAGGCATCCTTAATAACTTTAGTTACCGGTGCTAAACAATTAGTCGTACATGACGCCGCTGATAATAAATGATCATTTTTAGTGACTTTATCTAAATTAACGCCAGGAACAATAGTCTTAACTCCGCCCTTTTTAGCCGGAGCTGATAAAACCACTTTCTTAGCTCCTGCTTTAAGATGTAAGCTAAGACCTTCTTTATTAGTAAAACGGCCAGTACATTCAAGAACTATATCAACCTTCATGGCCTTCCAGGGCAGTTCACTAGGATCTTTAACAGCCAAGACTGGTATCTTTTGGCCGTTAATAATTAAGGCGTCTTTAGTGGCGCTAATTTTTTGTTCAGTGGAACCATAGCAAGAATCATATTTCAAAAGATGGGCTAAAGTAGCCGGGTCGGTTAAATCATTAATTGCTACCACATTTAAATGAGGAAAACGCATCCAAATGACCTTCAAAGCAGCACGACCGATTCGGCCAAAGCCATTAATAGCAATATTGATTTTTTTCATATGGATATAAAAAATTAATAAATTATTTATGGACTAATTATAGCATATTTATTAAAAATCTTAAAATTAGATTGAACAACAAAAAACCGCTCCTAGGAGCGGTTTTTTATATTAACAAATGTTTCTATTTTTTCTTTTTGTTCCGATTAATATCTACTTCAATAGTTAAATCTCTCTCATCTGGTTTTTCGCTAGGAATTCGGACATCAACTGTTTGCTTTAAGATATGGTGGCCGACGACTGTACCCCGCAAGCCGTCAACATTCACTTTAGTGCCAATGGGCGGCAACTCGCCAGCCATTTCCTTATATCCCTCATATTCGTAAGACAAACAGCACATTAGGCGTCCGCACATACCTGATATTCTTTCGCTACCGCGATGGACTACCTGCTGAGCCTCAGCCATTTCTGAGGTAATGGAGGAAAATTGCGTCATAAAGCCGCGGCAACAAAGTCCCCGTCCGCAAGAACCGCAATCACCGGAAATTTTAGCCTCATCGCGCGTTCCAATTTGGGTTAAACGGATGTTGGCATTAAAACGACCTGATAAATCCTTTACTAGTTCCCGAAAATCAACCCGGCCATCAGAAATAAAAGCAAAATTCATCCGATTACCTTTAAAAGAAGAGTGGACATCAACAAGCTTCATCGGCAGGTCATGCTTCTTAATCATTTCGCGACAGAACTCCATTATTTCTTCTTTCTTTTCCGGGCTAGCTAACTGGGCAATATCATCATACTCCGCCTTTCTAATAACCGGTTTTATTTCCCTAGCCTCCGCTCCCGCTTCTTCCCCTTCTAAAATCGTAATTATTTTACCTAGCTCCATGCCTAATTCAGTCTTAACAATTACAAAATCTCCAACCGAGAGCGCAAGAGTTCCGGCGGAGAAATTATAAACTTTATCCCAAGGAGCGAATTGTACCTGGGCAATTAACATGGTTTAAAATTATTTAATTAGAGAGAGTAGCGGACGAATTTTAAGATATTAGCACCGCCTAAAATGTCTTTAACTTTTTTCTTATCGTCCTTAATATATTCCTGTTCTACCAAACAAACTTCCGAATAATATTTGCCCATTTTTCCTTCCACAATCTTATCAACCATATTTTCCGGTTTTCCTTCCTTAAGAAGTTGAGCTTTATATATTTCTTTTTCTTTGTCCATTTCTGCGGCGTCTACTTCGGCCGGCACTAAATATTTAGGATTAGAAGCGGCGACCTGCATGGCGATATCAGCCGCTAGAGTTTCCTGGCCCGCTTTATCAAGAGCAACTAAAACGCCTAAACGGCCACCTAAATGAGAATAAGCGGCAACAGTCGCGCCAGTTAAAATCTCAAATTTTTTAATACCCATCTTTTCACCGATAGTACCGCTCAAGTTAGCAAGAGTTTCTTCAACCGAACCACTAGCCATCGGCAACGCTAAAAGAGCCGCTAAATCAGCCGGTTTCTGAGTCTTAACTAGGGTAAGAATTTCCTCAGCTAAAGCTAAGAATTTTTCATTGCGAGATACGAAATCAGTCTCGGAATTCATTTCTAAGATATAGGCTTCAGTCTTAGCATCGTTAGTACCAACTTTTACTACGCCCTCATTAGCTTCGCGGTCTGTTCGCTTAGCCGCCTTAGAAATGCCTTTCTTACGTAATATTTCTACTGCTTTATTTAAATCATTACCAGCCTCATCTAGAGCTTTTTTACAGTCAACCATACCAGCGCCGGTCATCTCACGTAATTGTTTTATAAGTTCCATATATATTAACAATTATATTTTAACTTTTTTTTAATTTTTTATATTTTTTTTGCCTTCAAGTAAAGCGCTTTTAATCGCTTCTAAAACTAGTTTAATAGTCTTAGTAGAGTCGTCATTAGCCGGAATCGGATAATTAACTTCCTCTGGATTAACATTAGTATCGCAGATAGCGATAATCGGGATATTTTTCTGACGAGCCTCCTTAACTGCTGTTTCTTCTTCTTTGATATCCCAAACGAATAAAGCGTCTGGCAATTTATTTAAAGCCGCTAAACCACCGACGCGAACTTCTAACTTCTTAATTTCGCGATCAAAGTTTAAGCGTTCTTTCTTAGTATATTTTTCTAATTTGCCGGTTTCTCTCTTTTCAATCAAATCCAAATATTTTTTAACAGATTTTTTAACAATCGGAAAATTAGTTAAGTAACCGCCTAGCCATTTACCAACGACATAGGACTGTCCGGTTTCTTCAACCATTTTTTTAAGAGGGCCAGCCACCTGGCTCTTAGTACCGACAAAGAGGATACTCTTCCCTTCGGCTACTAATTTAGCCATAAATTCTAAGGCCTCCTGTAATTTTTCCTGCGACTTCTTAAGATCAATAATGTAAATACCGTTCTTAGAAGTAAAGATAAATTGCTTCATCTTTGGGTGCCAGCGGTTAGTCCGGTGGCCGAAGTGCATGCCAGCTTTTAGCATGTCTTCAAGTTTTGGTGTGTTGATCATATTTTTTCTTTTCGGGATTATATCCCTTAGCTTCTGCTCTGCCGCTCGCTTAATGCGAGAAGAAAAAAATCAGAGCATGATAATTAATTAATTTTTCTAACATAAAAAGAGGTTGCTTTTAGAGGCAAATCCTCTTTTCTAAAGATATCGCAAAATTAAATTATTGTCAAGAAAGACTTGGCTTCTAAACTATAATTATATTTGTTTAATATTAGCCTATTTTTGGTAAAATTCATTTAAATAGCGGTTAAACTCAGCTACCTTACTATTATGTTCACTAATTTTAGATTGATAAACCGCTAAATCACTATTATACTGATTGACAGCAACATTATAACTTGGCACTAGCCCATTATACTCCTGAATTTGCCCAGCCGCATAATAAGTATCCATGGTTGCTTTTAATTCTTTCAAATTGCTTTCCTGAGACTTAATATTGGGCTCTAAAGTATTAATTTCTGTCTGAAGAGCATTAAGAGCGTCTTTAATTGCTTTTAAGTTCGCCACCCTAACCTTAGTTATGGTTAAGCCCTGATAAATTTTACCAGTTGTCTTTTGATATATTTCCATTTGGCCCAAACCCGAAGAATTAAAAAGATTAGAAAATCCGTCCGATGGCGCCTGGGCTTGACCAGAGCTAATGCTTTGTGGAATAACGCCTAAAGGAAAATAATTAGTTGTTTCAACATAACAGTAGCCCGAACCATTAATAGAACCAGCCGTGGGACAAGCCAACCCGACAGCACTATGGTTCTTATCAGGAAAATCTAGCATAGCCGCGCCATAACCCAGCTTACGTAAGAGAGCTAAACCGAGAAAACTTTTATCCGAACACACTCCGCGACCGAGATAAAGGGTCTCATATGGATAATAGGGGTTTGTATTACGATTAGGGTCATCAGCTAACTTAGCTTTATCATAAGGCAAATATTGAACTAGCGCTAAGCTAAATTCCGCCAGCTGATCATCGCTCCAAGAACGCTCAAGGGCAATAGCCTTTAACTTAGCTGCTAAATCATCCAACGAAGTATCGCCTGACTTAGTTTTTAAAAATAATCCGTAAAAAGATTCTCGTAAATCAGCCGGCTCAATTGAGCCATAATAAGTAAATATTTTTGGTGCCGTCCGATAAGATTCATAAAGAGCAGCCGAAAGATCCTGGACTACTTCGTAGCTGGCATTCTGATATTTAAAAGTAAAATGACCAATTTTACTTGCAGCGCTAATTGGCTGATAAACAGGAATTTTGGCTAAATCTAAATTAGTGATGCCTAAGCCCTGGCTACGCATCAAATTAAAAGCATCGGCCGGGCGACCTAAATAATATAATTTTAAATCAAGAGGGCTAATATAATAAGCCTGCCCTCTATCCTCTACTTTTAAAAGAATGCGGCCCGATAACCTTTGCGGCGCCCGATTATTAAAAGATGCTAAATCTTTATTAGAAATACCTAGGCCCAGAGAACGAATAAGCTGATAGGCGTCGTCAGGTCGGCCTAAATAGTAACGGCTGCTATTAAGGGGATTAACATACCAGGCTTGCCCCCTATCTTGTACCTGTAAAAGGATGCGACCGTTTAGATTAGCGGCGGCAACGGTCTGCCCTGTTCCTAGGCCGACCGCATTAAAATCAGCCATAAACAACAAAAGGCTGATACAGCTAAAAAAAATCCGATTAGCTAGTTTAATAAAACGAGGGTGCATATTTAATTATTAGTTAATTTCCTTAATCAAGCAGAGTAACAAACAAATCTTCGCTAGGGGGTGCTTGCAGATGACCGACGTCATTGATAAAAGAAATCTTAATATAACCGTCGCGGTCTATGACTAACTTACTAATAGAGGACTGGAATATTTCTAAAGAAAGGAAGCCAATAACATCGGTATTTAAAATACTGGTAAGCAAAGCTTTAATAAAATTACCATGGGAAAAAACCGCTATTTTACGCCCCCGATTACGCTTGAAAAGGTCAGCCAGCGCTCTCCGGGCAGTTGTCTGCATTTTATCTAATTCTTTATCTAGGCGGAGATGAGGTTTAAATTTCTTTTCCCGCGTTTTTTCCGACATATTAAAGTATTTAATGCGGTACCAATCTTTCCAGTCAATTTCATCTAAACGAGGATCAATAATTAAGCTCTTCTCAGTCTTATTAGCATAGGCGGCACCAGTCTCTTGCGCCCTGACTAAACCGCTAGCATAAAGCTTATCAATATCCATTCTTAATAATTTAGCCGTTAAAAGTTTTCGCTGTTTAATCCCTGCGGCTGACAAGGGCATATTGCGTTCACCAACTTTTTTTTCTTGACTATAATCGGGGTGGCAATGACGGATTAAATAAATTTCCGTATAGGGTCGCCGGACTGGCGGCCTGAGCTTAGCATAAGGATTCTGATACATAAGATCTAGATAATATAGAAAAAATATTAATTAAAGATTGCGGCTGACAAAATTCCAATTTACCAAATTTTTAAGAATCGCCTCCACAAAATCGCCGCGGCGATTCTGATAATCTAAATAATAAGAATGTTCCCAGACATCAAGCGCGAATAAAGGCTTTAAGCCATGAGCGATTGGATTATCAGCGTTAGCAGTCTTCATTATTTTTAAACTATCACCATCTCTGACTAGCCAAACCCAGCCGCTACCGAACTGACCGAGAGCGGCGGCCTTAAACTCCGCCTGGAAAGATTCTAGAGAACTGAAAGACTTATTAATTAAGTCTAGAAGACTAGCTGGTATCTCTAAATGCAAGTCAACCGGCTTTAGACATTGCCAAAAAAATTCATGATTATAAGACTGGGCGGCATTATTAAATATAGCAATTTTTTCTTGATTATTAGCTGTTTTTAAAATAATACCTTCCAAGGTCTCTGACTCTAGCTCCGTCCCCGCGATTAGCTTATTAAGATTATCAATATAAGCCTGATGATGCTTGCCGTAATGAAACTCCAAAGTTCTAGCTGACATGTGCGGCTCTAGAGCTGATAATTCATAACTTAGGGCTGGTAAAGTAAACATATGTTTAAAAATTAAATTATTAGTAAGGTAATTATAACAAAAAAATTAGCTGATAGCTAATTTTATTTTTCCGGAGATTAAATATTTTTAAACTATTTTTTGCCTCAACCGAGCCCGATAATTCTGGTAGTCCGGCAGAGACTCAGACACTAATTTCCAAAAACGGATTGAATGATTAAATTCCTTTAAATGGCAGAGCTCATGGACAATAACATAATCGGCAACCTCAGGCGGCAAATCCAACAAACGATAATTAAAATTCAAGCGTCCCCGCCTAGAACAGCTGCCCCAGCGAGTGCGCTGATTACGGACGCTAAAACTAGAATAAGAAAAATTATAAAATTGATTAAAATGAATTAAACGAGAATTTATTAAGCTACGGGCCGCTTCTTTACGTTTTAAATAATCTTTATTAGACAATACCCTCCCGGAGATTAAAGCTGGCGGCCAAGATTTATAATAACTTAACTTCGCTATAATCCAATTAGCTTTAGCTAAGAGAAAATCTTGCACAAATTTTAAACTAACCGAGGTCGGCCTACTGACAGAGAGGCGGCCATCCAAGTAAATAGCTAAACGCAAATGACGGGTCCGACGGCTAGAACGGATCGTATAATCAATTTTTTTACCACCGATAATAATCTGTCTCTGCATCTAATTTAATGAAATTAATTTAAGACAAATTCATTTTACCATGAATTATATTTTAAGACACCGTAACGCCAGATAATGATTAGTAACGATAATTAAATTATGTTATAATAAAACCATCAGTTCGGAACTCATAAATATGAATTTAACAAATATAATTTCCAACGAGGAGCCAGTCGGGGGACTTGAATTATCCGACAATACTATTAAATTTTCCCTGCTCAAAAAAAATGGATCTAGCTTAGAGGTAATTACCTTAGTCACGGCTGAAGAATCCAAGCAGGATAAGACGGGATATTTTATTAAAGACGAGGCCTCTCTAACTAGTAAAATTAAAGAATTTGCCAATAAATACGGGATAAATTATGTTATTTTATCCATCCCCTCTGACTTAACTTTTGCTAAAACTTATTCTTTCCCGGGCATAATGCCCGATGAAAAAGTGACGGATTCTATTAAGTTAATTGCCGAGCTTCAACTGCCGCAAAAACCAGCGGATATCTACTGGGATTCCCTTAACTACGATAGTAAGCGAGAAGGAAAAAGCGAAAAATCGGTCCTGTTATCTTTTGCCAAAAAATCCTTAATTGATAATCTAATCGCTAATACTAAAAAAGCTGGGCTGAAAGTTATTGCCGTAGAAAGCCGCGCCATTAGTCTAGCTAGAGCTATAGAGCAAAAACCCGAAGAAGTGCTTTTAGTCGTTGAACGCGATAAAACAGCTACTTCTTTTTATGTTATCAAAAATAATCAATTATTATTTTTACAATCATTAGATAATAAAAAAATAGGGGCAAATTTAAACCGGGAAATAAAACAAATCATTAAATACTTTGAATGGCTAAGCCAACCTATTACCGGCCTATTCTTAAACGGACGCTTTGAAGCTAAGGAAATTAAAAGCTTGCCGATTAAACTAATTAAGCCGGAATTAAATAAAAAGATAAAAGCCATTAAGGCCATAAATCCTTCCTCGTTTGTTGTTTTAGGCGCCGCCCTGAGAGGGTCTTTACCGCGCCAAAGTGACAATAATATTAGTTTAATGGATGTTGGCACTGAAGAGGCCTACGAACAGGCTAAGGCGCAGGCGGGCGTTAATTTTTTGATGAGCATTACTATCGCCCTCGCCGCTTTTTTTATTATTGCTTTTTATTCCACCTGGACGCTTATCGCCATGACTCAGCGCAATTTCAATGAAGAAATAATATCCTTTAACAACACGGCTGAATCAGACCCCTATACTTTATCTAGCCGCGCCCAATCTTTTAACAAGATAATCCAGCAGGCTAGCGCCCTAGCCAAAACCAGTCCACACTGGAGTCTCGTCGTTAGCGAAATAAAATCCAGAATAAGCCCTAATATAACTATTAAAAACCTGGCTCTGACTGGCCCAGAAGATGTTTTATCATTAACTGGCACGGCTAAAAGCCGGGAAGATATTAACTCCCTAAGGCGAACTCTGGAAGAATCTAGATTACTAAAAAATGTTAATATTCCTTTAGATAACCTAGGCAAAAAAGAAGATATTCCTTTTGCCGCAACCTTCCAAATTAAGAATTCTAAATTGATTTATAGCCAAAATCAATAAAATCTACACTAAAATGAAAAATAAGAAATTCATCATAAAATTAGGCTTAAAAATATTTTTTATCTTTTTAGTTATGGCTGTAACGGCTGTTAATATTAACTTTGCGGTTCGGGGTATAAAAAAAATAAATTTGACCATGCAGGAAAAGAAGGAAATGAATTATCTCATTAAAAACCAAAGCGAAATAAATGCCAACATACAAAAAGATTTCAAAAATATTGACCCTGACTACGAAAAGAAAATAATGAATTCCCTGCCCTCCGTATATAATATCTTGACGTTTGTAGCGGTTATGGATGATCTAGCCGCTCGCCATTCCTTAGAACAAGTTATAAATTTTAGCCAGCCGACTGGCCCTCTAGAACCTACTGAACCCTTAAAAATTTTTACCATTAATTTTACTCTAACTTTAAATAAAGTTACTATAGATAATTTTATCAACTACTTAAAAGAATTTGAGGAATTGCCCTATTTTGCCTCAATTGATAATGCTAGTTTGGTCGGATCGGGCGCTAGCGGCTGGCTAGATAATTCATCTCTTACCTTAAGCGGAAAACTATATGCTCGCCAATGAATTAAAAAATGCCAAAATATTTAAATCAGGCGGACTAATTTATAGTGCGATTGGTATTTTATACTTAGTTGCTTTAGTCATAGCTTTTGTTTATGCCCTAGATTTCTTAACAAAGAATTTAAATATGACTTTTGCGCCTGTTGCCCCCCAAAATATTAATCAAAATTATACTTCTTTAAACATGGTGGAATATAACAGCCTGGCTCCTAAATTTAAATTCAGTCCTCAAAGTTCCCCTGCCCTACCAGCCGTGACTGACGATCAAGCCAAAAGAGAAACAATTTTAGAGGCAACCCCGGCGCCCGAGTCGCTGGAGATTTCACCGGAAATGACCCCCGAACAATCACCGATCAACCCGCCTGAACAAAGAACTCAACTAAAAATATCAGTTATTAACTCCACCTCTAAAAATGGTTTAGCAGCTGAACTAAAAAAGCAGCTTAACGCCGCCGGCTATCCGGTAGAAAAAATTGGCAATCAAAAGCTCACGGAGATAAACACTATAATAAAAATGAAATCAGATCTTGATAATAATCCAACAGCCCTAGAAATAAAGCGAATTGTCGCAGGAAAATATTCGCCTATAACGGCCTTATTGCCAAATAGTAGTCCCTATGATTTAGAAATTGTAATCGGCCAAAAATAACCGCCAATAAAAATAACCAAAAAGGAGCTTTTTAGAAAGCTCCTTTTTATAATCTGGTTAAATCCAAATTATTGCCAGGTATAACTACTAAACAATCCTTCCGCGTCTAAATTCAGATTGACCTGGACAGATCTTCTTATCCCGCCTATCCGACCCTCCGATATTATCACTTTAGGGCTGCTACTAGCATCAACACTGACTGAAGCACAGCCCAGATAAGAGCCGGAGCAACCAGAGGCAACTAAATCAATTGTATAGGAACCGGTATAATTTTTATTTCTTACCACCTTTTCTAAAGCGTCTTTAGCGCCCACTTGAGCAAAATTTAAGGCCTGGTTAGAATTCTGAAGACTGCTGGCGGACAAACTATCCGATAAACTAATGGAACTAATAAATAGGCCGATAGAAATTATTAAAACCAATAAACCCATAATTATGGGGATAGAGGCCACGCCTGGTTTTTCTATTTTAGGCATCAACATATTAAAAATCTTGATTCAAATCAACAGTAGTCTTCTGACCCTGACTATAATTTAAATCTGGGCTAAGACTATTATAAACACCTAATAAATTGATTTCTACGCTAATTCTTTTTTTATTTAAGACAATATTAGTATTTTCTAGACGTAAAAAGTTAAGGTTAATAATATTAACTAAGTCGGAGCTAATATATTCAAGCGGCTGAGCACCCACTTGCCTGGTAATACGATTACCAGTAACGGTGTATTTTATTGATTGGCCGCCGACAGTAATGTCCAACAAGGTTGAGTTGGCGCCAACTACCGCGGGGCTACTAATAGCGGTAGCGGCTGAGACATCGCGCTTAATTTTTTCTATCACAAAATGAAAATTAGAATTCAGCTCGCTCTTTGCCTCAACATTAGAACCCCCTTTATTTAAAATTAAAAAAGTATTGGATACAATAATAGTCATGACGGCTAAAACAGCAATATATAAAGTCAGCTCCATTATCGTGAAGCCCGGCAACTTATTTTTTTTAGTCTGACTGAGTAACATAATAAAATACGATCATCTTACGAATTAAGGACTCCAATTAATTATAATATCATTGACTGTCGGCGTATAAGTGCCGCCGGTTGAGCAATCGGTAGAACAAATTTGCACTTTATATCTAAAATAACGTTTATTATTGAAAGAAGAAAAACAATTAAGCTCAATCGGGATGTCAGGATTCATATCATACCAATCGCTAGCGCCGCCCGCGCAGCTACTGCCAACATATGTCCAGGGGCCGCCAGAATTATCGGAAGCAGCCACCTGAAAACGGACCTTACCCTGATCAAAACTAGGGCCGCCTAGCAAACCGCGCCACATAATTGAATTATAGGCGGGACCATCAGCCACTCCGGTTGAATCAAATATAATAGAAGTTAATTCCCCATAGGCTGGGTAGCCAACCGCTACACTCGGCTTCCTCCATGTCACATAAAAATAAACACCAGAAGCCTGGTTAACTTCGGTCTGAGTACCAAGCTGGAAGCCGTTGGTAACGAAGGCCTTGATGCGCCCGGCCGCTTGAGCGGTCGTGATAAAATATTGGGTTAAGTCTCCGGCTAAAGTTTTTGGCCTTAGAACACCAGCCACAGCCGTATTTCTCTTTATCCAAGCGAGATCCGGATCAAGCCCGGGAGTAGTAATACTAAGATTATCAACTCCCGTACCAGTATAAGTACCAACCTTGAAGTTAGTGCCATTCTTGAATCCAAAATAAAAGAACAAACCAGCCGCACTATTAACGCTGGTACTATTACCAACTTGAAAACCATCCGTCGCAAAAGATTGAATATGATTAGCCGCATCAGCGGTCGCTGCATAAGAGCTAGTTAAGTCCCCAACGTGGCTAGAGGTTCTAAATACACCAGCTACAGCCGCTCCAGCTACTTTAACTGCCAACATATCGGCCTGGAATGGCAGACGAGTAATACTACGATTATCAATGCCGTTGCCATAGAAGGAGCCAATAAAAAAATCTGACGATCCAGAATTAGTTTCTGGATTCCAGGCATTACCAAAAGCCTGCCAATGATAGACAACGCCAACGGAATTAGTAGAGGCATGGGTATAGACGGTAAAACCATCAGAATTGATTGAAGTTATTCCGCCCGCAAAGTTAGCTGTCGCCGCATCCAAATAGGCAGTGTAATCACCCGCCATTTGGCTGGTCCTAAATACTCCAGCCGTCGCGCCAGTGGTTTTAATCATGACTAAATCCGGTTTGAAATCTAACCCAGTAATATTTAGATACTGCCCGGTGCCTGTATATGTTCCAGTGGCCATCTTGAAAGTACCGGTAGAGTTACGGGTATTATTAGAACCGCCGAAGGCGGCGTAATAAATAGCATTGCCCGATCCATTAGAAGTAGCATTAGCGCCAATTTGAAAACCATCAGTGCGCAGAGCCTGAATAGAATCAACTAAATTAGCAGTGGCGGTAAAATAACTGGTACTATCACCATACGATTCGTCAATATTAAAAACTCCAGAAACAGCGGTAGTAGCATTGCCATTTTTTAGAAAAACAAAATCAGGAATAAAACCAACTCCAGTAATATTAGTATTATCAGTGGCATTGCCAGTATAGGTGCCCACTTTCATAGAGCCAACCACCGCCTTGAAGGCCACAAAATAATAGATACCAGCACTGGCGTTATTGGTAGCGCCAACCGTAAACCCCGTGGCATCTAAAGTAGTAAATAGGGCGCCGGCCGTATTCTGCGTCGTCGCCATAAAATATTGCCCGTAACTAGCGGGCATGGCCGAAGAACGCCAATTGGCCGCTACGGCCGTACTCTGTTTAGCAATCACTAGATCGGGCTGAAATCCAATAGTAACTGCTCTAGGGCTCGTTCCCGTGCCAGTATAGGAACCAACACAGAACTTCCCTGTCGCCGAGCAATCTGAACCAGTAACCGCAATCCAGGTATATCTGGCGTTAGCGGTGTTAGCTAAAGTGGTGGTAACTGTAAAACCATCACTATTGATTATAATCGCGCCAGCAGTGTTGTCAGCGGTCGCCGAACCCAAATAGGCGGTGTTGAGAGCTGGCATAGCGCTCGTTTTCATGAGAGCTACGGCAGCATTGGTATTTGATTTCAAAATAATCATTTCTGGCTTAAAACCTAATCCGGTAATAGTTTTGGCTCCGCCGTTACCGATGTAATAACCGGTTTGAATGTTGTAGACTGG
Organism: uncultured Gammaproteobacteria bacterium; assembly: GCA_964470695.1. Lineage (GTDB taxonomy): Bacteria > Patescibacteriota > Patescibacteriia > Patescibacteriales > UBA12465 > UBA12465. Next base: position 568,688 of record CAYYDR010000001.1, read on the forward strand.
GGTAACGACAGTCTGAGTAGAATTTTTCCTCCATGTCACATAAAAATAAACACCAGAAGCCTGGTTAACTTCGGTCTGAGTACCAAGCTGGAAGCCGTTGGTAACGAAGGCCTTGATGCGCCCGGCCGCTTGAGCGGTCGTGATAAAATATTGGGTTAAGTCTCCGGCTAAAGTTTTTGGCCTTAGAACACCAGCCACAGCCGTATTTCTCTTTATCCAAGCGAGATCCGGATCAAGCCCGGGAGTAGTAATACTAAGATTATCAACTCCCGTACCAGTATAAGTACCAACCTTGAAGTTAGTGCCATTCTTGAATCCAAAATAAAAGAACAAACCAGCCGCACTATTAACGCTGGTACTATTACCAACTTGAAAACCATCCGTCGCAAAAGATTGAATATGATTAGCCGCATCAGCGGTCGCTGCATAAGAGCTAGTTAAGTCCCCAACGTGGCTAGAGGTTCTAAATACACCAGCTACAGCCGCTCCAGCTACTTTAACTGCCAACATATCGGCCTGGAATGGCAGACGAGTAATACTACGATTATCAATGCCGTTGCCATAGAAGGAGCCAATAAAAAAATCTGACGATCCAGAATTAGTTTCTGGATTCCAGGCATTACCAAAAGCCTGCCAATGATAGACAACGCCAACGGAATTAGTAGAGGCATGGGTATAGACGGTAAAACCATCAGAATTGATTGAAGTTATTCCGCCCGCAAAGTTAGCTGTCGCCGCATCCAAATAGGCAGTGTAATCACCCGCCATTTGGCTGGTCCTAAATACTCCAGCCGTCGCGCCAGTGGTTTTAATCATGACTAAATCCGGTTTGAAATCTAACCCAGTAATATTTAGATACTGCCCGGTGCCTGTATATGTTCCAGTGGCCATCTTGAAAGTACCGGTAGAGTTACGGGTATTATTAGAACCGCCGAAGGCGGCGTAATAAATAGCATTGCCCGATCCATTAGAAGTAGCATTAGCGCCAATTTGAAAACCATCAGTGCGCAGAGCCTGAATAGAATCAACTAAATTAGCAGTGGCGGTAAAATAACTGGTACTATCACCATACGATTCGTCAATATTAAAAACTCCAGAAACAGCGGTAGTAGCATTGCCATTTTTTAGAAAAACAAAATCAGGAATAAAACCAACTCCAGTAATATTAGTATTATCAGTGGCATTGCCAGTATAGGTGCCCACTTTCATAGAGCCAACCACCGCCTTGAAGGCCACAAAATAATAGATACCAGCACTGGCGTTATTGGTAGCGCCAACCGTAAACCCCGTGGCATCTAAAGTAGTAAATAGGGCGCCGGCCGTATTCTGCGTCGTCGCCATAAAATATTGCCCGTAACTAGCGGGCATGGCCGAAGAACGCCAATTGGCCGCTACGGCCGTACTCTGTTTAGCAATCACTAGATCGGGCTGAAATCCAATAGTAACTGCTCTAGGGCTCGTTCCCGTGCCAGTATAGGAACCAACACAGAACTTCCCTGTCGCCGAGCAATCTGAACCAGTAACCGCAATCCAGGTATATCTGGCGTTAGCGGTGTTAGCTAAAGTGGTGGTAACTGTAAAACCATCACTATTGATTATAATCGCGCCAGCAGTGTTGTCAGCGGTCGCCGAACCCAAATAGGCGGTGTTGAGAGCTGGCATAGCGCTCGTTTTCATGAGAGCTACGGCAGCATTGGTATTTGATTTCAAAATAATCATTTCTGGCTTAAAACCTAATCCGGTAATAGTTTTGGCTCCGCCGTTACCGATGTAATAACCGGTTTGAATGTTGTAAATAGCCGCTTCAGTCTTATTAATCTGAGAAGAAAAAATATTACTCATCTTCCTATCTATAACATTAGGATCTTTTAAGGAAAGGTAAAGGGAGTCAACAACATTATGGTCACTAATTACCTGAGATATTTCTTTAATCAAAGGTTCCGAAGGAAAGCCGGAAATAAAAAAGACAATAATTAGAATAAAGGCTGATGCAGATTTTAAAAATTTTCTAATTATTGGCGACATAATCATAAGCTGTCTTTGCTAATTCTCTCATAATTTCCTGCGCTCTAGCTACGCCACCGTTATCTTCAACCTCAACCATCACTGTTATTAAACAAGGGCGATTGGGGATATAGATAATCCCAGAATCTAAAAATACCACTTCTTTATATTCTTCTCCGATTTTATGAGAGAAAACAGCGCCTTGAGGTAGACCGGATCCTAAAAATTCATTAAATTTTGTTTCCGACAACCAGCGTAAAATTTTCTGAGAATTATCTCTGTTTAAATAACTAGCATTATAAAGAGCCCGAAAAATACGAGAATATTCTTTAGCCGTGATGTTATAATCCTTATCAAATAACTCCTCCATGCCTAGGGCCTCAAACATATTAGTATAATCTTCACTACTTAGATTACGAACTAAAATTTTATGAGAGGTATTATCAGAATTAATTAAAGTTTCCCTAATTAATTCCTCAATCGTAAATTTAGTACCAGCCGACTTTTTATATAATTCGCCAAAACGCTCGTCCTTATCCTCGGGAAAAAGCACTAATTCATTAGACAATTTCCACTCACCGTCTTCCACTTTTTTCATAGCCGCAAAAACAGTCGGCATTTTACTTAATGAGGCCGGCCAAAAACGCGAATCCTGATTAATAGAAATATTGGCGCCAGTATTTAAAAACTCAAAATAAACGCCTATTCTATTGCCGCTTGCCTCATACTTAGCGACAATTTCTTTCATTTTTTTACGAACTGGCTCAATCGTACTAAAAAAATATTTTTGCTCAATCACGCTTCTTGCCGGGTCTATTAAAGGATACTGATTAATTTCCTCAATAACAGAGCTGGGGTTATTGTTTTTCGTTACCAAAAAAATAGCTAATATATTTATTAATAATAAAACCGATATTCCGGCAATAAATCTAATCTTGTTTTTATCTATTTTTGGCTGGCTTTCAGGGCCAGCTTGTTTAAATTTATGTCCCATAAATATTTTATTAATTCGCTTGTATTTTTAAACTACCGGGCGTACTAATATCAATACTGGTGGCGCTATCATAAACTGTGCTAGGGCAAACAGCCGGCCCAGCCCCGGTCCCAGTCCAAGTAGTTTGGCCGCAAACCTTATTGCGCCAACGAGTTAAATAAGTATCTTTACTAATAGTCCGCCCATTCCAAGCAACGGTAATGGTAAGCTCTTGAGTTGAGGGGTCGTCACTATTACCAGCTGTACAGGGTGGCACGCCAGCTGTCGTTATGATATTTCTAGTAGTATTATCACGACAAACATTACTAACGGAAAAATAACGGGTATACACGCGGTCATTAACAAGAATAGTCTCTTCTCCACTGTTAACTATCCAAGCTCCGCCTAATTTTGACGGATAATAATGACTGGCCGGACTCTTAGTTAAATTATAGATATTCTGCCACTTAGAAAATCCAATACTTTCTGTCGCCTCAATTGCTTCATCAATCAAATTAACGGCCGCCATATTCTCCATGGCAATTTTATTGGCATTTATGCTAGAAACAATAATCTGCGCCACTAAGGGGGCAATAATAGCAAAAACGCCAATAACTACTAAGAGCTCTAATAATAAAGCTCCTGGTAATTTACGACTCTTAAAGTTTTGATAGCTTATGCTCATGATTAATTAATAAGCCCCTGAGTTTTGACGGAAATTATTTTTTGATTTGCCCCAAAAATTAAAACAATGTCAGCGACGTTGGTAGTCCCGGTTATTTTATTAAAAATAATATCAATATTATTCCCTTCCGCCGGCGAACTAAATTTTATATTATTGTTCAAATAATTATCGCTTTCAATCACCTTGGCAACATCCGAGTAATTAGTTGGCGTGGAAAAAATCTGATAATAATCCGAGCTAGAATTTATAAAGCGTATCCCCCAGTTGTTATTATCCTGCCCGTTCATAGCCCTGTCCCGAACATTTCTTAAATCAAAAGCGATAGTTCTGGCCTGATTATCAATCATATTATCCAGGGCAAAACTACCATAAAAATCTTTACTAAAAAGAGCGATGCCGACCAGAATAGCAATAACCAGCATTAACTCCAATAAAGTAAAGCCCGGCTTATTTTGGCAATAACGCTTAGTCATTAAATACTGCTTAATATTTAAAACTACCTACCATCTGATAAACGGGCATTAAAATTGCTAAAGCAATCAACCCAACCGTTAGGCCCATAAATAAAAGCAAAGCGGGCTCTAAAAATGTAGTTAAATCCTTTAAAGCATTATCAACATCATCTTCATAAAAATCCGAAAAATTCTTTAAAACTTTCCCTAAAGTGCCGGTTTTTTCCCCCACGCCGACTAAACTAACTAATATCCGAGGAAATAAATCAGGCTCTTTCTTTAAGGCCTGGGATAAAGGAACACCGTTTCTAATTTCCTTATCAACTTTAGCCACCGCCTTTTCATAGCGGCTATTGCCGATTGACTTAGCACTTAAATTAAGAGCTTCGGAAATAGACAAAGAGCTATCAACTAAGCCGCCTAAAGTCCGAGCCAAACGAACTAAAATTATTTTTTTAACTAAAGTATTCACAACTGGCACTCTAAAAACGAGGTGGGAAAAAAATTTTTGGCCTGCCAATGTCCTTTTAAAATAAATAATTAAGGCGCTTAAACCGCCTACTAGTAATAAATCCAGCCAAAAGCTATAAGTTAAAAAGTTACTAATTTGCACCAAGATTCTAGTTAAAAGAGGCAGCTCAATATTATTCTGCGTAAAGGTCTTAGCTAATTTAGGTAAAACAAAAACCAGCATTAAAACTACTATGCCGATAGAAGTTAGCACCAGGATCAAAGGATAAGCTAAAGCCGACTTAACTCTCTTAATTAGTTTATACTCACGGGATAAATGACTGCTTAACTCTTCCAGGGCCTCGCTTAAACGGCCCGAAACTTCACCGGCCTTAATCATACCGATAAAAAGAGGTGAGAAATAACGGCTGTTTTTTTCAAACGCCTTAGAAAGAGGCTGACCGTTTTGAATATCAGTCTGGGCATCAACTAAAAATTTCTTAACAACTTTTTTTCCTGAATCAGCGATAAGGATATCTAAGGCTTCATTAAGACTTAATCCGGATTTTATAGTGGCCGTCAGGTTACGAATTAAAATTATCTTATCTTGAAAACTAAAACTTTCAAAAATAGCCCGTGAAGTAAAGGGCGTAATCATTAATTCTGAACCACGCGCGTTTTTCAGAGAAATTTTAACAGGGATAAGACGTTTTTGATTCAGGGCGGCGGCAGCTTCCTCGCTATTTAAGGCGTTAATTTCGTCATTAACTATACTGCCCTCCTCATTAACCGCCTCATAGATAAATAAACTCATAAATCAATAGCTAATTTTATTCGCTAGTCACTCGCAATACTTCTTCAATCGTGGTTACTCCCCGACGCACCTTATCCAGGCCATCCTCAAACATAGAAACCATGCCGCTAGAAATAGCGGCCTTTCTTATATCGTTAGATGATAACGACTTAGAAATAGAGTCTCTAATATCGTCATTGACGGCTAAAATTTCAAAAATACCAATCTGCCCGGAGAAACCGCTCCCTTCACAGACTTTACAGCCCCGGCCGCGGAAAATTTCTTTAGGCAAAAGTTTATTTCTAGCACTAAGAGATTTCTTCAGCCCCGAAAAAGCTAACTGCCTAAGTACCTCTTCTTTTTGAAGCTTAGGTAACTTATAGGATTCAATGCAAGAAGAACATATTTTTCGCACCAAGCGCTGAGCGATAACAATGTTTAAAGTAGAAGAAAGTAAAAATGGCATGGTCCCCATGTCTAAAAGCCGCGGAATAGCCGAGGGGGCGTCATTAGTATGCAAGGAAGACAAAACTAAATGGCCAGTTAAAGCCGAGTGGACGGCAATATCCGCCGTTTCATTATCTCTAATTTCGCCGATCATGATGATATCCGGATTCTGACGCAATAAGCTACGCAGGCCATTAGAAAAAGTGATGCCCGCCTTAACATTGACCTGAGTTTGGTTAATATTAGAAACTTCATACTCAATCGGATCTTCAATCGTCGTAATATTTACTTTCGGGGTATTTAAAACATGGAGAATTGAATACAAAGTCGTGGTTTTCCCGTGCCCAGTCGGACCAGTCACTAATATCATGCCGTGCGGCTTTTTAATTTCCTCTAGGATTATCTTCTCGGATTTTTCGCTAACGCCTAAGTCTATCAGAGAAAGCGGCTTAGAAGAGCTCTTTAAAAGGCGCATCTCCACCTTCTCGCCATTTAAAACCGGCATGACATTCACGCGGATATCTATTTCGTTCTTATCCTCAATATTAAAATGAAAACGGCCATCTTGCGGGACGCGGTGCTCGTCAATCTGCATGTTAGCCAAAATTTTAACGCGCGCGATTAAAATCGGGTCTATGTCTTTTGGCAAAGAAAGAATTTCCTGCATAATACCATCAACCCGATAACGAACTAGTAACTTTTTAGCTAGCGGCTCAAAATGAATATCAGAAGCATTCATAATCGCGGCATTTTCTAAAATGCTATTAAGGATGGTAATAATAGGCAGGGCCTCGGCCATTCTAGATAAATCATTTTCTGACCCTAGAGAGGCAGACTGCTTCAAATTTTCTTCAATAATCTGATTAAAGCTAAAGCCCATTTTTTTCTTATACTGTTTAAAGGTATAGGCAAGACTAGATGATGACGTTAAATAAACTTCCAGCCAGACATCGTATTTATTGCGCAAGAAATTGAGCGTGTCTAAATCCAGAGGATTAAGCATGGCTAATTTAGCTGTTTTTTTGGTCTTATCAAAATCAAAAAAAATCACTCCTTTATTCTTAACAAAGGCTTCCGGTAATAAGTCCAAAACCTCTGGAGCAATTACTACTTTTTTTAAATTGACTATTGGAACGTCAAAATAAGGCGCTAAAAGCTCCAATAAGTAATCTTCCGTTATTTCCTCCTGACCTATTAATATTTCCGCGATATCTTGGCCAGAATGGGAGGCTTCGGCTTTAGCGGCCGAAAAAACTTTTTCGCTAATTAGGCCTGAATCCAATAAAATCTTTTTCAAGACTTCATCCTTGATAAACATCTGATAAAAATTTAATTTATACTAAAGTTTCTTTTAAAATTATAACACATTTTTCATAAAAACTATATCGCCGTGGCGGAAAATCACGGCCTAGCTCCTAAACGACAAACATGAAAAAATAAATCAAATAATTGCCGCCCGACAAAGCTAACAAAAGGCTAATTATTAACGGCCAAAAAATATCTATTTTCTTATTTTTAAAAATAAATAAATTAACAATTGAACTAAAGATAGATAATAAGAAAAATAAAGGAATTAATATAAGCAGTTTAGGCCAACCAACTAGCAGGCAAGCTAAAGAAATTAGGGCCGCTTCTTCCAGGCTAACGGCTTCTTGGTTATAAAATCTAACTAGGCGAAAAATACCATAAAAAACAGCCGCCACAACCAGACTCAATAAAACGGCCTGCCAAAGATGAATATAAATATAGCCAATAAAGTAGCTAATAGGCTGGGTAGGCGGCAAAAATAATCTACTCAAAGGCGAGGAAGACCAAACGTAATACTGGAGCCAGCTTAAAAATAAATTAAATAAAATAATAAAAATAGACCAAATGCAGATTAGTTTTTGGTGGGTTAAAAAACCTAATTTAATAGTCTTAGAATAATTACTATTTCTTAAAATACGCCTAATAATTATTAAGATAACAACCACTAAACTCAAAACAAAGGGCAACCAAATTAAAAAATGGCCTAATATATAATTTCCCATATTAACTGCACGGATTAACTATACAAAAATTAACTATTAATAAACTTTTATAGATTAACTATATCAAAAAATGGCCCCTTTTAAAAGAGGCCATTTTAAATAAGAATCTACTAGAAACTAGAAATCAGTTCCGGCGCCCAATAAGGACAAATCAGTACCAACTTCGTAATAAGCCGAGTTATTGCCGCCATCCTTAGTCATTTTAGGATCATCGGTTTTAAAGGCAGTGCTCTCTAAAACAGCGTCAATTTCGTATCTTAGAGTTTTTTCGCTGCAAACATAGCGATAAACCAAATCGGTGCTGGTCGGAGCAGAGGCTGTGGTAACGGTGTTAATCGGATCAGTCGGCATATTAGAAATTGGCGAACCGCCGGCCATGGTTGTTAAATTAACCGGCAACCAGCCAGTTCCATCTACTTTACCAGAGTTAGCCGCGGTAACCTGACCAGGAGTAACAAGCGCCGCTGCTGCGCCGTCAAGAGTAGTACCGTTAGTCAAAGTCTTAGCGCCGCTGTCAATACTGTAGAAAATTTTATCGCCAGCAACATACGAGGTGTCCGCGCTGGCATTACCCTTACAAGTAGCGTTAGTAGCCGCACCGCCCATCATAGGAGTGGTTGTGCTAGTAGAATACAGGCCTAGAGCGGTCTTAACCGTCGCTAAATCTGACATTCTTTGTGAGTCACGAGACTTTTTTAAAGCTTCTGCCGGATCTAATACCAAAATCAGAATAACTGATAAAACAGCGATAATCGCTATCACAATCAATAATTCCAACAGAGTAAAGCCCGATTTTTTTAAAGTTTTTGTGTCCATAAATTTTAATAAAATGTTTCAAATAAATTTATGAAACGATTTTACTTTTATTTATTAATTATATAAAAAATGGTAACAAATTTTCAAACAAAGGACAATATAATTGTCAAAAGATAATTAGACTTAAGACAGTATTTTCTTTATTCTATCAATTATACCTTGAATAGGGGTATCGGATTTAATAATATAATCTTTAACGCCAAGCTCCATTACCCTTTTTCTATCCTCTTCTTGGCCTAAATTAGTCGCGACAATAACCGGAATGGTACGAAAAATTTTATTTTTACTCATTTCATCTAGGACCTCAAACCCGGTTTTAAGGGGCATAATAAGATCAAGCAAAACCAAATCAGGCTTTTCTTTTTTTATTAATTCCAGGCCCTCAGCTCCATTAGAAGCAATGACAGGCAAAAACCCTTCTAAAGAAAGCTTGGTTTCATAAATTTTCTTCAAAAATTTATCATCCTCAACTACTAATATCTTATTTTTCTTTTGAGCTTTAGCCATAGGGCGCCTTAAAATAGTATAATTCTCTCCTCATATAATAACATAGGCCAGAAATAAAGGGAAGTTTTGGCGGGTTTTTTCTTTATATGATATAATAAATTTAATCATAAATTAATTAAAATGATTTTAAAAACTATAAAAAGAAAAATAATTTTTCAAGTTCTTGCCATCACTATTATTTTAGGCTTAACTATCTCTCTATTTTTAATTAAGCTGTCTCATCTCCCCTGGATTCAGAATTTTTTAGCATATACCAGCCAAAGCGCCCTTAACCTATCCATCATCATCTCTTTAATGATTGCTATTGGCTTCTTTTTAGCCTCTGTTTATATAATCCACGCCGGCTACATACTCCTAAAGCCAATCCGAATTATAAGAGAGATGATTGAAAATATTGGCAAGGGTCAGTTTGAGGCTGTTAAACCAATTGATAATAATAGTGAATTTAAAGAACTATCTAGTATAATATCGGATATAGCCAAAAAATTTAAAAATGAACAACTAGACTTAAAGACGGAAATCAGCAAACGGACAATGGAAATAAGCAAACAAAATCTCAAGGCCGTTAACACTAATAAAGCAATTCTAAATATTTTGGAAGATATAGAAAAAGAAAAAACCAAGGCCGCTTCCCTGGCTAAAAGCTTAGAAAAATTTAAACTAGCCCTTGATAGCACTATTGAATATGTCGTTATAACCGACGCTAAGGGCGAAGTAGTTTATGCTAATAAGGGGGTAGAAGATATTACTGGATATAAAATTAATGAAATACTAGGAAAAAAAATTAAAGAAATGTGGGATTTACATCTAAATAAAGAGAAAGCAAACGAGATGCAGCATGCCCTGGAAGTAGACAAAAAACCTTTTGTAACCGAGCTAATTGTCCCACAAAAAAATGGCTCACAATATAATTTGTCCCTAACCGTTTCCCCGGTTTTAAATAACAAAAATGAGCTAGAATTTTTGGTTAATATCGCTAGAGACATAACTAAGGAAAAAGAAGTGGACAAGGCTAAAACCGAGTTTGTCTCCCTGGCCTCCCATCAGCTACGCACCCCTCTGTCCAGTATTAATTGGTACACAGAAATGCTCATCGCTAACGATATCGGCAAGCTTAATAAAAAACAAACGGAATTTATTAAAGAAATCTATGACTCCAATAAACGAATGATAGATTTAGTTAATTCCCTTTTAAGTGCCTCACGCTTAGAATTAGGGACCTTCTCTAATAACCCCGAGCCAACAAATATCGTAGAATTAGCCTCTAGCGTGCTTGATGAATTAAAGCCCGATATTACAACTAAAAAATTAAAAATAATTTTTTCCGCGTCTAAAGACTGGCCGCTTATTGAAGCCGACCCGAAATTCATCAGAATAATCTTCCAAAATATATTGTCTAACGCCGTGAAATACACCCCCAATAAAGGGGAAATAAAATTAACAATAGATAAGGATGATAAAAAGATATCTATTAAGATATCTGATACCGGTTATGGCATCCCAGCCAGCCAGACTGACAAGATTTTTGAAAAACTATTTCGGGCCGATAATATCCGGCAAAAGGATACTGAGGGTACGGGCTTGGGCCTTTACCTAGTTAAATCTATTGTAAATAAATGCGGCGGCAGAATTTGGTTTGAATCCAAGGAAAATCAAGGAACAACCTTCTTTATTGAGCTCCCCTTTAACGGCCTAAAATCAGCCGAAGAATTTAATCTGCCAGAAAATAGCGGTAAGCAATAAAAATAATTATAAATTACAACCGATACCTAAATAAAAAAACTGCCTATCGGCAGTTTTTTTATTTTTCCACTTAATTACTTTTAACCATGCTTAATCCTCCTAGCGCAAACCATGCTCGTGAAAACAATCTACATATTTTTTATCCATAGCATCTAAATGATCAACTAGCCAATTCTCCAAAAAATCAATTAATTCAAAAGAAAGATCAGCCTGATTATTAATAAATTGCTGATGTAAATAAGTTAATTTATCCAATAATTTCTGGTGCTCCTCTTCATGCTCTTCCCGTCCCTCATAATTAAAAGCCTTAAAATATTTTTCCTCAGTTGAAAAATGATCAACAGCATAGGCCATTAATTTATCTAGGACACCGGCCATTACCGATCTGTCGGCACTGTCTAATATCGTTTTATAAAGGTCATTCAAGAGGGAGACAAAATACTGATGTTGGTCGTCAATCTCTTTAATATCCAGCTTATATTTGTCATCCCATTTAAAATAATCAGCCATAAATTTAAAATATTATAATTTTTCTGTTAGTTTTTCCGTTCTTTTAAATCAGAAATTTCTTTCTTAAGTTCTATCATTTTGAGTTCACGCCCAATCATTAAATTATTTAAATCCTCTAATTCCTTTTTTTTCTTTTTCAGTTCATCAATTTTTTTCTTTCTCTCTGAAATATCCTTAAAAGCGCCAATAGCTAACTTCTGCTTTCCTAGCTCAGTAAAAGACAGGGATAATTCTATAACTAAACGCTGGCCTGATCTATTAATCATAACTAATTCAAATAGCCTAGCCCCCATATCATTCCCGCCTGAAAAAATAAAATTATCAATCTTGTGTGCCCCTTCCACATCAACTATATTCGTAAAACTTACTAATTCGCTAAATTTACGGCCGATCGCCTCAGAAATTCCTACGCCAAAGAGATTTTCGCTTGCCTTATTCCAAAAAATAATATTTTCTTTTTCATCAACTACAACTATACCATTAAGTACTGTGTCTATAATACGACTGATTTTCTCCTCATTATCTTTAATCTGCAGCCGAGCCGCGGCCTGTTTACTATAGGAAATAAAAACCAATAAAGTTAAGAGATAAAATAAAAAACAGCCCAACCAAAAATTTATTTTTAACTTAGTCAGAGCTGCCCAATAATAATTATAATCAACATCTACGCCTAAAACAGCCACTAATTCGTTATTGCTAAAAAGGCGAACCGGGCTGAATTCAGATATGTATGTTCCGTATTCATCCGTGTATTTTTCAGTATAAGTGGAATTTCCTTCTTTAAAGACCTGGGCCACTTCCGGAGGCGCCTCTTGATAAACCGCGCCGGGCACCACATAACCCGGATCACTGGGACGACTTGACTCAGCTATAAAAAAAACCTGCCCATCTTTTTCAGCCAGAAGATAAACGGCATCAATACCTTTTAAACGAAATAAGTCTCCCAGCAGTAAAATTTGCTCCCTAACTCGCTTATAATCTTCGGAAGCGACTGCGTCGGCCGGCCACTCCGCCAGCCTTTTTACTCTTTCCGGGTTAATAGCCGCTAAAGAAATATCAGACGACCAACCTATCTCCTCCAAAAAATTCTGCTCATCATTCTTAGCAATAAAATAAGAGATGGTTATGCCAAAAATAATAAAAACTATTGTGATTATGAGTATCCAAATTATGACGCGAGCTTTTTTAAGCATTGGAAGTTTAATATATTATCTATTATACAATTTATACTAAGATTGGTCAAAGAAAAAAAGGCTTGTGGATATCACAGTATTGACATAAATTAAAAAATTTGATATATTATAATGTTCTTTAAAAGTGGTGGAGCCTCTCCGAACTTCAACGTTATAAAAAATAACTAGAAGCTCGAGATTGGTCTCTTGAGCTATTTAATAAAAACTAAACATATGTTTAGAACATTAAATGGTTTTTTGGGAATTATCATTTTAATTGTCATATTAAAATGGGTTCTACCACTAGAGGCAGTTGAGCTAGCTAATCAAATCTTAGTTAAGATATTAACTCTTATCCGAGATTTGCTAATGCAAGTCAACTTGCCCCAATAAATTTTAAAAGGATTCCTCACGGAATCCTTTTTGCTTATCTATTATATTTTTAACTTTAATTAAATAATATATAAAATTTGCCTAGAAGCTAATCATTTAATAGCTTCCCCAGATCTAATTCCTCGGTAATTTTTATTTCCTTAACAAAATCCGGCATATGGCTAACCATAATCAAAGCCCCCTCATAATTATTAATCGCCTCGGCAATAACCGGAATATGGCGGAAATTAATATGGTTAGTCGGCTCATCTAAAATTAAGAGCCCCGGTTTCATCATTACTAGGCGGGTAAAAGACAGAAGTCCTTTTTGCCCCTCTGATAAATCGCCGACCCGATGCGCCATTAAATCACCGGTAATTAGAAAACCGGCCGCGATAGAGCGCAAATCTTGCTCATCTAAACCGTCAGCCATAATATTTTTCAAGGAATCCCAGACTGTTTCACTAAAATCTAAAGTAGAAAAATCCTGGCTATAATAACCAACTCTAATGCCGGGCTGAATAGTCTGGCCCGGATGAGAGCCTGATACGAGCGATCTGAGCAGAGTGCTTTTGCCGACGCCGTTAGGCCCAACCACCAGCAGCTTGTCTTTCTTTCTGATAATCCTATTAATATCTTTAAGAATCGGGTTATGATTTTTAATTATTTTAACTTGCCGCAAATTAACAACTTCCCCGCCGATTTCCTCCTGCATAGGAATATCAAAATCCCTAATAGTCCTGTCTTCCTGTCGGACATCAACTTTATTTTCCTCAAGCTCTTCAGTTTCATCCTTAAGCTTCTTAGCTAATTTGCGCATCTTACCGCCCTTATGAGCAAAGAAATTAACCTTTTCCTTCCTATCTTTAATTTGCTTTTCCAGCTGGGCATTTTCCCGCTGCTCTCTTTCAACCCGGCGCGTTATTTCTTCTACCACCGAGAAATAATCACCGACATACATTTCGGTCTTATGGGTAAAATTATTTAAATAAATAACACCTTCCGTAAAACAATTTAAAAAATCAGCGTCATGGGAAATAACAATAACCGTCTTATCATACATGACTAAGAAGGTTATCAAATGGTCAATCCCAGCCTGATCTAAATTATTAGTCGGCTCGTCTAAAAGGAGAATATCGGGATTTTGGATAAGGGCGTAGGCCAATAGAAGCCTGGCCTGCTGGCCGCCGGAAAGCTGGCGAACTGTTCTGTCTAGCGGAATATCAAAATTAACGGCCTCTAGGGCCTTATTAATACGACTTTTAATATTCCCTGGCACCGGATTAAAAGCCTTGGAAAAATATTCCTCAACATTTAAATCCAAGTCTTCAGGGGCGATAGTTTGGCGGGCGGTACCGATAGTTGCATCTGCCGCCGTAGATATGCGGCCGCTTTTCGGCTCTAACTCTTTCTTAATCAGACCGAAAATAGTGCTTTTACCCGCCCCGTTTTGGCCCATTAAAGTTATCTTGGCGCCCCGCCGGACGCTAAAAGAAGCCTCATCCAAAATAGGCTTTTTCAATCTATATTCAAATTTTACTTCATCAAATCTTAAAACAACTTCTTCGGCCATATTAAATAAAAATTAAAATAAACTAACTTGTATAGGATAACGGATAATAGAAGAAATTACAATACTGCGGCGGATAAATAATTAATGAAAAAGGATAGCCGAAACTACCCCTGACTTTCTAACTCACATTAGATTTTGTTTCTTCTAATAACTTTACTGCTTTCCACCAATGTTCCGCCGTATCAAGCAAGAGCTCTTTGTCAGTCGGTTTAATTAAACACTGACTAAATAACCCGTCTTGGAAAATTTCCTGGGGATTCTTGTACCAAGAAGCCGTCCAGGCAATTATGGGAATATTTTGATATTTTCCCGTCATCCCTCTTATTTTCTCGGCCGCTTCTAAACCATTCATATGTGGCATAATAATGTCCATAAATATTATATCAACATGGACATATTCACCTTGCAGCACGTCAAGGGCTTCGCAACCGTTTTCAGCTAACAATATTCTGGCACCCGTTGTCTTTAAAGAACTTTGAAAAACTAGTTGAGCGAGTTTATCGTCTTCAACTAATAATATTACGCAATCTTTTAAATTAATCTCCCGTTTCATTACCCAGACCTCCCTTATAATTACTAAATATAAATCAATGTAATATTGGCTATATTATTACAGATAGGAACCGGCTCTGTCAAATAAAAAACCCGACTCCTTAGAATCGGGATTATTGTGAGGGAATAAAAATTGTTTACCAGAAACTCATGGCCGCTTGAGCAGCTCTAAATTCCTGGTCAGTTCCGTCTGGAGCCGCGCGGTAAACCCGCTCCGCTCTCATTACATCTTTAAGTTTCTTAGCCGCTTTTAGCAAAAACTGGAAAACTGTCTCATCATAATTAACTGAATAAAGACTTAACAGTTTTTCTTCTGGAGTATTTTCAAACAATCTTTGCATTCTCTCAGCGTCGCCCATCTTTTTAGATAGAGCTATCAGACCGAGTAGCTGCTGATCTTTTAATTCATCCAAATAACACTGGAATTTGAACTCAAAGATGAACACTTGAAACCATCTCACGACAACAAATTTGATTTTTTTCACCTTTATTTCTCCTTTGATATACGTTATTAATTAGTTAACAATTTTTTCTTATTTGCTAAAAATTTTTTTGCCAGCGCTATTTCACCGGCAAGATCCTTAAGGCCTATTTCATAGCCCTTCATGCTAAAGGGAAATAAAGTCATGACGGCTTCTTTGGCTATCTTTTTTGATAATTTAAAAGATGTATTGTGCCAGATAATAAAGGCCTGAAAATATTCATCAGTCCCGTATTCGGCATCAATATATGCCTTTTTAGCCAAATTTAGTTCTTCTAATTCATCTTCATTAATGCTATGCATGTTTCGCTCTCTTTTTATGGTTAAAATTGTTAATTTACTATTTAAATTAAGCTTTTTAGCTTATAATACTAACTTTTGCTTAATAAAATATTATAATATAATAACTTATTATTGTCAATAGACCAATAACCAACTCTATACAAAAATTATCATTTAACTGCCCCCAAACCGTCTCTGCCGTTTAGCATACTCCTGTAAAGCGCGATCTAAATCTTTAATTCCGAAAGCTGGCCAATGTTTTTTAGCGAAATACAATTCACTATATACCGCTTGCCATGTTAAAAAGCCGGACAGACGCTGCTCCCCAGAAGTTCTAATAATAAAATCCGGATCAGGAATACCGACTGAGTCAAGGCTCTGGCTAATTAATTCTTCCGTTATCTCCGAAACTGATTTTTTTGTCTTAACAACTTTTTTAACCGCCCGAATTATCTCATCGCGACCGCCATAGCTAAGACAGACATTAAGCTGCCCCGAGGAACCGCTCTTAGTCCTTACCTCCGCCTCTTTCATGGCCAGCCGCATTTCTTGATTAAAGTCTGATAGACGACCTAAAAATTTAATTTTTATACCCTCTTTAGCTAGCAATCCTACTTCCCTTTTTATAAAGATTTTAAATAATTTCATTAAATAGATAACCTCCTGTTTATCCCGCCGCCAATTTTCCGTAGAAAAAGCAAAAATCGTTATCACTTTAACGCCACGCCTAAAAGCCTGACGAGCGATAATTTTAATATTATTTAGACCCTGGCGATGTCCCTCTAAGGGCGGCAAGCCCAACCCCCTGGCCCAGCGCCTATTACCATCCATGATTATTCCGACATGGAGAGGTAATTGAAGCTTTTTACTGGCTTTAGCTATAGTCATATAGATGCAAATATAGTATAAAAATAACACAATTTAACATTTCTAGCAAAAATAGCCTGATACAAAAATTAAAACTAAGTTATCAACTTGTATTTCGTGCCACCTTGGATAATAATTATAGTAAAGGAGGTAAAAAGATCTTTAAAATCATAATAGATTTAGATAAAAGAAAATATTGTTCTCTTAACCCACAAAAACTCACAAAATCGGAGGGCTTTATGCGTGCCAAAGTAAGGATTAGATTTTTAGGCGGAGTAGCGGATGACCCCAATAACAACCTAACCGGTTCTTGTTCCCTACTCCAAGTGGAGCAAGGTAAAAAAAGAACCTCAATCCTCATTGATTCTGGACTTATACAATGCGGTTTTAATGATTCCCTGGAAAAAAACCAGGCCATTTTAAAACAGCTTAAGCCAGATAGCCTTGATTATATAATTCTGACTCATGCTCATATTGATCATATCGGACGCTTACCATTATTTGTCCGGCATGGTTTCCAGGGCCGAATAATTTGTACTGAAGGCTCACGCAGTCTGCTAAATGTTATGTTAGAAGACAGCGCCAAGATTCAAATGTTGGAAGCTGGTTATTTAAGTGCTAAGGCTTTAAAAGAGTTGGATAACCATTCCGGCAAAAATGGTACTCGTGATAGGCTGACGCGCGGCAATTTTGACCGCATCCAAAGAAAAACCAAAAACCAAAAAGTAAAAGCTCGCTGTCTGCCTCTTTACACCCAAAAAGATGTGGAGGCAACTGACGAATTAATTAAAAATGGAGGTTACGAATATTACAATTGGTTAAAGTTAGCTCATGGTATTAGTATAAAGTTCTATCCGTCCGGACACGTCATGGGCGGAGCAATCGTAGTTTTTAGAATAGATAGCAAGCCTAAAGACATCTATTTATGTTTCAGCGGCGATTTGGGCCGACGGGACGGAATAATTTTACCGCCCCCGGAAGTAGTTGATGAAGAAATTGACCACTTAATTTTGGAGTCCACCTATGGAGGAAAAAGTCATCCTCCTCGGGACGAAGAAATTAACAAAATTCTTAATCTAATTAAAAAAGCCGCCAAGAACAAACAAAGGGTTATTATTCCTTCTTTCGCCCTAGAGCGATCGCAAGAAATAATCTATTTATTATCTTACTATATGGAACAAGGGGAAATCCCTCGCGTACCCATATATTTAGATTCTCCTCTAGCGAGCCGGATAACTTCGGTCTTCGCTAATGGTTGGGACCAGGGCATGTTTTCTGACCAAAACCGGCTCGGGTTTAACCCATTCAACCCTTTCAAAAATCCCTACTTTGGGATTATTACTGGCCAAGAAGAATCAGACGCCCTAATTGCTCAACCGGGCAGCTACATAGTGATTGCGGGCTCTGGTATGTGCGATGCCGGTCGAGTCCGTGGTCATTTACGAGCTAATCTAGATAAAACTGATACTATTGTCTGCTTAGTCGGCTATATGGCGGAAAACAGTTTGGGGCGACGCCTTAAGGATGGCGCTCCGACAGTTAAGATGAACAGCCAGGAAATTATTGTCAAAGCCGAGATAGTGAGCTTTGATAGTTTTTCCGCTCATGCTGACGGCCTCTTCTTAGCTGATTATGCTCAAGCGGTACTAGCTAAAAATCCCGATGTTTACAAGCAAATATTTCTAGTCCACGGCGAAAAAAACAGCGCCTATGATCTAAAGACATATTTAGAAGAAAATTTGCCCAAAAGACTGAAGGAAAAAACTAGGATAAACGTTCCTAAAATTAATCAAGAAGAAACGCTAAACTAAACAAATAATTAATTACGGAGGAAATTCCCTTTAAGATAATCCCGGCTCAAGCTAAGCCGGGATTTTTATTTTAAGAAGGAGTTTCTGTTTTATCAGGAAGCCTTTATTTTAGTGGGGCCTTTTTATTTTTAAATTATTTTTTTCAACCAAAGCTTTCTGAACAGCTCTTAAGCCAAGCATGGCGCAATTATAGCGACGTTCACTAATAGCAATACCAAAAATTTTCTTAATATAATCAAAATCGTAAGACAGAATTTGATTAACGGTCTGGCCTATCAGTTCCTCGCTTAAAATAGAAATTCCGGCTTGAGAAATAGCACAACCCTGACCCGTAAAAGTTATTTTTTTAACCTTGGAAGCGGATACTTTTAAAAAAACCGTAATATCATCCCCGCAGGAATGATTTATTTCCCGCTCAGAGTGGGTCGCGCCCGCCAAAACCCCTTGATGACGAGGACGCTTATAATGGTCCATGATGTTTTGAGCGTAAATATCCATATTATTTTAAACGGGCAGATTTATTAAAAGCCTGGTGTAACTCTTTAAGCTTAGTAGTAAAAAAATCTATTTCCTTAGTGGTATTATAAAAACTTAAACTAGCTCTAAGGCTGGCCGATACTTTAAAAAAACTATGCAGCGGCTGGGCGCAGTGATGGCCGGCGCGTAAAATAATTCCTTCCTGTCCCAATAAATCAGAGGCATCATGAGGATGAACGCCGTTTATTATTAAAGAAAAAACTGGTAATTTAGGCCGCGCTGAGCCTAAAATTTTAACAAATTTTAAAGGCTTTATCCGCTTTAAAAAATAAGCGGTTAATTGCTTTTCCCGCGCCTGAATATTCTTATAGCCAATCTTTTCTAAATAAAGACAAGCTTCTCCCAGGCCAATAACGCCAGCGATATTCGGCGTCCCCGCTTCAAACTTATAAGGCAAATCGTTAACGCCAAAATTATCAGTAGTGACAAAACTAATCATGTCGCCGCCGCCTAAAAAGGGCGGCATTTTCTCTAAAATTTCCCGACGGCCATAAAGAACACCGATGCCAGTCGGACCGCCGATTTTATGCCCGGAAAAAACTAAAAAATCACAAGCTAATTTTTTTACAGAAATTTTTAAATGAGCGCTGCTTTGTGCCGCGTCTACTAAAGTAACCAAGCCTTTCTTCTTGGCCAAAGCTATCAATTCTTTAACGGGATTAACTATGCCCAAGACGTTAGAGGCTTGGGAAATCGCTAGCAATTTAACGCGAGGCTGGGAAATTATTTTTTGGGCAGCCTTTAAATCCCAAGAACCATTTGATAGTAAAGGTATATACTCAATTTTAATATTCAATTTATTTTTTAACTGCAGCCAAGGGACAATGTTAGCGTGATGTTCGGCTAGACTTAAAACTACAATATCTCCGGCGCGTAAGTTTTCTTGCCCCCAAGTCCGAGCAACCAGATTAATAGACTCCGTGGTTCCGCGCGTAAAAATAATTTCTTCCCGCGCCGCACCAATAAAATTAGCGACAATATCGCGCGCATGTTCATAGCGCTTAGTGGCCTCTTCGGCTAGCGGATTCAAACTGCGATGAACGTTGGCGTTATAATTCTCATAATAATCATTCATGGCCTTAATAACCGAGCGTGATTTTTGGGCGGTCGCGGCGTTATCAAAATAAACCAGAGGGTGGCCCTTAATTTTTTTACTCAAAATAGGAAAATCGGACCGTTTAATTAAATTCTTATTTTTCATATTTTAGGCAATACTAATAACTCTTTCTTGGCTATCTCTTTTAAAATTAATTTCTGAGCCTCTTCACTTGCTAGGCCATCAATAAATTGATTAGCTAAAGATTTAATAACCAGGGCTTTAGCCTGCGCCTGAGATAATCCTCGCGAAGCTAAATAAAATAAGTCCTCCGGCGACAACTGAAAAGTACTGGCACCATGGCCGGCCTTAACTTCATTAGCGGCAATTTTTAGACTAGGCAGAATAACTCCCTTGGTACCAGCGTCTAAAAGATAAAGTTTCATATCAATACGGGAATCAGTCCCCTGCGCCACTGGCTTAATAATAATATCCGAATAATATTTAGTACTGGCGGTTCCGGATAGTAATCCGGTAACTGAAAAACGGCCCCGGCTATTAGGGGCGGAAAAAATATAATTATCAGTCGCCTCTAAAACTTCCGCGCCTGCTTGATAAAAAAAGACCCGGCTATTGAATTCCGCTTCTGGGCCAATATAGGCTGTAAAATTTAGGCGGCTAAGACCAGCGCCGAAATAAGCGCCGTAATAATTAACCCGGGAATTAGCGCCGATTATCAGTTCGCGCTGGCCTTCTGCGGCAAGCTCAATATTACTGGCTAAAATAGAGACGTATTGCACCAAGCAATTTTTCCCTATGCTAAGAAGTAATTTTTTGGCAGCTTTTTTTGTGGACGCTATCTTATCAACTAAAATAACTTCCTCCCCGTCAGGAATAATTATCTCTGTATCTTTATTTTTAATAATAATCTTTTTCATAATTCTCTTAACTGACATCTTAACCGACACTATTTTCCATTTCTAGTTCAACCATTCTATTCATTTCTACCGCATATTCTAAGGGCAGCTCCTTAACAATGGGCTCAATAAACCCGTTAACAATCATGGCGCTAGCCGCGGCTTCGCTTAAACCCCGGCTCCTTAAATAAAAAATATCATTTTCATTTAATTTACCAGCGGTGGCCTCATGCGCCAGAACAGCGGCTTGATTCTTTATCTTAATTAGAGGAATCGTATC
Organism: uncultured Gammaproteobacteria bacterium; assembly: GCA_964470695.1. Classification (GTDB taxonomy): domain Bacteria; phylum Patescibacteriota; class Patescibacteriia; order Patescibacteriales; family UBA12465; genus UBA12465. The sequence goes on from CAYYDR010000001.1 coordinate 589,978, forward strand.
AGAAGAAGAGCGCGGATCAAGAATTAAGGCATCGCATTTTATATTAGAAGCGGCATTCTCGGCGTTAGCGCCAATTTCTACCAAGCCGCGATAAATCGCCTGGCCGCCATTTTTACTAATACTCTTCATAACAATATTAGAAGTAGTATTAGGCGCTAAATGGATAACTTTCGCTCCCGTATCCTGGATTTGACCGCTATTAGCAAAGGCCACGCCTAAATGATCGGCCGTTGATCCTTCACCCATTAAAACTGAACAGGGGTAAAGCATAGTAACATTGCTGCCGAAATTGCCGCCCACCCATTCCATATGGGCTTTTTTCTGGACTAAGGCGCGCTTGGTATTTAAATTATAAGCGTCCTTGCTCCAGCTCTCCACGCTACTGTAACGAAAGCGCGCGCCCTCGGCTACGAAGACTTCCACGCAGCCGGCATGCAAAGAATCAATGCCATAACGCGGCGCACTGCAGCCTTCAATATAATGAGCCTGAGCTTCTTCCTCCACTATAATTAAAGTATGCTCAAATTGGCCCATACCCTTGGCGTTCATGCGGAAGTAGGCCTGCAAAGGTAAATCAACCGTAACACCTTTAGGAATATATAAAAAAGTTCCCCCGCTCCAAACTGCGCCATGTAAAGCCGCAAATTTATGCAGGGTTGGCGGTACGGCCCGCATAAAATATTTTTTAACTAAGTCTTCATGACTTTTAATGGCTACATCTAAATCTTCAAAAATTACTCCTTGAGCTTTAAACTGTTCCTTTAAGCTATGATAAATAACCGTTGACTCATACTGCGCGCCAACGCCGGCTAGCACTTCCTGCTCTGCTTTAGGGATGCCGAGCTTATTAAAAGTTTCTTTAATGTCAGCTGGAACATCATCCCAGGTCTGCGATTGCTTATCGGTGGCCCGAGCGTAATAAGTTATTTTTTCCAAATCCAAACGGCTCAAATCTGGCCCCCAGTTCGGTAAAGGCATTTCTCTATATATTTTTAAAGCCTCTAAACGTTTAATTAGCATCCAATCCGGTTCTTTTTTCTCCCGAGAAATAAAACGCACCAACTCTTCGTCCAGGCCAGCCCGCGCCTTAGACATATAGGCCGACTCATTAAAAGAATCCCACATTGAATCGTGGGTTATTTCATCCTTTTTAGGCTTATTTTTTTTAACTTTTTTTAATTCAATAGGCATAAATCTTATTTATCCAAGGGCTTTGAACTAATAGCGATGTCGCCAAAACCATCTTTTTCCAAGCGAACCGCTAATTCTGGCCCGCCCGAAGCTACGACGCGCCCCTGCGACATGACAATTACTTTATCGGGCTTCAGATATTTTAAGATGCGCAAATAGTGCGTCACTATTAAAGCGCTCTGCTCTTTCTTCTTAAAACGAGCCATGGCCCGACCGACTATTTTTAAGGCATCAACATCTAAACCGGAATCAATTTCATCAAATATTGCTAGTAGCGGTTCGGCTAAAGCGAGTTGTAGCATTTCCGCCTTTTTCTTCTCCCCGCCGGAAAAGCCTTGATTTAAATAACGCCGGCTCCAATCTTCTTTAATATGCAGAGCTTTGATTTCTTTATCTAATTTTTTCTTGAAAGAAAAAACGGTCGGCACGCTTTTCTGGCGCGCGGCGCGCAAAGATTTATAGGCGTCAAATAAAAAAGGATAAAAATCAATACCCGAAATTTCCCGAGGCTGCTGCCAGGCCAGAAATAACCCTAAAGCGGCGCGCTCCTCCGGCTTAAGCTCGGTAATGTCCGTGCCATTAAAAATTATTTGGCCCGAGTCTATTTTATAAGCCGGGTGGCCCATTAAGATATTAGATAGGGTGCTTTTGCCTGAACCATTGGGGCCCATGATAACCGTGGCCTCGCCTTTTTTGAGCGTTAGGCTAACGTCGTTTAAAATTTGTTTACCCTCTACAGAAACGGATAAATTTTTAATAACTAAAATGTTCATAATGATTTTTTTAATAAAGAAGCGAGTGTTCTCTTCTTTAAGGTTAGTCTAATGTCTGACAGAATAAGCCCCCAGACACCTCGTGCCTGGCAGCCAGAGAAGCAGGCGCATTGTTTTCCGGCCGATAGACAGCGCGCCTCAATATTGCCTTCTAGAGCCTCAATAATAGACAATAAAGAAATCTGGCCAGCCGGTTTAGCTAAAATATAGCCGCCCTGCGCGCCTTCCTTACTTTTTATCAGGCCGGCTTTAGTCAGGGATTGGGAAATTTGAATTAAATAAACCGAAGAAATGCCCAGCCTTTTAGCCAGACCAGTTAAAGACAAAATAAATTTTGGTCGACGAGCCAGCTCCAGCATAATCATTAAACCGTAGTCAACGCGGGCTTTAATTTGAAACATAGTAATCTTTAAATGATAATTAATAATAGTTTAACTATAAGTAAACTCATTATAGTTAAAAACGATTAAAAAGTAAAGGGGGGTTAAAAAAACCGCCCCAGCCGGGGCGGTTTCTCTAAAAATATCAACGGACTAGTACAATTAGCGCATAGTTCTAATAACGACATCAAAAGTAATTTGATCGTCAATCATCTTATCGCCTAAATCCTGAAAGAACTTACCAGAGCCATATTTTAAGCCCCAAATCGTTCTATCAATAGATATTCTCGCCTGAGCTTCTAATAGCTTATCAATCTGACTAACTTTAGCTACGAAATCTACAGGAGCAGTAATATCTTTAATAGTTAAATCAGCATTAACAGCATATTCGCCGGCCTGAACGCCCGGCTTAACTGATCTAATAACTAGCTGAGCCTCGGGATAAGTTGCGGCATCAAAAAAATCCGCGCTTTTTAAATGCTTGACCAAAGCGTCAATTTTTTCATCGCTAGTAATCGTGGACATGTCCATAATAAACGATCCGCCGGTTAAAGCGTTACCCTCTACTTTTAATTCACCCGATTTCATAGACACTAGACCAGTATGAGCGGCTGTTACTTTAGCGGCGCGCCAAGAAATTAACGCATTCGCTGGCTTAATGTCATAAGAACCGTCTACCAGAGTAAAAGACGCCCCCGGAGCCAAGGGAGCCGGCGCCTCAGTCGGAGTACCGGATGCCTCAGGAGCCTGAGATAACCCCGCCGCTGTTTCCGCTGGCTTAGACTCTTGGCTATAATCGCTCTTCTTAGACAAACCGCAAGCACTTAAAGTTACTAAGCCCAGGCCTAGCACTAAAATAAAGATAATTTGCTTCATATTTTTATGGCCGGCCGTAAACCCGAAAATTATTTCCAGATAATACGAGCGGCTAATTAAGTTAATAGTATATGTTAATTAATTGTTGTCAGATTTAAAATTAAGTTTCAAGGCTGAAGTTTTGATATTATAACTTAAACAAGATATTGACGCAAGTACCAACTTAGACGTATAATACAGGAATAAAAGTAACTATAAAGATTTATGTCTAAAAAAGATAAATTTAAATGCCATGAGGCCGTGAGCGCTGCTCTGGGCGCCATTGGCGGAAAATGGAAGCCACTTATTCTCTGGCATCTTTTAGAAAAAACCATGCGTTTCGGCGAGCTAGAGAAAAGCCTAACCAGTATTTCTCAAAAAATGCTAGCTAGCGAACTCCGCGCCTTAGAAAAATCCGGAATTGTCCATAGAGAAATTTACCGGCAAATTCCCCCCAAAGTTGAGTACTGGATTACTCCCTACGGACTAACACTCCGGCCCGTTCTAGAAAAACTGGCTGATTGGGGTATAAAGCATAACGCTAAAAAATTAAAAAAATAAAGCAAATGTCTAAATTATTAATTATCTACGCGCATCCTAGCCGCGCCGGTTCGCATGGTTATTTTTTGGAAAAAATATTGGAGCTACTAGGCTCTTTCCCCTCCGTTAGCCACGAATTAATAGATCTTTACGACGTAAAGTATGATCCTATTTTAAAAGATAATGAACTATATAGTGCCGGACGACGCGCCGTCAGCCCAGAAAATCTAGCCTACCAAGAAAAAATAAAGGCGGCCAGCCATCTATTATTCATTTATCCGACCTGGTGGCAGAACATGCCAGCTATTCTAAAAGGCTTTATGGATAGGGTTTTCGTGGCCAAATTTTCTTTTACTTATAAAGCGGGCTTACCAATAGGATTATTAAAGGGCAAGAAGGCAGCCGCTTTCAGCGCTACTGGCGGCCCGCGGCTCTATACCAGCCTCTTTACCGGTGATCAATCGCTAAGTGTCCTGACTAAAGACATACTTGGCTTTGCCGGTATCCAGGCGCGCGGCTTTTCTTTAGGCTCAGCGCGGCGCCTAGACGATTCTGATAAGGCCCACTTGGAACGGATTGCTAAAAAAGTCTTAAAATATCTTTTTAATTAATATCTGTAGATATCTCTTTAATTAACATCTGCTCCAGAGCGGGGCTGATTTATTAAGGCGCGATATAAAACAATGCCGGCGGCGACCATGACATTTAACGACTTATTAATGCCATACATCGGCACCTCGGCAATATCATTAGCTAAGCCTAAGGCGGCGACGCTTAATCCGCTCGTTTCATTACCAAATAAAAAGGCTACTGGCAACTTATACTCAATATCGCGGTAATCCGCAGACTTTTTATTCTGCTCTACCGCTATAACGCGCAACCCTTTAATCTTCTTCAACTTCTTAACCGCTACCACAGCGGTTTTTTGATATTCCCAGGGCACTAATTTATAGGCGCCGACCGAGGCTTTGCTAATTTTTGGATCAGGCGGCGTCGCCGTGCCGCCGCATAAATAAATTTTTTCCGCGCCAATAGCATCGGCTAAACGGAAAAAACCGCCGATATTATAAGTATCTAGGATATCTTCTAAAATTAAATAAATCGGCTGGCGAAAGCGTCGCGCTTTTATCTCTTCAGACCTAGTAGCATCCAGACGGCGCAACTCATAGGAATTCAAAGTCATAAAAAATAAATTAAGTTTTCCACAGATAAAAAATAATTCATAAAATAGGCAATTTTATTGGGCCTAGGCACTATATACAATATATGGTATACTAATTAATACATTATACACTATATATAGAAATAGAGGAAATGGCCTTTTCTTTAATTTCTTCAATACTTTATGTCTTTGACCATTACAAAAATTGACGGCCAAAAGGAAATCTTTGACGCCGATAAGATCAATCGCGCTATCGCGGCCGCCTGCGAAGGGCTCAGCGAACCAAGCGCTAAGATAACGCAAATCGCTAGCGAAACCGAGTTAACGCTCTACGATGGCATTACTACCAGAGAATTAGACCAAGCCGTTATCGGAGCGGCCGTCCAAAATATCAAGGACGATCCTGATTTTGATATCATTGCCGAACGCTTGCTACTGAAAACTATTTATAAGGAGGTGCTGGGCGACTTTATTGACACAGCTGATTTAGATAAACAGCACCAAGCCGGTTTTCTTGACTATATTGAGCGCGGTCTAAAAGAAAATTTACTATCCCCGGAATTAAAAGTTTTTGATTTTACTAAATTATCCAGCGTCTTAGACAGAGGACGCGATTCCCTGCTAACTTACACTAGCTTAGCGACCATGAAGCATCGCTACTTGGCTAAGGGAGCGGATCAAAAGCTCCGCGAAACGCCGCAATATTTCTGGATGCGCGTCGCTATGGGCATGGCATACAAAGAAAAAAATGCTACCGAAATGGCCCAAAAATTTTATGATAAAATGTCGCGCCTAGAATATGTGGCCGGCGGCTCTACTAATATCAACGCTGGCGGACCAACGCCACGGCTGAGTAATTGCTTTATTTTAGACATGGAAGATGATATCTCCCATATCGGTAAAACCGTCGCTGATGTCATGAAATTATCTAAAGCCACGGGCGGTATTGGGCTAGCCGTCACTAAGCTCCGCGCCAATGGCTCGCCAATTAATACCAATAACACTTTCTCATCCGGCCCCGTCCCCTTCCTCCATATTATTGACTCAACTATCCGCGCTATTTCCCGCGCCGGTAAAAAAATGGGGGCGCTCTGCTTCTATATGGAAAACTGGCACATTGACTTCCAAGATTTTTTGGACTTAAAACAAAATGCCGGCGATGATTACCGCCGCACCAGAACCGCTGATACCGCGGTTTGGATTTCTGACGAATTCATGAAGCGCGTTAAAAATAATGAGGCCTGGTATCTGTTTGATCCACAGGAAACGCCTGATTTAGTTGAGCTTTACGGCGCGGCGTTTAGCAAGAGATATCAAGAATACATAGACTTAGCCGAGGCCGGCAAAATGCGGATATTTAAAAAAATGCCCGCCACCGAACAATTCAATAATATTATTGTTTCCTTGCAAGGGACCTCGCACCCTTGGCTGACCTGGAAAGATACTATTAACGTCAGGGCCTTAAATAATAATACCGGCCCGATTTATAGTTCTAATCTATGCACAGAAATAACTTTGCCAGCCAATAAAGATAATGTCGCGGTCTGCAATCTATTATCAGTAAATCTTGCCCGCCATTTAAACGAGAAAAATGAGATTGACTGGAATAAGTTAGAAGAAAGCGTTAATTTAGGCATACGCCAATTAGATAATTTAGTGGACATTAACCAGCCGCCTATTGCCGAGGCGAAAAATTTTGATAGCCATAACCGCGCTGTCGGCCTTGGAGTTATGGGGTTAGCGGACATGCTTGAACAGAAAAATCTCGCTTATGACAGCTCGGAGGCCTATGAACTAACTGATGAAATAATGGAATTCATCAGTTATCAGGCTATTAAAACTAGCGCCGCTCTTGCTCAAGAAAAAGGCAGTTATGATAACTTCGCCGGCTCCCTCTGGTCCCAGGGGTATGTGCCATATGATACGCTTGATAGGCTAGAAAAAGACCGCCAGCTGCCTCTAAGCGTTAAGAAGCAAGCCAGCAAGTTAGATTGGGATAGCTTAAGAAAATCTGTTAAGGCCGGGATGCGTAATTCCACTCTCTTAGCCATTGCGCCAACCGCTAATATCGGACTCATCGCCGGAACTTCAACCGGCATAGACCCGCGCTTCGCCCTTATTTTCAGCCGCAATACCCTGTCTGGCAAATACTTAGAACTTAATTTTAATTTAGTTAAAAAACTTAAAGCTCTAAATCTCTGGGAAAAAACTCGGGAGAGTATTTTAATGACTCAAGGCGACCTGACTGATATTGAAGAAATCCCCGAGGAAATAAAATCTGTTTATAAAGATTCCTTCTCGGTCAATCCGGAGGCCTTCTTGGAAGTAGCGGCCCGAGCTCAGAAATGGGTTGACCAGGCCATTAGCCGCAACATGTATTTAACTACCCGCGATACGGAAGAAATCATGAAAATATATCTCAGCGCCTGGGAAAAAGGCTTAAAAACAACCTATTACCTGCACATGAAGCCCCGCCATACCGCTGAACAAAGCACTACTAAAGTTAATAAATCTAGTGCTATCGGTAAAAGAGGTTTCGGCGCAGTTAGTAGCCAGAGAACAGAAAATGAAGCTGATAAGGCTAACCAAGAACTTAAGGCTAGCCCGTCGCTCGCCAAAGAAGCTAGCACTACTCCTGCTCCTGGCCAGGCCTGCCCAATTGATCCGCAGGAAAGACTCTTATGTGATAGCTGCCAATAAAAATATTCTTTAAATAAATAACTAAAATTATATGATATTAGGAAAACCGCTCAATGAGGATATGCAGCTTAGGCCCATAAAATATCCCTGGGCCTATGATCTCTATAATCAAGCTGTTGCTAATACTTGGTTCCCCCACGAAATCGCTCTCGGCGAAGATTTAGAGGATTGGAAAAAAATGACGGAAGATGAACGGCACGCCGTCAGCTTTCTAATGAGCTTCTTTAACCCGGCAGAACTTATTGTTAATAGAACTTTGGCGCTCGGGGTTTATCCTTATTTAAAAGCGCCCGAGGCCCATCTTTATTTAGCTAAACAAATGTGGGAGGAAGCTAACCACTGTCTAGCCTTTGAATATGTGCTAGAAACCTTCCCTCTTGATAGGACGAAAGTCTTCCAGCAGCATCTAGAAACTCCCTCCATAAAAGCTAAAGAGGACTTTATCACCCGCCATTTGACCCGTATGACTGAAATGAACCTGGATATTAATACGGCGGAGGGGAAAAAAGACTTTGTCCGCAATTTAGTCGCCTATAACGTTATTATGGAGGGCATTTGGTTCTACAGCGGCTTCATGGTCGCTCTCAGCTTCCGCCAAAGGCGCCAGTTGCGCAACTTCGGTTCGCTTATTGACTGGGTCGTTAGAGACGAAAGCCTGCATCTAAAATTCGGCATAAATTTAATCTTAACCATTCTAGAAGAAAATCCCGAAATAGTGACTAGCGAATTCAGCCAGGAAATTCAAGACATTATTATTAACGGCGTTGAACTAGAAACGGCTTATAATCGCGACATGTTCCCGCGCGGTATTCTAGGCGTTAACGCGGACTATGTTAACCAGTATGTCCAATATGTCGCTGATAGACGTTTAGAGGAGCTCGGCTTCCCTACCCATTATAATGTCACTAACCCGGCTAAATGGATGGCGGCGGCGACCGACGCTTTAGAACTGGTTAATTTTTTTGAAACGCAAAATACTAACTACGAAGTTGACGGACGAGCCAGTAAATAATTAAGCAAATAAAGGCACTACTTAATTAGACAAAACAAAAAAGCACCCGATTGGGCGCTTTTTTGTAACTTTTATAACTAATGTACAGCTAGTTTATTTAGCAGTAGCGGCATAAGGACCAGAGGGGACATAAACTCGCGCTGCCAAATCTTTATCAACCAGGTATAAGGCCGAGCCATCAGAACCAATCAGTTTTATTTTATCAATCATTTCTGTAGCGTTAGCCTCTTCCTCAACCTGCTCATCAATATACCATTTAATAAAGGAAATTAAGGCATAGTCCTTTTCGGCCTGAGCAACTTCATAAATATTACCAATTAAGCTAGTAACAAATTTTTCATGCTTTAATCCGGCCTCAAAGACTTCTTGAATATTCTTGACATTAGCCTCTGGCTTTTTAATAGCTTCTAATTTAACCGCTACGCCGCGCTCGGTTAAAAATTTAAAGAAGCCCATGGCATGGTCAACTTCTTCCTTGGCCTGGATAAGCATCCAATTAGCGGCGCCTTTAAAATTCCAAGCCTCTAACTGGGCTGATAAGGCTAAATAAAGATAGGAAGAATAGAATTCTTCTTTAATTTGATTGTTTATTACATCAATAACTTTTTGCGTCATATGTTTAAATATTATGATAAATAAAATATATAAAACCTTAACTTAGGTCTATTTTTAAAGTAAAATTTATTAGGGAAAAACTATTTTTTCTTGTTTTTCCGATTATTATTAGAGGAATCCTTAGCCGCCTCTTGCCATCTAATGCGGCCGATTATATAGCCGCCGATTATACCGGCGAGAAGCAAAGTCATCTTGACGAAGGGCGACAAATAGCAATTAACTCCTAAAAAGCTATAAGCCTCGGGGACTAAGCCATCAGCGAGAATGATCCTAATTGACCAGGCTTCTAAAAAACTCTGGAAAATCGTTACTGGCAAAAGCGTTAGAAAGATGAAAAATAAAACGTAATTGATTTTTTCAATTTTCATTTTTTTAAATTTATATTTTTTACCAACCTATTTAAAAGTAATTTCAAATAGGGTAAGAAAAAAAATGACCGTTACGATAATGCCAGCGATAAACCCAGACAAAGAGGAGGCGAGAGCCTTGCCAAGACGAAACTTAAATTTCTTGTGTTCACTAGAAATAAAATCTTTAGCTAACTCCTTTTGAATATCCATAGTATTAATTTATTATCCAGCCTGGCCCAACGACCAAGACTTATATTTAAATTATAACAAATTATTGAAAGTTTGTCATAGGGGACGGCAAGCAGGCAATGAAAAAGGCGGTTATTTAAAATAAACCGCCAGTTAAGCAAATTATTCATTATAGGCCACTATCTCACGCTGTCCGGCATTCAGGCTCTTGCCGGTTAAGGATATAAACATGCCACCATTGAGCGAGGCAACAAAATACATATTATTTTTTCCTATAGTGGTATAACTGGAGGTGGTAGTGGCTCTAATTTCATTAAGAAATTTTCCGCTCTCGTAGTATACCTTTAAAAAGTGTACCATATGCATCGGCAATGTCTCCGCCAAGCCCTTGTTGGGGCCGATATAATCAGGGTCGATCCCATTTACTACCCAAATAGCTGAGACTGAATAAGATTCATCTGGCCTAATATCAGCTTTTTCCAAATCAATATTGGCGGCAGTATTAATATTACACTGTGCGCATTTACCAATTCTTAGAATCTTAGCCCGGTAGGCGTTGAGGCCTTTTATCATTATAAGCAGTCGGTATGTTTCTCCGGATTTTCTGGGTTCTGGCGGTTTCGGAATTTTAATATTACTTAAATCAATTCCGATTATTCCATAGGCATTTTCATAAAAGTTTTCCCATTCCAATCTAATCTCATGAAATGAGCGATTAGGGTCAACTTCAACCCCCTCTCCCCTGATGTTATTAACTCTAATCAGGACACTTCTCTGATCACCTATTTTCTTCTGCTGTTCTTCATTAGCTGCCATTATTACTTTTCTCCCATATTATTTATTATAGTTTGATTGTTAGCCCAGCCTATTTTCGGAAATAAACTAAGCTAACAACCAAACAAAAATTTCAAAGGACTAGTCAAAATAATACAAAACCATAGCATTTCTACTATGGTTTTGTCAATATCTATAAAATTAAATAGGAATTACAAGAGATTATTTTTTCTTCCCTTTCTTAACAACTGCCTTAACTTTAGGGGCTGCTACTTTAGCTTTAGAGACAACTGGCTTAATTTTTAAACCGCCATCCTTAATTTCTGGAGCAGCGACTTTAACCACCTCTTTCTTAGCAGCTGGAGCAGAAACAGAAACTAAATTTAAAGCGCTTAAAATTCTGTCTAATTTAGAATTTAAGATTTCAAAATTCTTATTATCAGAAGAGCTGTTAGAGGCGCCATGGGAATGACTATCGCCGCGCGGAGCAAAACTAGGCTTAGAGAAATCACGACCGCCCGTCGGTCTAGTATTCATTCCTTCCTTGCCCTTAAAGCAGTTACTGCAATAAACCGGTCTATCACCGGTAGGGCGAAACGGTACTTCACAGGACTGACCGCACTCGGCGCAAGTTGCCTGATGCATAGCGGGCCGAGAAAAATCACGACCGCCACCACTGCCACCCCGGCCGAAATCGCGGCCACCAGAATCTCGGCGACCAAAATCGCTCGGACCCTTACGGTCACCAAATCCACCGCCGCCTCTTTTATCGCCAAAACCACCCCGTTGATTAAAATTTTTCATAATTCATTAAATAGTTATTTATACTTAAAGTCTAGTCTCTTAAGCCCTTAAAATCAAGGGCTGAGGGCTTAAGAGACTAAGCCCCAAACAAAATCCCGCCGCAATAAAATTGGGCGGGATTTTGCGTTCAAGAGAGATTATTAAACGCGTTTAACGTTTACCGCATTCATTCCTTTAGGAGATTTTTCCATATCAAAAGATAGGGTATCGCCTTCACGTAATTCATTGTATTGAACACCAACCAATGAGTTGCTATGGAAGAATAAATCCTTTTCTTGGCCTTCTACAGCAATGAAACCGAAACCTTTATCGGTTAAAGCTTTGATAGTACCAGTCATAGTATTTTTGTTCTTAGTTTGTAAGGTTGCAATTTAATAATGAGATTAAAAAATCGACTACTTTTTTGACACGCGTTATTGTTGCTTAACTAATATAACATATTAAAATAAATAAGTCAAGAGTGATAGAACTAACCGTCAATATTAAAAAATAGGCTCTAATTAGCCTATCTTAGCCTTTTATATTAGTTACTCTCAGTTCCCTATCAAAAATAAATAAAGCAAATAAAGCGTAGCTAAGTTTTGAATAATTAAAAGCGGAATACCAAATAAAAAACACCATTTCTTAGTCTTATGCCGAAAAGCGAACATGCCGGCATAAATTCCCAGGCTGCCAAAAATAACTGCCCAAAAGAACATCATCCCTTCCGAAATTCTTTCTGATCCCGAGCGAGCAGATTTAACCTTATCTTCCAACATGACTAAAAAGGCGATTAGATTAATCACTAAAAAAGGAGCAAGATAATATAGCCACGGGTAATCTATAAGCATAAATTAATTTTATCAAAAATTACTGTTTTTGACTATTTTAATTAATTTAATAAATAAAAAAGCCCGCGTAGGTTTCGGGCTTTACTAACAAATAATAATGAACTTCAAGGCAGGACTAATTTTTCCCTACTATAAACACTCTTTGGCCACAACCGCAGTAGTCAATGACATTTACTTTATCGCTACGGTTTTCATACGAACGCCAATAATAGTGATTATGGCTATTTGGGCACTGCCAGATGCCATTAAATAGTTTAACTCTGGGCAGATTCTGAGCTTCTTTAGGTATAACGCTTTTGCGACGCTGATTCTGTACGGACCTCCGGTAGGCGTCGCAATTCTTAACCTTTACCCCAGTCTGATTACATCTGTAATAACCGCGAGCCAAAGGTCTAAAAGTAACCTTCATCTCCGGCGTTATTGACGATGGCGCTAACAAGGTTTTTGCCATTTTAGTACTCCTCACTTGTTGGATGATAGAAATTGTTAGTTGTTCTAAAAATCCCTAAAGATCCTTGGAACAGCCAACAATTCATATTTAAAGGTGCGGATAGTTTTTTTGACTTTACTATATATTAAGTATTGAGTCAAGGGTGGTAATTTAGAAATAATCAAAAAACTCTATAATACGAGACTATTTGACATAACTCTGATATTTGCTAAAATATACATACAAAATGTTTTAGAACATTTTTGTTTTTTGGAGACAATTTAATATTCCCGGGTAGCGCAGCGGTAGCGCAGTTGGCTGTGAACAATAAACGCAGCTTCCTCAGGCAACTGAGGTCGAATAACAAGGTGAATTGCTGGAAGCCTAAATCCGCAAGGATATGGTAATCAGCAGCCAAGCCCTGATTTTCAGGGAAGGTTCAGAGACTATCCCGAAAGGGAGTACTTCTCTACTTTAGAGCAGGAAGCGCCTTGCATCCGTTTTAACGGATGATGATATAGTCCACCCCATTAGGAAACTATTGGATAAGTGTAACCAATTGGTCGTCGGTTCGAATCCGACCCCGGGAGCCATTAAAAAATAGGCTAAAGTTAGTCTATTTTTTGTTATATTATTGACAAAGTTATAATAATATGATATAGTAATTTAATTGTTATTTAACAAAATTTGATAAAAACTTATTGAATTATCTAAGTCTATTTAATTGTAGATTGAGATAATTCAATAAGTAATAATTAAATCAAAAAATCAGAAAGGTGCGAAATGAAAGTAATTATCTTAACAGTCGAAACAGCTCCTTTAGTGCTTGAAGCGCTAAGTGAAATCACAAAAAACCAGTATTTTACGGTTGAAAATGGATATTCAGAAGAAGAAGTTAACCCATTAAGCAAACCCCAGCAAATTAACTGGTCAACTGAAAGCAAGAATACTTTTAGGAACAACTCAGCCAGGAGAGGAAACGATGATAATTTTGATATCATTCTTCTCTCTAGGACTCCATCCCATTCGGTAATAGTATTCGAAAAAGGGAGTAAGGTTTATCTATCTGAAAATCAGGTGATTTTCCAAAGACCCATGAGTGAAGTCTCTCGTCGCGGAAAATTCGGATACCAAAAAATTTCTCTTGAAACTAAGAATGCAGAGCAGAAGTTTGTCGCCTCCGTCCAGACTCTTAATGATGAAAACAAAAGAATTTATGATGTGGGAGAAGAAAATGAATGCTCAGATTTTTTCAAAGAAGAGGCTGAAGATAAGATGGATAACATCATTGCCCAATCAAAAATAACTGGAAATCCTCATTATAATGTATATGACGAAAAGCATTGCGCTACAAAAATATACTTCTATATTAAGGATTACAAGAGTCAAAAGGCTGCCGAAGAGGCCTGTTATGAATACAGGAACTCGCTACCTGGGTCAACGCTAAAAGAGATATGCCTAGACCACACGAATAAAGGCTTTTTCTTCTTTATGTAATTCAATATTTGAACAACATTTTATTCACAAAACAGGGAATGTTCGTATGAAAAGGTTAAATAAAGTTCTCGGAAACATAAATATATGTTTCGTGATAATTATTTCTCAGCTTATTTCAATTTTACTTCTCGGCGTGGCGATTACAATTTATTTGTTCCAGAAGCCAATACCGCAGAATGATTATCTTAAAGTTGCTGTTATTGCTTCAGTTGCATTTGTACTTGGCACAATGGTCACCTACATAGTGAAGAAGGGATTCATAAAGTCAGGTCGGAATGACTTAGATAAAGCTGCTTTAGCGTTATCTCTGCTTGGAACGAGCAGCACATTTGCCATCTCTTTAAGCCTATATTTGTGTTATTTTGTAATTTTTTAGTAATCAATAACATAAGATAGCTATTTCAAATCTTTAAGGCCAGGCGTTTAGCAATAAATATCCTGGTCTTTTTAATATAAATTAATATTATTATATATATTGTGCGATTAATTTGAATTCCTCGCCTATCTTAACCCAATTCTGAGTTCTAAATGCGTCCACGAAAGGGAGATACTTGACAAAAATAATACTGTATGGTATTATTTTTTATTACATTAACAATTCAGTAAATTGGAGAACATTAATTGGAAAAGCACAGAATACTTGAAGCCCTGTCCGCGGGGTCGCTGATGTTATCCAAATATTTTTTAGCGATATCAAGCATATTCGGCTGGTGGTTATCTATAATTGGATATACACTAGCTACTTTGCTAAATATCAAAATAAAATTAAGGATAGTATCAACAATTAGCGTCGGCCTAGCGCTATTATCTGTTTACGGCCTATACAAATGGCTTAACGATGTGCCAGGATTACAGTTTGTGGACTTTGCGATTATTGCCATTAGTATTTTGTTCGCATTAGTTCTGACAATCACTGAAGCAAAACAGCAAAAGCAATTCTGGATCGTCCAAAGCATTTGTACGATAGCCTTCAGCTCGGCCTTTATCTTACTAGGCATGAAGATGGAAATCGGCTGGTATGCCCTGCTAATTGGGCATATTAATAATACCTATTTGTACTACAAAAAGGAGGCCTTCATCATAGCCTTCATGCAAATTGTTAGTATCATAATTGTACTAACAAAACTGTTAGGATAATTGAAAATTGGCAAACATTTTTTTAAAGGGGACTGTTTTTAAACAGTCCCTATTTTATTAGAGAAACAATAAATACGTTTGACAAAAATATAGCAAAATGCTATATTTTTTTGTTATAGATCTTTAAAAAATTTATTAATTCACAAACAAAAAGGAAGAACAATGCCACAAACAGCAACACTTATCGTATGTCACCATAGTGACAACGCCCGCGTCCTTAAGGAAATGGAAGGATCGGGCAGCAGATATTTTCCAGCAGTTGGTGAAACTTCAAACAGAGTTGAAATTATTCCGGCAACAATGGAACTCTTGCAAAAAGAGCTAGCTGAACTAGGCCTGATAATAGAAGACCTGCCGACAATTGAAAAGGTTGCCAAAAAATTCAGGCATGAACTCATCAGCCGACCAGGCGGAAGTTTAGCGGCGGATGGAGATACAAACTCTGGTCTATACGAAGTCATAATAGCTAATTATAGACTACTAGACGCTAAGTTGGAAAACTTCGGCCCAACGAGTCGGCTGCTAAAGCAGACTAAAATAAGCAAGGAGGACATCGGAAAAATATTTTATTCCGATCCAGAAAAGAAAATCGGATTTATCATCAGCAACGAAGACTTTCTGAAGATGAACCCAGATGACGTTGGCGGCTGGATAAGAATTAGCGAATTAGATGTAAATCCTTAAAATTCTCCGATTATGCTATAATTAACAATATCCACATAAAACACTAATTATAAACCATTAAAAAAGGTATATTACTATGCCAAAAAAACAACTTCCCATCGCAGCAGACAACAGTCTTCCCTTTTCTCCAGTAGTGCAAATCGGCAACCATTTCCATTTTTCCGGAACAGTTCCCAACTTAGGCGAAGACAAAAAGCCTATCTCTGGAACGCTTGCTTTGCAGACCGAAGAGGTTCTGGCCAAGATGAAAAAGTCTCTTAGTGACTGCGGACTGTCTTTCAACGACTTGTTTCATGTCACAATCATGCTCAGCGGCTCTATGGATGGCTATAATGAAGTTAACAAAATCTACTCCGAAGCTTTAAAGGAAGTAGAAATTAAGCCAGCCAGAAAAGCTTTTGCTGTTGCAGGCCTACCCTTCGGCGCTTTGATTGAAATAGAATACGAAGCAGTTAAGCAGGACTAGCCATAAATACCTGTTTTCTTAAGGCTCAG
This sequence comes from uncultured Gammaproteobacteria bacterium, assembly GCA_964470695.1. Taxonomy (GTDB): domain Bacteria; phylum Patescibacteriota; class Patescibacteriia; order Patescibacteriales; family UBA12465; genus UBA12465. The sequence goes on from CAYYDR010000001.1 coordinate 606,396, forward strand.
TAGACTAATCTGAGCCTTTTTTAATTAAAAAAATTAATTGTAATTTCTAATAATTAAAGGTAAAATTTCTTTAAAGACAGCTTATTTCAACTACTTATTACTTTATGTGGCTAGCTTTTAAAAAAGCCCTAGATAATGATTTCTTCCGGTTAATTAATAACTGGATTTTAGGAATTACCATATTAGCAATTTTCCTCTCCGCCTGGCTCAGACCAAACTATTTATCATTTCAATTAGAGAGCTTCCCGCCTGATTTAGTGCACTTCATTTTTTTTCTTTTTTATATTCTACTGCTCAGTTATACCATTCTAAGCTTCACTACTATAAAAAGAACTAAATTAAGTCTTTATTTATACGGTCTGGCTATTCTATTACTTACTATTTCTCCTCCCTTATTATCCATGGATATAGGAGGCTATATTTTAGGAGCAAAAAATATTATTTCCCCTGATAGCCGGACTTATTTAGACGCTCTGCGCGGCGCCGCTCCCTGGGCCAAAGAAATGTCTAATATCTGGTGGCTAGATTACCCAACCGTCTATGGCCCAACTTTTCAGACTATTGCTCTAACTAGTCTAATTGCTTCGCCGTTCGGGCTTTTAGCGACAATATTAATCTATAAATTAATAGGGCTGGCGGGATTTTTGTCTGTCCTTTATTTATTTTGGCTCATCGCGCGAGACCGGGGGCTTGAGGAAAGAAGACTCTGGCTATTAGCCCTTAACCCCGCCCTGCTCATCAATTGGCTTCTAGAGGGGCATAACGATATTTTTATCGCCCTCGGCCTATTAGGAACGCTTTACTGCCTAGATAGAAAAAAACTCTGGCCCACCTGGTTATTATTTACGCTGACTATTTTTATTAAATATACCGCTCTAATCTTTTCGCCGATTTTATTTTTTAAAAACAATAAATTTAGTTTAAAAAATGCCTTAGGATTTTTACTCTTAACCGGCTTAGCTTTCCTGGCCTTCTTTAAAATAAGCGGCCTAAGCTTAAGTCTTTTTTCTCATAATCTATTTTTCTTAAACCAGTGCTTTTATCATTGTTCGCCCTTAGTCTATTTATTTCAATTCACTGGCTCCGCCCAATTCATCATTCGCCTGGCCTTGTTCGCCATTCTATACGTTCTAATTACCTGGCGTTATTTATATAAACAGACTGATTATTTAAAATTTATTTTCTGGTCCGGCCTAGCCTTATTTTTTGTCCAAACCACCTGGCTCACGCCCTGGTATCCGACTATAATTATTCCGATTGGATTGCTCATAAAAGACAAAAAATACCTCTACTTAGTCATCTTGGTCAGCTGGTATTCTCTTTTGCATTATTTCGGCCTCTAGAAGAAAAGAACTGACTGATGCGTATTAGTAATCAAGAGACTAAGAATCTTAATTTTTATTTTAAAAAAATCTATGGAACTGAGCAAAAAAATGGCGGGCGGCCTTAAAATTGCAGCAGCCGTCTTAATCGCGCTTCTTTTACTGGCTATTGGTATGGCCTTAGGCGCCCGCTGGAGTAATCATGGCGGATATAGCCACAAAGGCTTTACTTGCGGCCGAGATAACGGATTTGTTAGAGGAGGCGAAAGAGGCGAGAAAGGTTGTAATAAACAATTTAAAATGATGGGCTGTCAGGGCGGAGAGAATAATATTCAAAATGATTCTATTCATGCCGGTTGCCAATTTAACCCAGCGAGTAACATTAATCAAATTAATAACCCTATTACTCCTAGCGAAACTCCTGATCTAAACGTAGTCCCAGTCCCAGTTATTCCAAACCCTGTCCAATAATTTAGCTTAGAGCAAAGAAAATCCATAAACTAAAAAATAGGCTAAAATTAGCCTATTTTTTGTTATTTTGTTATTCTAAACTTGCTACTAATTTTAATAACTATTGACTTTTTTAAATATATATGTTATTATTTAATAATTATAGGAAAGCCCTATAATTGTCCTTACACAACAAAGATGGAGAGAACATGTTACAATCAATATCCAATTTCTATGAAGACCATAAAGTAGGAATCTGGTCGAGCGTTGTTATCTTTTTTGTAGTAGCATTTATCGGCTTGATTATCTGGCGCGCTGCCTGGGTAACCTTTGTCGATAAGCATGAGTATGGTTTTGTTTTTGACAAATTATCCGGCAAAGTTTACCCTGTAGGGCACACCGGATATGTCGTAGCCAATCCATTTTTCTACGGTGTTCATACAATAGATACACGCCCCTATCAGGTTTCCATCAGTGCGAACGAGCGTATCTTAAATGCTAAACTTGTTCGCTTTAATATTCATGGAATTAAGACATTCGTTTCTTGGCACGGCGTATCTGCTGGTGACGAAGTTAGCAATCTGAAAGAAATATTAAAATGCTATGCTTTTGACCGCGATGAAGGTCGTGACTGCCCTTTCCTGGAAGTAGTAGGCGTTCTGGCTCCAAACCAAGGCATGCCTCTTAATCAGGAGGATAAATAATGATGTTTAGAACAGTCTGGAAATCGTTAGCCGCGCTAATGAAAAGACGCTGGTTTAAAATATCAACCTTCATTATCTGTGTCATCTTATCCTTTTACATGATGTGCCTTAACTATGCTCAACCATCTGATTTACCAATCGCCCGTGACATATTTTCGGGAGAAATGTGGGATCAGGGGGGCGGCTGGCACTTAACAGCGCCCTGGGTACAAGTATCAATCATTGATACTCGCCCAATGCGTGTAGAGGTTGCTTCTGCGGGGCATGGTTTTTCCGCCAAATTAATACAATTTGACAGAAAGTATTGGCAAGACTTCATCAACACAGAAGGTTTCTATTATTACTGGTGGGCTAATCGTTTTTCCATTAACTTCGGTTATAGTGAAGAACATCGTGGCGTTAGGGATATTATGCGCGGATATGCTTACAGCGCGAAACATTACCCATTCCTTAAAATTTTAAACGAGTATCAGCAATAGCGGTATTCGGCAAAGTCCGGGAAAAGAGTCCAATCTTTACTCGGACTTTTTTCTTTGTAAAAAATAATGTATTTGACAAAAAAAAGACCGTGGTCATAAACCCGGTCTTTTTCATATAGTAAACTATAAATCTTTTAGTAATCTCTTAACTTCTCTAAACCCTTAAACTTTCTAATTTTCTCTAGTGCCTTAGATTCAATCTGGCGAATACGCTCGCGAGTAACCTCAAACTCTTGGCCGACTTCTTCTAAAGTATGGGCGACGCCATCAATTAAACCAAAGCGCATTTCTAAAATTTTCTGCTCGCGCGGCGAAAGCTGGGCGACAATATTTTTTACATAATCCTTTAAAAGCTGCAAAGCGGCCGCTCTATCAGGCGTAACATTTTTAACATCCTCAATAAAGTCTTCTAGAGTTGAGTCTTCATCATCATCACCAATAGTCGTTTCTAAAGAAATAGTGTCCTGAGAAATCTTCATAATATAGCGCACCTTATCAAGTTCTTCGCCCATTTCGGAAGCAATTTCATCGGCTAACGGCTCGCGGCCTAATTCCTGGATTAAATTGCGCTGGACCTGCTGGAACTTATTAATGGTTTCTACCATATGGACCGGAATACGAATGGTTCTAGACTGATCAGCTAAGGCGCGGGTAATGGCCTGACGTATCCACCAGGTCGCGTAAGTAGAAAATTTATAGCCTTTGCGATATTCAAATTTTTCCACTGCTCTAAATAAACCAATATTCCCTTCTTGAATCAAGTCTAATAAGCTCATACCCTTAGCGCCGGCGAACTTTTTAGCAATGGATACGACCAAGCGCAAGTTAGCTTCAATAATTTTTTTCTCGGCTTCTTTATCGCCCTTTTCTTTACGCTTCGCTAGCTCTACCTCTTCGTCGCCACTCAGCAAAGGAACCTTGCCAATTTCTTTTAAGTACATCTGGATAGAATCAGCGCTTAACTTTGACAAGTCAACGTTAAGGGCGTTCTGGTGCGCTAAGGCGCGTCCGGTTAAGGCTGGCTCAGCCGCTTTCTTTTCGGCCGTATCTAAAATACGCCCGGAGTCTTCCATAATTCTCACGCCGCTTTTCTGTAAGTCGCCTAAAAAAACATCATAATCATAAACATATTCCTCAACCTCAGGAAATAAATATAAAAGCTCAGTTTCGGTAATGAAGCCCCTCAGACGCCCTTTATCAATCAGATTTTGAAGCTGCTCCGGGGTCGGTTTAACGGCCGGACGCGGCTCTCTCTCATGGGCTACGTGTTTAACTTTTTTAGCGCTATGGCGGCTAAAATCTTTTTTAGATTTATTATGCTTGCTAGCCTTATTATGCTTAGCAGGCGCCGCTTTCTTAGCCGGACTATGCTTAGCCGGTTTTTTAGGCGCCGCTTTAGCGGCCGCAGTTTTCTTAGTTTTTTGCTTGCTAGTTTTAGTAGCCATAGTATTATTAAGAAGTCATTAAATTTTTTAACTCATTCATTAACCGTTCTAACTTAGCCTGGTCGCCGGCTTTCTCGGCCTGGGCAATTTCTTTCTGTAGTTTCTGGCTCTCGCGCTGCCGGCCATATTTTCTCAGTTCTGAAATGATATTAATTATTTCCGCTTTAACCTGGTTAACTTCATAGTTATAAAAATCTTTTTCACCCAACAGAATCAACTTATCTAAAAATTTTTCACCTCCGCTGCCTCCTTCGGTTAAATATAAGCGAAAATCATCATAATCTAAAGAGGCCGTTCTATTATAGTAGATTATTAGATTCTTGTAAAACCCGGCTAAGTCATCGTCAGTTAAAAACTCGGGCTCTAAATTACTGACGCTATAGCTAATAAACTCTGGAAATTTAACGATTAAAGAAAATAGGAGCTCAGCTAATTTATCAGCCCGGCTGGTTTCGGAAATTATCTCTGGGGCTTTCTTAGCGACTGCCTTGACTGTCCCCTTATCCTTTAGTACGCCATGCTTAGCTTGCCACTTCAAAAACTCTTCCCTAGTATCATTCTCATCAAAATCCAACTCCTCGCTCAAACGCTTCAGCCAGTGTCCTTGTTCCATCTTACTCGCCACTAAATCTATCATCGCAAACATTTTATCGCTAACAATCCGCTTATTATCCAGCTTCTTCAAATCAACTCCGGCGCTGACTTTATCAAAATAATATTCTAGCATCGGTCGGGCATTTTCTACCGCCTTTTTAAACTCATCAGGATTGTTTTTTAAACATTCATCCGGATCCTTGCCGTCGCCGAGCGTTATAATCTTTAAGTTCATTTCTTGGGCCAAGACCTCTTTAATACCCCTGTCCGCCGCCATTTGGCCAGCTTTATCCATATCAAACAATAAGGCGACATTAGTGGTAAAACGCTTCAGAAGGGCCACCTGCTCGGTTGTAAGTGCCGTTCCCGAAGAAGCCACGACATTCTTAAAGCCATGATTATGGCAGGCAATCACATCCATCTGCCCCTCTACGACTATGGCTAATTCATCCTGCCTAATAGCATTCTTAGCCTTATTTAAAGCATAGAGGACGCGGCTCTTATCATAAACCTTGGTCTGAGTAATATTAATATATTTCCCCATTTTTTCCGTCTTTTCTTTGGCCGGATTAACGCGGGCGGTAAAGGCAATTAAATTATTATTAACATCCCAAATCGGGAACATAATCCGATCGCGAAAACGATCATAATAACCGCGCCCACCCTCTTTCTTAACGACTAAGCCAGCCGAAAAAATTTCTTCATCCGTATATTTCTGCCCCGTTAAGGGCCTAGCCTTCAAAAATTTATATAAACCATCCCAGGCATCCTGACTATAACCTAGCTGCCAATCTTTAATTACTTCTTCGCTTAAGCCCCGACGCGTTAAATATTCGCGCGCTTCCTTGCCAATCGGCTCATGTAAAAGATGGGCGTAATATTTGCCGGCTAATTCCAAAATATCCAACAAGCGATTACGCTGCGAATATGACTCGGGATTTTCGTATTTTAAGACTACGCCCGCTTTAGGAGCGAGGAGCCGCAAAGTCTCCATGAAGCCCAAGCCTTCTTTTTCCATGACAAAAGCAAAGACATCGCCGCCCCGGCCACAGCCGAAACAATGCCAAATCTGCTTATCCGGAGAAATAACAAAAGACGGCGTCTTTTCATTATGAAAAGGACACAGAGCTTGAAAGTTAGCCCCCACCGCTTTAACTGGAGCATATTCGCGAATTACTTCAACGATGTCCAGCTTAGATTTTATTTCTTCAGCTTGGCCCATAATTAATTAAAAAAATCTGGTAATAACAAACTACTTAATCTCGCCATTTCATTTTCTACTACTTCCCCGTCGTATTCCGCGTTATGGCGGCTAAAGCCTTCATAGCCCGGTCGCTTCTGATCAAGGTGTAAATTAAAAATTACCTGGTCAACGCCGTTCTCTTTAGTTTCAATAAAATAAATATGAAAACGCGGATAAAAATCACGTGTTAACCGACGGGCGAAACTAGCCTGGCCATCCTCACGCTCCGGAATAAAAGCGTAACCGGCCTGCCTTAGCCACATCTCGGGCGGAGCACCTAATTGTTTTTTATTAACCTTTAATTTCATGGCTTTGGTTTGTTTTAAAAATAATAAATTTATAAACCACAAAATTCCAGAAAGCGAGCACTAAATTAACGATAATCTGAGATAAAATATACCAAACCGCGTACTTAACGACTAAAAGATGCATAAAATAACCATTCAGATATAAGCCGAGCAGGGCATTTAAAATATAAAGAACTAACTGCTGGACGACTTTATTCTGATAATCACGAAAGGTCCAAAATTTCTGGAGAGTAAAGCTGACTAGGAAAGCTAAAATGAAGGCGGAGCTGGTTGATAAAACTATATTCCAGAGAAATAAGCCGTGAAAAATAAAAAGAAAGACTAAATCGCTTCCGCCCGCTAAACAGCCGGCAATAATAAATTTTATAACTGATTTCCGCCCTTCACAGAAATTATATAAATTAGGAAAACGATTAGCGAAATAATGGCGAAAACGGTGATACAAATCGTGGATTAAGGACATAATTATTTATTCCAATTATAGCTATTAAAAACCCAATTGGCTAAATTACGGCTATCTTGAAAACGCTCATTCTTGCCCGAACTATTTAAAACAACGGAAATAAGCTCACGCCCGGTCGCGTCTTTAAGGCGGCCGACAAAACAATAACCCGCTTGCTCTGTATATCCGGTTTTCCCACCCAAGACTTGCAAGGAACTCTGGCTAGAATCTGATAATAAATAATCAGTTGACTCAACTTTTTTATCACGCCCCAGCTGAGTTTTGAACTGATAACTAGTCCTAGTAGTCGCGTCTCTAATCTCTTCTCGGTTTAGAGCGGCCTGGGCTAATAAAGCGACTTCGCGAGCCGTGGAAATATTATTATCACTTAACCCAATCGGATCAACAAAACTAGTTTTAGCTAAACCGAGCTTCTTCGCTTTTTCGTTCATCCGAGCCACAAAATCATTTTCGCTTAGTCCAGTAGAATGAACTAGAGCTAGAGTAGCGCCATTATCGGAAGCAACTAAACTCGTATAGAACAAATCCTTTACTCTAACCTCATCGCCTAAAAATAAATTCAGGCGCCCGCCTTCCACATGATCATCACTAACTATCTTATATATTTTATCCCAACCAGGATTATAATCTAAAAAAACTAAAGCGGTCATGAGTTTCGTAATGCTGGCAATCGGCTGCGTTTCATCGCCGCGCTTAGAAAACAGAAAAAGATGGTCATTAGCTACAAGTACCGCTCCCCGGTCAGCCCTTAGCTCAAAAGCCGGAATATTAGGTTTAGGCCTTAAAATCGGTGCGTCAAGGCTGACCGCCGTATCCAAACGGCCGACGCCTAAAAATAAAGCTAAAATAAAATTTAAAATGGCTATCCAAGACATGGTAATAAGTAATTGTTAGCTTTTAATAACCGAATCAGACTCAGCTAAAATAGTTTCTATCGTTTCGGACTGATGGAGCTTCTCATAATCCGGCAAGCCGGCCAGTTCTTTCAGGCCGAGAAAACGGATAAAATCATGAGTGACCGTATAATAATTTTCATTTTTAGCTTTATCAAACTTTTCCTCAATTAAACCGCGTAGCAGAAGATTGCGGATAATCATAGAACAGTTAATCCCGCGAATTCTCTCCAACTCTAATTTAGCAATTGGACCGCGATAGGCAATAATAGTCAGGGCTTCCAGGCTCGGCTGCGATAATTCACCGCTAGTCTCATCCTTCAAAAATTCTTGGACTAGGGCGGCGTTAGCGCCGGCTGTCGTTATCTGATACTGATTATTATTCTTAATCAGCATTAGGCCGCTCTCCTGGCTCTCGTAACCAGCGGCTAGCATCTCTAGAGCCTCTTCTATCTCCTTAGGCTTAGCTTTAGTAAAGACCGCCAAATCCTTAACCGCTAGCGGCTTTAAGGAAACAAATAATAATGATTCTAACTGTGATTTTAAGGACATACCTTTTTAAAAAATTATATGACCGATAGGCTAGCTAATAGGCTCGCTATCGGTTCGGCTAATATGAATATCGCTAAATAACTCACTCTGCTCAAAAATTAATTCTTTCTGTTTGGCTAATTCTAAAACCGCCAAAAAATTAACAATAATCTCCGTCTTAGTTCCTGCAGCCGCCAGCAACTTAGAAAAATTAACTTTAATTTTATCCAGCAGCATTTTTTTAATAGAAATAATCTGATCATCAATGCTGATTTTAGCCTCTAGAGTTTCCTCGGGCAATTTCTCTTCCCTAGCTTTTATTAACTGTCTCTCTAAATTATCTAAAAGAGCTAAATAGCGATCACGCAAAATCACGGCGGTAAGCTTAGCCGGAGCGGAAAAAACTGGTAAATTAAACTGGCTGCGGCGATTCTTGGTCAAGGGCGGCAGAAATAACCAATGCCGTCCGGCAATAATATCCTTAATCTTCTGGCTGGCCGCCACGAACTCTTTATACATCTTGAGCTGCTTTTCTAAATCATTAATCTCTTCCTCTTCCTCGCCCGAATAAAGATATGGCAAAAGAGCCTTAGATTTAATAAACAATAATTTAGCCGCGACGACTAAAAAATCAGCCATTTCTTCCGGGTCAATATCCTTAGCTGCCCTAATATAAGTAACATATTCATCGGCTATCTTAGCTAAGGACACTTCCGTAATATCCATCTCCTCGCTTTCAATTAAACTTAAAAGCAAGCCTAACGGTCCAGAAAATTTTTCTGTCGTGAATTCAATCATAATTAATTATTTCGCGGGGATTTCTTTAACCGCCGGAGCCGGCACTACTTTTACAGCATTCACCGCCGACGCCTCTTTAGACATATAAAGATTACCTAAGAGACATTGATAACCAGCGGCGTGTTCTTTACTTCCCCCTTCGCTAATTGGGTAATATTGTCTATCGGTCCTGTCAGCTAAAGAGTCGGTTCTAAAAGTCGCACAAAATTCAAATTCCTTATCATTTATTTTTTGATAAGTAATCGGCGCTTTATTATCAGAATCCATAGTAAGATTAACATCCAAATTAATAGCTCGATCGCTAACTAAAATAGATAAATTATCCGGTAATTTATCATTATTAGAATAATAGGTATTGACCGCGCTCTCTAAACTAGAAATATTCATGACTAAATTTTTGTCTAACTGCTTAGCGCGAGCCAGCATCGGCGATTCAATAAAGAACCAAGCGGCAATGAAAGCGGCTAATACCAAGGCCATGGTACCAAAGAAAAAAACTTTTACAACCTTGTCAGACTGCTCCGGATTAGCCCGCTTAATATCATAAAAATAAAAAGCAAACGGCAAGGCGGACAAGATAAAAACGGTCAAGGCCTTCAAAGCAAAGCGCGAAGTAAGCTCGCCTGATAAAAAATTATTAATGACGCCTATAAAGACGCCTAAAATCACTAACGAAGAAACTAATAAAATAAAATAGGTTAACCAACGACGGATACCTGATTCCTTATCGAGCTCGCCTCGGCGTAAACCCTTATTAATAAGGCTGGAAATAAAGTAAAAGATAGGCGCAGCAATAAATAAGGCGGAGATAGCAAACTTAAGAGGCCCATCGACTGAACCATAATAATTAATGGCATCAGGAATGGTTTTATTTATAATACCAAAGACAACCATGCCGACTGATAAGGCGGTGAAAATTAGAGCGACGAGTGATAGGAGATAATAAAAAGCATACTTAGCGTTGTTCTTATTATTCATATTATTGTTTCCTTCCCTAACTGCTAATACTAAAAAAATGATTAGCAAGGCCGGGAGAGGTAAAAAAATAAAAAAACTAATAAAACCCATAGACAAATTACTCATCCTTTAAAATTCAGCATTCTTCGGCGTGCGCGGAAAAGGAATAACATCACGGATATTGGCCATACCAGAAATATACATGAGTAGTCTTTCAAAGCCTAAGCCAAAGCCCGCATGTTTAACCGAGCCGTATTTTCGTAAATCTAAATACCAAGCGTAATCTTCTTTCTTAAGACCCATTTCTTCCATGCGCTTCTCTAAATTCTCTAAGCGCTCTTCCCTCTGGCTGCCGCCGATTATTTCGCCTATGCCCGGCGCCAGTAAATCCATAGCCGCTACAGTCTTACCGTCTTCATTCAGGCGCATATAGAAAGCCTTGATATCCTTAGGATAATCAGTCACAAAAACCGGCTTCTGGAAAACTTTATCAGTTAAATAACGCTCATGTTCAGTCTGTAAATCAATACCCCATTTAACCGGATAAACAAACTTCTCGCCTGACTTCTCTAAAATTTCAATCGCTTCCGTATAAGTAACGCGGCCGAAATCAGAATTCAAAATATTATTTAGGCGCTCACTAATTCCCGGATCAATAAACTTATTAAAGAAAGCCATTTCTTCCGGCAATTCTTTTAAGACATAATCAATCAGGTACTTCAACATCTTCTCGGCTAAATTCATGTCGTCAGCTAAATCAGCGAAGGCCATTTCCGGCTCCATCATCCAGAATTCAGAAGCATGGCGAGTCGTATTAGAATTTTCGGCCCTAAAAGTCGGGCCAAAAGTATAAACTTTATTTAAGCCCATAACAAGCGCCTCAGCATTTAACTGGCCGCTGACGGTGAGTCCCGCCTTTTTACCAAAAAAATCTTCAGCGTAATTTATTTCTCCCTTAGGATCGCGGAGGGGATTTTTTAAATCTAAAGTCGTAACCTGGAACATTTCACCCGCGCCCTCGCAGTCGCTCGTAGAAATTATCGGGGTATGGATATAAGCAAAACCCTCTTCCTGAAAAAATTTATGAATCGCAAAACTTAAAACAGATCGTAAACGAAAAACTGCGGAAAAGGTATTGCTGCGCCCTCTTAAATGCGCGATGGTGCGTAAAAATTCAAAACTATGTTTTTTCTTCTGGAGCGGATAATCGGCCGGGGCTTCATTAATAATATTAATTTTCTCGGCTTTAAGTTCAAAAGCCTGGCCGGCCGCCGGCGATTCTACTAAGGTTCCCTCAACTTCTAAAGAAGAGCCAACGGCAATATTTTCTACAGCCGCAAAATTACTTAAATCAGAAGCAAATACAATCTGCAGACCCTTAAAAAATGAGCCGTCATTAATCTCAATAAAGCCAAATTCCTTAGAGCTGCGGGCGGTTCTAACCCAGCCAGCCACGGTTATTTTTTGGTTAAGATGAGAAGCGGTATCGCGATATAAGGTTTTTATAGTTATATTCATAGTTACAAATTTAAAGATGAACCGATAAAATGCGAAGTGCTGCTAAATATAAATTAGGGAGTCAGGCGCTTGACATCGCGCGGCAAGAAACAAGCCTCTTTAACGCTAGTGAGCCCCAACATTTTCATAACAATACGACCCGGCCCCATGCCAATTCCGCCGTGATTAGGGCAGCCGTAACGGAAAAAATTAATATAATCCTTTAATTCTTCTAAATTCATTCCCTTCTCAATCGCCTGTTTTTCTAAAATTTCCACTCGGTGTTCGCGCTGCGAGCCGGTCGTGATTTCTAAACCGCGGTATAAAAGATCAAAGCTTTTAGTTAAACCGGGATTATCCTCATGACGCATATGATAGAAAGGACGAGCTTCAATCGGATAGTCGGTTACGAAAACAAAGTCATGCCCTGTTTCTTTTTTAATGATTTCGCCCAATTCTTTTTCTTCTTCAGTAGAAAAATCCCAGTCTTTTTCGCTCTTAATGCCCGCTACTTTTAACTTAGCCTTAGCTTCCGCCAAAGTTAATTTTGGAAACGGTTTGCTCGGCACCTCAACCTCTATTCCTAAATCCTCTTTGACTCTAGTAAAGCCGGAAATAAGCAAATCCTCTTCAATAGACATTATGTCAAAATGCGAGTTAATATAGGAAACCTCAAAGTCCCAGCCGGTAAACTCGGTTACATGCCTAGTCGTAAATGATAACTCCGCTCGAAACACCGGACCAACCATAAAAACTTTTTCCAAACCGCTGGCCATCGCCATCTGCTTATAGAATTGCGGGGATTGAGAAAGATAAGCTTTACGATCAAAATATTTAACTTCAAATACTTCCGAGCCGGTTTCTGATGAGGTATTCATTAAACAAGGCGTATAAATCTGGAGAAAATTATTCTGACGGAAATAATCGCGACAGCCTTCTTCTAATTTAGACCAAACCTTAAAGACCATTTGATGTTCGCTCTGCCGCAGATCCAACCAGCGCCAGTCTAAACGATTATCTAGGTTAGCTTCATTATTAGCCGTAGTAAAAACCGGAATCGGCAAATTTTCGTCAGCCAAGGAGATTAATTTTGCTTCTTTAACTAGTAATTCAAAATCTTTAACCGGGTTAGGGTCATTTTTTTTAGTAGGTTTTTCTTGTAAAATACCCTTTATTTCTATTACGCTCTCTAATCTAAATTTTTCTGCCAAATTATAAACATCATTATTGCCATCAGAATTAGAAACGAAAACGGACTGCATAGTTCCGGAAATATCGGCTAAATCAACAAAAATAACGCCTTTATGAGCGCGTAAATTACGAACCCAGCCGGCAATTGTTACTTCTCCCGTAGCCTGTTTCTTAGCCTCAGCAATTAATATTCTTGACATAAAACAAAATTAATTTTAAGCCAAACAAGGCCTAAAATTTGATAAAAAATCTAATTAAACTATCTAAATAGTAACTTATTTTTGAGATTTTAGCAAGAAAAGATAAGCTAGTTTTAAACAAACAAAAACAGGCCGAGTGGGCCTGTTTTTTTACTATTATTACAGAGTAAAATTAAAATTCTGAAAAAAATTCGGCCTGCCCTTTGTTCTTAGCTATTTCTTTCAAAAGTTCCTTAGCTAAAGATGTTCTCTTGTCAGGTAAATTATCATAAAGCATCTGCTTAAGTGGAATAGCTTCTTTTAGAGACTTGCCATCTAAAACATCCCCATTTCTAATAATATTAAATTTATCACTCTGTCCTGTTTCTGATAACCTGTTAAAAGCCATATGAAATTTTTCATATTCTTTAGTTTCAAAATGATAAATACCATCTCGTTTAGCCATGACCAGTTCGCCTAAATTAGTTCTGGCCCCATTGGGCAAATCTTTTAAATTTTCAATGGAAGTAAAGGCTTTCTTGGCCTCATCTACGCCTATATCCTTAAACTCTGACCCTGATTTATAGGCAGATGGATCTTCTACGGCTGATTTATTTACATCAGCCTTAGCCTCCTCTAAAGACGATGACTCACCAGACCCCTTACCGGTTTCAATGTTGGCCGCATTATCAGTCTTGCCAGAAACATCACTATGAACTTCTTGAGCGGCAGCTGCACCGTTTCCGCTGTCCGAAGAAGAGCTAGCGTCCTGCTCAAAGCCTAAACGGGACGATTTCGGACTATGGTCAAATAAAACTGATTCTGAAGTAACGGCTGACGATATTTTCCCATTATTCAAGACGTTTTCCGTGCCCTCCTTAATGACCACGTCGTCTATCTTAATACCATGTTTATCATGGTACAAAAATTCATGTTGGGCTCTAATATCAGCTTTTGATTTTTCAATAAATTGCTTCTTAAGCTCTTCATAGTTTACGTCCTTCCCCTTGTTTGGAAGTTCTGACGCGCTGTTTTTAGGAGCAACGACTTCCTCAGCTTTTACCCCACCCTGACTAGCACGTTCTAAATGCCCCGGATCAAAACCGTCGCCCTTTTCTATCTCAATACTATAGTTTCCTTTCGCATCCTGATTTAGCACTATCTTATTGCCTTCAAAAACTTTATCAGTTAATTCTCCTGAATTATTAATTGCCTTTCCAGTCTGAATCTGAGACCAGGCTTCTAAGGCTTTAGCATCGTTAACATCGCCCTTATAGCCCAATTCCGCGGCGTGATCTTTAAAAATCTGGTTAGTAGAATGCCAGACGGAATCGGTATGACCGGGTTTAAGATTTTCGTTAGTAATTATGTCTTCATAAGCTGAGGACTTAGGGGCTATAGGCGCTTCCTCTAATCCAGGCGTTTGACTACTACCACTAGCGGAGGAAGTTTCTAAATCAGGTATTTTACTGCCGCCACTAGCTGGCGGTGTCTCTAAATTTTGACCGCTTACACTATCAGGCTTATTCCCGGTGATTCTTTCTATTATACTGCCGGAATCGCCTCTAAGACCGCCGATTGGCTTAACCATGGTAGCATCAGCAACAGCTCCACTAGAGGGCGGTACTGGTACTTCCAAATCGGGTAACTGGCTATCACCGCTAACTAGCGGCATTTCTAGACCAGGGGCAACTTCTCCAGATGATCCAGCGGCTGTTGTGTCTACTGGGACTGTTTCAGTCTGAGTTGTGTCTGTCTCAACTTGATTATTATCTGCGCTTGGTTCCTCATCTACAATTTCATCAGTTAATTCTGTCTTTCCGGAATGAGAATGGTTAAGATGACGAGATAATTCATGGACCATTCCGCCCACTCCTAGACCAACCACGGCGCCGCCGACCCGTCCAACAACTTTTATTATTCTGTCATTATTTTTATACTTTTTATCACTTTTTATTTCCTTCTCCAAACTCTCGTTTAAAGCGGCCACATTAAATTTTTTATTTCCGCTCCCTAAAGCAATATCCTCGGTCTCCTCTACTTCTTTTTTTAATTTTAAATACTCCTCAGGGCTATTCTTTTGAAAATTTTTATCTAATAATTTTTTTCTAGCGGCCGCATAATCTGATTTATTGGTTATTTTTTTATCAGTGACAATATTGTAAGAAGCCTCATATTTCTGATTCTCTTTATTTATATAGTGGTCAACTACGGCTCCGCCTAAGCGGTAACCCGCAAGAGCTGATAAGGCCAATCTGGTGCCAGGCAATTCCCTGGCCGCTAAACCCAAACCAGCTAAAACGGCCGCGCTTACCGTCTTCTCACGAGTAGATTCACCGCTAATTACCTTATCCATTGTCTTGATAATTTTATCAAGCTTGGTAGTCTTATTTAAAGCGGCCTCTTTTTCAGCATTTATTTTATCAATATCATCCAATCCTTCTAAGGTTCTAATAATTTTGTCTTTATAGTCCATTAATTTATCCGGCGGGATGTTCAGCATGCCTAAACTATTTTGTTCTTCAATATATTTATCAATCAGGGCAGTTCTTTCTCCTTTTTCGCCAAGATTAACTTTTTCAATCTCAACCTTTTTCTTAAGACTAATAGAAGCGGCTAAGCGATCTTGCAGGGTAATCTTTTCTTCATCAGTTTTTTTAGCTTTTATTTCGGCCGTCTTTTTAGCCAAATCTTTAGCTAAAACTTTATCAGTTATCAAACGATCAACCACTCTAGCAACAGCAATGGCCCCCATACCAAAACCAACCCCCATACCAAAAGTCGGTATTGTGGAAGTTGCAAATAACACGCCAGCCCCCATATAGACGGCTGTTTTTGTTACTGCTAGACCGATTCTTTTAGTACGACTTGCACTCTTATTAATTTCATCTTTAGCCTCAGCAACAAGACTTTCCTCTTGTACTTGGTAAATTTCCCTTATTGTATCTTCGGAAAGTCCTGTCTTAGTCGCTAATTCTTTTAACTTACTATCCAGATTCTTATCTAGCTCCTTGGCCAGTAAAGAATCTGACAAACCTTTAAGTTCTTCCTCTAAATAGGACTGATTGGTCTCTATAAAACGTACTCCTGGGGTTTCTATTTTCCCTTCTTGTATTTTCAATTTTTCTAAATGCTGGCGATAGTTAAGCGGCAAGTCAATTTCCGGCTCAACAACTTCTGGTTCTGGGGTAGACGGAACCTGATCAGGATTAGGTTGAGTCTGATCCGGGGTAACCGGATCTTGATTTTGAGTCTGAGCTTGATCAGGACTAACTGGGGCCTGATTTTGAGCCTGAGCTTGATCAGGACTAACTGGGGCCTGATTTTGAGCCTGAGCTTGATCCGGAGCGGCCTGATTTAAATTAGCATCTGGAATCGGCACGGATTGATTATTAGCAACCGTCTGTCCGGCCTCTCTATTCTTAATTGCATTTTTAACATTATCAAAACTAGGGTCGTATTCTACGCCAAAATCCGCTACAAACTTCTGTTTAGCCGTTTCCAGCTTTCCTTCAAATTTTGCAATCTTTTCTGAGGTGTTAGCACTCTTCTTCTCATTGTTAATTTTTCTAATACTATCTAGTCGCTCTTTAACAGAGGTTAGAAAAGCCTTCATTTCTGCTGGAGACATGGCCTTTTTCTCAACACTAGCCTGGACCTCTGGAGCCGCTTCAGTTCCATTAACTGGCTTATCAGTTTTTTTAAAAATTTTGAAAAAATTTTCAGCAAATTTCATATATGCTTATATTATTTAGTCAAACTAGCGACTGCCTTTTGAATAAATTCTTCCATCCCCGTTTTTACCTTAGCCGGATAATCAGGGATATATTTATCTAATAAAATTTGTAATTTAGCCGAGTCAGGCATTGGGCCATCATCTAAAAGAGCAGCATATTCCGTTTGGCCCGCCTCAGGCAAATTTTCCATAATTATCAAACCCAAACGACGACTAAGCTGAAGAACTAAGGTCTCCTTAAGATAGTTTTTATCCGCCTCCGGCAGGTCGGAGAGATAGGCCTGGCTGATAATATTATCAGCAATCACTTCCATCTCGTCTACTGGCGC
The DNA here is from genome assembly GCA_964470695.1 of uncultured Gammaproteobacteria bacterium. Classification (GTDB taxonomy): domain Bacteria; phylum Patescibacteriota; class Patescibacteriia; order Patescibacteriales; family UBA12465; genus UBA12465. The sequence goes on from CAYYDR010000001.1 coordinate 623,515, forward strand.
CTGTCCGCCATTAATTGGATTGGTCATAATTCAAATATGTTAATTATGAAATAGTAAGTAGCTATATTAATGATAGCATCTTTAGTTTAAATATTAAAATCGGAAATCAAGAAAATTACTGACTAAACCATATAGTTCTTTGGCTAACTTTCTTTCTATTTTAAGCTTTCCGGCCATTTTGAATTTATTATCCATGATAAAACGTATTATTTTAACACAATTATCGGAAATCGTCAAAAATCCCTGGCTAAAAAATTCCTGACCACGGCTAGCTTCAAAACATTTACCGCAAACTATTCCGCCGCCCATTAAACTAAAATAATTTTGGCCCGGCTTTATGTCTTCTCCACAAGACAAACATTTGCTAACCTCCGGTTTATAGCCTAACTCAGACGCCAAACGTAAAATAAAAAAAGATAGGAGCAATTCCCCGTCTTGTTTTCTGAATTCAACCGAAGAATCGTTTAAGGCCTCCAGCCACCGGCCCAACAAAAAAAACAGGCGTTCATCCGCCTGGTTTTCCTTTACTAGCCGGTTAAAAAGACTTAAGGCCTGGCCAGCATAATATAATTTATTCAAGTCCTCCCTAATCCCTAAATAAGACTCACGCGTCACCGCACTACCAATATAATCCCGACTCTTGCCGCGGATAATCATAACATCAGCCATAGTCAGAGGCTCAATATGACCGGCCAACTTAGATTTTATTTTTTTAACCCCGCGAGCTAGTAAAAACAGCTTGCCCGAATCAGCCGTATAAACAGTAACTAGGGCGTCATTTTCTCTATAAGGCTGGCGATTTAAAATAAAGGCGGCCGTATTTCTAGTTTCCTCCATATTGGCCCTTATCTAGGTAACTCTGTAAAATAATAGTCGCTGCTAGCTCATCCCGTTCCGCTTTCTCTCCGTCCGTGCCATCAAGCGCATCAGCGGCCAGACTGCTTAAACGCTCATCAACTAATTCTACTCTTCGCCCGCCCCGCTCTTTCAACTGTTCTAAAAAATTAAGCCAAGCCGGATTATCAGCTACTCCGCCTGACATTTTACGCGGATCGCCCATTACCACTATATCCGTTTCTTCTTCTTTCATGGCCGTTAACACCTCTGCCAAACTACTAACTGTTTTAAGCGGCAGAGCTAAATTTACCTCACTGTCGCCAGTGGCTAGCCCGATTCGTTTTTCGCCCCAATCAATCCCTAAATATTTTTTAATATTATCCATATAATTTTTCAAGAATATTATGCTGATTAAATTAGGCTTTAGTTAAAATTTGGCAGCCATCTTCAGTAATTGCTACTGTATGTTCAAAATGGGCGCTTAAAGAACCGTCGGCCGTAACAACCGTATAATCATTATCAGCCATAGTTACCCGCCAATCACCGGCATTAATCATCGGTTCAATCGCGATTACCATACCTGGTTTAAGCACGATATTTTCCGGCGATTTCTCCTTAATAACAAAATTAAAGACATCGGGTTTTTCATGAGCATAATAACCAACCCCGTGGCCGACTAAATCGCGCACCACTCCATATCCTTGGCTTTCCGCCGTTGATTCAACGGCCCGAGCGATATCATTAAGCGTATTGCCTGGTTTGGCGGCTTTTAAAGCCAAATCTAAGCATTGTTTAGAAACATGAAGAAGTTTTTTAGCCTCCGCACTTATTTTACCGACTCCGACCGTTAGACAGGTATCAGTATAATATCCGCCGCCTGGCGAAAAAGGATTACGAGGCGCCTGATATTTTTCCTGTAATTTTTTATCTACCGGCCATTCCATGCCTATATCTAAGTCAACAATATCGCCTGATTGCAAAACTCTAATTGGCCAAGCCGCGCCATGGACAACCTCATTATTAATAGAAACGCAAAGAGTAGACGGGAAAAAGATACCTCCTCCCATAGGGTAATCTTTAAAGGCCGAAGCGCCCCCCTCTTTTTCAATTAAAGAGTTGGCTAAATCTTCTAAATACCCAGTATTAACTCCGGGTTTTATTTCGGCGGCCAAGCGACTTAAAATGGCCGCCAAACGGCGACCGCCTTCCGCTAATATTCTAATTTCTTCTGGTGTTTTAAGATAAACCATACTTAAAATCTATTTAAAGGATTTAGGGGATTTACAGGGTGCGGCGCTTGATTAACCGGGGGCATCTGATCCGGCATGGCTGATCTGGCTGACCGGCCGGGACGAGTTACTGGTCCGCCGGCGGCTTGTAGCTGGGCAAAAGTTTTTTTCTGCATATCCCGAGCGACTTCGCCACCGCCTAAGCGACGCATTTGTTCATATCTAAGTCCGAGACGAGCTCTATCTCCCTGGCTCTGTTTTCCGCCGCCCAGCGAGGAGGCAAAGCCGGGCCGTCCTAAGCCAGGCTGGCCGGATAATAATCCGTTCGCTTCAGACGCTGATGTATCACGGTTAACTCGAGAAAAACGCGTAGTCGGACGGGACTGAGCGGTACTAAAACGTTTAAGGCCAGTGCTAGCTAAACGATCTTCAACCACCTCATCAAGAGCCATTTCCCCTTTAATCGCTGTTTTTTCCGCTTTAACTACCGATTCGGACTTGTTACTTAAATATTCTAAAATTTCTTTCGTATCTATTTTATCCTGCTTAGAAAACTTATAGCCTTCTAGCTTCTGAATTTTTTTCAAAGCCGATACTCTGTCCAGGCGAGTAAATTTACCCAGGCGTATTTTCCGCTCGCTGTCTTTAACAACTTTAAGAATTGATGTTTTATTATCCCCCAAATTATCACCGTAACGCGTCGCTGATGACAGCTTCCTAGCAAAGCTGCCTGGACCATAAGTCGCCCGGAATTTGCTGCCTGCCCCTGGTAATTTTTTAACATCCATATAATTAAGCTACTAGCTCTTAAAGCTATCTAATAAATCATTAATCTGTTCTAAATCAGTCGGGGTTAAACCAAGTTTAATTCGGTCTTGATAGAGATGATATTTATCTTCTCTAATAGTTATTGAGGATGGTTTAATGCCGCGGCGTATCTTTTCCTTATATTTATTTATTAACTTAAGAATCAGCTCTCTATTGCCTGAATCTAAATTACGAAAATTGGGATTAGTCCGCATTAATTCCTCCATGCGGCGCGTAATCCGGTAATTTTCTTGATTAGCCAGGTCTTTAGTTAAATCTTGCAAGTCCATAATTTTAAAATCAATCCTTGTCCCAAAATTTCCTGTTTATAGGCCAAGGCCTTATTTTTAAATATATTCTTAAATATTATATCATAAAAAAAACCGGCTATAAAGCCGATTTTATTTATCAAAAATGCTTTAAGAATTAAAGACCATCATACTCACGCATCGTGAGCTGGGATTCAATTTGCTTAACAGTTTCAATAACAACAGAAACAACGATTAGCAAACTGGTGCCGCCGACGGACAGGGCCTGAATACCGGTAAAATAGCGCATAATTAGAGGTAAAATAGCAATAATGCCTAAGAATAAAGCGCCGACTAAGATAATTTTATGAGTAGTATTAGCTAAATAATCACTAGTATTTTTTCCTGGTCTAATGCCAGGGATAAAACCGCCTTGCTTCTGCAAATTCTCAGCAATTTGAGACGGATGAAAAATAACCTCGGTATAAAAATAGGTAAAAGCAAAAACTAAAATGAAATAAAATACGCCGTAAAATAACTGATTATTAAATAAGGCGATAGTCCCATTAGCAGCATTAGCTATCCAGGCCGTCTTGGCATGGATTAAAAATTGCGCGATCATGGACGGAAATAAAACCACGGAAACAGCAAAGATAATCGGGATAACGCCAGCCATATTAACTCTTAAAGGCAAATGGCTAGAAGTGCCGCCGAAAGTGCGGTTACCTCTAATCTGACGGGCGTATTGGACAGGAATATTGCGCTGGCCTTCATTAATAATAACAACGCCGACGACAGTAATAAGAGCAATAACTACGAAGCCGATTAACATAAACATCTGGGTAGAATCAAAGGTAACAAAAATCTGCTGAATAGCTGTTGGCAAACTAGCGACGATGCCGGCAAAAATTAATAAGGAGATGCCGTTACCGACTTTCTTTTCGGTAATTAATTCGCCAAGCCACATTAAGAAAATAGAGCCGGCGGTAATGGTTACTATCATAACTCCGAAATCAAACAGGGCAATATCGCCTAAAATACCAGCCGAACCGCGGCGCAAAAGAGTAATCATGCCATAGGATTGTAAAACAGCGAGCGGCACAGTTGCCCAACGGGTCCACATGTTTATTTTCTGGCGGCCCGCTTCTTCTTTCTGCATTTCTTCTACGCTCGGGATTATCATGCCTAAGAGCTGGAAGATAATAGAAGAAGTAATATAAGGCCCGACACCCATCATCACAATAGAAAAATTTTCCATGCCGCCGCCGGAGAATAAATTCATAAGCCCCAGAATCTGATTAGAGGAAAAGAGGTTTTTTAAAGCCACGGCATTGACGCCTGGAACTGGGATATGGGCGGCTAAACGAAAAACGACCAGCATTGCCAGCACGAAGAGGATATTATTTCTTAAATCCTTGGCTTTCCAAATTTGGTCTATTTTATCAAACATAAAAATGAAGATAATTTTTTATTTTACTAACTGCGCCTTAACTGATTCACTAGTCTTAATTTTCTCAATTTTTACCTTAACCGTCAATTTTTCTTTACCTAAAATTTTAACCGGCAAGGAAGCAGAGCCAATCAGTTTTTTCTCAAATAAAGCTAAAGGAGTAACTACTTCCCCATCCTTGAAGAAATTATTAATTGCTTTAACGCTAACCACCTGATTCTTCGGATTCAAAGATTTAAAGCCGCGTACTTTAGGAATCTGGAGCAGCTGCTTCTTCATGCCTAAACGCTTTAAGCCAGAAACGCCGGAACGAGATTTTTGACCCTTAAGACCGCGGGTACTATAAGTACCGTGTCCAGAAGCGTTACCGCGTCCGACCCGTTTATTTTTCTTAAGAGCGCCGGTTGATTTTTTGATCGTATTAAGTGATAACATATGATTAATTGACGATTTTAGGGATTAAGATAAATTTATTTAGCTTTTTTAGTCTCAGTGCCTTTAGCTTCTTTCTCGGTTTTATTTTCTTTATTCTGGTGAGACTCCTTAGCCGCTTCTTTACCCTCAGGGCGACGCAGATTACGAAGCGCCTCAATCGTACAACGAGCGTTATTAATTTTATTATTAGAACCTAACGCTTTACTAGTAATATTTTTAACGCCAGCTAACTCCAAAATGACGCGGGTAACACCGCCGGCGATAACGCCGCGGCCCTTTTTAGCCGGCTTAATCATAATCAGAGCGGCTCCCATTTTCTGTAGTACGGCGTGCGGAATAGTATCATTAACAAAAGGAACGCTAACCATATCTTTCTTAGCCTTATTAACCGCCTTATTAACCGCCATGGTAACATCAGCGCCTTTACCGACGCCAACGCCAACGCTGCCCTTTTTATCACCAATAGCAATACAAGCCCGAAAATTCATTCTTTTTCCTCCGGCCATAACACGAGTAACCCGAGCGACTTCTAAAATGCGCTGTTCCATGTCATCTTTCGGTCTATCGTCGCGGTTGCCACGTGGACCACGGCCGCGGCCACCAAAATTCTTCTTTTGGCCTCCGTATAAATCCTTGGCGACAGTTTCAGCTGCTCCGGTTTTAGCGCCGGATGTCGGGGAAACTGCTTGTGTTTTTTTCTCTTCGGACATATTTTACAAAATTATATTTTCAAATTTAAAATTATGAATTAGGCTAGAAAACTAAACCGCCTTCACGAGCGCCATCAGCCACGGCTTTAACTCGGCCATGATACTTATAAGAACTGCGGTCAAAAACCACCTGGCTAATTTTTTTATCTTTAGCTTTCTGAGCGATTAACTTGCCTAATTCTTTGCCCGCTTCAACTTTATTAGGAAAATTCTTAATTTCTTTCAAAGCCGCACTGGCTAAAGTCTGGCCAGTCGCATCGTCTATTAATTGCAAAAACATGCCTTTATTAGAACGATAAACGCTCAAACGAGGACGAGCGGCACTACCGGAAATTTTTGACCGGACGCGCGCCGAGCGACGAGCTTGCTGTTTATTTTTAACCTTAGTTTTGTCCATATGATTTAAGATGTCTTACTTTAATTATTTGCCTTTCGCAGCGGCTTTACCAGCCTTGCGACGGATAATTTCGTCAGAATATTTAACACCCTTTCCTTTATAAGGTTCAGGCTGGCGAATCTTGCGAATTTGTGCGGCGACTTCTCCGACTAAAGCCTTATCAGCGCCTTCTAGAGTTATAACGTTAGCGGCGACAGAGGCGGTTATTCCTTTCGGTAATTTAAATTCCACGGGATGAGAAAAGCCCAAACTCATATTAAGCTTATCACCAGCGACCGCGGCGCGGTAACCAACACCGTTAATTTCCAACTTTTTGGTAAATCCTACGCTGACTCCTTCAACACAGTTCTTAGTCAGACTCCACATTAAACCCCACATAGCGCTAGCATTTTTAGCGTTCATATCATAAGGTTTAACGGATATTTCATTGTTTTCTATCTTAGCTTCAATGATAGGATTAGCGGCTAAATGCAACTCGCCCTTAGGCCCCTTGAAAGTCATTTCCTTGGCGCTAATTGCGGCGGTAACGCCAGCCGGCAATTTAATTGGTAATTTTCCTAAACGTGACATATGCGTATAAATAGTGATGATTAAAAAATCTCGCCGATTACTTCTCCGCCTATTTTCTTTTTCTTAGCTTCTTTATTAGTCATTAAACCGCTAGAAGTAGAAATTATGGCGATACCGAAATTACTGAGGACGGTCGGCACCTCTTCTTTAGAAACATAAATTTTTAAGCCCGGTCGGCTAACCCTCTGGATACTGGAAATCTGGGGCTTACCATTTTTACGGTACTTAAGCTGAAGCTTTAATTCGTCAAAGCTATTGTGCTGTCCGTTTAGCCCGCCCGGAATTATCTCCGCTTTTTTAATCCAGCCTTCAGTTTCCAAAATCTTAGCGATTTCGTATTTTAATTTGCTGAGCGGCAAAATAACCTCCGTTTTTTTAACGGCGGAAGCGTTTCTAATTCTTGTGAACATGTCTGCGATGGGATCCATCATATTTTTGGATATTGCTTAATTACTAATTTACCAACTGGACTTGGTTATGCCCGGCAAGTCCCCGTTATCAGCTAATTCCCGGAAACAAATACGGCATAATTTAAAGTCGCTCATATAGCCGTGATTACGGCCGCAGCGCCAGCACCGATTTATTTTCCGAGTGGAAAATTTCGGCTTTCTTTTTGCTTTTACTATTAATGCAGTTCTTGCCATATATATTTGAATTATTTGCTGTCTTTCTTAAAGGGGAAACCAAGTAAGCGGAATAGTTCTAAGCCTTCGGCTCTATTTTTAGCGTTAGTCGCTAAACAAACCTCCAGGCCATAAGGGGCTTCTGATTCTTCAATACGTATTTCTGGAAAATTAGCATGATCTTTAAAGCCGACGGTTAAGTTGCCATTTCTATCAACTGCCTTATCGCTGATGCCGCGGAAGTCGCGGACTAAAGGAAAATCAATATTAACTAATTTATCAACGAAGTCATACATTCTTGGGCCACGGATAGTAACCTTAGCGCCGATGACTAGGCCTTCTCTAATTTTAAAAGCGGAAATAGATTTCTTAGCAGCCGTCATGACCGGTTTCTGGCCAGAAATTTTGGTTAAACCTTTTTCCACGCTGGCAATATATTCTTTTTCTTTAAGATGATGGCCAAAGCCCACGTTCAGCACAACCTTAGTCAGGCGCGGAACCAGCATGGCGTTCTTAAAACCAAAGGCTTTTTCCATCTGTGGTACTATTTCTTTTTGATATTTTTCTTTTAATCTCATATATATTACTCAATTATTTCCTGGCATTTTTTACAAACGCGGAATTTTTTATTTTTGCCCCCTTCAACTTTAGTAATCTTGGCGCCGACTCTAGTCGGACGGCCACATTTCGGACAGACCAGGGATAAATTGGCGACATTCATAAAAGCTGGGAATTCAATACGCTGACCCTTCTCGCCACTGCGACGAGGGCGCAAATGCTTAATCAATAAATTCAGGCCTTCAACGCTAGCCCGATTCTCACTCGGAATAACCTGGAGAACCTTGCCGGTCTTCCCTTTATCCTTACCAGATAAAATTTTTACTTTGTCGTTCTTTTTGATATTCATATAATTCGCAGTCGGGATAATATTTTATAAAACCTCAGGCGCCAAAGAGGCAATCTTTACAAAACCCGCTTTTCTAACTTCTCTGGCCACTGGCCCAAAGATACGAGTTCCTTTCGGATCCTTTTTTTCAATATCGGTAATGATAACACAAGCGTTATCGTCAAAACGTACATAAGAACCATCCGTTCGGCGGATTTCTTTCTTAGTCCGGACAATAACCGCCTTAGCTACATCGCCCTTCTTAATCGCGGCGTGCGGGGCGGCTGACTTCACAGCGACAATTATAATATTACCGACGTGCCCATAGCGGCGTTTATAACCACCGAGAACGCGGATGCACTGGACCTCCTTAGCTCCGGAGTTATCAGCTACTTTTAAATATGTTTGTACTTGGACCATAAAATTAAGATGCTATTCTAAAAATTTGGAATTAGGCTTATTTCACTACGCGCCATCTCTTGTCCTTGCTTAAAGGACGGCATTCTACGAAACTAACCTTATCGCCGACATGATATTCATTCTTTTCATCATGAACCTTATATTTGCGGCTAACGGTATAGCGCTTCTGATATTTAGGATGCTTTTTAACGCTATCAACCTTAACCACAATAGTCTTATCGCTCTTATCGCTTACGACCACGCCAATGAAAGTGCGATTGATAACGGCAGGCTTAGTGCTGACTGGTTTAACTTTTTGTGCGGCCATATTATTTTACTTTATTTAATATAGTTAAAACGTGGGCAATAAGCTGTCTGACGGCTCTAATTTCCCGAATGTTCTTCAGCTGCTTATTTGAATCCTTAAAACGCAAGTCACGTAATTTCTCACGGTTCAAGCCCAATAAGTCCTGTAATTCCTTGACGCTTTTGGTTGATAATTCTTTAAATTCCATATAATTTATATCCTTGTTTAATCTTTGCTGATAAATTGGCACTTAAGAGGCAGCTTGTGAGCGGCCATTTCCATGGCTTTCTTAGCAGTCGCTCTGTCCAAACCTTCCATCTCAAACATGACCATGCCCGGCTTGATAATAGCAACATAATAATCAACAGCACCCTTACCTTTACCCATCGGGATTTCTCCACCATGAGCAGTAACTGGTTTATCCGGGAAGATCCGAATCCAAATCTGCCCGCCCTTCTTGACGTATTTAGTCATAACCCGACGCGCTGCTTCAATCTGACGGGAAGTTACCCAGCAGGCAGTCAAGCTCTTCAGACCATAGCTACCGAAACTGATATTCAGATTACGGGTCGCCTTACCGCCACGACGGCGTTTCTGGTCCTTTCTCCATTTAGTTTTCTTTGGCATTAACATATGTTTTGATGCAGATTTTTATTTTATTCAGCGATCACTTCGCCTTTAGCCATTTTCTCTTTTTTAAAAACTTCTCCCTTATAAACCCAAACTTTAATACCGATAGCGCCATAAGTAGTGTGAGCGGCGCCGCGCGCGTAATCAATATCCGCTCTTAAAGTCTGTAAAGGTAATTTGCCCCAAACCAATTTCTCAGTGCGAGCAATTTCCGCGCCATTCAAACGGCCAGAAATAACGATTTTAGCACCCAAGGCACCAGCTCTTTCAATTTTGCCAATGGACTGTTTCATTACTTTGCGGAAAGGCATTCTTTTTTCAATTTCCAAAATCATGCTTTGAACCATTATCTGAGCGCTTAAGTTTGGACGGCTAAATTCTTTAATATTTAAACTGATTTCACCCATTCGTAAATTTTTCAAAAATTTATCGTGCAGTTTCTTCTTCAATTCTTCCGCACCATTACCGCCGCGACCAATGATTAAACCTGGCTTAGCAGTTGTAACGTTAATTTCCATCTTGCTGATGCTGCGAACGATTTCTACCTTATCAATGCCAGCCTCCTTAAATTCCTTAATCATGTATTTCCGGACGCCGATATCCTGACGGATATTCTTGATATATTTATCGCCGCGTTCAAACCATAAAGACGGCCAAGTCTTGGTGATGCCCATGCGGAGAATTTTCGGATTAACTTTTTTACCCATATGGATTCAATTACAAATAATTACGAATAATTATAAATTAATTAATGACTAGCCAGCCTTTCTCTGGAACATTTTTCTCTTCTCGCCGCCAGCGGCTTTCTTGCCAGCCTCTTTAGAAACTTTCAAAGTAGATTTAGCCGTGGCCTTTTCGCCCTCTTTAGCCAATTTCTCTAATTTGACCGGATCAGCAGCTTTAACGACTTTCTTTTCTTTTTTGCCGCTTTCCTTAATTTCCGCTAGAACTAAATTGACATGGCAGCCGCGTTTGCGAATAGAAGTGGCGCGACCATGGGCGCGAGGCATCCAGCGCTTTAACATAACGCCCTCATCAGACCGGATTTCCTTAATATATAAATTATCTCTTTCTAAACTATAAGTGTTAACCGCGTTAGCAATAGCTGATTTGATTAATTTAGCTACCGGCTCCGCCGCTAACTTATTAATAAAACGCAATTGATCTAAAGCCGCTTCAACCGGCATTTTGCGGATAACATCAATCACCAAGCGGATTTTCCGTGGCGACATTCTTAAATGATTTAAACTAGCTTTTACTTCCATATATTCGTGATTAATTATTTCTTATCAGCCGCCTGGCTCTTAGCCATCTTACCGCCATGACCTAAAAATTTACGGGTCGGAGAAAATTCCCCTAAACGATGCCCAACCATATTCTCCACGATGTAAATTGGTAAATGGGTCTTGCCGTTATGAACGCCAAGCGTAAAACCAACCATTTCTGGAGTAATTGTGCAGGCCCTATCCCAAACTTTAATCGTGCTCTTATCGCCCGGCTTTAAATTCTTTATTTTGTTGACGAGGCGCAGATTAATGTATGGCCCTTTTTTTAAACTTCTGGACATATATATTACTAAGTTATTTATTATTTACGTTTCTGGCGACGATTAATAATCAAACGATCACTATGTCTCTTTCTTCTAGTCTTAACACCCAAGGCTGGCTTGCCCCACATAGTCTTAGGATGTCTAAGACCGATAGGCTGGTTACCTTCACCACCGCCGTGTGGATGATCAACTGGATTCATAGCGGTACCACGAACAGTCGGACGAATACCTAAGTGACGGCTGCGACCGGCTTTACCTAATGAGATATGACGGAAATCAGGATTACTAGCGCGACCGATCGTACATAAACATTCTTTCTTAACCTGGCGAATTTCACCTGATGGCATTTTTAACTGAGCATATTTCCCTTCCACGCCCATGACATAAACGACATTGCCGGCACCGCGAGCAATTTTAGCGCCCTGGCCCGGTTCTAATTCAACGCAACTAACGGCCATGCCGGCTGGGATAAACTGTAAAGGCAGGGCATTACCATTTTTTAATTCAATCAACTCCTTAGAACTCATAACCTTATCGCCAACTTTTAAATCAGTCGGAGCGATAATATAGCGCTTAGCGCCGTCCATATAATTAAGCAAAGCTAAACGAGCACCGCGATTTGGGTCATATTCAATAGAAGCAACCGTTGCTTCAATATTATATTTATCACGCTTAAAATCAACCAAACGAATATAACGCTTAGCGCCGCCGCCTTGATGACGGACCGTAATTTTACCCTGAGAGTTACGGCCACCGCGTTTTTTCTTAATAACGACCAATCTCTTTTCCGGAGAAAACTTTGTCAAATCATTAAAATCATCAAAAGTCGCTTCACGTCGTCCCGGAGTATTCGCTTTTACTTTTTTAATACCCATATGTGCAATCTAAATATAATAAATTAAACGCCTTCGTAAATCTTAATGGCCTCTCCCTTAGCTAAAGTAACGATCGCTTTGCGCCAATCGCTTCTCCGGCCTTTAACGCGGCCACGGGCCACTTTCTTGCCGGAGACATTAGACATATTTACTTTAAGCGGAGTGACATTATATAAAGCCTTGATGGCGCGGGCGACCGAAATTTTATTAGCGCCTTCAGAAACTACGAAAACATATTTATTTTCCGCGCTTAAATTGGTAGCTTTTTCCGTGATAAGCGGGCGAACTAAAATGCGATAAGATTCGTTAGCCTTAAGCTTAACGCTGCCGGATTTAGTCGGGGATTTAACTGCCGTTTCAGAACTGTAAAGATCCTGCATGCTAACTGAAGCGTCTTTATTGGCCGCTTCTTTTTTAGCCGCTTCCTTCTTCACGGGTTTTTTAGCCGCGACGGTCTTATCCTCTGAACCAGTTTTTTTATTACCAAATAAAGCCATATGATTGATAATTACTTCGTCTTACTATAACGGTCACTCAAAGATTTGACTGCCGCTTCGGTTACTAATAAATTTTTATAATTCAGGATGTCTAATAAATTGATATTTTCTAAATTGATAATCTTAACACCCTTTAAATTGCGGCCGGAATATTGGGCCTTTTCGTTTTTCGCTTCGTTTATTACTAAAATATCACGGCGGTCATTCTTCAAGACATTTTTTTCCACCGCGCTTAAAATAGCGTTAAATTTCTTGGTCTTAAATTCGCTGAAGTTAAGATTTTCTAAAACGACTAAAGTTTCGGTAACCGCCTTATCGGATAAAGCCATGAACATCGCTTTCTGCTTCATCTTCTGATTTATTTTCTGCTTGAAATTACGATTCTTGGTTGGACCAAAAGTAACACCGCCGCCAATCCATAAAGGAGAACGGCTAGAACCAACGCGAGCGCGGCCAGTTCCTTTTTGTTTCCAAGGCTTTTTACCGCCGCCGGAAACTTCGCTTCTATCCTTAGTATGGGCTAAAACCTGACGAGCATTAGCTTGCTGGGTAATAACGGCCTGATGCAGTAAATCATGATTAGGCTTGACGCCAAAAATTTTAGCATCTAACTCTAAGTCTTTAACAGCTTCAGCGGATTGGTTATAAACTTTTATCTTCATACAATTCGTAAATTCGTATTAATATTTATTTTGCTTCTTCGGCAGACTCTTCTTTAACTTCTCCGACTACTTCCGCCTTAGCCTCTTCTGCCGCTTCTTCAGCCTTAACCTCTTCAACTACTTCTTCTGTTTTAATTTCCGGGGTTTCTTCCGCTGAAACAGTTTTTTTCAAGTTAACCTGTAAATCACCGGCGCCGCTAATCATTACTAAACCATTGATAGCGCCAGGAACAGAACCCTTAACAAAAATTATATCTTTAGCTTCATCAATAGCCACTATTTCTAAATTAGTAGTAGTTACTCTTTCGCCACCCATACGACCAGCCATACGAGTTCCCTTGAAAACATGGGCCGGGCCCTTAGGTCCGACTGAGCCAGACATTCTTTCCTGATCTTTATTACCATGAGTCGCTTTATGACCGGCAAAATGATGGCGCTTAACTACACCCTGGAAACCTTTACCTTTAGAAGTACCCGTGACATTGATAACATCTTTAACCGCAAAAGCTTCAACAGTGATAACATCGCCAACTTTAAAATCAGCTGCCTTATCAGTTCTAAACTCGCGGACATGCATTGGTTTAACACCAGCGGCCTTATAATGACCGAGCTGTGGCTTTTTAATATTTTTTTCTTTGCGCGCGCCATAAGCAACCTGCAAAGCATCATAACCATCTTTAGTTTTAGTCTTGACCTGGGTAATTACACAAGGCCCGGCCGCTACTGGAGTAACTGCCATAACTTCATCGCCAGACCAAATCTGGGTCATGCTCATTTTTTTTCCGCTGATAAATTTCATATATTTCTAGGTCTTTTAAATTCCTAGCGAGCCAACAAGCGAAAGCTTGCTTTCATTTGTGGCGAGCGACGGAATTACACGCCTGTAAGTGCTTTAAAACAAAAACTGGCTTTGAAACCAGCTTAAAAACTAAACAATAAAAAATAAAATTTGTTTTCTATCTTTTATTTTGTTTTGTCAGCTGATTTACCTCCTAATTTTAGCTAATATTCGCTTAAACACTTTCTATAATTTCAGAGTTATTTAGGCTTATTTTAGCTAAGTTAATCTCATCTTTTTATACTACTACATTTTTATTTCTACGTCAACCCCTGCCGGTAAGGCTAGGTTGGTCAAATCCTCAATCGTCTTGGCGGTTGGATCAATAATATCAATCATGCGCTTATGAATACGCATTTCATATTGATCACGGGCGTCCTTATGGACGAAAGTGGAACGGTTAACAGTATACTTCCTCTTCTCAGTCGGAAGCGGTATTGGCCCGAAAAACTGGGCGTCACTGCGCTCAATCGTTTCAATAATCGTTTTAGTGGACTGGTCAATAATCTTATGATCAAAAGCCTTGATCTTGATTCTGATCCGTTGTTTAAAATCTTTTTCTTCTTTTTTGTTTTCGGACATAATTTAACTTCTTTAAAATATACACTACAAACCCGCCCTCAAAATAAGAGCGGGTCAAAGTGCTTACTTTAAAATCTTAGTAACGACGCCGGCGCCGACAGTGCGGCCACCTTCGCGAACAGTAAATCTCTGTTTCTCTTCAAGCGCAATCGGAGCAATTAACTTAATAGTTAAGTTAACAGTGTCTCCTGGCATAACCATTTCGGTGCCAGCTGGTAAATTAATATCACCAGTAACATCAGTGGTCTTGAAATAGAATTGAGGTTTATAACCATTAAAGAATGGCTTATGGCGTCCACCTTCCTCTTTAGATAAGACGTATACTTCAGCAGTAAATTCAGTGTGAGGAGTAATTGAACCTGGTTTGCATAATACTTGGCCACGTTCTACTTCATTTTTCTTAGTACCACGAAGTAAAATACCAGCATTATCACCAGCCTGACCATTGTCTAACTGCTTATTGAACATTTCAATACCAGTAACAGTAGTCTTCTTGGTATCCATTAAACCAACGATTTCCACTTCATCGCCAACTTTGATAACGCCTCTTTCAATACGGCCAGTAACGACAGTGCCGCGGCCTTCAATTGAGAAGATATCTTCAATCGGCATTAAATAAGGGTGGTCAACATCGCGAACTGGTTCTGGGATATAATCATTCAAAGCGTCCATCAATTTCATGATTGGCTCAGCATCAGGACCAGTCGGGTTCTCTAAAGCCTTTAAGGCAGAACCGCGGACAATTGGAGTAGTGTCACCCGGGAATTCATATTTCTTAAGTAAATCGCGAATTTCTTCTTCAACTAAATCAATTAACTCTTTATCCTCAACCATGTCGCACTTGTTTAAGAAGACGATGATATAAGGAACGCCTACCTGGCGAGCTAATAAGATGTGTTCTCTGGTCTGAGGCATAGGGCCATCAGTCGCAGCTACTACTAAAATAGCACCGTCCATCTGAGCGGCGCCAGTGATCATGTTCTTAACATAATCAGCGTGACCCGGACAGTCAACGTGAGCATAATGTCTCTTGTCAGATTCGTATTCAACGTGAGCGGTGGCGATGGTAATACCTCTCGCCTTCTCTTCTGGAGCGGCGTCAATTTCGCCAACGCCTTTCTTAGACGCTTTCATGCCTTTAGCGGCGAAAACGGCTAACATCGCGGCGGTTAAAGTGGTCTTCCCATGGTCAACGTGGCCGATAGTACCGACGTTAACATGGGGCTTGGTGCGTTCAAATTTGTCTGCTGCCATGTTTTTGTTGTACGGCCCCCGCTTACCACGGGGTTTCTTTCCTGAAACCAGGAAACCAGCCGAACTAAATTAATTATTAATAAATAAATTATTTCTAAGATTGAACTTCCTGAGCCTTATCCTTCACTTGCGGAGGGATCTGCCAGGCCTTTTTTGGTTTATTTTCTTCTCCCAAATAAGCCGAATCATCTCGATTTTTCCACATCGAGATTTCGCGATTTATTTTATCAGTTAAATCTTCTTCTGTCAAATTTTCCATTTTCTCTGTTTTTACTGGTAATTCCGGCTTTATTAGCGTATTTTCTTGACTAGCTGAATCAATCTTTTCGGTTATTTTTTGCCCTTTAGAAATTAAGGACTCGTAGCTAGAAAAATCCATCAAAGCATAAGAATCATCCGGATTAGCAGCATCAAAAATAATGACTCTATCACCAGTCTTCTTCACTAAGGTTAAAATTTTCTTTAGCTGTTCTGGAAACATATGTAAATTTCTGTAAAAGATTACTTCCCTTGTTTTTCTTTAATCTGCTCTAAGATATTCTTCGGCACTTCCGCGTAATGAGAAAATTCCATAACGTAGTTAGCGCGACCTTGGCTCATAGAACGTAAACCAGTAGAGTAACCAAACATTTCCGCCAAAGGCACTTTAGCCTTAACGACCTTAACATTAGAACGATCGGACATTTCTTCAATCTGACCACGCTTACTGCTTAAATCACCGATAATATTACCCATGTATTCTTCCGGGGTGGTAACTTCCACTTTCATGATTGGTTCAAGTAAAATAGCGCCGGCCTTCGCACAAGCATCACGGAAAGCGAAGATGGCCGCCATTTTAAAGGCAATTTCCGAAGAGTCAACTTCATGATAAGAACCATAGAAAACAGCGGTTCTAACATCAACCATCGGATAGCCAGCCACGCCGCCAGATAAAAATGCTTCCTTAACACCCTTTTCAATAGCCGGAATAAATTCTCTAGGAATAACGCCGCCCTTAACTTCATCAACGAATTCAAAGCCTTTACCAGTTTCCAGCGGTTCAACACGTAAGGAACAATGGCCATATTGACCACGACCACCGGACTGCTTAGCATATTTATGTTCAGCTTCAGCAACTTTAGTAATAGTTTCACGATATGATACCTGAGGATTGCCAACGTTAGCTTCCACGCCGAATTCGCGCTTCATACGATCAACAATGATTTCCAAGTGTAATTCACCCATACCAGAAATAAGAACCTGGTTGGTTTCGGTGTCAGTTTCAACGCGGAAAGTCGGATCTTCTTCCGCCAAGCGCTGTAAAGCCACGCCCATTTTTTCCTGGTCGGCTTTAGTCTTAGGTTCAACCGCAATTTTAATAACTGGTTCTGGGAAGACAATAGATTCTAATAAGACCTGGTTATTTTCGTCGCATAGAGTATTGCCAGTAGTAGTATTTTTCAAACCAATAATAGCCGCGATATCACCGGCATAAACCTCTTTCGCTTCTTCACGATGATTAGCGTGCATGCGGACTAAACGACCGACTCTTTCCTTGCTATCCTTAGAAGAGTTAACAATATAAGAACCGGCGGTTAAAACCCCCTGATAAACACGAACGAAACAAAGCTTACCAACGAAAGGATCAGTAGCAATTTTGAAAGCTAAACCGACAAAAGGTTTGCCATCATCAGCAGTGATAATAATTTTTTTCTCAGTATCGCGAACATCGGTTGCTTCAATTGCGGCGACATCAAGCGGGGATGGTAAATAATCATTAACGGCATCTAAAGCTAATTGAACGCCGATATTCTGTAAAGCCGTGCCGCAAAGAACCGGATAAATCGCGTTAGCAATAACGCCCTTGCGGATAGCAGCCTTTAATTCTTCTAAAGAAATTTCTTGGCCAGCCAAATATTTTTCCATGGTCTTTTCATCGCACTCAACCGCCTTTTCAATTAATTCGTTATGGAATTCATCAACTTTCGCCTTCATATCTTCCGGAATAGCGACTTCTTCAATATTAACGCCAAAATGACCAGAGAATTGATAGGCTTTCTTGGTTAAAATATCAATAACGCCAGATAAATTGCTTTCGGCGCCGATTGGTAATTGAATAGCAACCGCTTTCTGGTTAAGACGAGTTCTAATAGAATTAAGACTCATGTAAAAATCAGCGCCCATCTTATCCATTTTATTTACAAAGCAAAGACGAGGAACCTGATATTTATCAGCCTGGCGCCAAACAGTCTCAGATTGCGGCTCAACGCCGGCCTGACCGTCAAAAACCGCAATAGCACCGTCTAAAACGCGCAAAGAGCGTTCTACTTCAACCGTGAAGTCAACGTGCCCAGGGGTGTCAATAATATTGATTTTATTGTGTTTCCAAAAACAAGTAGTAGCGGCGGAAGTAATAGTAATACCTCTTTCCTTTTCCTGTTCCATCCAATCCATTTCCGCGGCGCCCTCATGAACTTCGCCAATTTTATGTTTTTTACCAGTATAAAACAAAACGCGCTCGGTAAAAGTTGTTTTGCCGGCGTCGATATGGGCCATGATACCGATGTTTCTAATGTTTTCTAAGGCGTAGTCTCGGGGCATAATAAAAAATTATAATAAATTTATTTTAAAGTTATATTTAGGATAAATTCATTTTTGAGAGGAGTTCAAGGAAGGAATGAAGCGCGGAGTGAGCCGTATTAACATACGGCGAACGAGCACTGGAATTTCTGACGAAGAAATCCTCCAAAAATGGATTTATCTTGAGAAGTGAGCGAAAGCTTTGTTCGCTTCAGCCATCTTATGAACCGCCTCTCTCTTCTTA
The DNA here is from genome assembly GCA_964470695.1 of uncultured Gammaproteobacteria bacterium. Taxonomy (GTDB): domain Bacteria; phylum Patescibacteriota; class Patescibacteriia; order Patescibacteriales; family UBA12465; genus UBA12465. Next base: position 642,103 of record CAYYDR010000001.1, read on the forward strand.
ACGGCCGTACCTTCGCCATTAGAAGCGTCTAAAATCTCAGTGGCCAATTTTTCCGCGGTAGAACGTCCTTTTCTATCATTAGCAGCACCAATAATCCAGTTACAAGCTAAGAAATAGCGTCTTTCACCACGAACCTGGAAAGGGACCTGATAGTTCGCACCACCAACACGCTTGCCTCTTACTTCAACTAAAGGAGAAACTTTCTTAATCGCTTTATTGAAAATGTGGCGAGGATCTTGCTTAGTCTTCTCTTTTAATATTTCAAAAGAGCCGTAAACAATCTTTTCGGCCGCACTTTTCTTACCACGTTCCATAACGTAGTTTATAAATTTGGCGATATTCTTATCGTTATATTTAGCGTCGCCTTCTATTGATCTTTTAGGAGCTGGTTTACCTCTCATAGTATTTAAGAATTAATTATTTGGCTTTAGGCTTTTTAGCGCCATAACAACTGCGGCCCTGACGACGAGCCTCAACGCCAGAAGCGTCAAAAACGCCCCGGACAACCTTATAGCGGACACCTGGCAAATCTTTAGTCTTACCACCTTTAACTAAAACGATAGAGTGTTCTTGTAAATTATGACCCATGCCAGGAATATAGGCAGTTACTTCCATGCCATTAGATAAGCGGACGCGAGCAATTTTACGTAAAGCGGAGTTCGGTTTTTTCGGAGTAGTTGTAGTTACCTTTAAACAAACCCCCTGTTTAAAAGGAGCTCCTTTAGCGGTATCTTTTTTCTTCCGATGGAGAGAGTCAAGGCTAGTATGAAGAGCTAGCGCATTGCGTCTCTTACCAAGAGATTTTCGTCCGTTCTTGATTAATTGGTTTATTGTTGGCATAAAAGCTAATGATAAGCAAAAATAATCCTGACTATTCAGGATATTTTTAGGCTACGATTTAATACTAATTCAATTTAACAAAATATAAAATATAAGTCAAGATTAAACTTCTGATAAACCCAGTTAAACCCCTACTATAGTCCTAAACAGAAAATTAACTAAAGGCATGATTAAATTACCGGCTAACATTACGAACAGAATAATTAAAATAAAGCCCATTCTTTCATTGCCGAGATAGCGTTCACGGGTCTGGGGAGACAAGAAGGTGGCTAATATTTTAGATCCATCAAGGGGCGGGATGGGCACTAAATTAAAGACCATCAAAACCAAATTAATATAGACTATTATACCCAAGAGGCCAACGAAAGTAATATTAAAAGCAGGCAAAAACCTTAAACATAAGCCAAAAAATAGCGCTACTACAAAATTAGCCAAAGGTCCGGCTAGAGCAACCTTAGCGTCACCATATTTTTTATCTCTTAAATTATAGGGATTATAAGGGACTGGCTTGGCCCAACCGAAAACAAAGGGCATATTAGACACTATCATCACTAAAGGCAAGAAAAAAGACCCAAACCATTCCAGATGAGCTAAGGGGTTAGCGGTCAATCGCCCCGCATCTTTAGCCGTTGAATCGCCTAAGCGGTAAGCCATCCAGCCATGCATATATTCATGAATAACAGCCGAAAAAACCAAAACAATAATTTGAAAAACTTGAATCATAATTATATCCGCCATATAGGCTTGTATTATTATAATTATATTCTACCATAGCTTGATTAATTTTGAAAATGCTGTTAAGATAAGATTGTTTTTAAAATTAAACTATAAATATGGCGAAAAAATGTGATTTATGCGGACGCAGCGCGACTAAGGGAGCCAGCCGTTCTCACTCTAAGATTAAAACCCTAAAAAGACAACATATTAACTTACAGAGCAAGATGATTGACGGTATGAAAGTTAAGGTTTGTACTTCTTGTCTGCGCACTATGGATAAACCAAAAAGAGTTAAAGCTAAAAGAAAACCGGCTTTAAAGGCGGGCGAATTAAAAGCTTTAAAGGTTAAGAAGGCTGGCGCCAAAAGTGCCGCCAAAAAAGCGACTAAGAAAACTTCTAAAAAATAAATTTCTCACCATTTAAACCGTCTCCTTAGTAGGAGACGGTTTTTTGTTATATAAATAATAATGACTAAAACCAAATAATATCCCCCGCCCCAATACCAATTAAAACCCTTAATATTTATAGCCGACCAACTGGGCGCCGCTAATAGATTAGAAATAATAAAAATAAATTTTAATATTAAATAAGAAGGCAAAAACCATAAAAATCCTAAAATCGGGATTAAGGCTGATAAAAATACAGCGATGATAAGCGATGATAATAAGGGCGGAAAGGTCCAAAGCACTAAAATATTAGCCAGCGGGGCAATTAATGATAACTGCTTAAAGTTAATTAAGGCGATTGGCAATATTACAATCTGCGCAACTAAAGTTAAATTAAGAGTATCTAATATTGTTTTCCCAATATTTTTAGAGCGATGTTTCAATTTTAATTTATCTAAAAATTTAACCGTTAGGCTCTCACCTAAAGGATAAATATAAATTATCCCTAAAATAGCCAGGAATGACAATTGGAAACCAATATCATCGCGTAGTAGGCGGGGGTTAAAAAATAGCATGAGGGCCGCGCTAAAAATTAAAGCCTTGACCAGAGAGCTAGTTCTCTCATAATAAACAGCTAGAAAAGCCAGGGCGCCCATTAAAGACGAACGGACGGCAGAAGCGGAAAGACCAGTAATTAAGGGATATAAAAATAAAAATATAAAAATTAATTTCAGGGCGCGCCGGCGGCTAAAACCCACGCTCAATAGAAAATTAATAACCATGGCGCTTAAAATTGTAATATGCGAACCAGAAATTGCGATCATATGACTCAGGCCAACGCGAGAAAAAATAGCCAAGTCCTCCCTTTCTACCGTCCGGCGATAACCCAATAATATAGCATCAGCCAAACCGGCGACTGGCTCAGGCAAATTAGAATCAATAATCAGTTTAAGGGTTTGTTTAAATTCTATTAGTTTTTTATAAGCCAATTGCGAATAATTTAGCGACCCAGTTTCTAAACTTATTTTTGGCCTATACATAACAGAATATATATCATAACGAGCCAAGTAAGCTTCATAATCAAATTCGTCTATCTCAGGAGGTGCCTGTAACTGGCCACTAATTTTTAAATAATCGCCATAATCATAGGCTGGGTATAGATTAGTCGTAACTAAAACTTGTCCCTTAATTTGGCCTTTAACGCAAATAGTCAGGCGGCGGCTTTTAATATCAACATCCGCCTCTTCGCAAACTTGGCCGATGAAGCTTAAATTTCGGCCGTTGTAATAAGCCAAGTCACCCCCTGAAATCTCCGGACGAAAAGCTTTAGACCGGAACCCTAAAATAAAAATTCCGCCTATGAAAAACAGGTTAAATGCCAGAAATATTCTGGCTGGGGGCCAGGAAAGTGGAGAAAATAAAGACATAAAAAATACGGCTAATTCAATAGTCGTATTTTACAATATAATAGATTAAGAAAAGATAAAAAAATAAAATAGGAAATGCAGATTGAAATATTTGACAAAAATAACATTTTGTCCTAATGTTATTTATTAACTAGTCCTTTAATAATTCTTGTCTCCACTAAAATACAGCTCGCAGTAAACGAGTCTTGGCTTTATTTTCGTGGAGATAAATAATCCACGGCAGTCTTCCCTTTGGCCACGCGGCCGGGACTAGTACCATTATGGTAGACTGAAAACCCCTGTGCCTCCTGACCGAGGCTGAAAAAAAGGAGTTTATATGATGTTATTCAAAAAAAAGTCAAAACGATTATGGCTACTGGCAGTGGTGACATTCTTCACCCTCTACGTAATCATAATGCTGCTTGTAACAGCTGGGGAATACAATGATTCCTTAGCTATAACAAGGAACGAATCACTATTGAAAATGGAGGTCGCATTATTTAGCATAGCCTCTTTAATCGGCCTGATAATCTCGCTCATTATTATCTTCTCCAAGTCTGAAGAAGAAATAAATGAATATGAAACTAATTATGGCAAGGACATAATTAAAGAGCTGATAAAAACAATTAATAAAATTGATGGCGTGCTCGACGATCTGCATGTTTTTGGGGATTACTCCCCAAAAAGCATCAAATATTTCCGAGATAACTGTCTGGAATTTTTAAATCAACTTCGACGATGCCACGGTTACGACATCAAAAGCGATGCCGTCAAAGTTATCTTAGCTGGAATCGGAAACACTCTAATAGTGGTATACAACATGCTTGACGGATATTGGGAAAAACGCCGGGAAATCATAAAATCCAAGCCAACCGGCTGGGAAATGACGGTTGCCATAACAGATGAAAGTATTGATATGTTCATCGAAATGAAAGGATTCTTGCATAAGTCATATGAAGATGTAGAAAAAATAGCTCTACGCCATAAAGTAAGTATAACAAGAAGCGATGACGCTACTGAATTGAAATATCTAGTGTATACTAACCCCGATACTCTAAAACTTCTCAAAAAAAAGAAAAAATAAAAGCGAACAAAGTCTCCCAAAAACAAAAAACCCTCCAAAAATTGGAGGGTTTTTCATTTTAAAAAATAATCTTAAAACTACAAACCCCATTCTCCGTCACAATATTTGTCGCGCTTCAATATTATTTCTATTTCTTCTCTCACTAAAATAACATCATTTTCATTCAATGGCTCAAAACCATCATAAAACCCGGTCTTACGATCAGGCAAATGCATACTTTCCGGCCAAGGCTGCTTAACCGCATTAGTAGCACGGCCAAAAATATGAACATGTAGTAGAGGCTTGGTATTCGTTTTCCAAGCCCAATTGCCCATGTCTTGATAGTTTATTTTAATAACTGGAATGCCCTGCTTATTCATGGCTTTTTCTAAGGCTTCGCCCACAACCATAGTCAAGCGCATCAGTTCAATAGCCAGTTTAGGGGGCAACTGCGTCCGATCAGAAAATGATTTATCTTTTGATAATATCCGGATATGGCCGCCGTCCGTCCGCGGTAAAAATGGCTGCTCACGCGACTCAACAATAAAATTTTTACTTTCGTAAATTAACATATAATTATCTCTTCAAAAACCTTAAATAAGCTTCCATGAATGGCTCTAAGTCGCCATCTAAAACGCTATCAACATTAGAAGTCTCATAACTAGTCCGGTGGTCTTTAACTAAACGATTGCCATAAAGAAAATAGGAACGAATTTGGCGGCCCCATTCAGCCTTAGTCAACTCTCCTTTCAATTTTCTTTCTTCCGCTTCTTTCTCGGCCAAAGATAATTGATATAATTTAGTTTTCAATATTTTAAAAGCATTTTCCTTATTCTGATGCTGGGAGCGTTCGCTCTGGCAAGCCACGGTTATTCCGGTCGGAATATGGACAACGCGAACCGCCGAGTCAGTCGTGTTAACGCTCTGGCCGCCCGGACCGCTAGAACGATAAACATCTATTCTAATATCTTCGTCTTTAATAACTATCGCTGAGTCATCTTTAATCTCCGGAATAACTTCTACTAAAGCGAACGAAGTCTGGCGCAAACCATCGGCATTAAAAGGCGAGTTACGCAGTAAACGATGAACGCCATTCTCGCTCTTTAAATAACCATAGGCCCAGGGACCGCTAACGCGCAAAACAGCGCTCTTTAGGCCCGCTTCATTGCCATAGTTACGATCTAAACTTTCTACTCGCCAGCCCTCTCTCTCGCCAAAACGGAAATACATTCGCTCCAGCATTTGAGCCCAATCCTGGGCATCAACCCCGCCTGTCCCAGAATGAATAGATAAAATGGCATTATCATGGTCATAAGATCCGGAGAATAATGATAAAAATTCCAAATGAGAAAATTTCTTACTCAGCTCTTCATATTTTTTTTCCAAATCACTAGTCAAATCGTCCCCCTGCTCCTTCTGAGCTAAGGCGGTAATTTCCTCAACCTCCCTTATCTCTTTCTCCATCGCTTCCCATTCTCCAGTCTCGGAGGCTAATTCTTCCACCTTCTGGCCGATTTTAACCGCCGCGGCTCTATCCGACCAAAAATCCGGCTCAGCCATGCGCAAACGAAGCTCTTTCTCTTCTACAATTTTCCGCTCAATATTTAAAAGAGCTTTAGTCTTTAGAAAGCGCTCGCGTAAATCTTCTAAATTTTTTAATAATGTTTCCATATTGCTCATTATAACAAAAAAACGCCCTGTTGGGCAGGGCGTTTTTGATATAGAAATGATATAACGATTAACGTTTGCTCCATTGCGGGGCTTTGCGGGCTTTGCGTAAACCCGGCTTCTTTCTTTCCACCTGGCGCGGGTCGCGAGTCAAAAAGTCATTTACCTTCAAAGCTTCCTTAGTAGCTGGATCAAGGGTTAAAATAGCGCGGGCAATCCCTAAGCGGACAGCACCAACCTGACCTTGTTTACCGCCACCCTGAGCTAAAATAGAGAAATTATAGTCACGGGCATGGCCGGTCGCCTTTAAAGGCTGGGCGATAATGTTCGCTCCTTCACCAGCAAAATACTGGCTAGCGCGCATGCCATTAACCATGATAATGCCTTTGCCGTCTTCATATAAACGGACCTTCGCCACCGCATTTTTACGGCGACCGACGGCCTTAATATATTTACCAACGAATTCAGCGGTTTCATTTTTGGCCCAATCCTTTTCTTCTTCCGCCGGTAACTCAGTTACTAATACTTCGTGCGGATCAATTTCTCTGGCCACCTGAGGTTTTGCTTTTCTTTCTACCATATTATTTAATAATTAATCTTTTGAGCATACCGGTTCGCAATCTAGTATCCGGCAACATTTCTCTAACCGCACGGACCAAAACTTCACCAGGATTATCAGCATAAACTTTACCCATGGTTTTGGTCTTTAAATGACCAAGATAACCAGTAAAATGATGGTACTGTTTCTGGGATAATTTCTTGCCAGTAAACTTAAGCTTAGTAATATTGCTTACTTCAACAATATCGCCTAAATCTAAGTGAGGCTGAAATTCCGGTTTAGTCTTACCTCTTAAGAGGTTAGCTACTTTAGTCGCTAAACGACCCAAGGATTCACCGGTCGCATCTAACTTCTGTAATTTTCTTTCAATATTTTTCATATGGTTATACTAATTCAATCTGCACCATTTCCGCGCCGTCGCCAGCCCGAGTGCCTAATTTAGTCGTACGAGTATAGCCGCCCGGACGAGTCTTATAGCGAACGCCAAGCACCTCAATCGCCTTCTTAACCGAATTCTTCTGCAGTAAAACTTTCAAAAGACCACGACGAGCTGTTAAATCACCAGCTTTAGCCGCGGTAATTGATCTTTCTACTAAAGGACGGACCGCTGCGGCCTTAGCCCTAGTTGTCTTAACCTTTTCGTACAAAAGAATACTAGAAGCCAAGTTACGCAACATGAGTTCGCGTGGGCCTTTCTTCCGATCCAGGATTTTATTTTTATTTCTGTGACGCATATCGTTCTATTACAAATTACCAATTATTTTTTAGCTTTTTTAGCTTTTTTTTCTTTCTTCTCTGGTTTTTCAGCCTTCTCTTCCTCATCATCTTCGCTGACCGCTTCTTCCACGACTTCAGCCTCAACAACCTCTTCGCTAGCAGCCGGAGCTTCTTCGGCGCCGGAGCTAATAGCCAAGAAAGATGAATATTGATCAACTAAAATTTTAACCGCTTCATTAAAAGCTTCTTCAGCGCTAATAGTGCCATCAGTCTTAACCGTTAAAATCAATTTATCCCAGTTAGTCATTTTACCAACGCGGGTACTTTCCACATTGATGCTAACGACGATAACTGGAGAAAAAATAGAATCTATTTCAATATAACCAATTTCTCTATTATCTTTTTTAGTTCCTTCAGCCATTTTATAGCCACGACCTTCTTTCACTAATATTTCTGCCTCTAGACTGCCTGATTCATCGGTAATATGAGCGATAACTAACTCCGGGTTCTTAATAGAAACCTGAGAATTTTTAACTATATCACCGGCGGTTACTACTTTTTTACCCTTTACTTTCAGATCAAGGCGAACCTCTTCTTCAGTAAAAGCTTTAAGGCGTAACTGCTTAAGATTTAAAAGTATTTCTAGAACATCCTCTTTAACATGCGGCAAAGCCATAAACTCATGGCTAGCTCCCTTGATCTTTACGCCAATAACCGCGGCGCCAGGCAAGGAAGATAAAAGAACGCGACGAAGGGCGTTACCAAGAGTCATGCCATAACCTGGAAATAAAGGCTCAACTGTAATGATCCCCTCGTGAGGATTGCTACCTTTTTTGAATTCAATTTTTTTTGGTAGAGCAATGTTTTGCATAAAGATTATTCGCGCCTAGACGGAGTGAGATGTCCGCCGACGGCGAATTATTTTATTTTGAGTAATACTCAATAATTACTTGAACGTTTAAATTTAATGGCAAATCAGTGTCTTTTGGTTCATGTAGAACCTTGGCGCTTAAATCAGAATTATCAAAATTCAACCAGCTTGGTCTATCAGCCTTCTTAAGTTTTTCACCTAAGTTTTTAAAATAGCGGTTAGACTGGCTAGATTTCTTAATTTTTAAAACTTGACCGACTTTAACATTGAAAGAAGCAATATCAGCCTTACGACCATTAACAGTAAAGTGGCCATGATTAACTAATTGACGAGCTGCGGCGCGGGAAGTCGCCCAACCGAGACGATAAATAACGTTATCTAAACGCATTTCTAAAGCTCTGAGGAAATTCTTACCGGCATCACCGCTCTTCTTGGAAGCTTTTTCAAAAGTCAAACGGAATTGTTTTTCCATTAAGCCATAGAATTTCTTAGCTTTCTGTTTTTCCGCTAACTGCAAACCGTAGTCGCTAGTTCTCTTATGTCCTTTAGGGCCATGAAAACCAGGAGCGTAGTTACGCTTAATTATCGCGCATTTCGGAGTAAAGCAGCGTTCCCCTTTTAAAAACAGCTTTTCGCCCAAACGGCGGCATTGTTTGCATTTGCTATCAATATTTCTTCCCATATCTTTTTAGACTTTATGAATATTTTATAATTATACCCTTCTCGGTTTCTTCGGACGGCAGCCATTATGAGGAACCGGAGTAACATCTTTAATTGAAGTGACATTTAAACCATTAGCATTTAAAGCGCGGATAGCCGCTTCACGGCCAGTCCCGACGCCGGAAACAAAAACGCTAACCTCTTCTAAACCATATTCTTCACGCGCTTTCTGGGTAGCAATTTTAGTAATAATCTGAGCGGCATAAGGAGTCGCTTTTTTAGCGCCCTTAAAACCAGCCAAACCAGCGCTAGCCCAAGAAATGACGTCGCCACCATTATCAGTCAAGGTTAACATCGTGTTATTATAGGTCGCCTGAATATAAGCGCGGCCGATTTTAACGATTTTAGCAGTCTTCTTTTTCTTTTTCTTAATCAGCTTTTTCTTACTGCGAGCCGCTTTATTCTTTTCTAATTTCTGCTTAATTTCTTCCGGTAATTCCTCAACGCTGGAATCAAAAGAAAAATCAGAGCCTTCCTTTTCTTCTTTCGGCTCTTTAGCTTCTTGACTGGCGCCTAGGGCGGCCGGAGTCACTTCTTTTTTAGTTTCTTTTACTTCTTCGGACATAATATTCTTAAAATTCTTAATTCGTAATTTTTAATTCGTAATTATGATTAAGTCTTCTGTAAACCAGCCTTGCTCTTACCGCTACCCATAGTTACGCGCTTATTGCCACGAACAGTGCGGCTATTAGTCTTAGTTCTCTGACCACGGACCGGTAAATGCTTACCATGGCGCAAACCGCGGTAACAACCGATTTCTCGTAAACGCTTAATATTACTGGCTACTTCACGACGCAAATCACCCTCAACCGTATATTTCTTCTCAACGATTTCGCGCAAAGTATTAACTTCGCTTTCTTTTAAATCCTTAGTTCTGGTATCTTTATTAACTTTAGCTTCCGCCAAAATCTTATTAGATCTGGTCTGGCCGACGCCGTGGATATAAGTTAAAGCGATTTCTATTCTTTTGTCATTAGGGATGTTAACTCCCGCAATTCTTACTGCCATAATATTATAAAAAAATTACCCCTGTCTCTGCTTATGCTTAGGGTTTTTACAAATAACGTGGACCCGACCTTCACGTCTGACCACCTTACAATCTTTACAAATTTTCTTAGCACTGGCTCTTACTTTCATATTTAAAATGCATTAATCAAATTACGAAATAAATTTCTAAATCAGTCTGAAAAATCTACATGCGGTAAGTGATGCGCCCTTTAGTTAAATCGTAGGGGCTGATTTGGAGCTTAACCTTGTCTCCTGGCAGAAGACGGATTTTATTCATCCGCATTTTACCGGATAAGTGAGCTAAAATCTCGTGGCCATTTTCCAAGGCTACTTTAAAACTAGCCGCTGGCATCAGCTCTAACACCTCGCCCTGCATCTCAATAAAGTCCTTAGCATTAAGTATGGCAGAAGCCTCGCTAGTATTTTCTTTTTCTTTTGACATTAACACAAAAAAATTTGATAAAGACTCTTGCCTCCTTATCAAAATTCTTTAAAAATTAGTTAAGTTATTTTGTATAATAATCTTAATAAAATTATTATAGAGATAAGATTAGAAGTTGTCAATAGGCAAAAATAGCGATAAAGGCCTAATTTAGGCCTTATTCTCTAAAACCGCCTTAATACGCCTCACTCCAGCGCTAGATGCCTCTTCTTTTTGTATCTTAAAATGTCCCAGAATACCGGTATTATTAACATGAGGACCCCCACAAATCTCCTGAGAGAAGGCTAATTTGGTGTCAGGCTGGTTGTCTGCTTGAAGCGGGGCAACCGTATAGACTTTAACTTGTTCGCCATATTTAGAGTCAAATACCCCCATCGCGCCCCTATCCTTTGCTTGCGCCAGAGATAATTCTTCGCAGACTACTGGATAATCAGCGGCAATAGCGCCGTTAACTAAATCCTCCACTTCTTTTATCTGCTCTGGGGTCATTTTTTCGGGATGAGAAAAATCCAAACGTAAACGTTCCGCAGTAATATTGCTACCCTTTTGAACAACATGCTCTCCCAAAACTTTTCTAAGAGCCGCGAGCATCAGATGGGCGGTAGTATGTAATTTGGTAGTTTCTTCACCCGCATCAGCCAGACCGCCTTTAAATTTCCCAGCGGCAGCAGTACGGGATAAATCCTGATGCTTCTTGAGTTCGGCTTCAAAGCCCGACCTATCAACTCCTACGCCCTTTTCCTTGGCGAGCTCCTCAGTTATTTCCAAGGGAAAGCCATAGCTCTGATATAACTTAAAAGCTTCTTCGCCGCTAATAACGCCGTCACCGGATAGCTTATTGAACTCTAATAATCCTTTTTCTAAAGTAAAATTAAATTTTTCTTCTTCCTTATCTAAATTATCTAGCGTAAACTGCTTATTTTTTTCTAACTCATTATAAATATTTTTATAATCATTAATAACCACGGCCGCGATTTCTTTAACCCAAAGTTGACTCTTAATATCTAACTGCTTGCCATAACGGATGGCGCGTCTAATTAGACGACGAACAACATAGCCCTGATCAGTATTAGACGGCGTAATACCTTTATTATCACTGATGATAAAAGTAGCGGCCTTTAAATGATCGGCAATAATGCGCATGGCTCGGGTAATCTCGGAAGATTCATTATACTTATGCCCGCTCAAAGACTCTAGCTTATTAATTAAATTAATAAACAACTCAGTCTGATAATTATCAGCTAAACCATTCATAACCGCCAAGACTCTTTCTAGGCCCAAACCAGTATCAACATTCTTCTGAGCTAAGGGCACAAACTTACCAGCCGCGTCCTTATTATATTGCATAAAGACGTTATTCCAGATTTCAACCCATAAATCATTATCATCATTAAAGCTGCCCGGGGTCTTATCCGGCGCGCCAACCCAATAAAAAATTTCTGTATCCGGTCCGCAGGGCCCAGTAATACCAGCCGGCCCCCACCAATTATTTTTCTTAGGTAATTTCGCGATGCGTTCTAGAGGCAAACCGTTATCAGTAAAGATTTTAGACCAAATATTATAAGCCTCACTGTCAAAAGGGGCGTCATCGTCGCCGGCAAAAACCGAGACGGCTAAACGGCTCTTATCCAAACCGAGCCACTGAGTGCTAGTTAAAAACTCCCAACTATAATTAATTGACTCTTCTTTAAAGTAATCACCAAGTGACCAGTTACCCATCATTTCAAAAAAAGTATGGTGAGTCGTATCACCGACTTCGTCAATATCGCCAGTCCGAATACATTTCTGAGCATTAGTTAAACGATTACCGGCCGGGTGTTTTTCGCCCAGTAAATATGGGACCAAAGGATGCATGCCGGCGGTCGTAAATAAGACCGAAGGATCATTTTCTGGAATTAAAGAAGAACTAGAAATCACGGCGTGATTTTTAGCCTTAAAAAAATCTAAATATTTTTGGCGCAGTTCAACTGAAGTCATATTAATTAATCTTACTTAAATCATTGTTTAAAATTATCGGCTTCATGGCAATAAGCTCATCATTATAAGGCATGTCGGGTAGCTCATTCAGTAAAAATATTTTCTTGTCCATAGTATAAGCAAACCCCATTTCTAAAAAAGTATTACCGCCGATATAATTCTTAATTCCCTTCTTATCGCAATTAACTACTAAAATAGCGTCCGACTCTTTAATAAAATTATAATAACGCTTAATTACATCTTCACCGGTTCCTTCCCGGAAGACCTTGTCGCCCTGCTTAGCTTTAACGGCTAAAAATTCTTCTAGCGAAATTTCACCGGCTAAAATCTTTTGAGACACCAAAGGAATTTCCGTCGTATGCCCCATGTTCTCTAAGATATCCTTAACTTCTTTAATTTTTGGCGTTAAATCAACGCTGGCGCAAATGACTATTTTCATATCATCTTATAATATATTAACTTCTTCCTCTAAATCAAGAGCAAACTTTTTCTTAACCGCCGCCTTCACTTTTTTAATTAAAGCTAAAACTTGTTTGGCGGTCGCCTGGTTGTGATTAACTAACACGAGCGCCTGTTTATCATGCATGCCGACTGGACCAACTTTCTTCCCCTTAAAGCCAACCTGCTCTATTAACCAGCCGGTCGGAATTTTTACTTTACCGCGAGACGCTGGGAAATGCGGCAAATTAGGATATTTTTTTAATAATTGCTTGAACTTAAGCGAGCTGACTTCCGTATTTTTAAAGAAAGAGCCGGCGTTAGGCGCGGTAACTGGATTAGGTAACTTGGCATTACGAATTTCCTCAATAGTCCTTACCACTTCGCGCAAATTAGGATCATTAATATTTTTCTTCAGCAGCTCTTCGCGGATAGAGCCATAGTCCAATTTAAATTCGGCCTGACGTTTTAACTTTACCGTTACGGAATAAATAAAATAACGGCCTTTCAGCTTAGTTTTAAAAATACTATTGCGGTAACCGAAATGACAATCTTTGCTAGCAAATATTTTTTCATGGCCAGTTTTAAGGTCAATTGCTTTCAAATGATAAAAAACATCTTTAAGTTCAACGCCGTAAGCGCCAATATTCTGAACCGGCGCCGCGCCGACTGTGCCATAAATTAAAAATAGATTTTCCAAACCATACAAATCATGACTGACACAAAAATTTACAAACTTAGTCCAAACTTCTCCCGACTTTCCTTCTACTAACGCATAGTCTTTATTCTTCTCAATTAACTCAATCCCTTTTATTTCATTCTTTAAGACTAAACCCTTGAGCTTATTGGTAATTAGAACATTAGAGCCGCCGCCTAAGACATAAACTGGCTTTTTATTAATCTTGGCCCAAGCGATAGCTTCCAGTAATTCGGCCTTAGATTTTACTACAGCAAAAAACTCGGCCGCCGGGCCGATTTTAAGAGTTGTGTATGGCGCTAAAACAATATTCCTATCTATTTTAAGCATGGTTTAATTATAGTAAAAAGATAGGAAAAAGTCTAAAAGCCAAAAGTCTCGGAAAAAAGTCCGAGACTAAAATTAATATAAATAATTAAATAACAAATTAATCCACCTCTCCCATCTTCTGCAAGTTCAAAAGCTTGGCATAAAGGCCGCCATTAACCTTAGCCAGCTCTAAATGACTGCCCTCTTCGGCCACTCGGCCATTTTCTAAAACAATTATCTTATCAGCCTTCTTAATTGTGCTTAAGCGATGAGCAATAATAATCATAGTTCTGTCGCGGCTAATCTTGCCAATCGCATCCTGAATTAAGACTTCGCTCTGGCTATCTAAATTAGAAGTTGCTTCATCAAAAATCAATACCCGCGGATTAGCTAAAATAGCCCGGGCAATGCCAACACGCTGGCGCTGGCCGCCGGACAGTTTAATGCCGCGCTCGCCGACCATAGTATCATAACCCTGCTCCAGCTTATCAATAAATTCGGAAGCATTAGCAATCTTGGCTGCCGCAATAATTTCTTTCTTAGTCGCGTCTGGTTTAGCATAAGCGATATTTTCCGATACGCTCAAATCAAATATTTCCACTTCCTGGGGTACGATGGCAAAAAACTTTCGGAAAGCGTACAGGTCATAGTCGCGCAAATCCTTGTCGTCTAATAAGACGCGGCCCTCCTGCGGATCATAATGACGATAGGCTAAACGAGCAACCGTGGTTTTTCCGCCACCCGATGGTCCGACTAAAGCGGTAACGCAACCCGGATTAATTTTAAAATTCAGTTTACTAACCGCCGCGCGCTTATTATCGCTATAGCGGAAAGAAACATCCTGAAATTTTATTTCCCCTTTTACACTCTTAGGCTTATAGCCTTTATCTTTATTAACCACCTCATTTTTAGCGTTAAACAAAACTAATAGACGATTAACGCCTTCGCGCCCTTCCTCCATCTTGTCGTAAAAACGCGACAGACGATATAAAGAAGCATAGGCCTTTTCACTAAGGGTAAACACAAAAATCAGGGAGCCGACGCTCATTAAACCTTTAAAAACTAAATAGACGCCAAAAAATAGAACCGAGGCGCGACCGATATCAACAATTAAATTACGGCCCAGACCAACCTTCATCATCCAGCCCCATTGTTTATCTTCATTATCACGGACATGGCGCTTAATTGTGTCAAAATCACTAAGCTCACGCGGCTCCTGCACAAAAGACTGGACGGCATTAATATTAATAATGGCCTGGCCCATCTTACCGCTCGCTTTTTCATAGTCACGGTAAATCTGCTTACGAACCGGGTACATCCGACGATTAGACCAATAAGTTACGGCAATGAATAGAGGAGCGAAGAATAGAAAAGTTAAACCGATGCGCCAATCCGCCCAAAGTAAAGTTGGCAAAGTTAAACTTAATTGGATAACAGTCGGAATAACCTCCCAACACATGTTATTAATAAATTCCGAAATTTTATCAATTCCCTTTTCAATCTTAATAATTTTGCTGCCCGTATTTTCTCTTTCATGATAACCGAGGCTTAAATAGACTAATTTTTCCTGAGCCTTTATACCCAGGGAATATTCAGCCTTAACTAGTAATTTTAAAATGCGCCTATCGCTCAGGTATTGGACAAAGGAACGGACTTCATCCGTTACTAAATACAATAAAATCAGCTTAAGTAAACCCGGCAAGCTATCGGCGCTTAAATTACTAACCCCGTCAATAACAAATTTTAAGATGTAAGGCTTGAACAAATCTAAAACAGCAGCCGCTAAAATAGCCGCTACTACGCCCCAAAAAAGAGCTCTAAAGGGAGAGAGTAACCGCCAAAGCTCAGCCCAAAAGACCTTGAGCGGGATGGTTTCTTTTTCTTTAATTGGCTTTTCCGCCTTATTCATAATAATAAAAACATCATTAGACTTAATTATCTACTATAGTATACGGAAAAATATGGCTAATGTTACAGATTATTTTTTCTTAACCGATTTAAAAAGATTATCAGCTATCCGAAAAACATCTCCCGCACCCATAAGAAAAAGCAAATCCCTGGACGATAATCTAGCCCTTAAATATTGAACGGCCTGAGGAATAGTCGCGATAGAGCGGACTAATTGCTTTATTTTTTTAGCCTGATTATATTTTTTAATTGCGGCGACTAGTTCCCGACTAGAAACGCCGCCCTGAGTTTCGCGCGCCGAACCATATATATCAATAATTATTAATTCGTTGGTATCAGCAAAACTAGAAATAAAATCCTTAAATAAAGCTTTAGTGCGCGTAAAAGTATGAGGATGAAAAACAGTAATAATATTCTTATCAGAATAATGCTGGCGCAAGCCGGCTAGAGTACTCCTAACTTCGGTCGGATGATGGGCATAATCATCAATTATTAAAGCCCCTTTATATTTTCCGAGAATTTGGGCCCGCCTATCCGTCCCTTGGAAGCTAGATAAATGTTTTTTAATTTGAGCCCAGGATATTTTTAACTCCCGAGCAGCGGCAATAACGGCTAGGGCATTTAAAATATTGTGCTCACCCCAAAGGCGAATTTTAAAACGCCCTAAAGCTTCACCCTGATAACTTAAAGAAAAAGATTGAAAGATTCCCGAAGTCTTTACATCATAAGCTAAATAATCAGCGCCAGAGCCATATGAGCCGCTTACTAAATCGTAACTAATAACTTTTCCGCGGCAGAGTTTTTTAATTTTTTGACTGGCCTGATCGCGCTTATTAATGACTAAAAATCCGCGACTAGGAATCTTTTTCACAAAATCAGCAAAGACTTTAGTATAAGCGGCCGGTGTCTTAAAAAAATCCGGATGATCATAATCAATATTATTCAAAACTACGCCGCGCGGCTGAAAATATTGCAGTTTATTTTGATATTCATCAACCTCAGCAATAAAATTCTTTGATGATCCGGATAGGCCACTGCCTTTAAATTGCGGAACGCGCGAGCCAACTAAGACATTAGGCTTAGTTCCCGCTTTAGCTAAGACATAGCCAAGCCAAGCAGAAGTCGTAGTTTTGCCATGACTGCCGCAAACGGCTACGCCTTCATATTGATTGAAAACCTCCCCCAGTGCTTCAGCGTAAGAGAGTATTCTGGTCTTTTTAAAACGAGTCGGGTTATTCTTTATAAAAGCCAATTCGGAGTTACTAACGGGATTATAGGAGGAGGAATAAATAATCAAGTCGGATTTAGCCGGAATATTCTGAATCGCAAAAGGCGATAAGACTTTTATTTTAGCTTTCTTTAGGACTTGATCAGTCAAAAATGTATCCTTAATATCCGAACCGCTAATTTTATTTCCCTTAGACGCCAAAAACTGTGCCAGCATGGTCATGCCGACACCTTTAATACCGATAAAATATATGTTTTTTGACTTAATCATTTTAGTAAACATAAATTGACAAAAATTAAATCTAGTGGGAATATGGCTATAAGTAATAACAAACGACTTTATTAGTTAACAGTTGTTCATTTATCAACTAATCAGCTCCAAAAATACGGAGGAAACTATGCAGTTTAAAATGATTGTCCTGTTCGGCTATCTATCGGCCCTAGCCCTCTTAAATGTCGTGTCTGCCGTAGACCTTCATTTAATGTTATTTTTTATACCTTACAATGTTCAGCCGGGAGATATTTGGCCAATAATTTCATTATTCATGGCACTCATCTTCTTTTTCATGAGCCTATTGTTTTTTAGTCAACGACAGAAAAATAAAACTGGGTTTAAGGTGACCGCCATCAAACTCCTTGGTTCCATTATGTACTACGGCTTGGCTAGTATCTTGATGATAGTGCTAAGAATGGTTGAAGACTCTTTGTTATATCCGGGATGGAATAAACTTATCTTCACAAGCGTAACGACCTTATTAGCTATTATCATGATTTATTATTTTATTCTGGCGGTAACTAATTACTTGGCTATAAAGGTGCTACAGCGGCAAATAAACCAAGTTATGAATTAACCCTCTACTCCTGATTTTCCAATCTTCACCCTCGCTTTCCCAAGCGAGGTTTTTATTTTCCCAAAATCTCCCAAACGATACCGGCCATAGACTCGGCTGCGCCACGTTTTATTACTTTTCCTATACTATTAGACAATCTAACTCGCTCCTGGCCATCGGCCAACAAATTTCTAATTTCCGTAATTAATTTCGCGGCCGTTAATTCATCCTGTTTTAAAACTATAGCCGCCCTAGCCTGGGCGAAAACCGCGGCATTTTCTTCTTGATGCGATTTAGGAATAGGAATTAATAAGGCAGCCTTATTTAACAGGGACAGTTCACTTAAAGCCGACATGCCGGCGCGTGATATTACCAAATCAGCCGCCCTCATCAAATCTAAAACCTCTTCATTATTTAAAAATTCAAACACCTGATAGTTAGCCAAGCTAATTTCTTGAACTGGCAGCTTCCCTTTGCCAGTTAAATGAATAATCTGACAAAATTTAGTTAACTCGGAAACTGAAGAAAAAATTAATTCATTAATAGCTTGAGCTCCCGTGCCGCCGCCAGTAATGAAAACTAAAGGTAAAGTAATATCCAAGCTATATTTATCTTTTATTTCCTTAACCGATAAAGCGTCTCCACTTAATTGAAGAGGAGCGACGGGATTGCCAATCCAAATCGCGCGCGGGCCGTAGTCATAAAGTGATTTTTCAAAATTAACCGTAATAGCGCGTGCGAAGGGCGCCATTAATTTATTAGCTAAACCCGGACGAACATCCTGCTGATGGATTAATACCGGCTGGCGCAATAAAGCGGCCGCCCAAACTAAAGGGACGCTGACAAAGCCGCCCGCACTCACTATTAAATCTGGCTTCTCTCTTAATAAAAGAAAAAAAGCCTGGCCAAAGGCGCAAATAATTTTAAATAAATCCCCAAAATTATGCCAAGAAAAATAACGGCGTAACTTACCGCTGATAATAGGAACAAACCGTAAAACTTCTTTGCGATTATTATTAAAAGCAGCCACCATCTCCTTCTCCGGGCCACGCTTAGTCCCAATAAATAATATCTCTAGCGGCTGCCCCTCTTCTTCGCTCCATAAGGAGTTAGCCAAAGCTAAAAGCGGTGTGACCGGTCCGCCCGATCCGCCGCCCGACAGAATTATTTTCTTGTTTTTTTTCTCTTTAACCATATTACTAACGATGATAAGAGCCGCCCTTAGTCTGCTTACTGATATTAATCAAAATTCCCACCGACAGCAAGGAAGAAAGTGTTGCCGAACCGCCAGCGGAAATAAACGGTAAAGGCACGCCCGTCATAGGGATAAGGTTAATCATCCCGCCAATGTTTAAAAAAGTCTGAACGGCCAGCCAGATAACTACACCGATAGCCAAAGAACTGCCATAAATATCCGGGGCGCCTCGGGCGATTAAAAGGCCGCGATAAAAAACAAAGAGATATAGAAGGACTAATAGAGTGCTAAAAATAAAACCAGTTTCCTCGGCAATAATCGGAAAAATTGAATCGCCCCATACTTCAGGTAAATACATGAATTTTTGACGGCTTTCCCCTAGTCCGCGGCCGAAAAGACCGCCTGAGCCAACCGCAATCATAGACTGGTTAACTTGGTAGCACTTATCGCGGACGCTATACTGCGGATCATTATAGCAACGGAAACGATCACTTTGATATGAAGACTTTAAGCTCAACATGACAAAAAGAACTAAAGCCGCCATAAGAACGGTCATAAAAATGTGACTGACTTTTCCGCCGGCCGCAAAGAAAACGGAAAAAGAAGTTAGGGCTATAATAAATAAAGTGCCAAGATCGGGCTGAGCAAGCATTAAAATACTAATTAATCCTAAAATAGCCAAGAAAGGGACAATCCCGCCCGTCAAACTAGATAACTCCCCCTTCTTAGCTTCTAACCAGGTAGACAAATAGATTAGAAAGGATATTTTAACGAGCTCCGCGGGCTGAAAAGAATACCCTAAAATATTAATCCAGCTGCGCGAGGTGCCGTATTCGGCTCTAATGCCAGGAATAAAAACCAAAATTAAAAGAAATAACGAAAATAATAAGAAGAAGCTGGCGAATTTCTTCCACCAGTGATAATCAATGCGTGATGCTAACCAAAAAACTACTAATCCCAAAATTAAAGCGAGAACCTGGCGCAATAGATAATGATAGGTATTGCCAAACCGAGCATAGGAAACAACTGAGGAGGCACTGAATAACATAACCAGCCCGACCACAATTAAAACCGCTAAAGCAGCGATTAAACTCCGATCTGGCTCATGTTCGCCAGATTGCGCGCCAAATAATTTTTTCCGCAAATTTTTAAACATAATAGGAACGAGGATAAGGCAAAGGCAAACAAACAACTAAAATTTTCTATCCAGCAGAAAAACTATTAACCCGATAGCCGCACTAATGGCCGCTAACAGCCAAGAGCGCATTACTATCTTAGCTTCTGGCCAGCCAATCGCCTGGAAATGATGATGTATGGGGCTTGATAAGAATATTTTCTTGCCCCGTAATTTTTTAGAAATAGCTTGAATAATAACCGACAGGGATTCAATAATAAAGATGAGACCGAAAAAAATTAATAATAAAGAATTATTAGTTAACATGGCAATAACGCCGAGAGTAACACCTAGACTCATCGCCCCCGTATCCCCCATATAAAAACGGGCGGGCGGAATATTAAACCAGAGGAAAGCTAGTAAAGAGCCAATAATAACGCCGCAGAAAGTCGCTAGTTCATAGCGCCCCAGAGAAAAGGCGATAACTGCATAAGCCGCGAAGGCGATTAAAAGAGTCCCCCCGGCTAGACCGTCTAAACCATCACTCTCATTAACTGAAAAAGAAGTGGCTACAATAATAAAAATAAAAAGCGGTATATACCAGGCACCGATTTCAAAATTACCTAAAAAAGGCACATGAAAAACCGACCAATCCAACTTAAAATAGAACCATAGCGCCCCGGCTAAAGCTATTAAAGTATAAATAACCAGACGATGATAAAGTTTAAGCCCGCCGCCCCCAGCTACTCCTTTACCACGAACGTCTAGCCAATCATCAAATAAACCAATTAAAGCGGTAATTATCAAAGCTCCTAAAGGTAAAAGTGTTTCTGACCGGGACAAGAAATTCAAATGCCCTAAGATGCCATCCGGAAACAGATTGCCTAAAAATGAAAACAATAAGATAAAAATTAAGAGAGTCCCCCAGACCAAGACGCCGCCCATTACCGGAGTTCCCTCTTTATGAGCGTGCAATTCACTAAATATTGGCGTCGCGCCTGAATTACGAATTTTTTTACCCAGCTTATATTTATATAAATAATGGGTCAGAAGAGGCGTAGCGAGAATGGCAAAAATAAAGGCAAAAGTAGAAAAAAATAAAACTTTAATAACGTAAAATTCCATCATAAATAATAATTATCTAAAGTTGACCAAATAAATAAACCAGAGGGCTAAATTCAAGAATAAGCCAAAAGCGAGAGCGGCCGCTAATAGTGAATGGGCGAGAATTGAAAAATCCTTATGACGATTAAAAATAGCCGTTAATATTATGTTTATTACTGATATTCCCAGGCCAAACAAGGGGTAAAGGAAAATCTGAACGGGCGGACCGACCAAATCAGTCCCAAAATCAACATTATAATGTAAAACCAAAAAATCTCCAGATAGATTCCGAAAAATAAAAAAGGCTTGCAACCAAGCAACCGCTTGAAGGGCAACCAGGCCAAGGAGATAAAGGCGGCTGGGGAAAAAATGCCATACCGCCGACAAGGCGGCTAGAGCCCGTTGACCTAAAGAATAAAAATTGGCATAAAAATTAGAATAGGCCATAAATAAAGATTAAATTATCTGACTTATTTTAAGTTTAACACATTTTAAAATAATACAAAACTATGTTATAATTAGTCTATCTTAAGTATTATGAGCAAAAAAACAATCACTAAACTTCTTAATTGCGCTGTTTCGGATAAGGCCGGACGGCTCACCATAACTAGCCGGCCAGACCGCTTCTTTTTAGACTATTTGCGAGACGACGGTCAGAAGCGTAGTTTAAGCTGGAAAAGGCACCATGAGGCTGAGCTTCTAGACGACTATCGGCCCATGTTTAATATTCTGCCCGGGGAACTAGTTACTAAAAAATATTGCCGAATAAGAAGCGAGAAACAAAATTTTAACTTTTATTTAACTATAAAACCGGAAAATAATGGAGAAAAATTAATTATTGATATTGCTAAGCCAGCTGTTAAAATCTGGCGGCTCAACCAATTGGGCTTACAAAGCGATGACAAAAAAGAATTAGAAAAAATCCTAAAATTACAATCTGGGCTAATTCTAATCAGCTCTCAACCAGAGAATGGCAAAAGTGCCACTCTCCAGGCTTTATTGTTATCTCTGAATAATCCAAACTTAAATATCTGTTTATTAGACAAACGGCCGGCTTACGAAGTGCCGGGAATTAATATCATGGGCCTTAATTCAGCTAATTGGGAAAAAATCAGGCAACATGATTGCGACATAGTCTTAGCGGAAAATCTAGAAGAAGGCAATAATCTAAAGGAAGCTGTTTTAACGGCGGCTACTGGACACCTAGTTATCGGCACCATCCAAGCCGAAGACTCTTGGGCCTCTCTACGCCGCTTATTAAATATTGACTTGCCCGACTCCCTAAAACTTGATAGCCTGAAAGCAATCATCGGCCAGAAGCTAATTAAACTGAAGCGGCTGACCGCTCCCCAGAAAAAAGACCGGCGCCAGGCTATTGGCTTATTTGAAATACTAAAAATTACACCCGAATTAAAAAAACAGCTAATTAATAATAATCCGCTGTCAGAAAAGGATTGGTTAAAGTTAGCCGCTAAAATCGGCCATCGCTCCTTAGAACATGATAAAAAAAGGAAAATAAAGGAAGGCCTAATATGAAAGTAGTTTGCGTTATACCGGCCTGGAATGAGGCCAAAAATATTGCCAAGGTGGTAGCTGGGGCTAAATCATACGTTGACGAGGTGGTCGTAGTAGATGATTGTTCTCAGGATGAAACTAGCGCTCTAGCTGAGGCAGCCGGAGCGAAAATTCTCCGTCATCCTATTAACCGCGGCCAGGGGGCGGCGCTGCAGACTGGCAATGACTACGCCCTAAAAAATGGCGCCGATATCATAGTCCATTTTGACGCCGATGACCAATTTTCAGCTAGCGAAATCCCCGACATGGTTAAACCAATTAAAGACGAGGGGGTGGACATTGTTTTCGGCTCCCGCTTCTTAGGTAAAAAAACCAACTTCCCTTTTACTAAAAAATACATTATTTATCCGCTCGCTCAAATTTTTACCAGATTTTTTTTAGGCATCAAGCTTAGTGATCCGCAAAACGGCTTTAGAGCCATGAATCGCCGCGCCGCCGAAACTATCCGCATCTTTAACCGAGAAATGGCTCATAACAGCGAAATCCAAATTAAAGCTTTTAAAAACCAGCTAAAAATAGCCGAAGTGCCGATTACCGTCGTCTACCATAAATTCGGGCAAAGACTGTCGGGCGGATTTAAGGTAATGAAAGACCTGTTAATCCATAAAATAATTAAATAAAAGTTTTAGTTTTCTTAAGTAGAGAGTTAATGAATAAATAGCTAAATTAAGTATATGCTGCAACAAATCATTGCTTTAATTATCATTTTTTTCTTTGTCTTACGCCTTAGCAGCGAAAAAAGAAAAAATAAAATCAGCCGCAACGAATTCAGCCTTTGGCTCTTATTCTGGCTTCTATCCGCCATTGCGGTTATCTTTATCAAACAAATAGATCGTTTGGTCGCTTTTTTTGGTTTTTCTGGCAGCGGTATTAATTTTTTGATTTACCTCGCCGTCCTAGGCTTATTCTATTTAATTTTCCGCCTAAGATTAACGGTAGCCAAACTAGACCAAAATCTAACCGAAGTCGCTAGGCAACTGACTCTAAACGATAAGCAAAAATAAATATTAGGAATAGAAAAAAGAGCGCCTTATGAAAATAGCTTTTATTGCTTGCGCCTGGCCGCCTTACTCCGGCGGCATCGGTAATAGCGCCAATCAGATCAGTCAATTACTTTCCACCCAACACGAAGTAGTTAACTTCCATCCCGACAATTTAAAACCGTGGCTCAAATACGGCCACGGCGCTTTTTTACCGCAACTATTATGGCGCCTGCGCCACTTTGATTATATTTATCTCCACTACCCTTTTTTCGGAACAGCGGAAGTAGTCTGGCTTTTTAAATTATTTTTTAAACGCCCAAAACTTATTATCCATTATCACATGGATGTTAAGAACCTATCTTTAGCCGCTAAACTTTTGAGTCTGCCTAGCCGCCTAATACTCCGCTCCCTACTTAAGTCCGCAGATCTGATTGTTAGCGCTAGCTTGGACTATATAAAAAGCAGCCAGATCAAAAAATATTATCTTTCTTGCCCGGAAAAATTTCGGGAGATTCCCTTCGGAATTGATTTAAATAAATTCTGCCCCGGCTCTCTAAAAAGTCCGACCGACAACCGCGCCATAGCCAAGGCCAAAGAAATGATTAATTATGTTAATGATCATTTTCTTAAAAAAGACCGGGTTGATCTATTATTTGTCGGCGGCTTAGACCGCGCCCATTATTTTAAAGGAGTTAATATATTGCTTAACGCTTTAGCCAAAACTAAATTCCCTAACTGGCGCTTAAAAATAGTCGGTAGCGGCGACCAGCAATCCGATTATGAAGCACTAGCCCTAGAACTCAACATAAGCAACAAAGTGGAATTCGCCGGCAAATTAACTGACGCGGAATTAATCCGCTCTTACCAAAACGCTGATTTATTAATTCTGCCATCTATTAATAGCAATGAGGCCTTCGGAATAGTCCTAATTGAAGCTCTAGCTTGCGGCGTGCCAGTCTTAGCCTCTGACCTACCTGGTGTCCGCCGCGTCTTTGATAATTACCAGGAAGGCTGGCTATTTGAAGCTGGCAGCGAAACAGATTTAAAACAGAAACTAGAATTAATTTTAGCTAACGAGGAATCGCGGCATAATATGCCGGCCGCCGCCAGACGACTAGCGGAGAAAAAATATAGTTTAGGCCTCATGGCTTCGCGGCTTAATGATTTATTCTCCTAATATAAAATCTCCTAATATGAAAATTGGCCTTTGCCACAATTTATACGGCGGACTCAGCCGGGGCGGAGCGGAAACTACGGTACTGATGATGGCCGATGAGCTTATTAAGGCTGGTCATGAGGTTTTTATAATTACTACGAAGACGGCGAAAGACATCAAGCCTAGTTCGGACTCTTGCCCCGTCTACTACATAAAATCCGAGTACTATAATTTAAATAAACATAATTCTCTCTACCGACTGATCTGGCAAATAATTAACCTAATCTGCCTGCGTAAATACTGGCAAATAAAAAGAATACTTATTTCTAATAAGCCCGATTTAGTCATCACCCACAACTTAATGGGCCTTGGTTTCTTAACACCGCGCGCTATACGGCGACTTAAAATACGCCACGAACATTTTTTACATGACATTCAACTATTACATCCTTCCGGCCTAATGATCTGGGGGCAAGAGAAAAAACTACAAAGCCTATCAGCCCGAATATATCGCGCTATAACAAAAAGACTATTTGGCTCGCCGGACAAAATTATCTCTCCTTCAAAATGGCTTTTAGGCGAACATGAAAAATTTGGATTTTTTGCGAAATCAGCAAAAGAAGTTAGGCCATTTAAGTGGCCAGCGAGCTCAAAACTAAAAGTTAACCGAACCGATAAAGAAACGAGATTCTTATTTATTGGGCAGATAGAAAAAACGAAGGGGGTTTTCTTATTAATAGACGCCTTTAAAAAAATTAGCGATGTTAATTTCCGGCTAACCTTTGCTATTCGGGGCGGCGGCACTGATTTAGCCGAAGCAAAACTTCTAGCGCAAAGCGATAAAAGAATTATTTGGCTCGGCCCCTTATCTTATGAGGAAACGGAAAATATTAAAGCTGAGAGCGACTGCTTAATAGTCCCGTCACTTTGCTATGAAAATTCTCCTACAGTTATTTATGGCGCCCAGGCGACTGGCCTAGCGATAATTGCCGCCAATATCGGCGGCATCTCGGAGTTAATGAAGCCTCAAGATCGATTATTCCGCCCTGGTGATGTGGAAAATTTAAGACAGAGATTGGTAGAAAGGGGAAAAAATTAATTAGTAAAACCATTAGTTAAAATAAAAACAGGCCTAAACGCCTGTTTTTATTTATCTATTTATAAAAATATTAAGCCCCAAACCCCTGCAGTTTTTTATTAGCGTCAATATCAAAAATAGTCTTTTTCAAACCGTTTTCCAGAGTAACAACCGGCATCCAGCCTAATTCATTTTTGGCTAAATGAATGTCCGGCAGCGCCAGCTCGGTAATAAACATATGGCGATCGGTATAGGTAATTTTTGATTGAGAGTTAGTTTCTTTAATAATTATTTTAACTAAGTCAGTTAAATTAACATCTACATCTGAACCAATATTAATCGGCCCAGGCAATTCTGAATTCATAAACTTGCCGATCACGTCAATCACATCATTAATATAACAGAAAGAAGAAGAAAATGTCTCATCACCATTTATAACTATATCCTTATTCTCTAAAGCGCTAGTAATAAAATCCGGAATCATTTGACCGTCTTCGGCCTGCATGCGCGGGCCATAGGTTCTAAATAAGCGGATAATCCGCGCGTCAATATTATAAACTGAGCGATAATTAGCTACCATAGTTTCCGAGAAACGCTTTCCCTCATCATAAGCGCTGCGCTCCGAAAGATGATCAACGGTTCCCCAATCACCCTCTTTAACCATTTCACCAGGTTTATCAGATTTACGCAAACCATAAACAACCGAGGAAGAAAATTGTAAAAATTTAGAATTATATTTAACAGCTAAATCTAATAAATTTTTAACGGCGTAAGAATTAGCGGCTAAAGTAGCGATGCGATTTTCCATAAAATATCGCGGTGACATCGGACAGGCCAGATTATATATTTCCTGCAGGCCCTGAAATTCCACTTTAAACTTCTTAAGCTCCTGGGCTTTCTCTAAGTCTAGAGGCTGTGATAAATCATGATTAATAAAAACGAAGTCCGGATTAGCCAAAAGGTGATCAATATTGCGCTCGCTGCCAGAGATAAAATTATCAACGCAGATGACTTTATTGGTCTTAACCAGTTCGTCACATAGATGAGAGCCGATGAAGCCAGCTCCACCCGCCACCAAAACGTTTTTCTTATCAAAAATTACTTGTTTAGACATAAGCTATGGCTTAATTATTTATCTTTATTATACCAATATTTACTCCGCCATTCCAGCCCTCTTCCCAGGCGTAAAAAGATTCTAATAACTCTCCCCGACCATTAAAAGAACGGACATGCGGCGCAGCGCCAGGCTGGGCCCCGGTGACAATTTCGGCAATACCATCATTATTAATATCGCCGGCCGCAATATTAACGCCACCCCGCCAATTACGTCCATAGGCTAAAAATTGATTTTTTAGGCTAGCGCGGTGATCAAAGATTTTAACCAATGACTCCCGTCCCGCGCCAGGAGAAACAATAATTTCCGCCTTATTATGGGCACTCCGACCGTCTAAATTCGCAACCGTTACTTTTACACCGCCTCTAAACTTCTTTTCATAAGCGTAAAAAGCGCTTACTAATTTTCCCGCGGCCGTAAATATCTTAACTTGCGGCTCTTGGCCGCTGCCATAAGCAACGACGATTCTCGGCTCATCTTTACCCTCCAAATCACCCGCCGCTAAACTTAAGCCGCCGCGCCAATTTTTACTATCAACAAAAAACTGCTTTTTCAGCTTGCCAGTGCCATCAAAAATTTTTACCTGGCCACTACCGGCTGAAGCCGGAGCGACAATTATTTCCTCCTTGTCATCATTATCCACATCAAAGACCGCTATACTAACCCCGCCACGCAAACTCTTATCATAAGCTAAAAAACGTTTTATTAAACGTCCCTTATAGTCAAATATTTGAACCTGCGGTTCTGAATTAGCACCGCTAGCTAAAACTAATTCTTCAAATCCATCGCCATTAATATCTCCAGCAGCAACATTAGCTCCGGCCTTAAAATTAGCACCCGATAATTGGCTAACTATATCGCCGTTAGAGGCAGTTAATTTTATATTTTTCCCGGACTTAACTGGAATAACTACTAAACGTCCCAAACGGCTATAGAGCTGCTCTTTAGCTAACTCCACCGCCCTATTCACATTTAACCGACCATTGCCCAGCTCGCCGGGATAATCAGGGTTAAGCCGGCTGATATTATCAGTTGAGGCAAACAGAATATTAACTATTTCTCGGCGGCTGAGTTCCGGATTAGCCTGGGCGATTAAAGCCAGGGTCGCGGAGACTAAAGGGGCGGCCATTGAAGTACCGGACCAATAGCCATCATAGGCTTTATCCGGCATCTCTTGATTAGAGCCAATGGTCACGGCGCTGAAAAAACTTATTCCCGGAGCGGCTAAATCAACACAACGCGTACCATAACTAGAAAATTTAGCCTTTTGGTCAAGCGCATCAGTCGCGGCAACGCCAATTACCATATTTTCACTGAACGATCCGTCATAGCAAGCTGGGTAAATCGGAGTTTTATCAATATTATAACCAGCTCCGGCCGACTGCTCATTGCCGGCAGCCGCTACAATCATTGTCCCTGCCTTATGAGCGCGGCGAATCGCTTCTTGCATGGTCTCACTATAATTAAAGGATACGAAACTCAAATTAATTATATCGGCTCCGTTATTGACCGCGTAATCAATAGCCCTGACTACATCATTTATTCTTCCCTCTCCTTTATCATTTAAAACTTTAAGAGGCATAATCTGCGCCTGCCAAGTAAGTCCAGCAACCCCTAATTGATTATTGCCATGGGCGGCAATTATGCCAGCTATCATTGTGCCATGCGAAACGCCAGCCTCTGTCCAGCCTGAGCTAAACTTAGGCGAAGGGTCAGGTACATTATTAACAAAATCCCAGCCATTATAATCATCAATAAAACCATTATGGTCATCGTCTAGATTATTATTAGGTTTTTCTTGTTTATTTTTCCAAATATTATCAGCTAAATCAGGGTGGCTGACCTGGATGCCGGAATCAATAACTGCAATGACGATATCTGGGCTATCACTAATTTTTTCCCAAGCGCTATCCGCTTTAATTTTAGCTAAATACCACTGATTTTTATAATAAGGGTCATTGGGCGCAAAAACCGCCTGAGCCGGTCCGGCCAAGCAAAAAAATAAAATAAAAAAAGATGCTAATAATTTTTTCATATAACATCTTAATAATATCACAAATACCGCTTTTTATGAAACTAGCCTCTAGGGCTATCCTTCCTTTAATTTTTCTTAAAAACTATAAACTTTCAAAAAGCCGGAGAGTTTCCTCGGCGCAGCGTCGCCAGCTGAATTCCTGGGCTCTTTCCAGACCCCTCCTCTTTAAAGAATCTCTTAAAGATTGATCACTGATAATTCTATGCATCGCCTCGGCAATTGAGGTCTTATCATTCTGATTAAAATAAAGGACCGCGTCATCAGCAATTTCCCTTAGGACCGGCAAATCAGAAACAGCTGCGGGCAGGCCGCAGGCCATAGCCTGCAAAACCGGGATACCAAATCCTTCATGCTTAGAGGGAAAAATAAAGGCGCTAGCCGCGTTAAATATATAAGGCAAGTCCTCTTCACTGACCCAGCCCGGAATTTTAACTTGCGATTCTAAATTAAATTCTTCAATGACATACATTATTTCGTCATAACCGAACCCCGCGTCGCCAATTAATAATAACTTAGTCTGAATTTCTGGATAATTTTCTTTTAAAAGAGCAAACCCCTCAACCAGAGAGGTAATATTCTTCTTTTTTTCTAAACGTCCAACATACAAAAAATAGGGATCAGTTAAATTATATCTAGCGAGAATTTCGCTGGTCTTATCCGGAGCGCTGAGGGGGCGGTAAACTTCATTATTGTAACCATTATGGATAACTGCTATTTTCTTCTCCAAAATATCTTTTGGATATAGTTCTAGAATTTCTTTTTTAGTAAAATCAGAGACCGTAATAATCTTTTTAGCATGGCGCAAGGCGAAAGTAGTTGACCAATGCAGATAATCAACCGACTCGGAGCGATATTTGCCCAGAGTCAAGGCGCGCACTAAAAAATCTATTAAACGGCGAGAGCCGGAAAATGAAGTTTTAACTTTAACGGAACGATATAAATTATGTTCGCGCCTGAAGGCTACATCATGGATAGTGTTAACGGTTTTAAAAGGGCCAAATAATGGTAAAGCATGGGCGGGAACAAAAAGAATATCAGGCCGGCACCATAACATTTCCCAGGTCAAGCGGCCCAAAGTCCAAAAAGCATGAAGTGGCCAATGGAGCAACTTGAAAGAAAAATTAGGATTATCTTTAATGGCTTCAATTAGTTCTGGGCGCGGCGGCTTATTAACATAAAGCCAATAGGTGTTAGTCTTATCAAGAACTGCTAAATTTTTGATAAGATAAAAAGAGTACCATTCCGTACCGGTCTTATGCTTGATGTTAGCGCGTGAAGCGTCAATGCCAATAATCATATAAACCGATTAATCATCATAATAAAATCAGCTGACCCGCCCGGCCAGCTAATTATTTAGTCGCTAAAATACTACGTTTATAGGAATCTAAATTATCTAAAGCAATTCCCGTCCCTTTAGCTACGCAGAGCATCGCATCATCAGCGACATAGGCCGACACTCCGGTGGTCCGGGCAATTAACTGATCAATATTGCGCAGGAGGCTGCTGCCGCCTGTCATAACTATTCCTTTGTCCATAATATCGGCCGATAGTTCGGGAGGGGTTTTATGCAAAACTTTTTTGGCTGCTGAAATAATCGCCTCTAATTCATTCTGGATAGCTTCAGTTACGTCATCGCTAGAAACCGTAATGCTACGCGGCAAGCCGGTCACAATATCGCGGCCTCTGATTTCTAAATATAGCTTATCTTCCATATACAAAGCCGAACCGATATTAATTTTAATTTCTTCAGCCGTTCTTTCGCCAATCGCTAAATTATATTTCTTGCGGACATATTCTAAAATAGCTGCATCAAATTTATTTCCTCCCACGCGAACCGAAGTTGAGGCCACGATGCCGCCCAGAGAAATAACCGCCATTTCCGCCGTACCACCACCAATATCAATGACCATGTGGCCGGTTGATGAACCAATCGGGATATCGGCTCCAATCGCCGCCGCGACTGGCTCTTTGATAATATAAGCGGCTTTAGCACCAGCAGCAATCGTCGCTTCAATAACCGCTCGGCGTTCAGTTGAAGAAATCCCAGCCGGTACCGCGACCATTACTTCGGGACGGAAAAGGCGAATCCCGCCTAAAGTTTTATTAATAAAATAACGTATCATGGCTTCTGTCGCCCGATAGTCAGCAATCACGCCGTCTTTAAGAGGACGAACGGCAATAATCGTGTCTGGAGTACGCCCAATCATATCCTTAGCCTCATTACCGACTGCTAGGATTTTTTTATCAGCCACCGATACCGCAACAACGCTCGGCTCATTAATAACAATGCCGCGGCGCGGTAAATAAATCAGGGTATAGGTTGTGCCTAAATCAATGCCAATTCGCTTAATAAACATAAAAATCAATACTAATTCATCTTAGTATCTTTAAGCCTCTTAGTCAACCGACTTAGAGACTACTCTTCGTAATCCCTATCCTCATCGCTAGTCGTTATTTTTTCCTGATTCGCGATAATTTTTTTTACTTTTTCTGAAAATTCAAAAGTATCAAAATCATCCTTCAAAAAGACATAATCCGCTCCCAAAGCCAAGCTGCGCTGATGGCTATCTTCATCACTTAGATCAGTAAAAATAAAAATTTGCCTGTCATTCAGCTCATCATCGGCTTTTATTTTTTTAATAATTTCAAACCCATCAACTTTAGGCAGAATAAGATCAAGGATAATATAATCCGGTTCAAAATCTTGCAAGCGGGTCATAAGTTCTTCCAGCTCTTCATCGCCCGATGAAACTTCTACCTCAAATTCATCAGCGGTAAACTGAGCCTCTAGGCCGTAAAGAAGATTGGAATCATCCTCAATAATAAATATTTTTTTATTAGACATAAGTCGGGGTATTAAAAATTATTGGCTATTTTAAATTATAATATTATTTTTTTAATTTTTTCCACCAGGCGATATTATTTTTATACCATTCAACCGTGCTAGCCAAACCCGAGACAAAATCTATTTTCGGCTCCCAGCCTAATTCTATCTTAGCTTTGGAAAAATCAATCGCGTAACGGAGGTCATGGCCCAAACGGTCAGGAACATAGTCAATCATTTCTTCTCCCTTGCCCATCAACCCTAAAATAAGCTTAGTAATCTCCAAATTGGTTTTTTCACTTCCTCCGCCCAGACAGTAAGTTTCACCTATCTTCCCTTTCTGAATTATTAATTCCACGCCGCGATTATGGTCGTCAACATGTATCCAATCGCGGATATTAGCACCGGCACCATAAACTGGGACCAGCCGCCCTTCTATGAGGTTAGTAACAAAAAGCGGAATCAGTTTTTCCGGATACTGGTATGGGCCATAGTTATTAGAGCAATTGGAAATTGTAATCGGCAATTTATGGGTATGGTAATAAGCCCGCACTAAATGATCGGAGCTCGCCTTGGAAGCGCTATAAGGAGAGCGCGGATCATAGGGCGTCTTCTCATTGAAAGCCGCGTCATTAATACCTAAAGTTCCGAATACTTCATCGGTAGAAATATGATGAAAACGAATATTTCCATTATTTTTAGCCGCTTCTAACAAAACCCTTGTTCCCTCAACATTGGTCCGGATAAAATCAGCGCTATTCTTAATTGAACGGTCAACATGGCTTTCGGCGGCAAAATGGACAATTAAGTCTAAACCAGGCATCAAAGAATTAACTAATCCGGCGTCAGTGATGTCGCCTTTTATAAAACTATAGTTATGATTATTTTCCAAGTCTTTAAGATTATCCAGATTACCAGCATAAGTCAAAAGATCCAAATTAATTATTTGGTCGGACGGATGGTTCTTAAGCCAATAGTGGATAAAATTAGAACCGATAAAACCGGCCCCGCCGGTAACGAGCAATTTCATATTTTAACTAGTTAGTTTTTTAATAATCTCCTCTGGCTCACCCGGACCATATTCAAAGGTCGGCCATTGAACATGGCCGTCTCCTGCATGGCGAGGAATGACATGGAAATGAATGTGCGGAACATTCTGTCCTGAGACTGGATCATTATTAGTTGTAACATTATAACCAGCGACGCCGAACTTATCTTTCAAAAGGCGGCCGATTTTTTTAACCGTTAAAATAATCGCCGTTAAATCCTCTTCGTTAATATCCTCAATGTTACGATAATGTTTCTTGCTTATTACCAAGGTATGACCCGGATTGGCCGGCTGGATATCTAAAAAGACAAAGACTTTATCATCTTCATAGATTTTCCAAGACGGAAGCTCCCCATTAACTATCTGGCAAAATACACACATATTATTAATTATTAACTAGTAATTTTAAACCATGTTTTTCCCGCTAGTTTTTTTCTGCGAAAAAAACATTCGCTCCTTAAAACATAATTTCAAATTACTAATAAAAATTACAACTTAACTTATTTTATAGGGGCTATTAGGATCTATTTCCCAACGGATTTCGTCTACCTCTTCCTTCTTCCCCTCTCCTTTATACAATTTATCTGGTAAGTTTATACTTAAAGCGGGGATATCAGAAATACATTTATAGCCATGGACGACACCGGGGGGAACAATTACCAAGCTGGGATTATTTTCACCAACTTCAATTTCTAAATACTCTCCATTAGTCGCCGAGGAATCACGCCTGTCCCAAAGATAAAGACAAAAACTGCCCGGCCCTAAGAAGACAAAGCAGTCGCTTTGATAAACATGCTCGTGCGGACCGCGCGCCACTCCCGGATTAGTTAAACTGACGTAAGACATGGCTGGATCAAAATTCAATTCATCAGCTCGGAATATTTCCGTTAACCAACCCCTATCGTCCGTATATTTATTTAATTTTTTAATTATTATCCCCTCTATCATAAACTATTTTTTCTTAATATCTTTTAAAATATCCCGACGAGTCAATAAACCGACCTGAGCGCCTAAATGAGCTACTTTAGCGGCCGCATTTTTTAGGCTTAAATCAAGCGCTTTATCAATATCACCCCGGAAAAGCTCCATGCCGGCCGCAAAAGAGGAATTAAAAACATCGCCAATTCCGGTCGTATCAACTCGTTTTTTATCTTTTTTAATAAACCGCCGATAAATTTTCCGGCCGTCATAAACTATTACCCCGTCGTCACCAAGGGTTAAAACCGCTACTTTTGGACCAAAGCTATGAATTATTTTAACTAAATTCTCTTCTCTATTTAAAACCGTCTGGCTATATTTATTTTTCTTAGAGGCTAATACAAATTGAATCGCTTCGTCCTTATTGCAAGCTAAAACTTTAGTCTTCTTTAAGAAGGGCCCTAATTTTTCTGGACCATGCGCGTACTGGGTCATGCCGGGGTTCCAAAAAACGCTCGGCCCGTCCGGCGCCACTGCTGAGAAAATAGCTCGTAAATTTTTCAGCCAATTGCCGGTTAAAGACGCAATGTAAATATTTTTAGCCTGGCGCAGAGAACCTAACTGGCGGGAAGATATGGCCAAGCTTTTATTAGCACCGCGCTGGG
This sequence comes from uncultured Gammaproteobacteria bacterium, assembly GCA_964470695.1. Classification (GTDB taxonomy): domain Bacteria; phylum Patescibacteriota; class Patescibacteriia; order Patescibacteriales; family UBA12465; genus UBA12465. The sequence goes on from CAYYDR010000001.1 coordinate 676,695, forward strand.
CAAAAATTATTCTTTCTCCCGACGGATCAATTAATATAAACGACGAGCCGCTTTGAGCTCCAGTTTTTTTCTCTACTAATTTAGCGTCAACGCCCCGTCTTTTTAAATTAGCAATGATTTCCCGGCCATTCTCATCATCTCCAACCGGAGCTAGACAAGCGGTTTTAAGGCCAAAATTAGTTAAGCAAACCGCCGCGTTAGCCGCACCGCCGCCGAAAGAATAATAAAAGCGATCAACTTTTATCTTAGCTCCCGACTCAAAAGCTAATAACTTCTGGCGCAATATATCCCGCTTATTATCCAATAATACCCCCTGGTCGGTAAAAAAAGAAATATCTCTAGTTGTACCGCCGATAGTGATAAAATCATGCATATGTTTGAACATATTTGCTAGTAAATATAATTAAAGCCGTCTAAACAACAAGAATATTTAAATAATAGCACAAGGCTACTTCTTTTCCAAAAAAAATGGTTTTAGCCGCCTGGTGGCCGCGGCCACTAAACTAAACATTAAAAAAGCGGCTAACTCGCTCCAAGCAATCTGGTACAGAAGCTGCTGCCAGAATAAAGGGCGGCCCAAGAAAAAAACTGTCGGGCTTGATTCAAAAAAATAGGCTAAACCGCCGCTCAAAAAATTATATACTACCGTCGCGATTAAAATTAAAAGTCCAAAAGAATAAAGGGAGCGATTAGTTAGCCAGCTATTTAAAATTAAATAAGCTAAAAAAGCGCTAAGCCCTAAAACTAAAACATAAAAACCAAAAAAATTAAAGAATAAAAGGTCCAACCAAAAGCCCGCTACGACCGATGCCAAGAGGGCGGAATGGAAACCATAAAAAAACAAAGCAAAAATTAAACTAATCAAAACTAGATTTAACTGATTAAAAAAATCCGGCCAAGCGTAAATAAGGGACCCCTGAATAAGCGCGGCCGCTGAAACCAAGATGATAAAAAAAATAAGCTGACCAGCTTTTTGCCACTTCATAACTAAGGG